>JBFWYU010000044.1:0-32910 GCA_050186075.1 Bacteroidia bacterium
TTAGTATTACAACCAAAAAGTCCAAGAAGTCCAGATATAAATCCCATAAGTAAAATTTGTCTTGTCATCGTTTATTTTTTTGCAGTCAGTTTCGTGTTAGCACGGTCGTCAAGCATTGCAGGTAACGTTTTGCGGCTTGGCGTAGTGGCGGATTTTTAGCACAAAAGTTCAATCGAAGAACTGCACTTGAACCTACCACAAAACTGTCATACGAAGCACTGAACCCGCCATTACGCCAAGCCGCTGTTAGGTGCTGGCGTTCTGTCCTCCGTGCTTGTAAACCATTGTCTTTATTGAGTTGTCGTGTCATTGAGTGTCGGCTGTGCGTTGCGTATTTTTTATTTTTTTTTAAAGCGTTGGAATTTTTTTTAATTCAATTTTTCTTTTGGGTCGGCTTTGCAAGCTCTTTTAAAAACTTTGGTCTGTGCGGTTGTTTGTGCGGTTTTTAAATGTGCTTGCAAATTGCGCAGGCTTTTTTAATCATCATAGTATTCCCAAATTTCAAAATCCAAATCTCTTCCATTTGTCGGTTTGCAATCATAGAACTGAATTTCTTTCCTTAGTTTCTTGAAAATATTATGTATTCTTTTTTTTGTGTTTTCTGGTGTCCGTATTCCGAAGTAGATACTTGATAAAACCTCTATGGGATAATGTCTAATTCTTTCTTCGGGGTGTTGTGGCTCTCCAAAATTTATTTCAATTGCTCTCCATTCTTTTTCATAGTTCCAGGGTTTTGTTTTCGTGGAAAACACCCATTCTAATTCCTGTGCAAACCTGTGTGTCCAGCTTTTAGACAAACCAATTAAGTCGCAGTCGTGTTCGTTATCAAAAACAGGAGAGAAGTCAAAAAAATTAATGAATGGTTGTTCGTCTTGATAATTTACTTCCCGTATTCTGTCCCAAAATATTTTTTCGTCAATCTGCCAATTAGAAATTCTTTGTAGATAGTTGTCGTGGTCGGCTTTTCTGCGACCTTTCATTAGATAAGGAAATTGTGCTGAATGCTCAAGTGTAAACTCTAAACAAATTCCCGAATGCTTACTCGCATAATGCGACCACATTAGAAAGTCCTTGTTTGTAGCTGAAAAGCAAGTCGTATAGCTATTTTCAAGAAACTTTTTTGTTAAGCGTTGAAGTTCGTTTTTGAAATTAAGAAAATTCACATTGAACGTGATTTGTTCTTCTTTTACTGCATCTGCAATTACGTTTTCTATTTGGTCAAGCCAAATAAAACTATGTTCCGTTTTTAATTGAGTTAATTTGTTAAAGATGTTTTTCCTTAATGAAATTCTTGCAACATCATTTTTATTAAACTCAATAAGGTTACTATTATTAATTTTTTCAGATACTGGAATTTCTGTTTCAGAAATTGATAATGTCGTTTTGAATAAAATCCAAATCAGATATTCTATTTGTTCTTCCTTTTCTACAGTAAATTCAATTCTTGCACTAAGGTCTAAAGGGTCGTTCAGTTCGTTATAAGAAGCAAAATATAGTTCTTGATAAAGTAGTTCTTTAAATAGAAATTCTGAAAGCGGTCTATATTTATATAATTTATTCACTATTCTTTCTTCTTTGATTTCTTTACTTTCTCTTTTGTAAAAAGGTCTGCCGTATATTTTTCGTATAATTCAAATAAAAACACCATTCTGTTGGCTTCACTTGTAAACGGTTGCGGTCTGTAAGCCAAATCAACTGCTTTGTCTAACTCGTTGTGTGCTTTTATTAAAACTGGTGGCATTGTCAAGGGGTCGTATAAATCGGATAATGAACTTTTAGGAAATTCCAATCTTGCATCTAAAACCTTTTGTGCTGCTGTTTCAATAGCTTTGAGTTGTTTATCGGTCGGGGTTTCTGGCCAAGGATAATTGTTGTAAACAATATCCTTTGAATATCTAAAACGACTTTCTAATCGTCCACAAACAGATTTAACCCAAGCCATATGCATTGAGGACATTAAAATTCCAAAATGATATAGATTTCCATTGGGAACTGTGTGACAACTATTATTTGCAATATCGTCTTTGCCGAAAAAACCTAACGGAATGTATTTTCGATTTTCTGATGTCGTGCTTGGAATTAAAATATAGGTTTCGGGTTGGTTTCTGTCACGAAACAAAGTTGGAGTTGCTGCAAATTTTTGAGTTGAAGGAGCAACACTGTCAAGTCTAAATTTTTTAACTGCTTCAACACGTTTTAAAACGTTTGGTAATAGCTTTAATTCGCTTGGTTCAGCACCAACAAGCCATATACACCAACGCTTTTCACCGTTTAGAAATTCATATGCTGAAATTAAAGGCTTAATATATTTCTCTGCCTTCGGTTCTTTTAAAATAAATTCGTTTTTTTCATCGTCAGATAAAAGCAAGTGCCCACCGTCTAATGGCATATTTCCAAAACTCATTTTCGGCACATTACAAATTGGATTAGAACTTTTGTTTATCAATAAATCTTTTGCATCAACTAAATACGGATTGATGTTTTTTGCTTTTATTTCGTGGGCTTCGCCTTTAATATCTTCATATTCAAAAATGCTTTTGTTATTAGTGTCGTAGTTGGCGAAGCCAACTATCACACAATAAACTGCTGCATTTCCTTTTGCTTCATTGCTCCATTTAAAAGTTCGGTGAGCAAAATGAATTTTGATTTTGTATTTATTCAGCATTTGTCCCCAAAGAATACTCGTTTGTTCGCCTTGAACAATTGAGTTTGTAGAAACAAACGCAACTTTAATTTTTGTGTCTTGAATAAATTTAGCGGCTTTAATATACCAACCCGTTACATAGTCTAAAACTCCACTTCCTTCTACATTATCAAACTGCTTTACAATTTGGTCACGCTGGCTTTGCTTCATTATTTTAGAACCAATGAAAGGCGGATTACCAAGAATAAAAGAAAGTTCGTTTTTTGAAACTACATTTTCCCAATCGGTTTCTAATGCGTCTCCGTGAACAATCTTAGCTGCTTTTTTTAATGGTAAACGAACAAAATATTGTCCAAACTCATTGCTAATTTGCATATTCATTTGATGGTCTATCAACCACATTGCAACTTCGGCAATTCGTGCAGGAAATTCTTCATATTCAATTCCGCACATCATATCAACGTCAAGCCAAATAATTTCTCTAACGTCAAATACTCTTTGTCCTGTTTTATTAGATGCTCTTAAAATCTCTAATTCTAACAATCGTAATTCTCTGTATGTAATTACAAGAAAGTTTCCGCAACCGCAAGCAGGATCAAGGAATTTTAGAGTGCTTAATTTTTTATGAAATTCGGGAAGTTTATTTTTGTTGTCTTTGATACTTTCAAATTCTTTCCAAAGGTCGTCCAAGAAAAGCGGTTTGATAAGTTTTAAAATGTTGGTTTCGCTTGTGTAATGTGCTCCCAAGTTTCTGCGTTCCTTTGGGTTCATAACACTTTGAAACATTGAACCAAATATCGCTGGCGATATTTTGCTCCAATCAATGTAACAGCAGTCAAGCAAGGCTTGACGCATTTTTGTGTCGAAACTTGCCGTAGGCAAGTTTTCTTCAAAAAGTTTTCCGTTTACATAAGGAAAGTCGGCAAGTTGCTCGTCAAGATTTTTAAAACGATTTTCTTTTGGTGTATTTAATACTTGAAATAATTCTTGGAGTTTTGAAGCAAGGTCGCTTCCGTCCTCGGCTGTCCGTTGTTCTAAATATTCTTGAAATTGTTGCTTGTTGAAAATTGTTGTGTCTTCGGCAAACAATAAAAATAAAATACGAACCAAGTAAACTTCTAATGGATGTCCTGTATATCCAATTTCTTCAAGTCTGTCGTGAAGTTTACCCATTAACTCCGCTGCTTTAATGTTTGCAGGGTCTTGTTCTTTGTAAACCTTTTTTTGATAACCTAAAATGTAACCGAAATGCTGAACATTATTTACAAGGTCGTTGAGTTTAAAATCTACAGTTTTATCTTCTTCAAGGTCGTAAAGTCTAAAGTTTTCAAAGTCAGAAATGAGAATGTATTTCGGTAATTCGTGTTGTTTAAGTCCGTGTGTGTAGTCTTTTGCTTGCTGATAGGCTTTGTCAAGGTTTTTGCCTCGACTTTTCATTTCAATTAGAATTGTCCCTTTCCAAAGCAGGTCAATGTAACCGTCTTTGTCGTCCAGTTTTTTTACTCTGTGTTCAAAGGTCGAAACACGTTTACTGCTTATACCAAACACGTTAAAAAACTCAACTAAAAATGGTTTTGCGTCTGCTTCTTCGTTTGAAGTGTCAGCCCATTCCTTTGAGAAATTTAATGCTCTATCTTTTATTTCGTTCCAGCTTAATGCCATTCTTAAATTGTCAGGTTGCTAAGATAATTATTTAAAGTCCTAATGTCATTCTGTGCGTTGGCAAAAAATGGCTCTTTTGGTTTTGCGAAGGGTCGGCTTGTGTGTCGGGCAAAACCAAATGTGCCATTTGTGCGGTTGGCTAAAATTGAATTAAAAAAAAGTGCGGTGGGAAAAAATAAAAAATACAGAAGGGTCGGCAAGGATTGTCGACTTACTTGATGTCCGATTTTGATATGGTCTGTATGTCTTTGGTCACTCGTCAAAATGGTTTACTTTTTCTGTTAAATTGTCTGCCTGTCGATGGTTGTTGTGTCGTCCTTTACGCTTGCACCTAACGTTTGAGGGGTTGCCGAAGTGCGGGTATTAGATGCGCTCAAGTGTCCACCCGCACAAATGTAAGTAGAAAGTGATACAGTTTGAAGTTGCACAGCACCCCGCATTTTGGCAACCCCATGTTATAGCCAGTGCTTCTTTTGTCGTTAGGTCGTAAAGTCGCGGTTGGTCTAAAAAGCGAAAGAGAGTTACGCCTTTGCAGGTCGCAACTCTCTTTCTGTGGTCGGGCATACAGTCCGATGTTGTCGGATTTACTTTTGTTTTATTTGTTGTTAGACCTTAATTGATTCCTCAGTCATTTTCTTTACATAAATCTTTATTACCGTGCATCCAGTATTTATAATTAGTGTGAAAATTACTCTCTGGCACTTTAAAATTTAACCTCCAACCATCATCATATTTTTCACCTATTACATTAAAAGTTATTATTTTACTATTATTTATTTGAAACTCTTTTGCTTTTCCAGAAGCATATTCAACTTCGTTAAACATTTCTCCAGCTTTTGTAATATCTTCTAAGCATAATTTGTATTCTATACAAGCCTTACTTTTATCCTCGTTTAGAAATTTGATGCCAGTGACTTCTTTTACTTTAAGACTACATAGTGTTAGTAGA
Organism: Bacteroidia bacterium; assembly: GCA_050186075.1. GTDB lineage: Bacteria > Bacteroidota > Bacteroidia > SXHM01 > SXHM01 > SXHM01. The sequence goes on from JBFWYU010000044.1 coordinate 5,256, forward strand.
GCAACTTTACCCTTAGAATAACTAGCTTCTTTTACAAAATATTTTTTACCTTCATCAGTAACTTGAAATTTCCAATATTGATTTAACCCCATCCTATAATTATCATAAGAATCTACTAGTTTCATAAGTCCATATTTTTCACAAGCTAATAGATATTCCTTTGGCTTGTAATATTGTTGATAAAGAGAGAAATCTCCGACTAATACATGTGGTATATCAGATGAGTTTTCAAATAATACCTTAGCGCTATCTCTGTCTAAGTTTTGAGAACAAGAAACAAAAAATATCGAAATAAATGATAAAATTATTAAATGGGGTAGTTTCATTTTGATAGTTTTTATAGCCTACTCTTTGTTCAGCTTTTCGGCTTCCGCTGTAATATTATTTTTATTCACCATAAGATATAGTGTATAGCATTAATCGATTGTTTACCTTTTTAAAAATTAATGGGCATGTTCCGAATTGATACAAGCCACAATTAGGGGTATCGAAACAATAGGAATGAATTTCACTTGTAATTATTTGTTTAATTCTTTCATTATCGACTATCTTTTGAGCATCGACTGAAATTTCTTGTTGTGTCTTATAGACCTTTCTTTCAAAAGTGTCGTAATTCATTTGAGTATCATCATAGAGTGGATAAAGCACATTATTAAAAACTATACTATAATCGTCTTCCGATAAACCTATTTTTATTTCGTCTCCAAATTTTAAAGAATTTTTTGTTTGTGTATCCGATGTGTTCAAATACTGATAACCGACTATTGATGATGTTAAGGAATTGCTTTTCCAATAATTCTCCTCAAATCTCCTATTTACCAATTTCTCTGAACCTTTAGTAACCTCAAAACTTCCGATTGTGCCGCTATGATACCATGATTTATAGATAATAGCTCCGTCTGAAATATATTTTTTAGATGCAATTACTCCGTCAAAATAAAAACTCTGCTCATATACTTGTTCGCTATTATTTATATATAAATAGGGGAACTTATCATTCTTAAATTTAATTTCTTCTTTATCAACCTTCCCATTTAAATGATATTTTTTTAAATATGTCCATTCATCATTTGGGTCTTTTTCAAATTCATATTCTAAATCTCCTGTTATATAATATTTTCTACCTCTGATTCCTTTGCCGTTAATTACTTCTGATTCTTCTTTTATTTTATCTTTATTTTCATAATACCTCACAACAATTGCATTAATTAACTTGCCTGTAATTTTATCATACATTAGCTTATCTTCTCTTTTTATTACATCACTTTCATTAATTCTATTTGAAAAACTTAATGTAGTATTAAATATATTTTCACCTCCTTTACCCTTTATTGAATTAACAGTTTGGTTAGATATTACTTCAGCTTTAATTTGTGGTTCTTCTTTTACATCTGTCCATGTTATCCCGCTTGATATACGTTTTTCTGAAACAACAAGTGCCAAAGGTTTTTCTCCCATATCTAAAATGCTTTTTATTTTTTCATTGTTCTCTGTTATCTTACAAATGATTTCACTTCCTGTAAAATCTTTTGATTTTGCTTTTCCTATAGTATTTTTTATTTTTAATTGGTTATTTAAAACAGAAATATCAGATTCCATGAAAAAAGTAAGTTCATATTTTATATCAGGATTAAGGGTTGATAATTGTTTTACAGATAACATTTTTGCTTCACCATTTCTTGCACTTTCTGTTATAGCTCTGCACTCTGTAACTACAGGATGTAAAAAATAAATTTGATTGCTGTAATCATTAAAAACATTGCGTGTTAAAAGTTTAAATAAGTCTGCACGGGTTGTTGTTTCACTTAGAGAAGTAGCATCAATTACAAATGATTGTTTAAAGAAAGCCTGTGATTTTCCTGTTTCTTTAAGAGTAACTGTAAAATCAGCATAACCTTTTGCAGGATTAAGTAACCCTGGTTTTGTTGGAATTTCATAGTAAATATTGTTTAATGATAATTCTGAAACATAGGATTTAGCATTGGGCTTATTATCTTGTTGGAATCTTTTGCTGGATTTATATGCCTCAATTGTTTTGCTAATTATTATTTGACTTTGGGTATTGTCGCACGAATTACAATTATTATAAAATAAGACTTCTATGTTTGCACTGCCCGTAAGAGGAGTATTTTCTGCTAATAGGTTTATTCTTTCAACTGCATTTTGTCCTATACTATTTGAGATGATAAATATAAATGCGAGTAGAATAAAATTTTTCATGGACTGTGGTTTTTAAAAGTTGGTCAATCTGTATTATTGTTGTTAAGGCAAATTAATTAAAAAAGAAACTGAAAAACAAAGTAATAAGGTAAAAATCAGGGCGCTATTTTCAACTATCATGCCATTATGAATTGGGTAATTTTGCTCTTTTGATTTTGGCTTAGGGTCGGCAAGTGTGTTGGCAGCCAAAAGCAAATGTGCAAAATGTGAGTGGGCTTGTCGCAATGCAAAGTCGAGTCTGTAAGATCGGAAAAGAGGCAAAGCCCTGTTATTAAAAGCTGTATCGGTATGAATTGTCATTGCTTGTCCAAATGCGTTATAGCTCGTGTTAACCGATTGTCAGTCCGTGATATTTTTTCAAAAGTCAGCGGTGAACTGTCCGCCCGCACAAAAGTGTCAACGAAGCAACTGCCGTTAAAAACTGCACCAGAGTCGAGTCCGAAGCGAGTCAGCGGATAGTCCACTGTTGACTTTATAAATTGTCGTGTTGGGCGGTCGGTTAGCATTGGCTATAACGGTTTCGGGCTTTGCGTTCGGGCGGGTTTCGGAGCACAAAGTTTCAATTTATTACTAAAGTTCAATAGAAGCACAAAGCTCCAAAATTGCACGTCAGCCCGACTGACGCAAAACCCGTGTTATAGGGCGTTTTTCTTTATCTGTCTATGTGTCGTGCCATTGGTTAGTTACTTACTCTCAATGATTTTTTTAATGTTAGCCAAATCTTTTGTATTTGCTTTACGCATCATTGTTGCCATAAAAGGTGCAAACAATTTTGAAAACCCAGTCGGGTTGCCTTTGTTTTGCAACGTCATTTTTGTTGTCTTTTCGTCAATGGCAGTCCAGGTATAGGTTGTCTCCATTGGAAAAGGACCTTCTGCTGTCCGCATTACGAGTTTTTGTCGTGGAATTAATTCTATAAACTCATAAGTGTAGGCAATTTTTCGTCCGAGGAAATGTGCAACAAATGCAACTTGTGAACCAACATTCAAGGGTTTAGGTGTCTTCCAGTCGGCTGATTTTATGTTTACATACCATTCAGGCGCATTGTCGGGGTTGGTTGCATAGTCCGCAACTTTGTCAAGCGGTGCGTTAATTATGATTTCTGTGAATACGTCTACCATTGTTGTTTTTTATTGTTGATGTTCGTTTGTGTTGTCGTCCTAAAATGCCCTATAACGTTTTGCGGCTTGGCGAAGGTGGCGATTTAACCACAAATGTTCATACGAAGCACACACTTCAAATTTACGAAAAACTGTCATACGAAGCACTGAACCGCCACTTTTGCCAAACCGCTGTTAGTGGCTGGGCTTCTTTGTTTTCCGTCTGTCAGCAACATTTTTTGTCCTGCTGAATTGGTGGACAAGCAACACTTCCGTAGCTACAATAAACACAGCAGTCGCCTTGTTTTGGTTTTAGAACTTGTTTGCATTTTTCACATTCGTAAAAATATTGACAAGCGTCTGTCGGCATTGTTTCTTCTTTCTTGTGTCCGCAGTTGGGGCAAGTTATTGTTGATTGTAATTTGATTTCCATTTTAATTTTCTTTTTTGTCAGCTACAGAATATCCTGTTGAGTTTATTGCTTTTTCGATTTCAGAAATGTTTGTTTTTGAGTTGTCAAATTCTACGATTGCATTTCCATTTTCGTAAGATGCGTTTGAACTTATTATTCCTGTCAATTTATTTACTTCGTGATTTACGTGTTCGCCACAACTTTCACAAGTCATACCGCTAATCGTAAATTCTACTTTTTTAATATTGGATTTGTCCACTACTATGATTTGCTTTTCAGCCTTTGAGTAAAAAACACTTGAATAGTATGGAAAAGCAAGCATAACGATGGCAAATCCCGTTACTATTCCTAAAAACATTTTTGACTGAATGAATTTTGGTTTTTCTTCTGTCTCACAGTTGCAGTCAATTTGCTTTTTTGGTTTCAACTTTTGATACCAAGCAAAACCAAGCACTAAAATTGTCATTCCGATAAAATACGGTCGGAAAGGTTCAAGCCAAGAAAAAGTTGAGGCAAGTCCGCTTGTTCCTGCAATGAGAGCCAAAACAGGTGTAATGCAACACAATGAAGCTGCAATTGCTGTTAAAAGTCCTGCTCCAATTAGTTTGTTGTCTGTTTTCATAATGTTTCCAAAATTTTGTTTTCGTCAAGTATTTTGAAAAACGGTTTCAGCATTTTTTCATACTCTTTTGTTAATGAGTAAAAAATGGTTTGAGCTTCTCTTTCTGTTTCAATGAGTTTTCTGTCTTTGAGTTTTCGCAAGTGTTGTGAAACCGCTGAAATTGTCATACCAAGAATATCGCTTATATCACAAACACAAAGTCGTTTTTCTTCATAGATCAGAAAGAGAATTTTCAGTCTTACGTTGTTTCCTGCCAATTCAAGTCCGTTTGATAAATAGTCAAATGAGCCGTTGAGTTCTGAAACTCTGTCTTTACAGCGATTTATTTGTTTAATGTCCGCTTGTTGTCGTATGCAAGAATTGTTGTCCATAGTACAAAGGTAGTCAATTTGCTTATTTAAGCAACTACTAAAATACGAAACATCAAAAAGAACCCGATTTGTCTGTCGGGTTGTGTCGTCATAGCCTTGCCACTAACTTGTATATAAGTCTGATAAAATCATCCTTATCCACCCATTTTAGGGCGTATAGGTATGATTCCTTTCATACTTATTTTCATACAAACTTATTGTTTTATAATTATAAATCATCAAACGGGCTTTTAATGTTTTGCAAACTTTTGGTGCTTACATGGGTGTATATTTCAGTAGTCTTACTGCTCTTATGTCCCAATATTTCCTGTATGTATCTTAAATCCGTTCCTGCTTCAAGTAAATGTGTTGCATAACTGTGTCTGAGCCAATGCAGTGTTACAGGTTTTTTAATTCCTGATTTTTCCAGCGCCTGCTTTAATACACTCTGTAAACTGCGTTCATCGTATTGCTCACCGGCTTTCTGCCCTTCAAACAACCATTGTTTAGGTTTATACACTTTATAATACTCGCGCAGCAGTTCAATAATTTTTTCACTCAATGGTGCTATTCTGTCTTTCTTGCCTTTTGCCTGCCTTATTATCAGCAGCTTTCTTTTTGAATCTACGTCAGTTAGTTTCAAATTCAGCAATTCACTTCTCCTCAGTCCGCAACTGTATATCAGCGATAGCATAGTTCGGTGCTTAATATTTGGCTGCACAGTTAAAATGCTTTTTATTTCCTCTTTACTTAAAACATTAGGCAACAGGTTAGATTTTTTGGGTCGGTGAATTACCTCAATATCAAGTGCAGTATTTTGCAATTCCTTAAAATAAAGTTTTATCGCATTCACCACCTGATTCTGATACGATGCCGATAAATTATTTGCCAGTATATACTTATTGTTAAAAGCAATAACATCATCATTCGTTATATCCTTAACCGCTTTGTTTTTATAATAAGTAAGAAAAGTTTTCAGCGCATCAGCATACACACCTACCGTGCTGCTGCTATACCTGCGCGATTGCATCCAGTCTTTCAACCGTTCACATTCTTTCCATATAGGCGTTTGCTCCACCGCAGGCAACCCGAAAATCTCCCGCACCTTCTTTTTGTTTTGTGGCGTAGGTTTCACCAGCCAGCTGTTGTGCGTTTTGCTCCACCGTGTGCCGGGCAGCTTCTTCAGTTCAGCAACCAGTTTTGAATCGTACTCAAAATCTATTGCCCAATACGGTTGGTTGTTGTGTAATACAGCTTTTGACGATACCTGTTTCATGCTTACTTGCACAAAAATAAATTTCTTAAATCATAATTCCTAAACCCTCCGCACCCATTCCTAAACTGTCCCCACCCGTTCCTAAACTGTCCCCACCCGTTCCTAAATAAAAAACACCAATCCCTAAAATCATAGTGACAATTCCTAAATCCTTAGTGACGGTTCCTAAATCCTTAGTAACAGTTCCTGAAACCACCTCATTAAAGTCTAAAATCTCTCCGGCTATTCCTAAAATCAATCTGATTATTCCTAAATCTCCCGCACCTGTTCCTAAATTATTCACACTCATTCCTAAATTGTCCAAACCCGTTCCTAAACTCTCTAAACTCATTCCTAAACTGTCCGCATCCATTCCTAAGTTGTCCAAATTTATTCCTATGTTGTATTTATTAATTCATTTTCAGGTACTTAAATTATATACATTTCAAAACAAACAAAATGTCATCTAATCTGTCGGTTTGTCATTGTTCTTGTATTTCCCTTTTCAATCGTATCTTCACCCCTCATTTTCAAACACCTGAACTTGCTACGCATTCGTTTAAGCCGTTTATTTGTTCTTGCTTCCTGCTTCTTGCCTCTTGCTTCTGCTTTGGCTCAGGAAATTTGCAACAACGGCCTCGATGACGACAACGATGGCTTCACCGACTGCTACGACAGCGATTGCGCACAGCAGGCCAACTGCACCGGCTTTTTCTACGGCTATCCTGTTTACCATTGCAATATGCAGCCTCCCGTGGGCACCTTTGGTCTTGCTCTTGAATGGCAAAGCACCCTCAACGTAAGCACCCGCAGCACCGCCTTTGTAGGCGATGTAGACAATGACGGCACCCCCGAAGTAATAGCCCACAGCCTCAACGCCAATCAGCTCTACATCCTCAACGGAACCACAGGCGCGGTAGAAGTAACAATTAATTGTCCCGCCATCAGCGACTATTCCGATGCCATCACCGTAGCCGATACCGACAACGATGGCTTTGGCGAAATCTATGTCATCGATGCCAACAACTTTCTCCGCTGCTTCGAGCATACAGGCGCAGCCAAAGCAGGTTTTACTCCGCCCAACACCGGCCAGTTCGAGGGCAGCCCCGGCATTGCCGACTTCAATGCCGATGGCAACCCCGAAGTTTATTTCGGAAACCGCATCTATCATTCACAAACAGGCGCACTCATTGCCTCGGGCGGTGCCGGAAGCAAAGGCGTAAACCCTGCTGCCGTTGCCTGGCACTCCGTTGCCGGTGATGTATTGCCCGCTGTTCCCGGTCTTGAACTCGTTTGCGGTAACACTGTGTATGTGGTAAACATTGGCGCATCCCTGGTTACTCCTCAACCCAATAACCTGGGCGCATTACCCGATGGCTTCACCTCCCTTGCCGATATGGACATGGATGGCCTCCTCGATGTAGTAGTAACCTCCAATGGCGATGTATGGTGTTGGAACCCCGTTTCAGGAAACCAGATAGGAAATACGTTTGCAATTCCCGGAACAGGCACAGGTGGCCGCCCCAACATAGCCGATTACGATAACGATGGTCAGCCCGAAATAGGAGTGGGCGGCAACAACCGTTATGTGGTAGTTGATTTTAACATCGGCACCTCCACCTTTTCTCAGCTTTGGGTAAACAACACCGTTGACGGCTCGCAGATGACCACAGGCTCGGCCTTCGACTTTGAAGGCGATGGAATCACCGAAGTAGTGTACCGCGATGAAAACGTATTGTATGTATATGACGGAGCAACAGGAGCAGTAAAAGCCTCCATACCCTGCGGCTCAGCAACGCGCACCGAATATCCCACCGTAGCCGATGTAGATGGCGATGGCACCGCCAACATCATCTGCAACTGCGATGTTGCCAATCAGGGCGGCACCGGCAAAGTGCGTGTGTATAGCAGCGCAGGTATTCCCTGGGTCGATAGCCGCTCGGTAATGAACCAGCACGCCTATTCGGTTTGCAACATCAACGATGATTTGTCCGTGCCCATTCTTCCCCAAAGCAATACCGCAGTTCCCGAACTCAACCGCTTTATCTCTCAGGTTCCGCTTTACGACAGGAACTGGAACCCGCAATTTATTCCCGTTCCCGACCTTACCATTACCATCGATACCGTTGAGGTATGCAATGCACAGAATTATGTGGATGTTACCGTAACCGTTTGCAACATCGGCAGCGAAAATGTGGATAGCATCATTCCCGTTTCCTTCTACGATGGCAATCCGCTCGCAGGCGGCAATCACATTGCTACGGGAAACTTTACCGCCTATCCCGTTGATACGCCACTGTGCGTTACCATGACCTTTCCCGTAAACTGGCTCGGTACCGCCTTCGACCTCTATGCCGTTGTCAACGACCTTGGCAATGCCCCACCGGTTGATGCGCCCGAGTGTGTTTACATCGAATGTGATTCAACCAACAACATGGACACCTATTATGTAGAGCCCTACACGCTCACCCTCACCATGAGCGGCCTCGATCCCGACTATTGCCCCGTAAACATTCAGGTTCCCCTCACGGGAAATCCCGCAGGCGGCATCTTTTCAGGTCCCGGTGTGGCGGGCAATAACTTCAATCCTTCCGTTGCCGGTGAAGGTCTGTTGCACGATATTGTTTATACCTATATGCACGGTGTTTGTCCCTTTGCCATTTCGCAGGAAGTTACAGTGTTTGCCCTGCCCGTTGTGGATTTCACTGCCTCCACCGTTTGCGCAGGAAGCGTTACCAACTTCATGGATATGAGTACAGTCAACAACAGCATCATCTCGCTCTGGGATTGGAACTTTGGCGACAACAGCGCACACACCGTTGACCAGAATACCTCACACATCTACAATGCAGGAAATGTTTACAACGTAACCCTCACTGCTACTTCCGATGAAGGCTGCGTTAACTCAGCCACCGAGCCTGTGCGCGTTCATGTAAACCCCATTGCAGATTTCACCGCTACCAATTCCTGTTTTAATGATACAAGTACGTTTACCGATAACTCCTCTATTCCTTCGGGCACTATCGTTGATTGGACTTGGTCGTTCGGCAACGGAGTGTTTGGCTACTCGCAGGATACCATTTACGTCTATCCCGCTGCTGCAACCTACACCGCAGGCATTCAGGTCATAAGCGACAGCGGCTGTGTGGATACCCACACCGAAACCGTTATTGTTTCGCATCTTCCAGTTGCCGCTTTCAGCTTCAATGATATTTGCCTCAACGATCAGGCTGCATTCGTAGATGAGTCAACCATCCTCTCCGGAACTATTGACCAATGGCAATGGGATTTTGATGACGGAACCACCTCCACCAATCAAAACCCTTTACCGCATACCTTCCCTAACTGGGGTGCATTTGATGTAACCTTAATAGTTACCGCAGGTGGCTTTTGCAGCGATACACTTACACAGATGATTGCTGTCTACCCCATGCCCGAACCAATCTTTTCAGCAACTACTGAATGTATGGGAACACCAACCGTATTCTCCGACTTCAGCGATGTTGCTTTCGGCAGCGTTGAATCATGGACCTATAATTTTGACGACAACGGGGTTGTTACTAATAACCAAAACCCGCTTTATACCTTTTCCACGTATGGTGTTTTTGATGTAAACCTCGAAGTTGCATCTGACTTTGGTTGCATAACCGATACCGTTATTCCTGTAACTGTTTATCCCGTTGCAACTGCTGATTTCTCAGCTGCTCCCGTTTGTCTGGGTTCCACCACTTCCTTTATTGACGAAAGCACAATTCCGCAGGACAATATTGTACAGTGGGACTGGAGCTTTAACGATGGCGGCACTTCTACCTTGCAGAATGCTTTCCACACTTATGCTAACTCGGGCTTGTTTAATGTAAACCTCACCGTTACCTCCGACAACGGTTGCGTCAGTGACACAATGATTGAAATAGAAGTGTATCCCGTTCCCGATGTTGATTTTGCTGCCGATGTGGTGGAAGGTTGTCAGCCCCTGCCTGTTCAGTTCACTGATTTATCAATTGTAAATCCCGGCTATCTCATCAACTGGTGGTTCTGGGATTTTGGTGACGGCAATTCTTCATCTGCACAAAATCCTTTTCATGTTTATGATACCGCAGGTGTGTTTGATGTTACACTGCAGGCAAAAACTTCCAACGGCTGCACGGTAGTCTTTACCGATACTGCCATGATAACCGTGCATCCCAAACCGGTTGCCTCCTTTGCCGCAAGTCCTCAGCGCACCGAAATTATTTATCCACGCATTGAAATTGAAGATCTCTCTTCCGGTGCATCGCTCTGGCAATATGATTTTGGCGACAGCACCAGTTCGCCTTTACAACAACCTGTTCATGTGTACGACAGCATTGCCGTTTATGAAATCCGCCAGATTGTTACCACCGACTTTGGCTGCAAAGACACGGCATACTTTACCGTTTATGTTGATCCCAGCTTTACATTTTACATACCCAATGCATTCAGCCCCAACGCTGATGGCAACAACGATTATTTCTTCGGTTCAGGTATTGGTATTTCAAGTTACGAAATGCGCATCTTCAACCGCTGGGGCGAAGAAGTATTTGCCTCTTTTGATGAAAACGAAACCTGGAACGGAACCCTCCGCAGCGGCAAACTGGCCATGCAGGACGTATATGTTTACACCTTTGCAGTACGTGATATCTATACCGAATTACATACTTTTCGCGGCAAGGTAACGCTACTCAGAGGTGAGCCACAGCAGTGATATTAATTTTCACTCATCAATCATTTTTATTGCTCTATCGAATAATGCTTTTCGCACGATAATTATTCAACTAAATTGTGCCTCATAATTATAATCTGAACACATGAGAGAAGATATAAAATTTGAAAAAAGTGAGAAACGCCTGTTATGGGTTTTAGGATTTTTTGTGCTTGTTATTCTGGTGTCGCAAGTGTTGCAGTTTACCAATAGCCGAAACAACGAAAACGAATACCGCAAAATGCTTGTCTCGCGTATGATAGTGGTTGAGACATCGCAGAAAATAATGGTGGAAACAACAGCTATTCACCGTTCGCTGCTTAACCTGCTCATAACAGCAAAGCCCGGTGAGATTGAAAACTTCCGCGACATTGCTTCTTCTTCGTTTTCAGAAATGCAGCGCGAAATTGAAGCAATAGACAAGAACATTTTTACCACTGCGCAGTCTGAGAAAAAAACAGAGTTGGCAGCATTAACAAAAGAATATGAGCAGTCGTGCAAACAGTTTATAGCCCTGCTTGAAACTGATAATGCAAAAGCGCTGGAATATAAAAATGCATTTGTGCGTCCTGCTTTTGAAAAATGTCAGTTGGCACAAACGGAGTTAATCAATATTCTCAACAATGATTTACAGTCCGAGAGCGATAAACTTACCTCGGCTTCAGCTACCTCGTCCATTGTTATTTTAATCCTGGGTATCTCACCGTTTTTGTTGTTTGCTCTTTATTTTCTGTTTCAGTCGTCACGTATTTTGTACTACGAACTTTTTTCCTGAACATTTAACACCGTATTTAAATTACGATGATTAATTTCGTGCCACAAGGATTTAAAAAATAACAGGAAAGAGTGCGCAATCTCAGGTTTGTAAAATCAATACTTCTTCTCGTTTCAGTATTCTTTTCGCTTGCTGCATCAGCGCAGGAAGATACCTTAGTTATTAAAAAATCATTCCTCGGACACAAAGACGGCATTGAGTGCATCACCGTTTCGCCAACGGGAAAATACTTTGCTACGGGAGGCAGTCAGGGTAATGTTATTTTGTGGGATACAACAGGAAGCCGTGTGCGTGAGTTTAAAGGACACAGCACCAAAGTAACACACATCGCTTTTGATAAGTCGGGGAATAAGATAGCAGCATCGTATGGCTATGGTGTGGTGTATATTTGGAGCACAACCACAGGCGATAAATACCGCAGCACCAACTTTCTGGTAAACAAAGGAACACTTTCGGCTGCTATTAATTTTTCTGCATTTTCTTCTGACGGGCAATTCATTTATTACGGTGGAGGAACATCGTATTTGTGTAAAGCATTGGTTAGTCAACCCGACACGCAGGCGGTTGTTTTGCACGAATTCGGAACAAGTCCGATCACATGCGGTATGCAAACACCCGAACGCAAATACCTTGCTTTTAGTGTAGACAACACGGTTAAAATCATGGACACAAAAAGTGACCGCATCATCAAGGAAATAAAAATAGGGGAGTGCAAAATCACTTCGTTCTGCTTTACCAGCGATGGAAAGAAACTTGCGCTGTGGTGCGATGACGGCAAAATTAAAATTGTGGATTACGGCTACGGAAAAGAGATACTCGGCTTTGATGCAGGTGGCGGCCCCAACTCTTTCAGTTATATGGCTTTTTCAAAAGACGATCAGTTTCTGGTGAGTGGAGGAGATCGCTATAACGTTAATGTGTGGGATGCAGCAACAGGGGATAAGAAACACACTATAACCTATCACACCGGAAAAGCAATTGCAGTAAATTTTCTCACCGGCATGGAGTTTAAACTGCTTACCGGAAGCTATGATAAGAAGATACACCAATGGGGTTTTATAAAAAAGCCTGAGCCACCTAAAGAAGTTGATGCTAATAAAGAAGCTCAGGACCGAGTTGATCTGGGGCGTAAATTAGAAGCGCAGAAAAAATTTCAGGAACAGGAAGCCGTAAAGCCTAAAAACACTGTTCCTGATGATCCGAAGGTTTACAAGATGCCTAAGGAATGGGTTGGCCGCAGGGTATTGCCTGTTGATTCAACTACCAATAAAATGACCTTCAGCAATGGCAATCTTACCATTCGGGTGTGGGACGATAAAATACTGGATGGCGATATTGTTTCCATTTATGTAAACGACAGTTGCGTGGTTTGCAATTACGAGTTAAAAGCAAATCCTAAAGAAGTAAAACTGAGTTTTGAGAAAGGAACGGTGTGTTACATTCTGCTGCATGCTCATAATCTGGGCACTATTTCACCTAATACTGCCAACCTTTCAGTAACAGATGGTATTACGCAAAGCAAAATTGAATTGAAGAGCACCATGTATGAAAGTGCGGTGGCAAAAATCATAATCCGGTAAAAATTGCCACAGATTCACAGATTAAACAATAATAAAATCTGTGAATCTGTGGCAACCTCTATTTCATAAACCGTTTCACGGTTTCCTGCAATTCCTGAAATACCAGCGCATTTCCTGCCACAATTTCTTTTCCGAAGATATAATTTTCACCACCTGAGAAGTCAGAAACAATACCACCTGCGCGCTCTACCAAAAAAGCACCGGCTGCAACATCCCAGGGCGCAAGGCTGTATTCGTAAAAACCATCGAAGCGGCCACAGGCTAAATAAGCTAAATCAGTTGCGGCAGAGCCGGGACGCCTTAAGCCATGCGAGTGTTGCATGAAATGACGAAACAGTTGTAAGTATTCATCCATCTTCCCGTAATCATAATAAGGAAAGCCGGTGCCGAGCAATGAGTCTTTAAGAGTAGGAGTGGAGGACACGGTGATTTTGTTTCCGTTTAGAAAGGCATCGCTGTCTTTCCATGCGTAAAAACATTCGTCTTGATTGATTTCGTAAACAATACCTAAAACTGTTTTATTATTTTCAGTAAGTGCTATACTAATAGCATAGAAAGGAAAGCCATGAATAAAATTGGTAGTGCCGTCCAGCGGGTCTATTATCCAGTTGTAGCGCTCGCCTTTCTTATCTGATGTGCCTTCTTCAGCTATAAAGCCTGCTTCGGGCAACAGGGCTGAGAGGGCGGTTACTAATTTTTGTTCTGAGGTTTTGTCCACATGCGACACAAAGTTGTTGTGGCCTTTTACTTCAACGGTAGAGGCTTTGAATCGTGTAGCTTCTTCTTTTATAAATGCCCCGGTTTCTTTGGCAAGGGTGCAGACCTGTGTGCAGAGGTGTTGGTAGTTCATTTTTATTAACTATAGAAAAATGGGTCCAATGCTAATCAAAAATTCGTCTACAAAAACCCCTTTTTGGTATAGCATTTACCCCTCATTGACAAAAAAGTTATGTCGTTTATCGATACATTTTTGTCGTTTATCACATTTTTTCTGTTCCGAAATTGGTTGAAATCGGAAATGTGGTAAAATCCTTTATTTGCAAGTGTTTTGGTGTTATTTTATACTTTTCGGATGTTCAAATTCGTTCAGTTCCTATACCACTTAAGGATAAAACGAGCACATCTTTGCCTCAGAATTTACAAACACAAATTTTTAAAACGAACACGAACCCAAACAATCAAAAACTAATAAACCAACTAAAACCTAAAGTCATGAGTATCTTAAAATCTTTCAAAAAACTAAAAGCAGAAAAAAAGAAAATTGTAGTAGTAACTTCTTACGACTACTGGAGTGCAAAAATCCTGAGCGAAACCGAAGTTGACGGTATCCTTGTAGGCGACTGCTCATCTATGGTGATGCACGGATTTGACACCACTCTGAATTCAGATGTTGAAACCATAGCAATGCACCTGCGTGCTGTTGTTAAAGGCGCCAACAACAAATTTATTATCGCTGCGCTGCCATTCATGGCAAACCGCAAAGGCTTAGAGAAAGCTATGGACAACGTAGAAATCTTGATGAAAGCCGGAGCAAAAGCAGTAAAAATTGAAGGGGTTGATGGCAATGAAAAGCTTATCGCTCATCTTACGCAGTCGGGCATACCTGTAGTAGGACACATTGGTCTCACCCCTTCACATCATCAAGCGCTTGGAGGATTTAAAGTGCAAGGCAAAACCGAAGAAGAAGAAGCTAAAATTGTAGCGGATGCAATCCGCCTGCAAGAGCTGGGATGCTTCTCGGTAGTGCTGGAAGCGGTTCCTTCTCATGTAGGCGCAGCAGTAAGAGACGCCATTGAAATACCTGTAATAGGTGTAGGCGCAGGGTTGGAGTGTGACGGACAAGCATTGGTTCTGCATGATATGCTGGGCTTCTGCACCGACTTCAAACCAAAATTTGTGCGCACTTATATGTATGGCGCAGAATTAATCAAAGAAGCAGTGAACGCTTTCGCAAGCGATGTTCGCACCGAACAATTTCCTGCAGAAAAAGAGTGTTATGCCCCTGCTAAAAACACAGCTCCTGAAAAGAAACTGAGAATAGCAGCGTAACCAACAAGAAAGAGAAGCGCAACCCCGCTTCAACAAGAAAGAGGAAGCCCCGTAAGGCTTCAAACAAAAAAGGGAGCCAACCCGTTCCCGCAAATAAAAAGCCCCGTAAGGCTTTAAACAAAAAAGTCTCGCCTTAGGCGAGGCAAAACCTAAAAAGAAACCCCGTAAGGTTTCAAAAACAAAAGAAGCCCCGTAAGGCTTCAAAACAAGAAGAGGAGCCAACCCGCTCCGAAAACAAAGAAGCCCCGTAAGGCTTCACATTAACCAAAAAGTGTCGGGATTTAAATCCCGTAAGATTTAAACCCCGACACTTTTTTAAACTAAGAACTAACAACCAAACCAACCCATAAAACCTAAACAAAATGAACACACAAATTTCAAACCTAAGAGTAGTAAAATCAGCATCACAGGTGATGAACTACAACAGCAACAGAAACAGCAACACTTCTTTTGCTTCAACCTCTAACTACACAACAACCAACATCGGCTTTACCAGCAACAACGCTGCTACTGTTGATAACGATATGGACTGGTACAGCTTGTTTCGCACCAGCATCACTGAATCAATTGACGAAAATCCTTACAAACTAATGCTTGAGCAATTCCAGAGCATACCAACTACATCGGTTCGCACCCTGGTTGCCATGATGATCATGAAAGAAAGTTTCGGCTGGGGAGATACCCAACTCTTCAACGAAAGCCGTTTTGATATAAAAATCCGTTACGCGCTGGGAATGTCAGGTGCAGGAAGCGAAGCTCCGTCCATCTTTGTTTACAATCACTTCCGCAGAATGATTACAGAATTTGAAAAAGCTACAGGCCGCAACCTGATGAGCGAAACTATTGCACAATTAACTACCGAAGGCAGCCCTGTTTTTAAAGTAGGCGAAAACCGCCTGATGCTGTGGGCTCGCCAGGTAGCGTAAAAATAATTTGGTTTGGGTGGTGTTCAAAAACAGCCGGTCTCTCGCAAAGACCGGCTGTTTGTATTATATGAATGCTTATACCCTGAGCTTAGTTGAAGGGTAAATCTACGGGTCGCTCCTATGGAGCTAAACCCTTTTTTACAATCAACTTTCTACAAACAGGTCGCCTCTACGAGGCTGCAAAGCCCCATCGGGGCGATCTGTTTGTAGAATATATAAATACGAAATTCTATTTAGCTCCGTAGGAGCGACCTAATTTCTCTGAATGAATTTGACAACTTCCTCTGCAAACAGCTCAGCAGCATCGGGACAAGTGCGAAACCATAACTCCGGCTCAATCAACTCCAGTTCCGAAACACAAAGCTGATTATCATTATCCCAGATAACATCTACCCGTGCATAAATAGGAATAGGCTCACAAGCGGCAACTGTCTTTTCAGCAAACTCTATTTCTTCAGCAGTAGGAGCGTAGTCATGCACCGAACCACCAAAATCATCCTGTACGCGGTAATCGCCTTGCTTTGCTTTTTTCAAAACTGCGTGACTGTATTTGCCACCAAATAACATAAAAGCAACTTCACCTTTGGTTAAAATAGTGTGCTGAAATTCCTGCAACAACATAGATTCGGATTTTATCAATTCTTTGAAAATTGCCTCATGCTCTTCAATGTTACTTTCGTTCAATCGGTAAGTATGCCTTGCAGCACCTGAGATGGCAGGCTTTATTACTAACTCTTTCCAGCCTGTTGTTTTCACAATTTCTGCAAGACTTCTTTTTTCTCCCGGTTCAATAAAAACAGTGTGCGGAATGGGAATACCTTTCAACTCCAAATCGCGGAGGTAATGTTTGTCCAGACTCCAGTAAATGGTTTCTAATGGATTAATGAGTTTGGTTTGTGTGCTTACTTTTTTCAACCATTCAGAAAACTCTGCAAAGCGATTAAAATAATCCCAGGTTGTCCGAAAAATGATGTAACGCGTTTCACTCCAGTTGAAATCGGGATTATCCCAATTGGTGCGTGCAACACGCAAGCCTTTATTTTCTAATGCTTGTTTTACCAGCACATCTTCGTGCAGTACATTTTTTATGTAATCCGTATGTTCAGTTGGGTTTACATAGCGCGAATCGGTAAGCAGTGTAATGTCGTATTGGTGCATAATCACTTCAGAATTTTGCGCGAAGATGTGAAATATGCACGATTCTTATTTCTGCAATACCAATTTTTTGCTCAGCAATAAACTGTTTTCGGTTTCTATTTTCAGTAAGTAAATTCCTGCTGGCTGATTGCTGAGGTTGACGGTTCCTCTTTCTTTACTAAGCGTTTCATCAAAAACAATTCTTCCCGAAATATCAGATACGTTGATAAAATAATTTTGAGAAGCGTTGAAAGTCTTCAACTGAAAATTAAATATCCCCGATGAAGGGTTTGGATATAATAATGCCAATTCTTCTGCTGATTCTATTGATGTACTTAGATCAGCTGCATATTCAAACAGTAAAACAGTTGCTTTGGGTAGTGAATAATTTCCGTTCAGCATAGGAATAACAGCAATGGTTATTGACGTGTCAGCATCTAAGCTGTCGCCAAAAACCATACGGGCAGATTGCAGCGTAAAGCCTGACAGAACTGGTGTAACAACTTCGTTGTCATTTATAGTATCTGTGTTTACTACAATCACACTTGCATTCAATCCATCGGAAGAAATAAAAGCTCCCGAGCGGACTTTAGCAACAGGATTTCCGATGTTATCAGTTGTTGTTGTGCTTAAGCTTTGCTCAAGAAAAACGGGCGAAAATGTTTCATACAGTTGTGCTGCCGCCATCAATGTATATTCGCCTGTGTTTACATCCTGTCTTATCGGATGCCACACGGCTTTAGGGTTTCCGTAAATCCAGAAATTGGCTAATTCAACATTGTTTAATTGGCTTGCCATCATCAGGTAATCTGCTGTGGTTAAAGCACCGTGCCATTGCATTGCTCTGTCGGGGTCTGCGTTTTGGGCATGAGTAGCCTGATCACCAAGAACAATTTTCAGACCCTGTGCGGATGCTGCAGTAGTCAGGTTACTTAAAAGTGTTTGAGCCTGTGCTATAGTTGGATTGTTGGTGCTTGCATCATCGTCATAAAATGAATGTGGTGATAGTCCATAAATTCTTCCCATCAGCGATGAGCTAAGAATAGTGCTGTTCCATTGCGATGTGCTGTTCCCGACAGAAGGAATGGTTATCTGAATGGTAGGGTCAGCAGCCAGCATTGAATCAATAATCGGTGAAGCAATGTTTACATAGTTGGTTGCACCGGTTGTTGTGTTGCCCAATTCACCGTCTGTCCAAGGTTCATTTCCGATGTTCCAGATTTTTACATTGTAGGGTAGTTGATGACCATATTGTGCCCGCAGTGAGGCCCAATCCGTTCCTCCGCGCGGGTTTGAGCCATCAGCGGGGGCATTGCAATACTCCACCCAATCAGCTGCCAGAATTGCAGGATCGTTTTGCCCCGTGCTTGGATAAATGTTTACCATTATCTGCACATCACTGTAAGCTAAACCTTTTGCAGCGCACATATCCATAAATTCATCAAATCCGAAAACAAGACTTTGAACAGGAATTCCGGTTCCCAGATTTTGTGCAATTCGATTACCAACAGGGCCAATGGTGTATGACCAGTTCCAGTTATAAATAACAGGATTGCCTGGATAGCGTACACCGTGCAGGGGAACTCTGTTCCACAGCGGCTGTACTTCGGGTATTATTACTCCAGTTGTCGGGTCGTAATAGCCGCCTGCAACAATGGCCGGGCCTGAATTAACATCTTCGCTTGTGCGTGCATCAAAACTAATTCCGAGTAACTTCTTAGAATTAGGGTTGATTACTGAGTTTTGATTTACGTTAACAACACAGGTTGTTTGCGCAATCACTGATTGAGAAAAAGCAATCAGAGCGAGAAAAAGTGTAATTGTATTTTTCATAAAGCAGAAAAGGTGTTTACCTTTAAATACGTTATGAAAATCGGAAACGTTGGGTGATTGTTACTAAAGTTGTTTTATTTCTAAACGAATTCTTTCTTTTGCAAACTGTGTGGGTAACGTTTGAAGCTGGCTTGTTACTTTAAGAAATGTTTCGCTGAAAGCGAGCGCAGAAGTGCTGCCTTCAACATGACTTCCGGCAAATTTTACCAGTTTGGTCATTTCGTCTTTGGCATGTCGAACCGCCTCCCATGTTTCAGGATTTAAGTAAAGCTGTTGTGAATGGTTATGCTCAAATTCTTCACGTATGTTTTTCAATAATTCACGTTGAATATCAAGTGCGGTCATACCACTGCGGTGGTTGCGCATAATTAAGCTTTCAGGATTTATGCGTTCCAGATAAAGAATGATGCGCTCATAGGCCTGTAGTTTCAGCGGAAGCAGGGCTTTATGTGTTTCAATTTTCAGCAGATCAGGCGCATCGTTCTCCTTTACTGCTGGTTGTGGTTTGTTTTTTATATCGTCTAAAAACATGCGGATAAGTGCATAGGCCGTAATAAAAACAACAAGAGAGGGGAGAAGGTATTTCAGTACTTCAAGGACTTGATTCATGGCAGATAAATTCAGTAGTGATTTATGTTATCAAAATAAAAATCCCGCTCTGGTATTACAAGAACGGGATTTTTTTTAATTTATTTGGTGAGCAGCTTATTGCTCTACCTCAATCATTTTAAAAGGAATGTTGATAATGCTTTGGTAGTCTTCACCGGCTTCCAGCATGTCTTCATCATCTTCTTCGTAGTACCATTTTATGGTAATATCGTTTCCGCTTTTGTGCATGCCTTCCAGTTTCTTGAAAAGGTCAAGCAAACATTTTGAAGAACTGGTGTTGAAATATTCCAGTTGAATATTTACTGCCGTTTTAGCTTGTGGCTTTGCAGCATATTCATCCAGCCATTCTACCAATGGTTTATAAAACTCAATTGAGTTTTCGGGAATTGATCTGCCTTTGAGCTGCAGAATTCCGCTTGCCGAATCAAAATTTACACTTGGTGTTTTTGGTGTTCCTTCAATAATAATTGCTTCCATATTAGTTGTGTTGTAATTGTGTATGTCCTACTTTAATGTTTAAACTGAAGAATGAATACTTGTTATTTATTTCTACAAAATTAAAATTTAATTTCTCACCTGTTTTACGTGCAATATCAATCATGCCTAAACCGCCACCACCTTTTGACGAAAGTTGGTCGTTGTTCAGTATTTCTTTGTAAAGGGTTTTAAGTTCTTCCGAGGTCATGGAGTTAATGCGCTCAAGCCTTTCTTTAAACGAAGAAACTTTGTTGGTAAGCATGTAATTGCCTGTTACAATCGAGTAGTGATTGTCGCCAATTCCAATCATGAAAATAGCAGAGCGACCCGAATTAGTTTTGTCAACATGCTCTGCCGGAACTTCATCAATGTGGTGATAAAGATTTTGCAGACACTCAACCAAAACGTTGTAAACCTTCTTCTTTACTTTAGGCTCTTCATTCAGATTGTCAAGTCTGCTCTCCATAATATGAAGAATGGATGTCATCAACTCAGATGTAATGTCGCCTTTAAAAGACAACATGATGTTGTTGACCTCCATCTTATTATATAAGTCGTAAATGTCAATCATTAGTTTCCCTATCGGTTTTTGAACTGTAACAGTTTCGGGCATTTGTCAAGGGTTTTTGATTAAAAAACGAGGCTTGATACGTGCAGTTTATCGAAAAGTTATAGTTGGGCATATTTTTATTGAAACAGTGGTTTTTACTTCGCTCCTATTAATAATGTTTCACTTGTTGATTATTTGTTTATAACAAATCAGGCCTGCGCTGCTTAGTTCGTTCCAGTGCCTTTTCGTGTCGCCACTTGTCAATTTCTTTTTCGTTGCCCGAAAGTAATACATCAGGAACTTTCCAGCCATTATAATCGGCAGGACGGGTATAAACAGGCGGTGCAATCATGCCGTCCTGAAATGAATCAAACAGTGCTGAGGTTTCGTCATTTAATACTCCCGGAAGCAAACGGATAATGCTGTCGCATACTACCGCGGCTGCCAGTTCGCCACCACTTAGTACATAGTTCCCGATGGATATTTCGCGGGTAATAAGGTGCTGACGAATACGCTCATCCACTCCTTTATAATGTCCGCACAGCATGATGATGTTTTTTAAGGTGGATAGCTGGTTAGACATTTTCTGGTCGAGCATTTCACCGTCAGGGCTCATGTATATTACTTCGTCATACGTGCGTTCGCTTTTCAGTTTGTCAATGCACTTAGCAATGGGTTCAATGCACATCACCATTCCTGCTCCGCCTCCATAACTGTAGTCATCAACGGTGCGGTGCTTGTTGGTTGAGTAATCGCGAAGCGGATGCAGGTGAACTTCAACAAGGCCTTTGGTTTGCGCACGCTTCAGAATAGAGTGCTGAAATGGACTTTCCAGTAATTCGGGTAAAACGGTGATGATGTCTATGCGCATTTTATCTTTTTACTTTTCCTGTTGCGGTCATGCTTAGTTCCGTTGCAAAAGTAATGGTTTGCGGCACTTTGAAAGGCGAAAGTTTTTTGCGGCAATGCGCAAGTAATTCTTCAGTGGTAACTTTTGTGTTGGTATTAAGAACTATTTCTGCACTTACTATTTCGCCTGTTAAGGCATGTGTTGCAGAAAACACGCGTGCTTCTTTTACGGCTGCATGTTCTTTTAACACTGCTTCTACTTCTTCGGGAAATACTTTGTTGCCCGATACATTAATCATTGATTTTTCGCGCCCTTCTATTTTTAATAAACCATCGGCAGATTTGGAGGCAAGGTCGCCTGTGATGAACCAACCTTGTTGCAGAATTTCTTCGCGCAGTTGTGGCGGTGATAAATAGGCATCAAACATTCCGGGCCCTTTAACAGCCAGTTTGCCAATTGTTCCGGGAGGAAGAACCGTGAAATTATCATCCAGGATTTCAACGCTGTAATCGGGCAGGGCATGGCCGATAGCATCGGGATGTTGGGCTGCGCTGTTGGTATTGATTACGGGCAAACCTACTTCAATAATACCGAATGCCTGCTGCACTGCTAATCCGTAGCGGCTTTTGAATGAATGTGCATACTGAACAGGAATAGCGGTAGAAGTAGATATAACGCGTTTCATGTTGTTGAATTGCTCAGCACTTGTATCGGCTGCCAGCAAACGGATGTGCATGGGCGAGGCATACAGCAGCGTGCCCTTGTAGTTGTTTGCATACTTAAGAATAGAGCTTGCTGTAAAGTCATTGCAGATGGCAATGGCTGTGCCCGCCTTTACATACAGCATAATGGAAACCACAAAATGATAAGCCATGGGCAGCACCCACACCACACAATCGTTTTCGGTTAGTTGCAGGGCTTTGTTGGCGGCTTGGCAGCGCTCCAACACACTTTGGTGCGATATGATTACGCCTTTTGATTTGCCGGTGGTGCCGGAGGTAAAGCGCACAAAGGCTGCGTTTTGCACGTGGGGGGCAAACGGGGTTTTGCTTCTGTGGTGAATTAATTCAAATGAACCGTTTTTCGTTTCTTCAATAACAGCGTGCAGGTTGGCTTCTGCAAAAAGTTTTTCGCGCTCTGCCCGTTGTAAGTGATGGGCTATGGGCATAACCGTAGCCCCGCTTCCCAGACTGGCAAACAGGGCAATGATAAAGTTGCGGTTGTTTTTGCAAATCATTCCGATGCCGCAACCTGAACTTATGCCTTCTGCAAGCAGCTGGTGTTTCAGCTTTTCGGATTCTGTAAAGAGTTGCTGAAAGGTAAGCGTACCCAGCTCATCATGTACGGCAGGTTTGTTTGGCCACTGTTCCGCTGCATGTTGTAAGAAGGAATAGGTGTTGAGTGGGTTCATTTAGCAATTACCGCCATGGTAAGCCTGCTGATGCAAACCAGTTTGCCGGCTTCATCAGTCAGTTTTATTTCCCATACCTGTGTGGTTTTGCCGATGTGCAGAGGGCGTGCTTCGCCATACACATAGCCTTCGCGCACACCGCGCAGGTGGTTGGCGTTTATGTCTAAGCCAACGCAGTAAAACTTTGCGGGGTCAACTACTAAGTTGGCGCCTATGCTGCCCAGCGATTCGGCCAGAACTACTGATGCGCCTCCGTGGAGCAAGCCCGCAGGTTGCTTCACCTTTGCCGACATTTTTAAGCGGCCTCGCACATAGTCGGCACCCAGCTCGGTGGTTTCCATTTCAAGAAACTCCATCATGGTGCCTGTTTCCAGACTTTTTATGTTTTCTAACTTATAATCCTGAAACCAGATTGCCATAGTTTAAAATTTTGGGCGAAAGTAAAGATTATTGGTGGTTGCTGTTTGTTGAGCTAAAGTAGAAAAGAATGGCACACGGATGACACGGTGGATAAAACGCCCCGATAGCTATCGGGATTAAATCAGTGCAAATCTGTCTCATCCGTTTTATCCTTGTACCATTTCTCTTAGCTGACTTTCTTCTTATTGCTGAACAGTTCCCGTTTAATCCTCTGCAATTAACAGTTATTATGTAGCAATTAACACCTTATCTGTCGCAATTAATATTAAAACTCCTGCAATAGGCAGCATAACCTCTGCAAGAGGCAGCGTAACCTCTGCAAGAGGCAGCGTAACCTCTGCAAGAGGCAGCGTAACCTCTGCAAGAGACAGCATAACCTTTGCAAGAGGCAGCGTAACCTCTGCAAGAGGCAGCGTAACCTCTGCAACAGACAGCATAACCTTTGCAACAGACAGCATAACCTTTGCAAGAGGCAGAGTAACCTCTGCAAGAGGCAGAGTAACCTTTGCAAGAGGCAGAGTAACCTCTGCAATAGGCAGCGTAACCTCTGCAAGAGGCAGCATAACCTTTACAATAGGTAACATGACCTTTGCAAGAGGCAGCATAACCTCTGCAAGTGACAGCGTAACTTCTGCAACAGACAACGTCATTCTGGTTAATAGAATGACCACATTGATCTTTATTTGGATTGTTTCAGATTAATAGAAAATTTAATCCTTATTCTTAAATCAAATAATATAAACTTCAGTATCAAACACTATTGACTTCATACTTATATTATTCTATCTTTGGCAGGAAATTTTAAAAACCCTGCGGAATTCCTGCATGAAAAATATATTTACGCTCTCCCTTAAATCAGCTCTTTTTTTTCTTTTTACCCTTAGTTTCATAAGCCTTTATGCGCAGGAATGCGGGGTGGTGTATGTTACGCCTAACGGAGCATCATCGGGTGCTGCGGGAACAAAGGCAAATCCTGCCGGTTTTGCTTACGGACTAACGCTGGCTTCGCCTGCAGCACCAAGGGTTTGGATGGCGATGGGGCTTTATCCTATTTCAACCACGGTTCAGATACCAAATGATATAACCATTGAGGGCGGTTTTGACCCTGCCAATGCCTGGACAAAAAGTAATGCAACACCTACCGTAATTCAGCGCGACCCCACTAATGTGCTTATGCCTTTCAATGCCCTGATAGCCTTGGGCGGAGCAAATGCCAGCGGTTTTCGTTTGCAGGATTTAACCATTGAAGTTGCCGATGCCACAACCCCGCAAACCTCGGTTTATGGTATTGCATTAACCGGTTGCAGTAATTATGATATAGTTCGTTGCATAGTAAACACAGGCGCTGGGGCACCCGGACTTGCAGGCGCGCCCGGAGCAATTGGCGTTCCCGGTGCAGCAGGAGCACCCGGTAACCCTGCCGGAAACGAAAATAATATTCCGCCCGGTGGTTTAGGAGGTGCAGGTGGGGGAGGAAATAACGGAGGTAATGGCGGAACGGGTGGAAAGCACTCCAATGTGTATGGTCCGGCTAACGGACAGCCCGGTTTAACAGCAGGTTGCGGAGGCACAGGCGGTGTTCCCGGTGTTGGTCCTGATTGCGGTTGCGGACTTTTTGGAAACAGTAATAACAGTGGTTGTGGCGGCAGCTCACCCACAGCAGGACAAACAGGAGGCGTTGGAACAGCAGGTAGTGCCGGTACGGTTGGGCCTCCGGGAGCAGTGGTAGGCGGCTATTTTGTACCCGGAGCAGCAGGCGGAAACGGAACACCCGGATTATCGGGTTGTGGCGGAGGCGGTGGAGGCGGAGGCGGTGGCCGTCAGCAAAGCGGACCGGATGATGTAGGCGGCAGTGGCGGAGGTGGTGGCGGAGGCGGTGAAGGCGGCTTTGGCGGAACAGGCGGCTCAGGCGGTGGAGGTTCTTTTGCAGTATTTTTGAGTAATAACGGAGCAGGCGGAAGCATAGTAGATTGTGAATTGAATGCCGGACCGGGTGGTGCAGGTGGTGCAGGTGGTGCAGGTGGTGCAGGTGGTGCGGGTGGAGCAGGCGGAGCAGGTGGTGCAGGTTTTTGTGGGGGAATGAGTAATGGTGCGCCAGGCGGAGCAGGCGGAGCAGGTGGAGCAGGTGGCCCCGGTGGTGATGGTGCTGCAGGACCAAGTGCTGATTTAAGCGAAAACGGAGGAACTCCTGTTGCGCAAAGCGGTATTACAGCGGTTCCGGGCGGGCCTCCCGATATTTTTGTGCAGAACTCGGGTTGTACTAATTCAATTGTAACATTTACCTCACCAACAGGCGGTGCGTGGAATTTTGGTGCAGGTGCAGTACCTGCAACAGGCAACGGAACAGGGCCTATCAGTGTTATTTATCCCAATACAGGACGCAGAACCATTACACTTGCCGGAACTGCATTTACTGATTTCATGGAAATCTTTAATCCCGGACCTACTTTACCTTCTATTACGCCACAAAATCCAAACTTAGAAGCAGGTTGCCCAAATGATTTTGAAACATCTATAACAGGAACCAATTACGATTGGGCTTTTGGTCCGGCTGCAGTACCTCCGGTGCTTTCAGGTGCAGGATTTCAGCAGGCACCTGATGTTATTTTTATTGCTCCCGGCACCTATACTATTTATGTGATAGTTACCACCGCGTGTTGTGGACAGGTGTTGGATTCAACTACGGTTACCGTTACGCAAAGTCAGTTGAATGTTAACCTTGCTGCATCGGATGATTCTATTTGTGCAGGCGACCCGTTAACCTTTACTGCTGACGGTAGTTTTGCGGCTTATGATTTTTACATCAACGGCAGTTCTGTTCAGGCCGGTGTTGGCAATACGTTTACAACAACAACGTTTCAGGCAGGCGACAGCATTGCGGTCATAGCATTTGCGGGAACGTGTTTTACTAATCCCAGCGATACGCTTTCGCCAGTGGTAACGGCTATACCTGTTGTTACGCTTGCTTCATCGGAATTGGATAACGAAATCTGCGAAGGTGATCTGGTAACGTTTACGGCCACGCCTCCGGGAATGGATAATTATGAGTTTTTTGATAACGGAGTTTCTGTTCAGTCGGGTGCTTCTGATACGTATGCTACCACCTCGCTGGCTGTAGTTAACAGTGTAACCGTAATTGCTACCGACAACGGTTGCGAAAGCGCTGAAAGTACTGCCATTGTTACGGTTGTAAACCCTATGCCTTTAACAACACTTGCCAGCAGCGACAGCGATGATATGATTTGCACAGGCGACAACATCACCTTTACCGCTTCACCGAATACGTATGCTAACTATGAGTTTTTTGATGGCGTTACCTCCCTGCAAAGCGGTGCTTCCAATACGTATTCAACAACAGCATTAACTTCGCCTAACTCCATAACCATAGTTGCTACCAGCGCTGCCGGATGTGTTGGACAGCCGAGTACAGCTATTGTTACTCTGGTCAATGATTTTCCGGTGGTAACGCTTTCCAGTTCTGACCCCGATGATATTATTTGCTCACAGGATCAGATACTATTTACGGCTGCACCGGCAGGTTTTGAGATTTATGAATTCTTTAACGGTGGAACGCTGTTGCAAAGCGGAGCTTCTAATACATACACCACCAGCAGTCTGCCTGCGGTGAATGATATTACGGTGGTAGCTACCAATTTTACCTGTGTTGGTTCTGCAAGTAATAACATTGTTACGCAGGTTATTCCTGCTGATGCAATCAATGCCGGAAATGATTTTGCAATTTGTATTGATGACGGAGTTTATACACCAACAGGCTTTACGCCCGCAGGCGGCACCTGGACAGGAACGGGAGTAACAAATCCTACAACAGGAGATTTTAATCCGGTTACTGCCGGAGTGGGTGACCACGATATGATTTATTTATACACCAATGCTTCGGGTTGTATATCAAGAGATACTTTGAAAGCAACGGTGAATGATATTCCTGATGCAGCGGCAGGAAATGATGTAAATGTTTGTCTGGGCAGTTCGGTTACCCTGGATGCAAGTGGTGGCGGAACAGATTTTCTGTGGTCGCCTGCAACTGATTTGAGTAACGTAACTATTGCCAATCCGGTGGCAACCCCATCGGTAACTACTACCTACACCGTTACCTTAACCAATAGTTTTGGTTGTGATAATACCGATGATGTTACCGTTACGGTTGACCCGGTTCCAACCGCTTCGTTCAGTGCAGGAAATGAGTGCGATGGCGATGCTGTTGCATTTACCAATGCTTCAACACCGGCTGCAGGCGTAACCTATAGCTGGACTTTTGGTGATGGTGGTTTATCATCGCTTTCAGATCCCACACATCTGTATGGCAGTGAAGGTGATTTTGTAACCTGGTTGTATGTTACA
>JBFWYU010000045.1:0-31555 GCA_050186075.1 Bacteroidia bacterium
CTTGACGGCTTCGGACGAACAGTAGCACATGCAGGTAACATGGCCTTGGCGAAAATGCGGGCGGCAGTGCTATATTTACCGTGCGGTGTTCTTTGCACTGTTCGTGTCTTGCGACACGACAGCGCTTCGAACCCCGCACTTCGCCAAGCCCTCAAACGTTAGCAGCAACCGCTTGACGACAGTGCGGACATCAAACTATCTGCAATAAAAATGACAGACAACTCCAAACTCGACCAACTTATAGACCTTCTTGACGAAGCAGAGAAATTGGCTGGAGAATTTACAGGTGGTTATTCAAACAACTTTTTTTCTACTCAGGAATTCCATGCAGCACTTGTTGACAGTATTAATAAACTCAAAGCGGGCGACACTGACCAACTAAATTCACTTGGACTATGGTTTGCTCCTACATGTGACTGGGACGATTTTATTGGACTTGATGGAATGAAATTAGGTAACCAGATATTTCCTCTTATTTCGGAATTAAGAAGTTCATTGAAGATTTACACTCTTGTTGACTTAATCATCGACTATCAACAACACGTTCAGAAAGTAATATATGCTTTTCAGCATGAATTCAAAAGAACTGACTTGTTGACTGCATGGAAAAGCGACAAAGTTTTTCCGCAAGTTGGTGAATTACCAAAGTATAATATTAAACGCTACGCATTTCACGGCATTGGTTTAGCTGTCGACTTTGACAATGACACGTCAGTAGATTTTGACTTTGCTTTTCTTCCCGAGCAACACCATGACGGTTTTGACTTATGGCGACTTGGCGATTTTGTTTCTTCCAGACCTGTAAAATACAAGAAGTATCTTGATAAGAAAAAACTTGAAGATGACTTTAATGAATTGATAAAAAGGAAAGTGATTGTAAAGCCCGACATCACCCCATCAACAACACTTTATTTCTTTAAATCCGACTTGATAATGATAAACCCTAAAGTATCTAAAAAATCATGGTGGCAATTTTGGTGACACAGTGCGGTGATGCTGCTAACATAGGCTTGGCGAAAATGCGGGCGGCAGTGCTATATTTACCGTGCGGTGTTCTTTGCACTGTTCGTGTCTTGCGACACGACAGCGCTACGAACCCCGCACTTCGCCAAGCCCTGAAACGTTATGCGTCAGCTTAAATGACAATCCCCCATGCAAACCGTAGGACACTTTAACAGAACAACATTATTAACAATAGTAACTGTTGGACTTGCTGGACTTCAGTCTTATTTGCTGCATATTATGACGACTGACTTTGCACATAAAATACTATCGGCTTACTTCTTTACTGAACTGTTCATTTTGCTATTAACACTTACAACAGGACTTAAAACTAAAAGGGTTGCGACAATTTTGCTTTTTGCATTTGCGTTTGAGTTTGTTTGGTTTTTTGCTTACGACCTTCCAATTAGCCCTGACCATTTTCTAATACTTGTAATTGGTGCGACAAGAGTTTATATATTGTATTGGTTGTTTAAACGACAGACAGCAGAATGAATAAATTGAACATTGCTTTAGGAGTTTTCTTGATAATCTTGACATGCTCATGCGACAGCGGACAAAAAGTTTCTGGGACAGTTTTGGACAAAGACACCAAACAACCAATTGACCATGTATGTGTCAACAATCTGGACTTAGGAGAAGAGCAAACATTTACAGACAGTAGTGGAAATTTTACACTTGAGTCGCACTCAAGCAGCTTGACATATGGGCATATGACTGTTGATGTGTCGCATTACCAAAAGGGTTACAAAAAAACAAGAGTTGACATTAAGAACGGAGCACACGATACTATTTATTTGACCAAGACAAAATGAATAATACATACGACAGACAAGCAAGCCGAACGCATAACATGGCCTTAGCGAAAGCGGGCGTTCAGTGTGAACTTCAACCGTTTGTGCTTTTAATTAACTTTGGTGCGGTGCGACAGTGAAGTGCATTTAATTGCCCGCCTTCGCGAAGCCCTTAAACGTTATGCGTCATGGTTGTCAACCATGCGACCATCGAACTGACTGACAAGAAATGAACATTAAAAAAGAGATACTTTTTATTCTGCTGACAAGTATTTATTCAATCCTTGCGTTCGGACAAAGCACTGACTACAAAACATACACTTACAACTCTAACGACAAATACAACTATTTAAACTTCTCATTTGACATTCCACAATATTGGACAATTGACAGAGAATATGATGGCACTGGTTACTTCTTAAACTGTAAACCTACTAATGACAGCGACACCGTTAACTACAATGACTGCTTTGACGGTATTGTTTTTAGGATAAAATATTTCAGGAGCAATCTTGACTCTGCATTATTGAGAATGGGACTTCAAAAGCAAAGTGACAGAGTTTATACGACTTTATTTGAAGGGAATATAAAAATTGAATACACGACTGACATAAAAGGCGACACATACAATGGGCTACATTATACAATCAACAACGACATCAGGTGCAAAAGTCACAATCGTAAGATAGCAGGACACTTTCAATTTATTTACTTCTCTGATGGTAAGCAGACAGTTTGTATTGCGACAAATGGTAGAAGTTTTGACGACACTATTTTTAGACAAATCATTGACAGTTTTAAATTCATCAACTAAGGACAAGTTACATGACGACAATAGCACGAACGCATAACATAGGCTTGGCGAAAATGCGGGCGGCAGTGCTATATTTACCGTGCGGTGTTCTTTGCACTGTTCGTGTCTTGCGACACGACAGCGCTACGAACCCCGCACTTCGCCAAGCCCTGAAACGTTATGCGTCAGCTTAAATGACAATCCCCCATGCAAACCGTAGGACACTTTAACAGAACAACATTATTAACAATAGTAACTGTTGGACTTGCTGGACTTCAGTCTTATTTGCTGCATATTATGACGACTGACTTTGCACATAAAATACTATCGGCTTACTTCTTTACTGAACTGTTCATTTTGCTATTAACACTTACAACAGGACTTAAAACTAAAAGGGTTGCGACAATTTTGCTTTTTGCATTTGCGTTTGAGTTTGTTTGGTTTTTTGCTTACGACCTTCCAATTAGCCCTGACCATTTTCTAATACTTGTAATTGGTGCGACAAGAGTTTATATATTGTATTGGTTGTTTAAACGACAGACAGCAGAATGAATAAATTGAACATTGCTTTAGGAGTTTTCTTGATAATCTTGACATGCTCATGCGACAGCGGACAAAAAGTTTCTGGGACAGTTTTGGACAAAGACACCAAACAACCAATTGACCATGTATGTGTCAACAATCTGGACTTAGGAGAAGAGCAAACATTTACAGACAGTAGTGGAAATTTTACACTTGAGTCGCACTCAAGCAGCTTGACATATGGGCATATGACTGTTGATGTGTCGCATTACCAAAAGGGTTACAAAAAAACAAGAGTTGACATTAAGAACGGAGCACACGATACTATTTATTTGACCAAGACAAAATGAATAATACATACGACAGACAAGCAAGCCGAACGCATAACATGGCCTTAGCGAAAGCGGGCGTTCAGTGTGAACTTCAACCGTTTGTGCTTTTAATTAACTTTGGTGCGGTGCGACAGTGAAGTGCATTTAATTGCCCGCCTTCGCGAAGCCCTTAAACGTTATGCATTTACTCTTGCCACCCCGCGCAAAAAAGTGGCTTGTCCGCCTGAGGCGGACAGTTTAGATTATAAGTGCCGGCTTACTTCCCCGGCAGCATCGGCACAAAGGAACTGGTAGTTCTTATGTACTCATCATACTCGGCATTGCCGGTATACTTTTTCTCGAGCATAGCCACGCCCGAAACTTTGAGTAAAAGATAGGTGAGCAACAGCGGACTTATGAGCGAAATGAAAACAGAACCTGCTCCCATTGCAATGATAAAAATGCCCCACCAGAGCAGAGCTTCTCCAAAATAATTGGGGTGGCGTGTATATTTCCAAAGTCCGTAGCGCATTATTTTTCCTTTGTTGGCGGGGTTGGTTTTAAAACGCATCATTTGTGCATCGCCTATGGCTTCGAACAAAAAGCCGATGAGCCAAAGGGCAGCACCAATAAAATCGGTGATTACAAGTTCTGAAGAAGCAGAAGCATTTACCTGCATGACGGGCAGAGCAATGACAAACATAATAGCGCCCTGCAACATAAATACCTGCAGGTAGCTGCGCCAGTAAATGGTTTTGCCCCATTCTTCGCGCCATTGTTTATAGCGGAAGTCTTCGCCTTTGCCGCTGTTGCGTTTAAAAATATAGAGGGCAAGGCGCAGTGCCCATAGTATTATCAGAGTAGTTATTAAAAGTTGTCGGGGACAAAAAGTGCCCCGGTCGAAAAGCGTTGCCAGGGCTACTATGATGAAGCCTATGCCCCAGCCTATGTCAACAATACTGTTGTCTTTGAGACGCAACGCCAGCAAATACATAAAGTTCATGAAAATGAAAATGTAGAGGGCGCTGATGAGGTAAATGTTATTCATAGCAAGAGCGGTTTTGCCACAGCTTAACACAGATTAACACGAATTGTTTTCCGGTAGCAGAGAATATAGCCACAGATTCACAGATTGTTATTGGCTTACTCTTCTGTTTTAATCTGTGAATCTGTGGCCACAAAAAAACTGAAATTCACTTTTCCGTAGCTGCGCGTTTGCGAGTAGTTGGGATATTTTGAAAAATCAAACCGCTCGGAATGTTCCATGATTAACAGTCCATCGGGCTTGAGCAGTTTGCGTTCAAAAATAATTCCGGGGATAAGCTGGGCATTGTCTAATTCAAAAGGAGGGTCGGCAAAAATAAGGTCGAACTGGCGGGTGCAGAAACCGAGGAAACGAAATACATCGGCAGCCTGTGTGCGCACATTGTGTTCGTTCAGCTTTTCGCACATGGAGTTGATAAACTTCACGCAATTATAATTCTGTTCCACCGACAATACCGATTTGCAGCCGCGCGAAATCAACTCAAAACTGATGTTGCCGGTTCCTGCAAAAAGGTCGAGTGCCTCGGTTTCTTCAAAGTCAATCCTATTGGTAAGCACATTGAACAAACCTTCTTTAGCAAAATCGGTGGTAGGGCGCACAGGCAGTTTGCCGGGCGGTTCTATTTTCCGGCCT
Organism: Bacteroidia bacterium; assembly: GCA_050186075.1. Classification (GTDB taxonomy): domain Bacteria; phylum Bacteroidota; class Bacteroidia; order SXHM01; family SXHM01; genus SXHM01. The sequence goes on from JBFWYU010000045.1 coordinate 5,101, forward strand.
TTGTATTTTCCGCTTATTATGCGCATAGGTACTGGGTATATAAGGTATAAAAAGCGTGGTCGGGCAATTCGCTGAAACGGTAGCTGAACTCAAAGCGATTGGTGCGCGGCATAAAACTTACGTTGCGCACATATTTATGGATGATGGAATATACGCTGTCGTTTTTCTCCACCTCGCCCATCAGTTGCAGGGCAATGGTTTCGGGATTCAGCTTCAGTTGCTCCAGGGCAAAGAGGAGGTAATAGATTACATCTTCGCTGGTGGTGTAGTTAAAGGTATTGTAATAAAGCAGGCTGCCGTTTTTGGTAAAGGCCAGTTCTATGCTTTTGGGGCGTATAGTTATATAAGCCTTTTCGCTGCTTTCGTTTTTATCATTAGTTAAAACGCTTTCGAGCAGGGGCATTGCCACATGCATAATTTTTATGGCGGGGAAAAAGCTGCGGTAGAGTTTTTCTTTTTCGTGCGAAAGGGCAAACACGGCAAAGCAGCCTGCGCTGCGCACTTTTGCGGAAAGAAATACATCGCTGTCAGCGGCCTGAAAATTGAACTTTGCGTAAGTGGCTTTTGCCTTTTCATCAAAAAGCGGTTCGGGAACAAGGGTAATTTTATCGGAAACCAAGGCCAGCGAAACCGAAGTAACATTTGCAAACCAATGAGCGGTTTTCAGTTGAGCCAACACATCTTCCTCACCTGCTTTGGCATACGAAAATGATTCCAGAGCAAGGTATTTAGTATCGCCCGGGCTGAACAAGGCCCACACCAGCGAACCCTGCCCCGACTGGATACTAAGGTGCAGTTTGCCCTGCAGATTGGTATCCAGCGATTCGTCTTTTATGCTTGCAAGTGGTTTTAATGCCGCTGTGTGGCTCATAGGTTTTTAACCTGTTAACAGGGCTGCAAACCTACGTAAATTATGAAGAACAGGAAACGGGACTACACTCAGCCGTTTACATTTTCCTAACCTTATGTTCATAAAATTTAAATTTTGTTGTCTGTTTATATATTTGTCAAATTAATTTTGTCCTTAACCACGACATTCAACTCATGAAAAATCTAACCACACTTATACTATTATTCCTTACCGGAATTAATGTGCTTTATGCACAGGAAGCCCTTGTAAAAGGCACTGTAAAAGACTCGAAATCGGGCGAAACGCTGATTGGCGTAAACGTAGTAAGCGAGGACAAAACAGGAACCATAACCGATATAAACGGGCAATACAGTCTGAAACTGAAAGCAGGAAAACACAAACTTACTTTCAGTTTTCTGGGCTACGGCACACAAACCAAAGAAGTAGAGCTGAACGCAGGACAGGATATGCTATTTAACCTTGATCTGGTTATCGATTCAAAGCAACTGGATCTGGTAGTAGTTACCGGCAGTCAGTACGAGAAAAAGGTATCGGAAGAAGTAGTAACCATTGATGTGGTAAAGCCCTACCTTATCTCTAACACCAATGCTACCACGCTGGCTGCAGCTGTGGATAAAATTCCGGGAGTAAACATTATTGACGGACAGGCCAGCATACGCGGAGGTAGCGGCTATGCCTACGGAACAGGTAGCCGTGTGCAGCTTTTAGTAGATGAAGTTCCGATGCTTACAGGCGATTTTGGTGAAATACGCTGGAACTTTGTGCCGATTGAAAACACCGAACAGGTGGAAGTAATTAAGGGAGCGGCCTCATCGCTTTACGGAACAGGGGCCATGAACGGAGTAATTAACGTGCGCACCGGATGGGCAAAAGAAAAACCACAAACTGCACTTACTATTTATCAGGGCGTTTATTCTAATCCCAGAAGAGAGGAACTGCGCTGGTGGGATAAATTCTCCTACCCGTTTATGACCGGGCTTTTCTTTTCGCACCGTCAGAAGTTTGATAATCTGCATGTGGTAATTGGCGCCAACCTTCATTCGTTAAAAAGCTACGTAATGCATGGTGACGACCAACTTGCCCGCCTCAACCTGAAAACAAAGATTGACAACAAAAAAATAAAAGGTCTTTCGTACGGATTGAATTTTAACTCTATGGGGCAACAATTCGGCAGGGTGTTTTTATGGGAAAATGCTAACGAAGGCGCCTACAAGCCTTTTGCAGGAACACAGTCAAACGACTATTATACCTATCTTACCATTGATCCGCATCTGACCTATTTAAAAGAAAACGGAACCAGACACAGTTTCCGCGGACGTTACTATAATGTAGTACGTTGGGGCGACCGGAAAAAGAAGGAAGGTTCAACCAACTCGTATTACTTTACCTACCAGTATCAGAAGCATTTCAAATACAACTTCTCACTTACTGCAGGACTTATTTATACCTATACACACAGCTTCAGCAATGTGTACACCGAATTCATTAAAACCCAGTTGGGAGCAGGCTATGTACAGTTAGAGAAAAAGGTGAAAGACAGACTTTCTATTCTGGGAGGCTTGCGTTATGAGGTTCAGGCTTTATATCAGACCACCGATTCAATTCTGATAGAAAAAACAACCCCACTATTCAGAGCCGGGTTGAACTATTCAATCGGAAAAGCAACCTACCTGCGTGCTTCTTTCGGACAGGGCTACCGGATACCAAGTATTGCTGAACGCTATATCCAGGCCGATATTACACCGGGTATTACTATTTTCAAAAACCCAAGCCTGCAACCCGAAACAGGCTGGACGGCTGAGTTGGGTGTGAAACAAGGATTCAAAATAAACAAATGGCTGGGCTATGCAGACCTTGCGCTTTTCTGGCAGGAGTATAATGACATGATTGAGTTCCTGTTTGTTGTTCAGAACGGTGAGTTTGGTTTCCAAAGCCAGAATATTACCAGAGCTCGTATAGCAGGAATAGAAGCCAGTGTTGTAGGAGAAGGAAAAATAGGGCCAATTCCGGTAAGGCTGCTTGCAGGATATGTATTTAACTACCCTGCCGACCTTGTTCTTGATACCACACAACAGAAACTGAATGTTTATCTTGATAATTTTTTCCAAAGCATGGGTTCAGGAGTTGATTCACTGAACGCTAACGGAAGCATTTTAAAATACCGTTCGCGCAATGTAGCGCGTGGCGACATTGAATTTGACCTTGGTAAATTCACCATCGGATATGCTCTTACCTACAACAGTTTTATGGACAGAATTGACGGAGTATTTCAACTGGCAATTCCCGGTGTGGAAGAATATCGCAAACTGAATAACAAAGGTGTATTTGTAATGGATGCAAGGCTGGCTTATCGCATTTCTGATAAATCAACAATGAACTTAGTGGTGAAGAATTTCACTAATGAGGAGTACTCCATGCGTCCCGGAGCACTGGAACCACCAAGGTTATTTACTTTGCAGTATAAACTGAACCTCTAATTACAGGTTGGCAAATAACCTGACGGTAAAATAGTACAGGTTTATTGCGAAGAGCAAGGTGCTTGCATTGATAATAATAAGTGCGGCAGAATTCAGCAGGGCTGACTTTAGTTGTGCTGCACCTTTCCATAAAAAGTAAACCATGGAAAGCAATGCAGGGAAAAGAAAAATCAGTTTCATATTTGCAAAATCGCGGATATTGTAAGCGTAGCGTGCCACAAAGGCAAGGTAAATAAAGAAGATAGCGAGGTGAGTAAATTCCTGCGGGCTGCGTTCGTTAACAAACTGTTTCACAACTGCAAAAATCCCTAACAGAAAAAGTAACAACAAAGGTAACTGCAGCAGATAATTTGCTCTCATAAAAGCCATGGCAGTTTCGTCTTTAACCGACCATGAGGGCGGGGCACGCTCAAACGAAGCATTGGAAAACTGACCGTAAAGCTGCGCAAAGAATGAAGTACGGTGGGCAGGATAATTATCCGACAGGTCATTAACATTGTAGGGCTGCCCGATAAGGCTTTTGATTTTAAAGCTGAAAAATGAATCCCATACGGTGGTAACTCCTTTTCTGAAGCCCTGCGCAGTATCGGGAGTAAAGAAATCGGGAGCCGGGGCAACAGGCAGATTTGTAAGAAACGGATTACCGTAGTTTTTGTATTTGCCGTAATAACCACCCAGAAAAGCAATTGCCGGGATCAATGTCAGCAGCAAAACTGTTTTGAATGAAAACGCTGAAAGGGAAATCTTTTTAATTAGAAAAAGAAACAGCAACACAAGCGGAAGAATAAAAAGGAGCACCAGCCCGTTGCCTTTTATTATGGCAGCAAGAGCTACTATAAGTAAGATAAATGCAAATAAAATATTGCTCTTTTTTTCAATCCATTTCAAAAGCAACAGTGTAAATATCATACCCAGAGCGATTACAGGAATATCATTTGTAGCCTGAATGCTGATGGCAATCAGTTTAGGATTTAGGCCCCAGAATAAAGCAAGGCTTAGGTTCCACTTAAAGGGCAATGATGATTTAAACTGAAAAATGAAAATGAGTAAAAGACAAAAGAATCCAACACTGAAATTCAGCCATTGAAAAACGATGCGCAGTTCATCTTCTGTGCTTGCATTAGCAAATCCGGATACCGATTTTACAATACTATAATAGAAAGGCGGCTGAAAGCATTCCCAGCAATCTTTGGTTGCAGGATAAACACCTTTCTCGTTCCACAAAAGTATGGGCGCAATATGGTCATCATTAGCGGTTTTATTAATAACCGTAAGGATTACACGCGGAATAAGGCAAATTAAAAAAGCGATAAGAATAATTGTACGCTGTTTCATAGTTACCTACTTCTCTCCCACTCCATCGCTTATTTCAAACTCGTAAAAACTCAAGGGATAACCTATTTGAGCAGAATAGATTATATTGAGTTTTTCTTTGAAGAATTGAATTTCCGATTTCTTAACTAGAGCAATGGAACAACCGCCAAAGCCTGCGCCTGTCATGCGGGCGCCAATGCAGCCTTGAATGGTTATTGCATTTTCGGCAATGGTATCTAATTCTATGCCTGTTACTTCGTAATTATTTTTGAGACTTTGGTGCGAGGCATTCATCAGCAAACCAAACCCGATCAAATCACCCTGCTTCAAGGCATCACCTGCAATCAACACACGCTGGTTTTCTTCAAACACATGAAGTGCGCGCCTTTGTGCAGTTTTATCCTCAATTAAATTCAGAATATCATCTTTTGTTGCTTCGCCCAAACTTTTTATTGACCTGTGTTTTTGTATTGCCTTTAATGCTGTTTCACATTCTGCTTTACGCTCATTGAATTTAGAACCTGCCAATTCTCTGCGTTTGTTGGAGTTGATAATAACAAAACCGTAATCACCTGTGTAAACCGGCACAAACTCATGCTCCAGCGTTTCGCAGTTTAAAATAACAGCGTGTTCTCTTTTTCCTGTTGCCACAGAAAACTGATCCATTATTCCGCACTTAACACCCACAAAATCATTTTCCACTTCTTTACAAAGCATGGCCGTTTTTACCAAATTAATATCTTCAACTCCTGCCTCTTTTTGCAGAATGTAAGCAACCAAAACCTCCAATGCTGCTGACGATGAAAGACCAGCACCGGAAGGCAAATCAGCTGAAAATTCAATCTCTATAGATGGTATTTTCAAACCTGCATCTTTTAAATATTTTACAACACCTTTCACATAGTTACCCCAACCCGATTCGTGTTCAATTGGTTTTGACAAATCAATTTCAACAGTATTTGAAAACTGAGCAGATGAACAATAGACTTTATTATCGCTGCTGCTTTTTACAGTTGCATGAATACCCAACGAAATTGCGGCAGGCATTACAAAGCCACCATTGTAATCCAGGTGTTCGCCAATAAGGCAAACTCGGCCGGGGCAAAAGTATTTTCTGATTTCGGAACTCATATCAGCTCTCTCAATTGTGCTGCACAATCCTCAACCGAAAGTGTGTTGGCAGCAGCCCAAGCACCCATCTCCGAAGATGCGTACCACTTGATTTTATTTTCCTCGCGCAGGGGCGGATAAAACTCAATGTGAAAATGAAAATAGTCCTTTGCATTGCCATATTCAGGGCTATTGACGGGTGTTTGATGCACACACATCATGTATGGAAACGACTTATTAAACAGTTTGTCAAATGCGGCTGTTATCTTTTTCAGCACTTCAGCTAAATCTGACTTTTCAACTTCATTCATTTCAGCCAGACTACCTTTTGCCGATTTTGTAACAATAAACACTCCGTAAGGATAATCTGAGAAATAGGGAATGTAGGCAGCAAAACTTTCGTTCTCAAAAACCATGCGCTTGCCTTCGCCCTTTTCCGCTTTATTCATTTCGGTAAAAAAGCACGAGCCTGTCTGGTGAAAATATTTGCGGCAATTATCCAATTCTGTTTTCAGTTTCAGCGGAACAAAGGGATAAGCATATAATTGTCCGTGCGGATGATGCATAGTTACGCCCACTTGCTCTCCTTTATTTTCAAAAGGGAAAATGAATTTTATTTTTTCATCTTTCGCTAATTCGGCACTACGCTGAGCCCATACATCTACCACTTTTTTTATTCGCTCAACAGACAATTGCGCCAGCGAACTATGGTGATCGGATGTGTAAAGAATTACCTCGCATTTTCCATAAGCCGGCTCAGCATTATAAAAGCCGGAACCCGAAGAAACATCTTCGGGTTCGGTTGATAGTGTAGGAAAATCGTTATTGTAAATCAGTACTTCATACTCATCAGGAACTTTGCCAGAGCCAGGACAAAAAGGACAATAGTCTTTAGGAAGGTGTGGACGATTCTGGCGGTTGGCAGCCACCATCGTATAAGTTCCCAGCAAGGGATTGAAACGAAGCTCGGGCATAAATTATTGTCCGCCAAAAACCTGTCTGAGTATTTCGCTTACGCGTGCAGCGGGGTCTTTCCGGATTTTAGTTTCTTCCTCTGCAACTAATTTAAAGAGCCCTTCCAATGCTTTGTCGGTTACATATTTTTCCAAATCAGGATTTACCTTTTGAACAAAAGGAACCTTGTTATATTGCGTAACAATGGGCTTCCAGTACTTCGTCAGTTCCACTTTCTGAATAGCTTTTTTAACAATCGGGCTGAAGGCGGCATTAAGCTGAGCCTGAGTTTTACCTTTCAGATATTGAGTGGCGGCATCGTTTCCGCCATTGAGAATAGTAAGACCGTCATTAATAGTCATACTGGTAATTGCATTCACAAAAATAGGTTTTGCTTCTTTTGAAGCTTCTTCAGCAGCGCGGTTCAGTGTCATTACAAACTTATCAACCTGTGGTTTCATACCCAGATTTTCTACTGTTGTTTTCACCTGTTTAGCTTCAGGCGGAAAAGGAATTTTGATTAAATCATTTTTAAAGAAACCATCTACTTTAGATGCTTTTCCGGTAGAATTAGTTGTTCCTACATTTAGCGCTTCCTTAAGGCCCTTGATAATATCAGCATTGCTGAGGTTGCCACCTCCGTTACCGGTTACTGTATTAACAGTGTTTTCTACCTGCTGGCCTATATTTTTCACATTAATCTGTGCACAGGATTGCAGAGAAAGAAATACGGCTGCTACTAAAATGATTGAATATTTATACATCGTGAGAGTTTTATGATTTTGCACCGCCAAACTACAACAATTTTGCCAAACCTTATTTTACAAGAATTTGCTGCTTCGCAAAAAGACTATCTTCGCAGCCTCAAAAAATAAAAAAATGAAAATCAGACTGATTGTATTATTGCTGCTTACAGTTACTTCATTCAATTCTTTTGCACAGAAATCAAAAAGCAAAAAGAATAAAAAAAATGAAGTTGTACTGGCAACAAAACTTGACAGCCTAAGTTATTCGCTGGGCATGAATATAGGGCAAAACCTGAAAAGCGAGGGCTTGGATTCACTTAACTCTGCATTACTGGCGAAAGCTTTAGATGCTTACCTGCGTGGAGATTCGTTGAAATTAAAATCAATGGAAGCCGGTATGTTAGTAAACAAACACCTTGCAGATCTGAAAGAGAAAAAAGCACAGGCTGTGAAAGGTGATGGAGAAAAATTTCTGGAAGAAAACAAAAAAAGAGAAGGCGTTGTTACGCTACCTAGCGGTTTGCAATACGAAATATTGAAAACCGGAACAGGCGAAAAGCCTTTGGCTACGGATAAAGTTACAACACACTACCACGGAACATTTATTGACGGAAAAGTTTTTGACAGTTCAGTTGAGCGCGGACAACCCGCTCAGTTTCCTGTAAACCGTGTTATTCCGGGCTGGACTGAGGCACTGCAACTGATGCCTGTAGGCTCAAAATGGAAACTATGGATTCCATACAATCTGGCTTACGGAGAAAAAGGATATCCTCCAAAAATACCAGCTTACAGTGCTTTAATTTTTGAAGTAGAATTAATTTCAATTGACAAATAATAAACCTAAAAATAATCAACATACACAACAATGAAAAAAACACTTTTATTTCTTTCCATTTCAACATTAATGATGGTTTCGTGCAAAAACGAAACGAAAGACCTTTCGTTAAACACCAAAGAAGACAGCTTAAGCTATGCATTAGGAGTTAATATAGGCACAAGCATTCAAGGGGATCGTATTGATACTCTTATTGAAGTAAATAAACTGATTAGTGGATTAAAAGCTGCATTAGATACAGGCGAAGTTGAAATAAAAATGAATGCAGATGAAGCTATAAATTTCCTACAAGAGTATTTTATGGCATTAAAAAATAAAGAACTTGATGCTGTAAAAATGAAAGGTAGTACATTCCTTGCAGAAAACGGAAAACGAGAGGGTGTGGTAACTACAGCAAGCGGATTACAATATGAAATAATAAAAACTGGAAACGGCCCAAAACCAACAGCCGAAAGCGTTGTTGAAACACATTATCACGGTACTTTCCTTGACGGAAAAGTTTTTGACAGTTCAGTAGAAAGAGGTAAACCTGTCGAGTTTCCTATTAACCGTGTTATTCCGGGTTGGACCGAAGCCTTGCAATTGATGCCTGTTGGTTCAAAATGGAAACTTTGGGTTCCTTATCAGTTGGCCTATGGCGAAACAGGACAACAACCTAATATACCTCCTTATACAACCTTGGTATTTGAAGTTGAATTACTAGGGATTAAAAAATAATTTCTGGCGAACTGATAAAAAGAGAAAGGCGACCATGTAGTCGCCTTTCTCTTTTTTGTCTTAAATATTTAACTAATTCTTAGCAGTAGCTTTTTCATCCAGCACAGCAACTGAAGCTGTTTTATTTAAAATCATGTAATTATAGGGTTTGCCTAAATCTACATTGCTTTGTTTAGCAACAACTTCAAGACTTGCTAATTCACGCTCTAAAGCAAGAATTTCTGAGTTGATTGAGCTAAGAGGTTGTTCTTTTGCACAGGTAACTTTATCAGTTTTAGCGCAAGACTGAGCATTTGCATCAGTGTTTGAAAGGATTACTAACGAAAAAATCGCTGCAACAATAATAGCTGGGGTAAGATTTATATTTTTCATGTGTTTAAGTTTTTAAAGTTTTAGAAATTGAAAACACCCACCTTAACGCCTGCTTTGTAAGTTAGGTTATAGATTTTCAGGATTAATCGATTAACAACCAAATGTTAATAACCCAAAAACTATTCAGCTATAAAATTCTGCATTATCATACAATATCAGCATTCCATTAATATCTTTGCAGCCCTCTGAAAAATAGATTGCTATGATAAAAATTACTCTTCCTGACGGCTCCGTGAGGGAATACGAAAAAGGAACTTCTTCGCTTGATGTTGCAAAAAGCATCAGTGAAGGTTTGGCGCGCAATGTACTTGCAGCCAAAGTAAATGGCGAGGTTCGTGATGCCTTGCGCCCGATTAATGAAGATGCAAATCTGATTTTGCTGACGGGAAAAGATGAAGAAGCGATGCCGGTTCTATGGCACTCATCGGCTCACCTGATGGCAGAGGCTTTAGAAGCATTATATCCGGGAACCAAGTTTGGAATTGGGCCACCTGTTGAAAAAGGCTTTTATTACGATATTGATATGGGTGGGAAATCACTGTCTACCGAGGATTTCAAGAAGATTGAAGATAAGATGACTGAGTTGGCTGCTCAGAAAAATCAGTTTGTTCGCAAAGAAATTTCAAAAGCAGATGCCGTAAAATACTTTGAAGAAAAGGGCGATGAATACAAACTTGACCTTTTAAAAGATTTAGATGACGGAACAATCACCTTTTACACACAGGGCAATTTTACTGACTTGTGTCGCGGACCCCATATTCCTGACACAGGTTTTATTAAAGCAATAAAACTTACCAAAGTTGCCGGAGCATACTGGCGCGGAGATGAAACAAAAAAACAATTAACCCGCGTTTACGGTGTTACCTTTCTTAAACAACAGGATTTAAAAGACTATTTGGTTCTTTTGGAAGAAGCGCAAAAACGCGATCACCGCAAATTGGGTAAAGAACTTGAGCTTTTCACATTCTCAGAAAAAGTGGGAATGGGACTTCCATTGTGGCTACCGAAAGGAGCCGCTTTACGTGAACGTTTAGAAAACTTCCTGAAAAAAGCACAGATAAAAGCAGGCTATCAACCTGTAATAACACCACATATCGGGCATAAAAATCTGTACATTACTTCTGGGCATTACGAGAAATACGGTAAGGATTCATTCCAACCCATTAAAACTCCGCAGGAAGGCGAAGAGTTTTTTCTGAAACCGATGAACTGTCCACACCACTGTGAGATTTATAAGTCAAAACCACGCTCCTATAAAGATTTGCCAGTTCGTCTGGCAGAATTCGGAACAGTTTACCGTTATGAGCAAAGCGGAGAATTACATGGTTTGACAAGAGTTCGCGGCTTTACACAAGATGATGCTCACTTATTTTGCCGACCTGATCAGGTTAAGGAAGAATTTGTGAAAGTAATAGACCTGGTACTTTATGTTTTCAAGGCATTGGATTTTCAAAATTTCACAGCTCAGGTTTCCCTGCGCGATCCTGAAAATAAAGCAAAATATATTGGCTCAGACGAAAATTGGGAAAAAGCAGAACGAGCAATTATTGAAGCTGCAGCCGAACGTAATTTAAAAACCACAGTTGAGTTAGGCGAAGCTGCATTCTATGGACCAAAACTTGACTTCATGGTAAAAGATGCTATTGGGCGAAGCTGGCAATTAGGAACCATTCAGGTGGACTATAACCTTCCAGAACGTTTTGAACTGGAATATACAGGAAGCGATAACCAAAAACACCGTCCGGTAATGATACACCGTGCGCCTTTTGGCAGTCTGGAACGTTTTGTTGCGGTGCTGATTGAACATTGTGCGGGTAACTTCCCTTTATGGCTGACTCCGGAACAGGTAATCATACTTCCTATCAGTGAGAAATACAACGACTACGCAAAAAATATTTCTCAATTACTAAATAATTACGATATTCGCAGCCTCTTTGACGAAAGGAACGAAAAAATAGGCAAGAAAATCAGAGAGGCAGAACTTCGGAAAGTGCCGTATATGTTGGTGGTTGGAGAGGAAGAGATGAACGGAAATACGGTTTCAGCACGAAAACATGGTCAAGGTGACATTGGTAAATTTACCATTGAATCCTTTGCCGAATTGATAAAAAAAGAAACTGAATTATAATATTAACTTAAACTTTTAAGCGTATCTCTATAATACCAACATCCAGACCACCGTTTGTGCGAGGCCAGAGGCCACCCAAGAAAGAGGATTTGCACAACATAAATGAGAGGATAAGAGCATCCGAAGTACGAGTAGTTGGCGAAGGCATTGAGCCGGCCGTTTACCCTATTTCAAAAGCATTGGCTTTAGCAAAAGAAGCAGGGCTTGATCTGGTGGAAATATCACCCAATGCTGTGCCTCCGGTTTGTAAAATTATAGACTACAAAAAGTTTTTATACGAACAGAAAAAGAAACAAAAAGAGATAAAATCGAAACAATCAAAGGTTGTTGTAAAGGAGATACGCTTCGGACCAAACACAGATGAACACGATTTTAACTTTAAATTGAAACATGCAATAAAATTCCTTGAAGAAGGTTCAAAAGTAAGAGCTTTTGTATTTTTCAGAGGGCGTTCAATAGTATATAAAGAGCAGGGTGAAATCCTTCTTTTGAAATTTGCGAGCGGTTTAGAAGATTATGCAAAGGTGGAAATGATGCCGAAACTGGAAGGAAAGAAGATGTTTATCATGGTTTCACCGAAGAAAAAATAAAGAGTAACAATTAACAATTAAATAGCAAGACGATGCCGAAAATGAAAACACACTCCGGTGCTAAGAAAAGATTTTCTTTCACAGGAACAGGTAAAGTAAAAAGGAAACATGCTTTCAAAAGCCATATCCTGACCAAAAAATCTACAAAAAGAAAACGTAACCTGACTAATGATACAATAGTTAGCACCGCAGATATCAGCAAGGTGAAATTTATGTTGACAGTAGGAAAATAATACAATTCAATCAATTATAAACCCGGTAAAGAGCCTTTAAGTCACGCAAGGCGTGACGCTCAAGCCAAAAAACAAAAACAACATGCCACGTTCGGTTAACGCAGTCGCTTCAAGAGCAAGAAGAAAAAAGGTTCTCAAACAAACCCGCGGATATTGGGGAGCAAGAGGTAACGTATTAACAGTTGCCAAAAACACCTTAGAGAAAGGTCTTGGTTACGCATACCGCGATCGTAAAACCAAAAAACGCAACTTCCGCGCTCTTTGGATACAACGTATCAATGCAGGAGCAAGATTAGAAGGTCTTTCCTATTCTGAATTGATGGGAAAAATTCATGCAAAAGGTCTTACCATAAACCGTAAGGTACTTGCTGACCTAGCCACTAATCAACCCGAAGCTTTTAAAGCAGTGGTTGCTTCAGTAAAATAATCCACAGACTTTAAATCATAAAAAAAGAGAACCACCAATTTGGTTCTCTTTTTTTATGCCTGCAATTCAGATTTAATTACTTTTCTTAAACACCATCCTTACAAAATAGGTATCAAAATTCAAGACCATTTCCAGTCCTATATCCATTCGATCAGGATCGGTTTTATAACGCGAATTATAAAAACCAAAATACTTATCCTTCTCCCCTCTTTTTATTCCGGGAAAATCTTCTGTAACAAACCATTCTTTGGGATGACAGGGTGCTAATTCTTTCTTTATTTTTTCAAACATGAGAAGAGCTTCATTATAATCCGGTGTTTTAATGAAGATCTGTTCGCATTTAATACTTGTTTCAGCTTCAAGCAATGTTGCTTTAGATGCTCCGGGAAGTTTCTCATTGCACTCACTCACCTTATATACCAATTCATTCAGAAATTTACCTTTAAGATCTTTGAAATCTTCCTTCATACTGTTAGCTACTTTACTGAATGAAGAACAAAATACAGATGTGTTGGCTTTTGAGATTGCAAATATCATTAGCTCACGCTCTTTGCCTTCTGCAGTTCGCAAGTTCAAATCATTCTCTTTAACAGTACTTAAAACGTGAGCATAGGTTTCCGGATAATCAAACCATTTGTACATATTTTTTCCGTTCACATTAAGCTGTATAGCACTTGCACCTTTAGCATCATGTGCCATAGTAAGCGGAATAATATTCTGAGAATGAGAAGAAACCTGGGCAAATGAAGTTGAAGAGCCGATGTAAAGCATCAACATCACAAAACAGACAAATCGTTTGCAATTCATTTTAATTCAGAAATTTGCAGTAAATGTAAAACAGTTTTTTCAAAAGTTAAATTATATTTTTTAACCTTTCTTTTTATATCAATAACAATTACCATTCCATGAAGACAATCCATTTTAAACAAAAGCTGATTTTTAAAACCACACCCGAAGAAATTTATAATGCTTTGATGGATTCAAAAAAGCATTCACAATTTACAGGGGGTAAAGCAGTAATTGGCAAAAGAGCAGGCGATGACTTTACTGCTTATGATGGTTATATCAAAGGAAATAACATAGAACTAATTCCCGGAAAGAAGATCGTGCAAACCTGGAAAACAACAGATGACGGATGGCCCGAAGAGCATTACTCAACCATTGAATTTGTTTTCAAAAAAACGAAAGAAGGAACTGAACTACAGTTTACACATACCAATATTCCAACAACAGTAAAAGCTGATTATGAGCAAGGTTGGGAAGATTATTATTGGGAGCCAATGAAGGCGATGCTGGAGGAATAATCGGATTTATTTTATCCTCCCCTTTGGATAGGGATGGCTGAGGCGTATATTTGCCGCCCATGCGCGCAAAAAAGAAAGATTTACCCATTATGGAAAAAGTTTCCATAACCGAAGCTGCTGCCGAAGGCAAAGCATTGGCAAGGGTTGAAAACATGGTGGTGTTTGTTGACAATGCTGTTCCGGGTGATGTAGCCGATTTACAGGTAACACGAAAAAAAAGCAATTACCGTGAAGCGCGCGCTATTCATTTTCATGTGTTGTCGGATAAACGTACAGATCCTGTTTGCAGTCATTTCGGGGTTTGCGGAGGTTGCAAATGGCAGAACATGCAATACCAACACCAACTGTTTTACAAACAAAAACAAGTAAAGGATAATCTGGAAAGGCTTGCCAAGATTCCGCTACCTGAAATACTACCTATTCTTGGTTCAGAAAACGAATACTATTACCGCAACAAATTAGAATTCACGTTCTCGCATCGCGGCTGGATGACAGAGGAAGAAATAAAGTCGGGCGAAAACTTTGGTGACCGCCCTGCTCTTGGTTTTCACATTCCCGGAATGTTTGATAAAATTCTGGATATCAAAAAATGCTTTCTGCAGCCTGAGCCTTCCAATGCTGTTCGTGATGCTGTAAAGAAATATGCGGTGGAAAATGGCTTGGAGTTTTTCAATACCCGTGAGCAAACAGGTTTTTTACGCAACATTATTATCCGCAATACTTCAACAGGTGAGCTGATGGTGAATGTGATTTTTGCAAATGAAGACCAAGAGAAACGGCAAGGCCTTTTGAGTTTTCTCTCTGCTCGATTCCCTGAAATCACTTCACTGCTTTATGTGATTAACACCAAGCGAAACGATACCATTAATGATTTGGATGTTCACAGTTTTAAAGGACCAGATTTCATTATGGAAGAAATGCCTGCCTTTAAATCGGAGACAAAACTGAAATTCAAAATCGGAGCAAAATCTTTTTTCCAAACCAATACACATCAGGCTTATCGCCTTTACAAAATAGCTGCTGAATTTGCAGAATTAATAGCTACAGATTTAGTTTATGACCTTTATACCGGCACAGGAACTATTGCATGTTTTGTTGCAGGTAAAGTAAAAAGAGTTGTAGGTATTGAGTATGTGCCCTCAGCAATAGAGGATGCAAAAGTGAATGCAGCATTGAATAACATCACCAACACTTCATTTTTTGCAGGCGACATGAAAGACGTGCTCTCACCTGATTTTGTTGCTGCAAATGGAAAACCTGATGTAATCATTACCGACCCACCCCGTGCAGGAATGCATGAAGATGTAGTAAAACGCATTCTGGAAATTGAACCGAGAAGAATTGTTTACGTAAGTTGCAATCCTGCCACACAGGCGAGAGATATTGCTTGGCTCTCGGAAAAATATGATGTTGTAAAAGTGCAGCCTGTGGATATGTTTCCGCATACGCATCACGTTGAAAATGTGGTAGCTCTTGCAAAGCGATGATTCCTGATTACATTTGCACCCCTAAATTTTGATTATGAAATACCTTCGTCATTTATATCTTGTAGTAGCAGCGCTTATTTTAGCTCTTGCTGTTTGGCAATTCACTAAAGTAAATATCGGTAATGGAATTCTGTTTGTGCTGCTTACCGGAATTCCGATATTTTTCTGGTTTATCAGCCCGATAAATTTGTTGGCTTTCTGGTATATCCGCAAATCAAATATGGAAAAAGCGCAAAAGGTTTTATCATGGCAGAAACATCCTGAAGGTTTGCGCAAAAATCAGGAAGCATATTACTATTACCTGAACGGATTAGCAGCAACGCAAAGCCGCAGCGCAGGCAGTGCAGAAACTTATTTCAAAAAAGCAATCTCCATCGGATTGGGTTTAAAACAGGACGAAGCAGTTGCCAAACTAAATCTTGCTGCTATCTACATTTCTCAACGCAAAAAACGTCTTGCCATAAACATGCTCAGCGAAGCAAAGAAAGCTGACGAACATAACATGATGAAGGAGCAGTTTAAAATGGTTGAAATGGGGTTGAAAAGAATCTAAAATGTCTTCTTTCAAAGACCATTTTTCCACTCAATCATCTGACTATTCAAAATATCGCCCTGATTATCCGCAGGAACTTTACGACTTTATTCTTTCAGAAGTAAAACAACAGAAAACTGCATGGGACTGCGGCACCGGAAACGGACAGGCAGCAGCAGTTCTCTCTCAATACTTTGAAAAAGTTTACGCCACCGACCCAAGCGCGGAACAAATAAAAAACGCAACACAAAAAAGCAATATAGAGTATCGCGTTGCGTCTGCCGAAAACTCAACGCTCCCGGACAAATCAATTGATTTAATAACCGTTGCACAAGCGCTTCACTGGTTCGACTTTACAAAATTCTTCGCTGAAGTAAAAAGGGTTGCAAAGCTTAATGCAGTTATTGCAGTCTGGAGTTATGAGTTATGCAAAGTTGATGAAGAGACTGATAAAGTATTTCTGCATTTCTATAACGAAATTCTTGGTAATTATTGGGCTCCCGAACGTAAGCACGTTGAGAATGCATACAGCACTATTCCCTTTCCTTTCACTGAAGTAAAAGAGAATATCTTTTACATGAAAAAGCAATGGAATTTACAGGATTTCATTGGTTACCTCTCAACATGGTCTGCTGTGCAGAAATACATCAAAACAAATCGCTTAAATCCATTGGAATTAGTTGCGGCAGATTTTGAAAAAGCATGGATAAATCCCGCTGCTGTTAAGGAAGTTAGCTTCCCAGCTACTGTTAAAACAGGCAGAATTTAGAACTATTCGACAATTGCCTTGTTAAGTATCTCTAAATGTGCTACTTTTGCACGCTTATTAAAAAATTAAATATTAAAAACATATGTCAACAAAATCAGTGGAACAATTTGTAAAATACAAAGTGAAAGACATCTCCCTTGCCGAATGGGGAAGAAAAGAAATAAAATTAGCAGAAGACGAGATGCCGGGCTTAATGGCACTTCGCGCTGAGTTTGGAAAAACCAAACCATTAAAAGGAGCGCGTATTGCAGGTTGCCTGCACATGACCATACAAACTGCTGTTTTGATTGAAACATTAGTTGAGTTGGGCGCTGAAGTTACCTGGAGTTCATGTAATATTTTCTCTACACAAGATCATGCTGCTGCTGCTATTGCTGCTGCAGGAATTTCGGTTTATGCATGGAAAGGAATGAACGAACAGGAATTTGATTGGTGCATTGAACAAACCTTATTTTTCGGTGAAGAACAAAAACCATTAAACATGATTTTGGATGACGGTGGTGATTTAACCAACATGGTTTTCGACCGTTACCCTGAGTTGATAAAAAACATCAAAGGTCTTTCTGAAGAAACAACTACAGGTGTTCACCGTTTGTATGAGCGAATGGAAAAAGGCACACTTCCTATTCCTGCTATTAATGTAAACGACTCTGTTACCAAATCTAAATTTGATAACAAATACGGCTGCCGCGAATCATTAGTGGACGCTATCCGCAGAGCAACTGATTTAATGCTTGCCGGAAAAGTGGCTGTAGTTGCTGGTTTCGGTGATGTTGGAAAAGGTTCTGCAGAATCATTGAAAGAAGCTAAGGTTCGTGTAATTGTTACAGAGATTGACCCTATCTGCGCTTTACAGGCAGCTATGGAAGGTTATGAAGTGAAGAAATTTGCTGATGCTGTGAAAGAAGCTGACATCATTGTAACCGCTACAGGAAACAAAGACATCGTGAAAGGTGAGCATTTCAAATCAATGAAAAACAACGCTATCGTTTGCAACATCGGTCACTTTGATAACGAGATTGACATGAAATGGCTGAATGATAATTATGGCAATACAAAAGATACCATCAAACCACAGGTTGATAAATATACTGTTGATGGCAAAGATGTGATCATTCTTGCTGAAGGCCGTTTGGTAAACCTTGGCTGCGCAATGGGACATCCTTCTTTTGTGATGTCAAACTCATTCACCAACCAAACATTGGCACAATTAGAACTTTGGGGCAATTCAAGCAAATACGAGAACAAAGTTTACACTTTGCCTAAAGAATTAGATGAGAAAGTAGCTCGTCTGCACCTTGCAAAAATAGGTGTTGAGATTGATACATTGACTGACGATCAGGCTAAATATATTGGCGTAAAAGCAACAGGTCCTTACAAACCTGAGTACTACCGTTACTAATAGCTGAAACAGCAAAAGAAAAGTCCTGCTCTGCGGGACTTTTCTTTTTATATTTGTTGCAAACATTTCAGGTCGTTAAGTTCTTAATACTGAAATTTAAAATTCTAAATTTTACAGATGGAATACAATACAGAACGAGTAAAAATGGCTATCCCCGAGTATGGGCGAAATGTTCAACGTATGATAGAGTTTGCCATTTCGGTAAAAGACCGCGATGAGCGCAACCGTGTGGCACGTGCTATTATTTCGGTGATGGGGCAATTAAATCCTCATCTGCGTGATGTAACAGACTTTAAACACAAACTCTGGGATCACTTATTTATCATCGCTGATTTTAAATTGGATGTAGATTCACCCTACCCTATTCCAAATGCAGCAACGTTTCAAACTAAACCGGATAAAGTAAGCTATCCCGACAACAAAATTAAATACCGCCACTACGGAAGAATTCTTGAAAAAATCATTCAAAAAGCAGTTGAGTTTGAAGAAGGGGATGAGAAAAATGTTTTGACCGAAATGATTGCCAATTCCATGAAGAAATCTTATCTGATGTGGAACAGGGATTCTGTTACAGATGATGTGATTTTTCAACAATTAAAAGAACTCTCAAAGGGGCAACTGAAGTTGGATCCTGCCACTAAATTGGTTCAGGCAAGTGAGATACCTGTTGTACGACAGCAACAGAATAACAACAACAAAAATAAAAACCGTAACCGCAATAACCGCCACCGCAACAATCGCAACAGAGGCGGAAAAAAAATGTAAATCGGAATGCGGAATTCAATCAACACTAAAAAAGAAAAACCCGCTCGAAATGAACGGGTTTTCTAGTAGCGGGGGCAGGACATTTTAATTCTCTAGCGTTCTAGTTACTTCTCTTTATTTACAACACTTTCAATTTTCTCTAATAGCCTGTTTTATAGCCTCACGGCTCAAATTTGGCGCGTTTGTGGCGCAGTTGGTTAGTTTCTCCAAGCCAAGGCCCTATTGTGATAAAAAGATTTTATTGCCTTAATCAGCACTTCAGAATATCTCAACATGTTTTCATAGGGCTTCAGCTGATTATTCAGCGAAGCAGGGTATTCAGAAGAATTAACTTTCTCTTCAAACACTGTTACAAACTCGTCTAGCGTAGGATTAGGAACATACTCGTCCCCTTTCATCACAATAAAATCAGCTTTCTGTATTTTATACTCTTCAATAATTTCAGACACTAATTTTACTGCAATTTCAATGTCTGGAAGATTGCCATAAGTCGCTCTTGCATAAGCCGCAGGGCTCTCGTATCTGCCAGTAATTTTTTCTAAATTGTCGATTGCACTTTGTGCAGCAGTTGAAATTTCCATTTGATTAATTATTTAAATTTAATTGCGTCCGCTTTATCCGCTTCACCTGAGTTTAGGTAGAGAATGACCGCATCTGCTTTAGGAAAATCTTTCTTACAGTTTTTTATTAACCGGCTGCGAACGCCTGTATATTGCGAATCGCCAAAGCCTCCAGAGTTGCCTTTTACAGTGCCTAAGTATTCATACTCCTTAAGAGGCTTGCTATCTGTGAAGATGTATAACCCTTCTACTTGATTTACTTCTGCGCTACTGTTCTTTAAGTCGTAGCTAACTTTAAAGGCTAAGAGAGCCGAAAGGCTCAATCCTGCCACGCATCCGATAAATAGTTGTTTCATTTGATTTGCTTTTTGGTTTAGTTATTTTGAATTTAAAAGTCCTATTATTTGCTCCTTGTCTTTCAAGTCGAGTTTAAAAATATCCTGAGTGTTCAACTCTATTTCTATCACAACTTTGGCACGTGCAATATTTGCCTGAATAGGCAAATCTTGCACTTCTCCACCACTCACCAATTCATCCAAAGTTACCTTATAAAACGCTGCAAGCTTGACTAGTTCATTAATGTATACTTCAGTTTCATCACGCTCCTTTCTACCGTACAACGACTGTTCTAAGCCGATACCGTCAGCAACTTCTTGCTGACTCAACTTCCTATGAACCCTGAATTTTCTTAACCGCTCTCCAATTCCGCCCTCAGATTTACTTTTTGCAGTTTTTGCCTTTTTCATTCTGTAAAATTATTTGCTTGTTAATCAATTAACTATACCTTATATTGCACATTTTAGGCAAATAATTAACTTTTATTAAGGAATATTTTAAACATTTGCAGCGCAAACATTACAACATTCAAACCAAAAAATTTAAAATGTCTCAAACCCTCCACCAATTCCTGAAAGAAAAACTGACATGGCAGCAAGGCGAAAACCTTGCAAAGCTGTTACAACTGAGCGAAAACCGCCTTACACGCATTCTGCGTAATCCCGAACTGATGCGAGGTGATGAACTCCGCGCACTTGGAAGAGAAACAAAACTATTCGGCTATAATCTTTTTCTGCGTTTTGGTTGCGGCAAAAGCGCAATGAGTTACGCAGAGATAGAAGAACTGAAACTGGAAGAGCAACGCGCAGCCGTTAACAGGCAAACTTCAATACCTGTGGAAAATGAAGAATAACCCCAAAGAACAATCATTCCCACGCGAAGAAGATGAACTTGAAAACGATGGTGCCTACGCGGAAGATGATATAGAGATTGAGAAACTTGTTTTGCCTGACGGCAAAAACTCAGCAGCTGCCGGAACACCTGAGTAAACAATGACGGTAAAACACTAACCGGCCACAAAACCAGGAATAACAAAATGACTTCAAAAGAACAAATACAACATATTCTAAGAACGCGAACTGTAGAGTTTTGCGTTACTAGCCTTTCAGGCAAAAAAGAGTTCTATAAATCAGAGCCACGCCCTGAACTTACCCAAAATTGGGTAGATGTATATCCGATGTATAATAAGCCCAAAACCACTGACGGCAGAGAATTTCTACTTGCCACTTCTAACGGATTAACAGAGTGCCACCAAATCCTAAACACCTTTCACGAAATATTTATTCCGTGGGAGAAAATCAACATAGTTGCATCCTATACCACACCTACCAATGAGTGAAGCAAGAAAAACAACCTACCGCCCAACTGACAAGGCAGAAAAGGAACTAAAAAACCTTTTTAAACGCTTTAACTACAGCACTGAAAATGGGGCAATCAATGATGTTGTAGAAAATTACCTGAGAGTAGTTGACGAGCGCGACAAACTGAGAGAAGATAAACACAATCTTCTGAACACCCTGCAAGAACTCGAATCGCTTGTTGCGCAATGGTCCCTTTCACAAAATCAATTATTCAACTTCTTTAATAAACCGGAACCAACTACCAAACCGAAAAAGAAATGATAGTTGTAAAAACCGCAAAAGAGTACAGAGCCTTGAAAGGCATTGATAAAGTGATATACAAGTATCAGGAAAAACTTGCTCACTATAAATGGCATCAAAAGAACACCAATACCACAGCCACCTTTAATTTCCTCGAAGAAATTTGCCTGTGTCGCTCTGTACTCAAAGACCTAAACAAACTAAAGAAACAACAGTCTCCCCAGACAATCAATAAATAAATCAATTCACCAAAACCCTAAACACCATGTTATTTCAACTCTTAAAATTCAACGAAAACGACATCACCGGCTTTGTAGATTTTGAATTTAAATTTCTTGTGAAACAGGGACTGCCTGAGCACACCGTTAAACTAAGCTACACAAGCCGCACCGATGCAGAGCAACGCTTACAGAAAGAAAAAATAAGCACACTGTTAGCCCGTCTTAGTTTTTGGGAAAAAGAGATTTTTTTTCTTTCAGCAACTCCGGGCTATTACAACACTGCCGATAAAAAGGTTTGCTTCCAGAAATTTCACGACAACCTTGTTTGGATGTGCGAAAAGCAAAGCGAAGAAACGCTTGAAAAATTTTGCCGCATGACTGTACAGTTAGAGCCATACTTGGCAAAACTATTACCGGGACAAAACGACAAAAAGCGCGAAATGCTCAACAAC
The DNA here is from genome assembly GCA_050186075.1 of Bacteroidia bacterium. Taxonomy (GTDB): domain Bacteria; phylum Bacteroidota; class Bacteroidia; order SXHM01; family SXHM01; genus SXHM01. Next base: position 27,304 of record JBFWYU010000045.1, read on the forward strand.
GACATGAACGACATCCTGCGCTTTGCCCGAACTGAGTTAGGCCACATAAAAGGTATTGCAACAACACCCAAAGCCCTTTTGAATGCAGCAGCCTGAAAATACCCTACCCTATCCGCTTGAACAAATGCTGAAACATCACAGCGCAACATTGGCAAAAACGGATTACAGCAACCTGAGCAGATGGCGCACATACTCTAAACAGCACATTCAAAAACTATTGCATCACAATCAGCAGCTGACGCAAAAACGCAACACGTCCTACAGCATTATAGAACTGCAATTAACTAACGAAATGCTCAGCATCTGCAACACAGCAATAATCTTCAACGAACGCTTTCTGCAACTGATAACCGAAGAAATAGACCGCAGAGCAGATATGATTCCGATGGAGCTAATTTTAAAACAAGTAGCGCAATGAGTGAAACAAAAACAACTCTTTCAATCAGCGAAACAGGTATTGAAGAAACTACTCACCACCTGAAAACACGCCCTATCTATTTTGAATTGGTGTTGCAAGGCATCAAAACGTTTGAAGTGCGAAAAGACGACAGGAACTTTAAAACACAGGATTTCATTGAACTGAAAGAATACGACCACGGCAAAGAGTGGTACACCGGACGCAAACTAAAGAAACGCATCGGTTACATTCTCAGAGGCGGACAGTTTGGAATAGAACCGGGCTACTGTGTTATACAACTAAAAGACATCTAACTAATGGCAAAAACAGAATTTACAAAAAAATGGATTTTACAAACCGGAATACCGATAGTAGAATCATACAACGGAAATTTAACACTCCGTGCGCTTCACTACCGACTTGTAGCAGCAGGAATGACCAACGACCTTAACCACTACAAGAAAGTAGTTTCTGCCATGATTGACGCACGATGGACCGGAGAAGTTGCCTTTGATGCTTTTCTGGACCACGAGCGCGAAAGCCTTGGTTCTACCAGATACGAAGAAACCGAAGTTTCAGAAAAAGTAAGTGAAGCCGAAAGACAAATAAAACTCTGGGCCACCAGCTACAGAAAAAACCGTTGGGAGAACCAACCCTACTACCCCGAAGTGTTTATTGAAAAGAAAGCCTTGCTTGGTGTTTTTCAAACACCTTGTTTAATGATGGATGTTGCACTAAATCCGTGCAAAGGTTATCCAAGCCTAACGTTTCAGCACGAAGCGAAACTTCGCTTTGACGAAGCAATAAGCAGAGGCAAAAAACCAATCATTTTATATTTCGGTGATTATGATTGCAGCGGTGAAGATATTCCGCGCAGTATAGCAGATACACTTATCCGCATGGGAACCCGTGTAGAAGTAAAACGCATTGCACTGATGGAACACCAAGTTATTAAATGGAAGTTGCCACCGGCACCCACAAAAGAAAGCGATACACGTTCGGCAACATGGACAGGATTAGGACAAGTAGAGTTAGACGCAGTAGAGCCGAAAAAAATAGTAAAACTGTGCGAGGATGCGATAAACGAAATTTTTGACGAGGACCTGTACGAAAAATTGAAAGAGCAGGAGCGCAACGAAAAAACAGAGTTTAAAGAAATCCTGAAACGCGATTTTAATTCACTGCTCGACTAATTGAATGACGGCAAAAACTATTCAGATCCGGAAACCGGCCGAATGTTTTTGCCGTCAGAACTTAAACCAGGCCTTTTAAAGCTCAGCACAAAATGACATCAAAACCAAAACCATGAAAAGACAAAAACGCTACTTTCTTTCAGTCAACATTTACTTCCATCCAAGGGATTGGAAAGTAATGCCGTTCGATAATTTCGGGCAATCAGTTCCGTTTATGACACAATGGATATTCTTAGGAATTTCGCTTTGCTGCATTCCCGACACACCAGACGCAGATGCAGCATTAATGGATACAGCAATGAAAATGGAAAGAACTCATAACGATGATTAACACACTCCTTTTCACCTTCACCGACTTCTGTATTGCCGCTGCCTTTATCATATCAGGCAGCTTTCTTTTCGGATTAATTATTATGCCGTTTATAGCAAAAGGCATCATTCACAAAGAGGATGAAGATACAGACGACAATACACCAAGGCCTTCACATAATTAACGCGTTTCGCGCAAGCGAAACAACCATATAATCTATTATTAACCAACACCAACTTTCTGTTCGTTTCGCGCAGGGGGGGGTATAAAAAAGCTCTCTGATGTTGAACTTTGAACTAATGTACTGCCTGTGAAAGTATCTATCTACAAAAACGTAAAAGACACTACAGGCGGAAAATCCACTGTATTTGATTTGCTTGAAGGTATCCGTGATGGTCGGTGGAAAACTGAAATTGAAAAACTGCGGACCATTGCAGACAAGGAAAAGTTTAATCAGGAAAAAACTAAACTTCCCGGTGTTACGTGGAGCGGAACGTTTACCACTCGCCACGCTGATAAATTGGAAACATACTCAGGGTTAATTTGCTTGGATGTTGACAAGCTGCCCGAAGGTATGACGCTTGAAGATTTCGAGCAGATTTTAGATAACGACAAATACGTTTACACGTATTTTGTTTCGCCTTCCGGCCATGGCATGAAAATTCTCATTCGCCTGTCTACCGAAGTAAAATTTCATAAAGAGGCCTTTATAGCCCTTGAACATCATTTTTTGAAACACTACAATGTAGAGATTGACAAAAGCGGCAAGGATGTGAACCGCCTCTGTTTTGTTAGCCATTATCCGCAATTGATTATGTGCGAAGAGGCAAAGCCTTATGATTTCTTCTTTGTCATTTTTGAGAAGTGTGTTGAGTTTACCAATAAAAAAACCGAATACAATGAAGGCAACCGGAACAATTACTTGTTTCTGCTTGCTAACAATTGCAACAGAATAGGATTACCAGAAGAGAAATGCCGCCTGTATTTTGTACACACGTTCACCGACATGAAAACCGATGAACTTAACAAAGTAATAAAATCGGCTTACAAGGCCGCAGGTGAACATGGCAAATACAAACCCGAGCAATTAGATATTCCTGACAAGGAAGAAAAACACCTGAACGAAAACGGGCAGGATAAACAACCTACAACAAAAGTTGAATACGGATTATTCTGGAAAACCTTTACCAACAAGAAAACAGGCGAACAGGGACAGGCTGTTATTTATGCAAAGTTGCAGGAGTTCCTTGAAAAGAACGGTTTTGGGCGGCTATTCGTTAGTGAAACTGTTTACCAATTTGTAAGAGTAACTAACAAAGTAGTAAAAATCGTTAATGAATTAACGATGAAAGATTTTGTTTTGGATTGGTTGCAGGAACAAGAAGAGCATGAGATTTATGAGTTAATGGTCCGTGGCTGCACCCGTTACTTTTCTACTCCTATTTTGGAGCGGGTAAAGCCTGTGTCTATTGACTTTAAAAAAGATACTGCCCACGAATGTTTTCTGTTTTTCAAAAACTGTTTTGTGCGAATTACACAGGACGGTGTAGAAAGTATTGCTTATGATAAATTAGATAAAAATGTTTGGGCAACGCAAATAATAGAACACGACTTCACTTATCAGCAAATGACACACGGCAGCGACTTTCACGAGTTTATGAAATTAGTGTGTTATGGCAAGAAAGAACCGAAAGAACTTACCACCGAAGACGGAGACAAGCTTCTTTCAATGTCAACAAGCATTGGTTACCTGATGCACCGATACAAGAACCCTGCACTTGCTAAAGCAGTTGTTTCAGTAGATGCACGTATTTCGCGCAAGCACGAAATGAACGGAGGAACAGGAAAAAGTATTATCGGTAAAGCATTGTCAAAGTTGCGCAAGGTTTGCACAGTAGAAGCGCAAAATTTTAAGTTCGAGAAAGCCTTTCCTTTTCAGCAGGTAACGCTTGACACCGATATAATAAACTTCAACGATGCCAACGACAAGTTCGAGTTCGTGAAACTCTTCGGGATGATTACCGATGATTTTACAGTAGAGAAAAAACGCTTAGACGCGTTTACTATTCCTTTCGATGATTCGCCCAAGATTTATATTTCAACAAACTTCACGCTTCGCGGTGATGGTAACAGTTTCGACCGAAGACAACAGATAATTGAGTTCAGCGAATTTTTCAATAAACAGAACACTCCGGACAAACATTTTAAACATCTTTTCTTCAACGACTGGGATGCTGTGCAGTACAACCTCTTTTTTTCAACCATGGTTAATTGTGCAAAATCATTCTTAACAAACGGGCTTCTACCCTTCCCTGCTTCTAACTACGAAATACGCAAACTGCAAGACAGCAT
>JBFWYU010000046.1:0-29743 GCA_050186075.1 Bacteroidia bacterium
TAGTCTAACCATATCGCCTGTCCCGATGATTCAAATCCGGTTGGCGATGCATTGTTTAAGTATTTTTCAAGAAATTTCCAGCTTTGTTCACGCATATCTTTAGTTTAATGTTTGAAGTTTAATGTTTTTGCCAATTGCTAACTCCTTCACGCTTTCGGACAATCCTTACACATTTTCTCCTTTTTATATTTTTTGCAACACTTCCCTTTTTTCTTCTTGCACGAAACCGGGCAGCCTGAAAAAGCCGATGTAATTGTTGTGTTGTTGTTAAGGAAAAATGAAGTTTTCATTATCTTAAGAGAATGCCAAAAGTATTTGTAATAGAATTAAGAAACAAAAAAATCTGTTCATCGTAAGATGTGCACCCGAAAAACCCTCTTTTAACATGATACACAGACTTTCTTTTTTAGTATTTGGTTTAACTGCCTTGCTTTTTACCTCCTGCAAAAAAGATGAAATGGGTTCTGTAACCGTAAACATTCACGACTCAGGAGCACCTGTTACATACGATGAAGTGGTGATTGATGTGCGTAGGGTAGAGGTAAAGTTTGCCAATGCAAACACCAATAACGAATTCGGGAAATATTTTCTTGATGCCCACAACCAACAGTTCGATCTGGCTTCTCTTTCCGATAGCGCAGATGCCGAAATTGCCAACAAAAAACGCATCCCTACAGGTGCGCTGACCGAAATGCGTATTGTGGCAGGTGATGATAATTACGTCAAAATAAACGGTGTCAAATACGACCTTATAGTTTCCAATGCACCTAACTCCGGGCTTACCTTTCCCTTGGATGATAAAGGTATTTATGCCGGCCAGCAAGCCAAAATTGTCCTTAATATAGACGTAGCCAGTTCTGTGGTGCAGAGCGGTGGCAGCTACACGCTGAACCCGCTGATTACGGTCGAGTAGTTCATCAACTACATTATAAGTTTATACTATAACGCGTTAAACAGATTATTATGTGCTTATCGGCTAAACTCTTGTTCAAAACTTTTCCTTAAATATGTTATGCGTGCATACTATATTTTTATACTTTTGTATCTGAAATCATGAAACTACCAGCCCACCAATCCGTCTGCTTTAATATTAAAACCGCGTGGCACGCCATTTCCCGCATGTATAACAATGGCGGCAGTGAGTACGAACTATCAGCCTCTTTGGGTTTTGTTTTATTGAATATAGACCTTGAAAACGGAACCCCAGCTACCAAAATAGCTCCACTTCTGGGCATGGAAACACGTAGTTTAACCCGCATGTTAAAAACCATGGAAGAAAACGGACTAATCTACAAGCAGGCACATGATAAGGACAAGCGTTCCGTTATCATTTTTCTTACTGAAGAAGGCAAAGCAAAGCGCGAACTTGCCAAGTTGGCCGTAAAAACATTCAATAACGCAGTGCGCGAAGCAATACCGGAAGAAAAACTCAAAGTATTCATGGAAGTTATCAATCAAATAAACGAAGTGGTAGAAAATAAACCCTTTGAAACCGCCCGTAAAAAACAACTATTACAAACAGTATAAACATTAACAACCGCTTTGTGCCTTTGCGCCTTTGCGAGAAATTAAAACAAACATGGAAGCAACACTCACCCAACCATCAACAGCAAAAGCAGTAACCACCGCCCCGCGCACCATTAAAAAAGTAACCGTTCTCGGTTCAGGTGTAATGGGCTCACGCATTGCACTTCACTTCGCCAATATCGGTCTGCCGGTGTTGTTGTTAGACATTGTTCCCCGCGAACCCAATGATGCCGAAAAAGCAAAAGGCCTCACCATAGAAAACAAAGGCGTGCGCAACCGCATCGTAAATGATGCCCTTGCTTTTGCATTGAAATCAAATCCTTCACCGATCTATAAAAAATCATCAGCCAAACTTATCACCACAGGAAACTTTGATGATAATATGAAAGATATTGCCGACAGCGATTGGGTAATTGAAGTAGTGGTAGAGCGCCTCGACATTAAGAAACTTGTATTCGAGAAAGTGGAGAAATTCCGCAAGCCGGGCTCACTCATTACTTCCAACACTTCCGGTATTCCTATTCACTTAATGACCGAAGGCAGAAGCGAAGATTTCCAGAAACATTTCTGCGGAACACACTTCTTCAACCCTCCGCGTTACCTGCGTTTATTGGAGATTATCCCAACTCCTAAAACTGACAAAGCCGTTGTTGACTTCCTTATGGAATACGGAGATAAATTCCTTGGAAAAACAACTGTTCTTTGTAAAGATACTCCTGCCTTTATTGCAAACCGGATCGGAGTGGCTTCTATTATGTCGCTCTTTCATTTGGTTGAAGAAATGGGCTTAACAGCTTCTGAAGTGGATAAAATGACAGGCACAACGCTGGGTCGTGCTAAATCTGCAACGTTCAGAACCTGTGATGTTGTAGGACTTGATACGCTTGTTCACGTTGCCAACGGCTTGAAAGATAATTGCCCCAACGATGAAGCCCGTGCTTCATTCACACTGCCAGGCTACATCTCAAAAATGGTAGAAAACAACTGGCTGGGTTCTAAAACAGGCCAAGGCTTCTTCAAACAAGTAAAAAGTGCTGACGGCAAAAAAGAAATATTGGAGCTTGACCTGAAAACGATGGAATACAAGCCATCACCAAAAGTAAAGTTCGCCACACTGGAAGCTGCAAAACCAATTGATGATTTGCGTAAACGCTACCGTGTTTTAATTGCCGGAAAAGACAAAGCCGGTGATTTTTACCGCAGGGCCTTTTACACCAATTTTCAATATGTTTCAAATCGCGTTCCTGAAATCTCTGATGAGCTTTACAAGATTGATGATGCTCTGTGTGCCGGTTTCGGTTGGCAGCTCGGTCCTTTCGAATCATGGGATGCTGTTGGTGTTGCCGAAACTGCAAAAGCAATGGAAGCAGCGGGACAAAAGCCTGCCGCATGGGTTTACGATATGCTGGCTGCCGGTGCAACATCCTTCTACAAATTAGAAAACGGAGTAAAAAAATACTGGGATATTCCTTCTAAATCTTACAAAGCAATTCCGGGTGCTGAAAACTTCATTATTCTTGAAAATATCCGCGATACGAAAAAGGTTTGGGGCAATTCAGGAACCACTGTTTTTGATATTGGCGATGGTGTTATCAATCTTGAATTCCACACCAAAATGAATTCAATCGGTGGCGAAGTAATTGAAGGTATCAACAAAGCCATTGACCTTGCCGAGAAAGGCTACAAAGGTTTGGTGGTGGCAAACAACGGAGAAAATTTCTCTGCGGGAGCCAACCTTGGAATGATATTCATGCTTGCCATTGAGCAGGAATGGGATGAGTTGGATATGGCAGTTCGCGCTTTCCAGAATGCCATGATGCGTGTGCGTTATTCTTCAATTCCTGTGGTGGTTGCTCCTCACGGATTAGCTCTGGGCGGTGGCTGCGAAATCGCTTTACACGCAGATAAAGTTCAGGCTGCTGCCGAAACCTACACAGGTTTGGTGGAGTTTGGTGTTGGATTAATTCCTGCAGGTGGCGGAACAAAAGAGTTTGCGCTGCGTGCTTCTGATGAATATGTGAAAGAAGGAATTCTCTTAAACCAATTAAAAGAGCGTTACCTCACCATCGGAATGGCAAAGGTTGCAACTTCCGCTGCCGAAGCCTTTGAAATGGGCATCTACCGCAAAGGAATTGATGAAATATCCATGAACCCCGACCGCAGAATTGCAGACGCAAAACGCTCAGTAATTGAGTTGTATAACAAAGGATATTCAATGCCTGCAAAACGCAAAGACATCAAAGTGTTAGGTCGTCAGGGATTGGGAATGTTTGAAGCAGGAGCATACAGCATGGTTTCAGGCGGATATATCTCTGAACACGACAGACTGATTTCAGGTAAATTTGCCTATGCTCTTTGCGGTGGCGATTTGAGTGAACCGACTGAAGTGAGCGAGCAATACCTCTTGGATTTGGAGCGCCAGGTTTTCCTGTCGCTGTGCGGTGAAAAGAAAACATTGGAGCGTATGCAAAGCATTCTTACTTCGGGTAAACCTTTGAGAAACTAATACGTTTAATCCCGCCACATGGCGGGATTAAACTACTTAATGAATAGAACTCTAAAAATAACTACATTGATTTCGTTGCTGATAGCACCGCTGATAACCTTGTCGCAGAAAAGCGACCCGGATTTGCGTCCTGCGTATGAGGAGCGTCCTCAATACATGCCTTTTGGAGGAAAGCACCGCAACCTGCGTGATGAATACGAGCGCAAAATCGGATTGTGGAAGTTTTATTCATACACGCACACACTTATTGCTGAGGTTAACTATAGTCACGATGTTAAGCATGGACTTTCAACAATTTACTTTCCCCACAACGGAACAGTTAAAGAAGTGGCGGAATATTTTGACGGGAAGAAAGATGGTGAATACAGACTTTACTATTATTCGGGCGACATAAAGATTGAAGGTTTCTACAGCTATGGCAAACGCCATGGCAAATGGTCGTATTATCATATCAGCACTGGAGAATTGAAGTCGGAAGGTCGCTACAATAAGGGTTTTAAGACAGGCGAGTGGAAACATTACAATGCAAAAGGTGAATTAATACACACCTACGTTTATGGCGATGGAGGAGTACTGATTATGGAAGACGGCAAACCGGTAAATCATCCTGATCTTACTAATCCGGCAAAAGAAGAAAAGGAAAGCCAGGAAAGTTTGCAGAAAAGGTTTCAGCAGCAACAACAGCAAATTCAAAAATCAAACAACATACCTCATTAATCATAATTAACCTAATCAACAAATTATAAAATGAAATTAGAAGCATACATAGTAGCCGGTTACAGAACGGCAGTAGGCAAAGCCCCCCGCGGACTTTTTCGTTTCACACGTCCTGATGATCTGGCAGCAGATGTAATCCGCCACCTTGCAGCATCAGTTCCAACGCTTGAAAAAGAATGGATTGACGATGTGATAGTAGGAAACGCCACACCCGAAGCCGAGCAGGGATTAAACATAGGAAGAATGGTTTCGCTTATGGGACTTGATACTGTGAAAGTTCCGGGAATGACCGTAAACCGCTACTGTTCTTCTGGCCTCGAAACTATTGCCATTGCCGCTGCAAAAATAAATGCAGGATTGAACGAATGCATCATTGCAGGTGGTGTAGAGACCATGAGCCCGATCCCTTTTGGTGGCTGGAAAGTTGCTCCGAATTACAACATCGCAAAAAATACTCCCGATTGGTATTGGGGAATGGGTTTGACAGCCGAAGCAGTTGCGAAAGAATATAAAATTTCGCGTGAAGATCAGGATGCGTTTGCGCTTGCTTCACAAAATAAAGCACTTGCTGCAATCAAAGAAGGAAGATTTAAAGATGATATTGTTCCTATTAAAGTAAAGCAGGTTTATCTTGATGAGCAGGAAAGACGTAAAGAAAAGGAGTACATTGTTGATACAGATGAAGGTCCGCGCGCAAGTACAATTGATGCGCTTGCAAAGTTGAAACCTGTTTTTGCTGCTAAAGGCTCTGTAACCGCAGGTAATTCTTCACAGACTTCTGACGGTGCAGCATTTGTGCTGATTGTTTCTAAAGCCATGCTGAAAAAACTGAAAGTAGAACCTATTGCACGTTTGGTGTCTTATGGTGTTGCAGGTATTGAGCCACGCGTAATGGGTGTAGGACCAATTGAGGCAATTCCATTGGCTTTGAAAAAAGCTAAAATGAAACTGGAAGACATTGAGCAATTTGAGTTGAATGAGGCGTTTGCTTCTCAATCACTGGCTGTTGTACGTACACTTGGAATTAATCCTGATCTGGTGAATGTAAACGGTGGCGCTATTGCACTGGGTCACCCGCTCGGATGCACAGGAGCAAAACTTTCTGTTCAGCTTTTTAATGAAATGCGCAGGCGCAAACAGAAATATGGTATGGTTACCATGTGCGTAGGCACAGGACAAGGAGCGGCAGGCATCTTCGAATTATTGAATTAATCTCAAATCTAATATCTCACATCTCAAATCTAATTAACAACAATGGAAACAACAACAAAAAAAGCCGCGCTTAAAGGAGGCGAGTGGCTGGTAAAAGAAACTGAAGCACAGGACGTATTTATTCCTGAACAATTTGACGAAGAGCAACGAATGATTGCTAAATCCTGTACGGATTTTATTGCTGCTAATGTAGCTCCCCGTTTGGATGAAATTGATTCAATGAAAAATGAGAACCTTATGCCGGAATTGGTTACTGCAGCCGGTGAACTGGGCTTATTAGGCGTAAGCGTTCCGGAAGAATATGGAGGCTTTGGAAAAGATTTTGCAACAGGAATGTTGCTGACGGAAGCTACCGGAGGCGGACACTCTTTCTCAGTTGCTTTATCGGCTCACACCGGTATCGGAACGCTGCCAATTCTATATTATGGTAATGCAGAACAGAAAGCTAAGTACCTTCCAAAGTTGGCTACAGGCGAATGGAAAGCTTCTTATGCTTTGACCGAGCCAAGTTCAGGTTCTGATGCCAACTCAGGAAAAACCCGTGCAAAGCTTAATGCTGACGGAACAAAATATATCATCAACGGACAAAAAATGTGGATCACTAACGCAGGTTTTGCGGATGTATTCATTGTATTTGCAAAAATTGATGATGATAAAAATTTGAGCGCTTTCATCGTTGAGAAAAACTACGGTGGAATTACCCTGAATGCCGAAGAAAAGAAAATGGGCATTAAAGGTTCATCAACCCGCCAGGTGTTTTTCAATAACTGTGAAGTGCCGGTTGAAAACCTGCTTTCTACAAGAGAGAACGGTTTTAAAATTGCCGTAAACATTTTGAACATCGGAAGGATTAAATTAGCTGCTGCTGCAGTTGGAGGTTCTAAAAATGCCGTTACCAAATCAGTGAAATATGCTAACGAGCGCGAACAATTCGGTCGCCCTATTGCAAAATACGGAGCTATCCGCTATAAATTAGCTGAGATGGCAACACGTATCTATGCTTCTGAATCGGCTGTTTACCGCGCAACTCAGGATATTGAGAACGCTATCAATGACCTTATTGCAGGCGGAATGGAAGAAGGAAAAGCAAAACTGAAAGGCACAGAAGCCTATGCAGTGGAGTGTGCTATTCTTAAAGTTCATGGTTCTGAAGTATTGGATTATTCAGTGGATGAAGGTGTGCAGATTTATGGTGGAATGGGTTTCAGCGCAGAAGCGCCTATGGACCGCGCTTACCGCGATGCACGTATCAACCGTATCTTTGAAGGAACCAACGAAATCAACCGTATGCTTACCGTTGATATGATGCTGAAAAAAGCAATGAAAGGAGAACTTGACCTGATGGGCCCTGCAACTAAAGTAGCAGGTGAACTGATGTCAATTCCTGATTTTGGTGGTGAAGACGATACACTGTTTGCTGCTGAAAAGAAATACATCAAAAATTTCAAAAAGGCAGCGTTAATGGTTGCAGGTTCAGCAGTTCAAAAGCTGATGATGGAATTATCAAAAGAGCAGGAAGTATTGATGAACATTGCTGATATGCTGATTGATATTTACACTGCAGAATCTGTATTGCTGCGTACTGAGAAACTGGTAAGCATACAGGGCGAAGCTGCCTGTGCTGAGCGTTTAGATATGATGCGCGTTTACATCAACGATGCTGCTGACCGCATTAACGTTGCCGGTAAAAATGCTGTTAACTCCTACGCTTCAGGCGATGAACAACGCATGATGCTGATGGGCTTGAAACGTTTTACAAAAGTAAACCCGCTTAACACCAAAGATGCACGCAGAAGAGTTGCTGCACGTATTGTGGAAGCGAATGCTTATCCTTTTTAAATTGTGTTGAATAAGTGTAAAAAGGCTTCGGATTTCCGAAGCCTTTTTTATTTCTCTTAGGTTAAATTTATTTTCTCTTCAAATCGCGAATCATCTCCCCGTAATGAAAACCCTTTGCCAGGCCGTTCAATGCCTGTGCAATGCGTTTTACTTTGGTTTCAGGAGTTTTGGCACTCTCAATCCAGTTGGAATAATAGTGTTGGTGTGAAGGTGGAAGTTTGTTGAAATGTGTCATGGCCTCTTTATCATCGGCAAGGCAAGCCATTAAATCAGGTGAAAGTATTTTCTCGCTTTTGTCTTCCTCTAATTGCACGGTTAGCGTTTCGCCTTTGCGCCTGCCCAATTTTTTCAGCAGTTCTTTTTTCAGCGCCATTATAAAATCGCCTTCGCCCATTGGTAAAAGGGCAACTTGTTTTATGGAAACGTTATCTAATTTACCTTTTACACGAAATGATTTTTTGTTTTTTGGTTTCAGTAACTGTGCTTTTTCGGCAGGAATAAGAATATACGTCCACCCGGTTTTTTCACCTTGCTCGCCAAAGCGTTCTATAGGGCAATTGAATTGAATCATGATTGCAAACGTAAAATAATTGCCACAGATTCACAGATTTATTTTGAAGCCTTTTTAGTTTTAATCTGTGAATCTGTGGCAACTCTAACCTGTAACTATTGACTCTCTTTTCTATCTTCGCACCATGGTAAACTACAACCCCAAAGATTGGTTCAAACTTATTTTCAGCGTCCAGAAGAGCGATACAATTCGTATGCTTGCTCCTGCTATAATTGGCATTGCTACGTTCACTTTTTTTGTATGCTTCATAGAAATTCATGTGCTGGAATTGAAATACAAAAGCACCACACTTGTACATTCCTTGCTTGGTTTTGTCATTTCCATGCTTCTGGTTTTCAGAACCAATACAGCTTATGAACGTTGGTGGGAAGGGCGCAAACTATGGGGCGCGATGGTAAACAACAGCCGTAATTTGGCTATTAAACTCAATACCTACATTCCTAAAGGGGATAGCGAAACCCGCGAACGTTTCCGTATTCTTCTTACAAATTATGTGTTTGCTGTAAAGGAACATTTGCGCACAGGAGTAAAAACCGAACAACTCGAAGAAACTTCGGCATTGCCTTTTGCAGACTTTAAAAAAGTAAACCATGTTCCCAACCACATTGCCTCGGTAATTTTTAATGAATTAAATCAACTTGTAGAAAAGAAAATAATCAACGATGAAAAAATGATAGTGCTGAATGCTGAATTTTCTTCATTAACAGATATTACAGGCGGTTGCGAGCGAATTAAAAATACGCCAATCCCATATTCATACAGTATGTTTCTGAAAAAATTCATTTTCATTTACGTAATCACCATGCCTTTTGGTTTTGTAACCGATTTCAAATACTGGACAGTTCCGGTGGTGATTTTTGTATTTTATGTTCTTGCCAGTCTGGAATTAATTGCAGAAGAAATTGAAGATCCTTTTGGTAAAGATGCCAACGACCTTCCCACCGATGATATTGCAGGCAGAATAAAAAATAACCTACGCGAAATTTTCAGCCTATCTTCGCGCCCATGATTTTAAAAAATGATTTAATTCTTCGTGCTGCCCGAGGTGAAAAAACCGAGCGCACTCCCGTTTGGCTGATGCGTCAGGCAGGGCGTATATTGCCTGAATACCGTGAAGTTCGTTCCAAGTTAGGTGGCTTTAAGGAGTTGGTGGAAAGTCCTGAGTTTGCATGTGAAGTAACTATTCAGCCGGTTGATATTCTGGGCGTGGATGCTGCCATTATTTTCTCTGACATTCTTGTAATTCCCGAAGCAATGGGTTTGCCATATCAGATGGTAGAAAGTAAAGGCCCTTGGTTTGAGGATACAGTAAAATCTCAAAGCGATGTAGATAACTTGAGAATTGCTGAAGGTGCAGATCTGCATTATGTTTTAGATGCAATCAAACTCACAAAAAAGGAATTGAACGGACGAGTTCCTTTGATTGGTTTTGCAGGTGCGCCCTGGACAATTTTCTCGTACATGATTGAAGGAAAAGGTTCCAAAACGTTTTCTGTTGCCAAGAAAATGCTTTACACCAATCCTTCTTTATCACATAGTTTACTGGAGAAAATTACGGCTTCAACCATCAATTATCTGAAAGCACAGATTGAAGCCGGTGCAGATATGTTGCAGTTATTTGATAGTTGGGCAGGAATACTTAGTCCTGAACAATATCGTGAATTTTCGCTGAAATATATTGCACAGATTTGTGATGCAATTAATGGTGTGCCGCTTACAGTTTTTGCAAAAGGGGCATTCTTTGCACGCGAAGAAATGAGCAAACTCAACTGCAATGTAATCGGTTTGGACTGGAATATGGATATTGCCGAAAGCCGCGCATTGATTGGAAATAAAAAGACTTTGCAAGGAAATATGGATCCATGTTTACTCTATGCAGATTTCAAAACCATAAAAGCGGAAACAGAAAAAATGCTGCGTGCTTTTGGTCCGCAAAATCATATTGCTAATCTTGGTCACGGGCTTTATCCGGATATTGAAAAAGATAAGGTGCGGTGCTTTGTTGATACAGTAAAGGATTTTCGTTTTTAGTAATTACCATGTCATGCTGAGCGTAGTCGAAGCATCAATTATTAATTTTAAGCCCTTCGACTACGCTCAGGGTGACAAAGAATGAGTTCAGCACTTCAAATCATTTTCATGCTCGCCTTTCCTGCTGTGGTAGCGGAATTGGTGAAACGTAATAAGATTGCCGGATTAGTTGGTCCGGTTGTGATTTGCTATGCTGTAGGTTTTCTCATCGGTAACAATAATCTGTTTGAAATCAATAAGGAGATTTCTAAAACTACTTATGAAGTTGCTATTTTGATTGCTATTTCTCTGTTACTTCTTTCTACTGATTTTATGGGTTGGATAAAGTATGCGGGAAAGGCTGTATTCTCTTATTCGCTTGCTGTTATCGGTGTGTTTTTCAGCGCAATTTTTTCAACTTATCTTTTCAACGGACATATAACAGACATCTGGAAATTGGCAGGAATGCTGAGTGGCGTGTATATCGGAGGCACTGCAAACATGGCAGCTATAGGGCTTTCGCTGGGCGTAAAACATGAGATATTTATTTTGCTGAACGCAAGTGATGTGGTAATGAGCGGTATCTATTTATTACTGTTGATGACCGTTGCGCAGAGACTTTTGTTGCAATTTCTTCCTTCATTCAGACGCATTGAAACAACGGACAGGGACAGCACATTTCATTATGCACAAAACCGCAATCACACTAAAATTCAACTACTGAAATATTTCGGAATAGCAGTGTTGATTTCTGCCGTCATTATCGGTGCAAGTTTTGGAATCTCAGAACTTGGCAAAATTGTTTTGCGCTGGACAGGTACTCCTGAACAAGCCATCAATGAATTTACAGGACCGTTGATTTTGTTTGGTATCACAACACTTGGTATTGCCTGCTCGTTTTCGCTTACAATCCGGACGCTGCCTAAAACGTATGAATTAGGTGAGTATTTCCTTCTCATCTTCTGTCTCGGTATTGGATCTCTTTCCAACTTCAGCGAGTTGATTAATTCCAGTCCTGAGGTATTTGGCTTTGTAGCGTGTGTTATGATCTTGTCGATATTGATTCACTTTCTTCTTGCTTTTATATTTAAAATAGATGCTGATACTGTCTTGATCACATCTACTGCAGGGATTTTCGGACCTGCATTTATTGGTCCTGTGGCAAGCGTTTTAAAGAACAGAGATATTGTTGTTTCCGGACTTACTACAGCGCTTGTAGGACTTGCAACAGCCAATTTTCTGGGTATGGCAATCTCTTATTTTATAAAAGCATTTATCATCTGATTATGGAAAACGTATTTGATATAACAATAGTTGGTGGCGGAATTGTGGGTGCTGCAACAGCTTATAAAATTCAGGAATATTATCCTTCGCTGAAAATACTGCTGATTGAAAAAGAGAAACAATTAGCCGGACATCAGACCGGACATAACTCCGGAGTTATTCATTCGGGCCTGTATTACAAACCCGGCTCACAGAAAGCAAAGAATTGTGTTGAGGGCAGGAAAGAGTTGGTTGCGTTCTCAAAAAAATACGGTGTGGCTCACGATGTGTGCGGTAAAATTGTTGTTGCTACTGAAGAGAAAGAATTGCCGCATATGGAGAAAATTTTCAATAATGGCGTTGCTAATAATACCGAAGGAATTGAGAAAATAGGAGCAGATAAAATTCGAGAGATTGAGCCGCACGTGGTTGGAATTGCAGGCATCTGGGTTCCCTGCACCGGTATTATTGATTTTGTGGGTGCAACCAATAAAATGGCGGAATTAGTTACCGCTAAACAGCCCTTAAGCAAAGTCGTTTTAGGTGAAGAAGTAAAAGGCATTGAACGTGATGGAGAAATTTCAAAAGTAACTACCGATAAAAATGTTTACAAAACACGTAGAATGATTTTTTGCGGTGGGTTACAGGCAGACAGATTAGCAAAGAAAGACGGTTTAAATCCCGATATGAAGGTAGTTGGTTTCCGTGGTGATTATTATGACCTCACCCATGAAGCAGAGCATAAAGTTCGTAACCTGATTTATCCTGTTCCCAATCCTGAGTTTCCATTCCTGGGTGTGCATTTTACACGTATGGTACTGGGTGGTGTGGAGTGCGGACCTAATGCAGTTTTCACCTTTAAGCGTGAAGGTTATGGCAAAACAGATTTTGATTTGCGCGATACAGTTGATGCCCTTACTTACGGAGGTACAATTAAATTTTTCAGCAAACACTGGCGATTTGGAATTGATGAGTACCGCAGAGCATTTTCGAAAAAGCTTTTTCTTAAAACACTTCAACGCTTAATTCCTTCGCTTACAATGGAAGATTTAAAACCCGGCAGGGCAGGTGTTCGTGCTATGGCATTGGGTGATGAAGGAACAATGATTGACGACTTCAAAATTGAATACAAAGAGAACAGTATTCACGTTTTGAATGCACCATCACCGGCAGCCACAGCAGGTCTGGCAATAGGTAATGACATTCGCCTGATGGCGGAGAAGCATTTCGGATTGAAGAGTTAACGTCATTGCGAGCACAGCGAAGCAATCTTATAAAAAGAGCAATAATTAATTTAAGAGATTGCTTCTCCGCCCGAGGCGGATCGCAATGACGGAAATTATTCAGTAATCTTAAACTTCTCAGAGAACAATTCCCAATCAATAATAAACTGGAAAACTACCTCGTCTAAGTGTTTCAGAAAAATCGGGTTGGGAGTATTCATATTTTTGAAATACTCTTTTTGGTGATTATTCAGATTGTATTTAAAGAATACTGCCTTAGACATTGCGTAGTGTGTATTCTTTGATGGATAATTTATTTTAGTGAAGAAAGCGTAATGGTCTTCAATAATGTATTTTAAACGTGTAACAGGCATTTCAAAAACGTTGCTCAGTTTCTGATAAATCATTTCTGTTATACGTTCATCTCTGTTTTCTTCGCCAAAATATTTTCCGATAAATTTCAGGTTTCCCGCAATTACTATGAATAAAAATTTGTCAGAATCTTCTTCTGAAATCTGAGGGCGGGTAACAAACTCTGTATCGTTATTGATGATAGCTGCAACTTCGGGGAAGCCGCGCTCTACCGATTTAAGGACAGTATTTACAAATATATTGGCAACTTTATCTTCAGAGATTTTTTTTCTGAATAAGGCTGTCAGCAGTTCCATGCGTTTTTAGGTTTTGTCAAAATTAGACCTAAATGCAGACTCTCTGATTTGCTATGTTAAGTAATTGTCAACAGCTAAATGTTGATGAAGCTACCTCAGTAAAGTTACCGTTCCCGTTTTCTTTTCAGTTACTCCGCTCAAGGTAGTTTGCACCACATAAAAGTAAGTACCTGCCTTTGCTTCCAGTCCGCTTTTCATTTTTCCGTCCCATACAAAATTCGGGTCAGAGGATTCAAAAACTTCGCGTCCCCAGCGGTTGTAAATCAGTACTGAGAATTCATCATAAGCGCCCGGAGTAAATGAGGTGAACGTATCGTTATTGCCATCACCGTTTGGTGTGAAAACATTGGGCAACTCAACGCTGCAGGTTTTGCCTACCACATGAAAATGTTTGAAATATTCGCAGATGGCTGTATCCATGAAAATGGTAACATCAAACCACCCGGTATCGCCTGTAGTAATGGTTTGTGTGGTTTCGCCATTGCTCCAGAGGTAGCTTGCGCCCGAAATAATTGCATCTAATGTAATTTCGTCACCGAGGCAAATGGTATCACTGTAATCATCTTCGGGCGATACTTCAACATAGACTGTAACACTGTCTTTTGAAGCGCAGCCTCCGCCACCTGTAACAGTTGAAGTAATCGTGTAGGTTGTAGTGGTGTCGGGGGTAACAGTTATTTCTGATGTGTTCCCGACACTGTTGTTGAAATTGTCTTTCCAATCGTAGCTGTAGGTGCCCTCAATGGTGCTGAGGGTAACCGGTTCTGATTTGCAAACGGTTGTATCGTTACCTGCTTCAACAAGCGGATAAGGTTTTACGTTTACGGTTTTTTGTCCGTCACTGTCACCGCACATGTTCAGCACATGCAGGTCAATACCAAAGGTGCCTACGCTGTCCCATATCATGGTAATTACGTTGTTGGAGGTGTCAATAATAACTCCACCGTCAGTGGTCCAGCTGTAATAGGTATTGTCGTTAAAGAATGCATTGAATTCAATGGTGTCGCCAATGCAAACGTTAGTGGGGCCTATGATTGCAGCCGAGGGATTAGCCGGAAGAATGTCTAAGGTATCGGATGTTACAACAGGACCAAGGCAACCGAAATTATTTTCCTGCAGGCTCATTACCCAGTCATTTACGGCAGCGCCAAAACTGATGTTGATACCAATGGCTTCGTAAGGACTGCCGTTAAAATCGCCTGTCCAGGTATAGGTAGAATTGAAATTTATTGGCGTTGGATAATACGTTACCGACTCATCTTCGCAGGCAACAGGGTCAGAGGGAATCATCTGGATGCCGAGGAATTCGTCAGGTGCACCGATGGTTAAACGCACCAGTGTTCCCAATGAATTTTCCGGGTCAGACGATTCGGTAGCAACAATGCGCATGTAATATATTCCGGGCTGCAGACCAAGTGTACCCAGCAACAGCGCGTTGGGAACGGTAATGGTAACCGTAGTTCCGGTTTGCGAAACAACAAAACCCAGTCCGCTGATATTCACCTGCTGGAAGGTCATGGCATCTAACAACTCCACCTGAAACTCGTTGTTAGGTCCGTAGGTAACACCCTGATTAAATTCATTGATGTCAATGGTAAGAATGGTATCAAAGCCCGTTGATTGCGAAATACAGGCCTGCACATCGGTTTGCTCGTTGGTGGTAATATCACATTCCTGAATGCAGAAAGGCCCCCACGCAGTTCCTGTTGCAGCAGGTGAATTAGAGATAACACGAATATAATATCCGCAGCCGGGAGGCACGTTGGGTATCAATCCCGAAACGCTGCCGGGAGGAAAAGCATCGAACGTTTCACCGCTGTTAAACTGACCTACAAATGCCGGAGGTGTCTGAAAAATTCCGTTGCTGTCAGACAATTGTGCCACATAACTGTTGAACTGATTAAACACCCCGAACGATGAAAACGGAACATCAATTACGCTGCCGATGCAGACGGCATTGGTGTCTAACGTTACTGCCGGTTGCTGTGTGTTTATGCTGTTGGGACAAAACTGAATTTCAATACAGACACTGCTTTCGCTGATAATAACAGGTGCAGGGTCGGTGCGGATAACGCGCACTTTGTAACAGGTTCCGGGTGCCAGATTTTCAGGAAGCGGAAGTGATACAGCACCCGTTGTTTGGTTGTTCAGGTTTACACTGTAGCCGAAATTCACAGGGTTGGCAAAGCTTCCGCTGGCATCCGAAATTTCAAACTGATAAGAACCGTAACACAGTGGTGTGGAAAAATCAAAAAACATTACCAGATCATTTTCCTGGCAAATGGGATTTGGAAAAACCTGTGTCATGGTCATGGTTACAGGGTTGTTCACATCGTCATAGGTAGCAACGGCAATAATATCATCAATACCAAACGATGCGGGTGCAACACTTGTGCCGTTATCATTTTGCCAGCGCCATCCGAAACGCAGGTTGGCAACGTTGGCCCATGCCGGATCACTGAAGGTAACGTACTTCCATCTGCGCTGGTCGTTGTACATGCTTTGTCCGTATTGTGTCCATGCGCCACCGTCAATGCTGTAATACAACTCACCGTAGGCTGTTGGCGAGCCTTCGCAGATGTAAAAGAAAGAGAGAATAACATCTGTTAAACCCAGTGTGCAAAAGCCATCGGCCATATAGGCAAAGCGGTCTGATGCCGATGCGGGATTGTAGTTGGCATTGGCAATGCCGCTGGTTTGTGCTTCGGCAAAATCATGAATGTGCAGGTATTCGCTGAAGGGCGATGAAGTAATGGTTCCGCTTACGGTGCTGTCTTCGTTAATGGTGTTGGGATAGGCAGGCTGCCCGTCATACTCGTTATTGATAATCCACTGGTTAAGACCTGAACTGCTGCCCGGACCGCCTGAGTTAAGCGTAAACAATGCATCGTTGTTGTTGAAGTTTTCGGCATATAACTGAATGTTTTGCGAACGCACATTGCCTGCAAAAAACACAACTGCAATAAAAAGTGGTAAGAGTTTTTTCATGTTACCTTAATGTTAAAAAGCCTATAAATATAGAATCATATTTCCAGAGGCTGTTTAAATTTTATCTATTATTTTTATTACGGGCTATTTTTCGCTATACTTCGTTGTAATTTTTGCTGAGAGGAGCTCTGCTATCAGCAGCAAATTACGCCTCGTCTATCAAAAAATAGCCTCGTAAAAATTCTAAAACATAAAATTTAAACAGCCTCTTACATTTATTTAAAAATATTTTACTTTTACAAAAGCTAACAGAGCCTGCACGTTTCTTTTGTTCATCATCAGAAACTTCGGGTTTCATAAAAATACATGACTATGCAAAAAAGACTACAACGTTCGGCTGACAGTAAAATCTTCGGTGTTTGCGGTGGATTGGGCGAGTACTTTGATATTGACCCCACCATTATCCGCATTATTTTTTTAGTAGCATTGGTTACCTTTGGTACCGGATTGCTGCTTTATTTAGTGCTTGCACTGGTAATGCCGAAGCCATAATCTTAAACGTCATTGCGGGCGCAGAGAAGCAATCTCACTAATTGTAAGATTGCTTCTCCGCCTGAGGCGGATCGCAATGACGAACTGAAACCATGTTCCTCAACTTCTTTTTTCTTTTAAAACAAAAAGGGCTTCCCGTAAGTCTGCACGAATTGCTTGCGCTGCTGGGCGCTATGAAAAAAGAAGTGATTGCCTACAACGTAGATGATTTTTATGCCCTTTGCAAAACCATATTGGTAAAGCGCGAAGAACACCTTGATTTATTTGACCGCGTGTTTGGCGAATATTTTCAGGGTATGGAAGCCATCAGCAAAGAACAGTTGATGAAAATTCCGGAAGACTGGCTGGAGAAAAACCGCAAACGCCAGCTTACGGAAGAAGAGAAAGCACTGATTGAAGCCTTTGGCGGACCTGAAGAATTGCGCAAGCGTTTTGAAGAATTGCTGAAAGAACAGAAAGAGCGGCACGAAGGCGGCAACCGCTGGATTGGCACAGGCGGCACCAGTCCTTTTGGCAACAATGGTTTTAATCCGCAGGGCTACAGGGTAGGAGGTGAGGCCAGCGGAAACCGCAGCGGACTGAAAGTATGGGACAACCGCGATTTTGCGAACCTTGACGACAAGCGCGAACTGGATACCCGCAATCTGAAACTGGCTCTTAAACGCCTGCGCCACTTTACCCGCGAGGGTGCCGAAGAAGAACTGGACATGGATACCACCATCAGCAAAACCTCGCGCAACGCAGGTTTTCTGGATATTGCCATGCAGCCCAGCAAAGAGAACAGAGTAAAAGTGTTGATGTTCCTTGATATTGGCGGCAGCATGGACGACCATGTTGATTTATGCTCGCGCCTGTTCTCGGCAGCCAAGCACGAGTTCAAGCACCTGGAATATTTTTATTTCCACAACTGCATTTACGATTACGTTTGGAAAGACAACGAAATGCGCTGGAACGACCGCACATCAACCTACGACCTGCTGCACAAATTTAACCGCGACTACAAAGTTATCATAGTAGGCGATGCTGCCATGTCGCCTTATGAGATTATGAGCGACAGCGGCTCGGTAGAATATAGCAATGCGGAATCGGGCTATGCTTGGCTTAATCGCGTGAAAGAGCATTTTCCGCAAATAGCCTGGCTTAATCCCAATGCCGAAAGCTCGTGGAATTTTTTTCAGAGCACCGTTATTATTCAGGAGATTTTTCACGACCGCATGTTTCCGGCAACTATTGAGGGCATTGAGCGGATGATGAAAAAACTGCGCAGCGGAGTGAAGGTGGGGTAGCGCTATGGCCTTTCGCGAAAAATTAAAACCGCTGCTCTCTGATATTCGTTTCTGGATAGTGTTATTTTTTCTTGTCAGGCTGATTGGAATAACCAACCCTCCGCTGGAAACAACTCATAACTGGAGGCAATGCCTTACCAATATGATTGCCCGTAATTTCGGAGAAACAGAATTAAACCTGCTGTATCCCAGGATTGACATGGCCGGTAACCAAACCGGAATAATAGGTTCTGAGTTTCCGTTTTATAATTTTCTGATTTATATATTCAATACTGTTTTCGGCTACTCGCATTGGTATGGCCGCCTGATTAACCTGTTTGTAAGCAGTCTGGGCATTTATTTTTTCTCGGAGGTGGTAAAGAAAATAGCAGGTCAACGGGTTGCTTTTTTCGCGTCATTTATTTTTCTTTTTTCCATCTGGTTTGCCTATTCACGAAAAATAATGCCCGATACATTTTCGGTATCGCTGGTAATAACCGGTTTCTGGTTTTTATGCAGGTATGCAGAAAAGCAACACCTTGTTAACCTGTTTTTTTATTTCCTGTTTTGCGCGTTGGGAATGCTGTGCAAAATTCCCGCATTAAGCATGGTGGCCGTATCGGGTGTGTTGATTTTTGCGCAACAGCTTAACGCTGCCGCTAAAGCGGCCATACTGCTTGCCACTGCTGCAAGCGTTGCCGTTGCCGGATTATGGTATTTTTTATGGGTGCCTCATCTGCTGGAAACGTATCATTATCAGTTGTACTGGACCAACAGTTTTGCCGAAGGTATCGGTGAAATACTTCCTGTTTTGCCGCAGTATTTTCAGCGGTTTTATTTCAGCGCCTTTCATTCATTTATTGCTTTTGCCTGCTGCCTTGCAGGTGTTTTTTATATTTTTAAAAACGAGGGATTTCTTCTTAAATGCGGACTTGCTGTTATTACCGCAGCTTTTATTTCGTTCACCATTATTACCGGCTACACCTTTGTTTTTCACGGATACTACATCATACCTTTTGTGCCGGTTATGGCCTTTGCGGCAGGCTATGCTGTAAGTCGCATGCCCGCAAGGTTTGCGTTTATTCCTGTTTTGCTCATAGCAGGCGAAAGTGTGGCCAACCAGTATCACGATTTTTTTATCAGGGAAAAGGAACAGTACAAACTGTCGCTCGAAAAAATTATGGATACGCAGGTGCCCGAAAATAAATTAATCATCATCAACGGAGGTAAATCACCGCAGGAAATGTATTTTGCACACCGCAAGGGATGGACAGTGGACAATGAAGCTGTAACCGTTCAGGAGTTAGAAAAACTGAAAGCACTGGGCGCAGCCTATTTGGTAATCAATATAAAAACGTTTGCCGGCATTGACTACTATCCCCTGATGTATTCAGACGAACATTATGCGGTATATAAATTAAACTGATGGCCTCCGCTTTTTCACATGCAATAGCTTCGGCAGCACTTGGTAAAATTTATTCGGGTGCAAAGCAACCTTTGAAATTCTGGTTGCTAGCTGCTTTTTGTGCCGTAGTGCCCGATGCCGATGTTATCGGTTTTAAATTTGGTATTGCTTATGAGAGCCTGTTCGGGCATCGCGGGTTTACGCACAGCATGGTGTTTGCGCTCTTGCTGGCTTTGGTGGTGGTGTTGCTGTTTTTCAGAGAAGCCGAAACAGGCAGCAAACGTTTTTACCTGCTGGTGTTTTTCTTTTTCTGCTGCACGCTTTCGCACCCCGTACTGGATGCTATGACCACGGGTGGTTTGGGTGTTGCCTTTTTTTCGCCTTTCAGCAACGAGCGTTATTTCTTTTCGTTCCGGCCCATAAAAGTTTCGCCACTTACCATTCAGCAGTTTTTTGGCGAGTGGGGCTGGCGGGTTATTAAAAGTGAGCTGCTGTGGGTGTGGCTGCCTTCGGGGGTGGTGATGGCGATAGCGTGGGTGGTGCGCAGGGTTAAATCATAAAACATATTTTACCACTAAGCTCACTAAGGACACAAAGTTTAATTAAGGAATTGCTGTCACGGTGAGCGTAGTCGAACCGCTTTATAATTGCCCTTCGCTTTTGCACTACCTCGCTCAAATGTCCCCCGGACATTTGCCGTGCTCAGGGTGACATACCAGCTTATAAGTATATAACCCTTCGTCCCGATAGCTATCGGGAACGCTCAGGGTGACAGCCTCTTACCTGTTAATAACCCACCTTATCATTTTGTTTTTTACACAGAAATTTTTATATCTTTGTTTTCCGGCAAATGCCCAGCCGTCCCGATAGCTATCGGGATGTTTTTTTTATTATTCACCAATAAAAAGAAAGAGCATGTTAACAAACGCATTATTGGGTGTAGTTGTCCATGGTCAGATTTGGAAATTTATACCCGTAAACCCCAAAGAAAACAGAAAGCAATTGTATCCCGATGATCTGCAGATACAGTTAAATTTTACTATTAACGACATTCTGGCGGTATTGCCCAAAATGGGAGTTCATGTTTTATTTATGCCCGAAGAACAGCATGCCGGTATGGTATATGATATTATAAAATCCTATTTCGGAAAGCGACTGATACCTGCCTGTTTTTACCTGCGCCATCAGCAGATTATAGCGCTTACCGCAATGGGCCTTGATGTAAAGGAGATTGCACATAAACTGAAAATTAAACCGGTTACGGTACTAGCCTTCAGGCAGGAGATTTTCGACTATCTGCAAAGCGAATACAAAAAGCCCCGCAGAACGCATAGCATTATATGGTATGCTGCAAGGGTGGGGTTGGGGGTGTGAATAGTTTGCCTGTACAATTGTTGCGGCAATCTCTGCTGAGCGGAGGTTATGCTACCTCATACTCAACCTTTGCCGGATTGCTCATGCGTTTTGATGCATCAAGTATCTCAATACCTACAATTGTTCCGTCTTTGCTGTAATCAAGAATAATTCCCGGTTTGTTTTCATCACTCTCTTTCACCTTCTGTTCACTGAAAACAATATACATTATATCGGTTTCCTTATCATATTTTACCTTCATGATATTTCTGGATTTTTGAAGTTTTATATACGGTGATAATTATAGCCGGGTCTGCTTTATCGTTAACAAAGATACGCATTAAGTAATTTCCGTTTTCTATAACAGACTGAAATACCTTTTTCCCGTTTTCTTTTTTCACCTGCTGTGGATTTTTTATAACTGCTATTACTTCAGTTTTTACAATTCCTCTTAATTCCATTTGTTCAAGGGCATGCTTTGAAAACACAACATCCATATCACCATACTTAGCCTCTGCTTCCTTTACCTGTTTAGCACGCGATTTGGATTTATATTGTTTTACTGCCATTGCAAGGTAAAACTAAGAAAAGTATTTTTATTCTGCTACAGGGATTACAAAACCCGGGCAGCAGGAGATTTTCGATTATCTGGAAAGCGAATACAAAAAGCCCCGCAGAACGCATAGC
The DNA here is from genome assembly GCA_050186075.1 of Bacteroidia bacterium. Lineage (GTDB taxonomy): Bacteria > Bacteroidota > Bacteroidia > SXHM01 > SXHM01 > SXHM01. Next base: position 21,727 of record JBFWYU010000046.1, read on the forward strand.
ATTATATGGTATGCGAAGGAGGTGGGCCTGAGCTAGGGTAACGATTCAGCTGCCTGCTTCTCAATTTTTTATTCCTTTGCATTACCGCAACCCGCAAAAAATAACAATGTCCTCTTCTAACCTGTTCAGTCCGTTCCGTTTTAATACTACCGGCAAAACAATGCCCAACCGCATTGCACTGGCTCCCCTTACCAATCTGCAGAGTAATAAGGACGGCACACTCAGCGATGACGAATTTCATTGGCTGCAGCGCAGGGCTAAAGAAGGTTTCGGATTAATATGCACCTGTGCCGCTTATGTAGCCCAGGACGGCAAAGGCTGGGATGGTGAACTGGGCATTGCCCACGATAGCCATCTTGCCGGCCTTACACGCCTTGCAGCCGGTATTCATGCTTACAACAGTCTGGCTATTGTTCAGATTTTTCATGGCGGAGCCCGCAGCCCGCAGGAATGCACCGGCACACAACCCTGGAGTGCCAGCGCACACACCATGCCCCACCCTAAAACACCGGTTGCCGTGCGCGAAGCAACACGTGATGACATTAACCGTGCGATAGCCGACTTTGTGGCTGCCGCTAAACGTGCCGAACAGGCAGGCTTTGACGGAATAGAACTGCACGGAGCCCACGGCTATCTGCTGCATCAGTTTTTAAGCACGGCTACCAACCAGCGCAGCGATGAGTGGGGCGGCACACCTGAAAACCGCAGCCGTCTGCTGCGCACCATTTTGCAAAAAATAAAAGCCGCTGCCTCCCCCGGCTTTCTGGTTGGCGTGCGCCTTTCGCCCGAAGATAAATACACCTTTAAAGGAATTGATTTTGACGAAAGTCTGCAGGTGGCGCAATGGCTGGCTGCCGATGGTGCCGATTTCATCCACCTCTCGCCCTGGGATGCCTTTAAAAAACCCGATAAATATGCCGATGGTGATAAAGCCCTTATCACGTATTTCCGTGAGGCGCTGCCCCATACACCCATCATGGTAGCCGGTAATATATGGAGCCGCAGCGATGCCGAAAAAGCACTGGAACTGGGTGCTGATATAGTGGCCATAGGCAAGGCAGCCATAGCCCATGCCAACTGGCCCACGCAGGTAAAAGATTTTTCTGCGCAGCCGGCTCCGCAACCCTACAGCGTAAAGCATCTGCAGGAACAAAACCTGGGCCCCGCCTTTATCCATTACATGAAAAGGTGGAAGGGTTTTGTGGAAGAAACGGAAACGAAATAGACGGAAGCGTTAAACAGGTCGTAGCGGGACGCTGCGCCCAACGGAGGTTAAACAGTTTTCAGCCGCTTTATCCTCTTATTCTTAATGAATTTTAATATTTCTTTTTCTATTTCTTCCGTTTTACGAAGAGGGATGATGCACCGCACTGAACCTTTTCTATCCAGAAAATCATGCTTACTGTAATCTGCATTTTGAATAACCAGAATCTTTTTATTTTCCCTGGCCGAAAGACCGGTAACAGCATATCCCATAAGGGATCTGGGCTTCAGCAAAACCACCACAAAATCAGCAGTATAAAGTTCATCAAAATTTTCTCCGTTGTGAATGACAATGTTTATATCCTGTTTCTCTAATGCCTGCACTAATTTATCAGGATTATAATTTTTGGGGATTGATAAAAGGCATGTCAGTTTTTCTTTTTTCATTTTCGGTTTATATTTTAAATGATACCAAAATTATTAATTCAGCTCATACCGGCCAAACGGGGGAGGAATAGCTAATTACAATTGCAGTTCGCCCTTTAATTCAGCTATAAATTCAGCAATCGTTCTTTTGTCGGTAGGCGATTTATCAGTCTGCTCAACATTTTCAAACTCAAACCAGTCATGGTCTATTTCTGGATCATAAGGATACACACGAACATTGGGAATATCTAATTTTAGTGGTTCAAAGAATTCACCATCTATAAGAGTTTCTCTGATTTTCGTTTCAATAATTTCTAACGTTAAGTTGGATGGATTGGCAAAAATTACAGAGCCGAATTGCTTGTAATTTGCTCCATCGCGATACATGTAGTTAAATTTGATGTTCATCTTTAGTATAATTAACCAACTGCCATTTTAGCAATATCCTTCCATAGATAGGGTGGAATAGGTTCTTTTAATTCCCAATTTATGCTCATAGGCTTTGAACCATAGTGGTCTTTATATTTAACTTGACCTAAAAATACATATGACATTGTATTCCCAAATTCATCTGTATTCTTTTCTCTAACAAAAAGCAAAACTAATTTCTCGTTTTCTTCATGAGATATATATGATAATCCTTTACCACTCTCTGGTTTTGCAGAATTTTGCGTTTGCCAATGAAAAAGGGTGTCACTAATTGCGTAGTCTTGATATAGTGTTGTAGGAGAAAAATCTTTTTCAGATTTGACTAAATCAATAAATAGAAGTTCGGTTTTCAGTTTTTTGTTTTCTGCTACACCTTCTCTATTTGAAGATTTTTTCTCAAATGAACTTATTCCAAAGGCTGCAAGAATTTGGTCTCTTGTATAGCGACTATGAATTTTAAGAGGTTGCTGATAAGGAAGTGAAATCTCTCTTTCTAAGAAATCAGTTTTATCAATAAGGATTTCAAGAACTTCAATTATCTCTTCTGTCAATGTTTTATTAATTCCTATTGCCTTAATACTTTCCTCTAATGATTTATAGCTGCCTTCTGTTTGCCACACATCATAATGAAGCATTAAACACATTATTTTTTCCTCTTCGGTGAGTTTGTTTAAACTGATATTGAACTCCTTCCTCGCTAATGATAATATAAATTTGAAGTATGAGTTTGAATTACAAGAGAGCCACTTTAAATTAATAGCTCTGTGAATTTCATTCTCATTTGTCTCTGAATAATTTTCCAATTGTTCAGCTTTAACGCACAATCTCTTCCAATTATCTTTTTTGTAAATTAATTGAAGAGGTATATTATAAAAGTTTGAGAAATTTTTAAGCGTAAGGGGTAATGTTGTTTGATGTTTATAATTACGAATCTTATTTAAGAGTTGGTTTATGTTAAATGAGGTCGCATTATTTATATTTTGAAGAATTATATCTTTTGCTTTTTTCTCTAAAATAATAGAGCAGCCTAACGGCAAATGAGGAAAATCATCTTCAATTTCTTTTTGAATGGGTGTATTAGTTTTGCCAACTAAAGCTCTGAACTTTCCGTCAAAATCATATTCCGGGCGTGAGTTACCAACGAAATCTAAAACGGTCAAACATTCTTTGCCTTCAGCTAATCTCAAACCTCTACCAAGTTGTTGGAGAAAAACTGTTAAACTTTCCGTTGGTCTTAGAAATAAGACTGTATCAATATCAGGTATGTCAATTCCTTCATTAAAAATGTCAACTACAAAAAGGTAGTTGATTTCTTTATTTTTAAATCTAACTCTTAATTCATCCCTTAAATCACCTCGCTTACTAACTAAGTAATCTGCTTTTAAACCCGCTAACGTAAATTTTTCAGCCATATACTGAGCATGTTCTTGTGTTACACAAAAACAAAGAGCTCTCACATCAGTTATATCTCTTAGATATTTATTAAGGTTTGAAATTATTTCTCCAACTCTTGTATCATTCTTTGTGTAAATCTTAGTTAACTCACTGGGCAGGTATCTTCCATTTTGCCATGCAGCGTTTGACAAATCAACACTGTCTGTAATTCCGAAATACTGAAAAGGACAAAGCAGTTTTCTATTCAATGCTTCTGGTAATCTAATCTCAGCGGCTATAGTATTGGAGAAATCTCTTAAAATATCTTCTCCATCCATTCTTTCAGGTGTAGCAGTTAAGCCCAAAAGAATTTTAGGTTTAAAGTGATCTAATATTGGCCGATAACTTGACGCAGCAATATGATGGACTTCATCAATAATAATAAAATCATAAAATGATTCCGAAAGAGTTAAAGAATCAATTCTATTGTTTAATGTTTGAACCGATGCAAAAACACAGTCATATTTTTCAGGTTCATTTCCATCAACCCATAACTCTCCCCAATTATTATCTCTTAAAACACCCTGAAACGTTGATTGAGCTTGCTGTAATATTTCTTTTCTGTGCGCAACAAATAACAATTTTGCGCTCGAATGTATCTTTTTGAAATTTTTAAAATCAAAAGCTGAAATAACAGTTTTCCCAGTTCCTGTTGCAGCAACAATTAAATTTCTATAACGATTATGGACCGTTCTTTCTGTTTCTAACTTTTCCAGAATTTCTTCTTGAAAAGGAAATGGCTTAATATCAAAATACGCAGCGGGATTGTTCTTCTCGGTAATTCTCTCTTTTTTTAGAGCTACTCGTAATTTTTCAGAGTGGTGTATTTTATCAAATAGTTCAAATTCTTTGTCCTGCCAATATGTTTCAAATGTTTTTTGAAATTTATCAATAATGTGACCGACTTCTTTTGTTGTCACCTTAATATTCCACTCTAATCCATTTGTCAATGCTGAGCGTGATAAATTTGATGAACCAATATAACCTGTATGGAATCCTGTATTCCGAAAAAATAAATAGGCCTTTGCGTGCAGTCTTTCATTATCAGTATTATAAGAAACCTTTATTTGTGTGTTCTTTAAACTAGATAAATATTCTACTGCTTTCAAATCAGTGGCTCCCATGTAAGAAGTAGTAATTACTTGCAGTTGTCCGCCCCTTTCTGTAAATTCAAATAATTCCTTTTCAAAAATTCTTATTCCTGAAAACTTAATAAATGAAACAAGGAAACTAATTTTATCTGATGAAAGGATTTCCTTTCTAATTTCACTTTCAAGTGAAATCCCTGCATTATTACCAGTAAATAATTCGCTTTGAGATAGCCTAGTATAAGGGGTTATCTCCTTTAGATACTTATCAAAGTCCGTGAAGCTTGCGTCAATTTTAGAAAAAATAGCAGACAAAATCTTTGCTTCTGTTGCTATTAAATCTTCCTCAAAATCTTCATCCTTTAATTCAGTTTTTAAAAGAAGAATGATTTTATTTGAAACCTCTATTTGTTTTTCAACACTATCATCACCTGAAATAAGGTTGAGAGCAACTTGAATTACTTCAACCAAATATTGAGATAGAACTTTTGAAGCTTCAGTTCTATCAAGTGCATTTTCTTTTATATAAAAAGTGTTTCTATCCAAGCCTTTCAGCTTGGAAGAAATCATTTTATTTATCAATTGTTCATAGAGGCCTTGTTTTATCATAATTCAATTTTAAGAACTCCTCCAATACAGGAATATCAGCTAAAGCCCAATCTAAGGATTTTAATTCGTCCTTCTCTAACCATTTATAATCTTTGTGTTCAGCTAAAATAATATTACCAGATAGGTATATTGAAACAAAAGGAATAAGTCGTATTGAAAATGTTTCGTAGTCAAAACACTTGGCTTCTAATTTTTCTAAAAGTTCAATTTCTAAATTAAGCTCCTCTTTTATTTCTCTGAGTAAACAATGCTCTTCAGATTCATTTTTTTCAACCTTTCCACCAGGAAATTCCCATTTCAAAGGCAATTTCATCCTTTCACTTCGTTGAGTTACGAGGACTTTATTTTCTTTTAGGATAATTGCGCAAGTAACATCAATCATATTTGAAAATATAAACTGTCAACAAACATAACAGTTTTTATATTTCGGCAATACAATATCCGGTTTTCCGGGCAGTTTTTTATCGTGCAGGCGGTACCGGAATCCGTTTGCAAATAAAAATTTCCGCACCAGTATTTCGGGCTTAGTGTCTTTGCCCCTGATGCGGCTCATATTATAGCTTCTTACCTGCCGGGTGTGTACATCTGCCATAAAGCAAAGCTCACAATTCCCCCCGAAACAACAAATACCTTTTCATTAACAGCAAATTTCATTGCCTGAATAGGGGCAATTATTCCCTGCATCTTCTTTTTTATTCTCTTCTTTTTCCCGGTCATTGACATATTAGCTGCAACCAATGCATTGTTTTTTCCAATCATTGCATCAATAGCTGCCATCATTCACTGTTATTATAAATCATTACATTAAGAGCTATAACTATTGCATTGTTTTCTGTAATCATTGCATTAATAGCTGCAACTATTGCATTAATAGCTGGAACTATTGCATTGTTTTTTGTAATCATTGCAATACTAGCTGCAACAAGTGCATTAACAGCTTCAACTATTGCAATACCAGCAGTAAGCTGTGCATTGTTTTTTATTTTCAGGGCTTTTTCCGCATAAAAACCAAAAACTTTTAAAAAACTATATCTAAGATATACCATGCCTCCTTAAAGCGGGGCTATCTTAGTTTTCGAGATCTCAATCAACGCTTTATTTATTAACAATTAAAAACAAAAAAACAATGAAAATCATCCCACGTCTATTTCTAAGTCTGATGAGCTATGAAGTGTTTGACGAATTTGTCAACTTTATCATCAGCATGTTAACGGCTAATGTAAATTTTCCGGTAACCAACCCCGCACTGGGCGATGTGCAAACAAAGGCCACAGCCTATCATACCATAGTGCTGGTGTGCAAAGATGGTAACGGTAACAAGGTACAGCGTCAGCAGCGCAAACAGCTGCGCGGTGAGCTCCACATTATGATTACCGACCTGGCTTATGATGTGGCCACACGCTCCATGGGCGATCTGGCTATTTACCTCACCAGCGGTTTCGACTATAAGAGGCCGCGGGTGCCCGCAGGCGATTTAACAGCTCCGGCTAACAACCGCCTGAGCTATAACGAAAATTCGGGCGAACTGGTAAACCGTCATAACAAGGTGCAGGGTGCCCTGCTGTATGCCGTTATGGTAGGTATTACAGCCGTACCCGATAATGATTCGGTAACATCGGCTATGGTAGCGGGTCCTGTGCCCGGTCCCACACCCGGACAAAACTGGTGGCTGGCCGGAGTATCGTCATCTACTACGTTTGTTATTAACGGACTAACTCCGGGCACCATGTATTATACCCGCTGCTGCGCCATAGGCCGTGGCGGCAGCAAGGTAGGTCCCTGGAGCAGTGTGGTGGGGAAAATGGCGGTGTGACCACCCCCTCGGTGTTTTGACCACCCCCTCGGTCCCCCTCCTTGAAGGAAGGAGGGGGAGGACAGACGCGAGTATGCAAACGTTCTATTGATTTGTTATTTCAAAAATTGATTTATTGGTTCTCTGTTCCCCCTCCTTAATAAAATATCTGCCGCTGTCCTTCTCCTTATTTTAGGAGAAGGTGCCCAAAGGGCGGATGAGGTCAAGGAGGGGGTTAGGGGGTGGTAGCCTGTGCGTTGGAGTTCCCCTTTTTTTAAGTAACGTGCCCAAAGGGCGGATGAGGTCAAGGAGGGGGTTAGGGGGTGTAGTTCCCCCTCCTTCCTTTCAAGGAGGGGGTTAGGGGGTGGTATCTACGCGGTTGCTGTTTTTCTTTAACGAGGGGGTTAGGGGGTGGTACACTATTTTTCTTCGTATTTTTACTTTATGAATCCTTACCAGCTTCATAATAAGCCCACCCTCAAAGACAGGCGCAAAGAATTACGCAACAATGCAACGCCTGAAGAACAGCTGCTCTGGCAACACCTTAAAAAAAGCAAAGCAGGCGCAAAATTCAGAAGACAGCACAGTGTTGGAAATTATATTCTTGATTTTTATTGTCCCGAACATCGCCTGTGCATAGAGCTTGACGGAAGTCAGCACTATACTGTTGACGGAATAGCAAACGACAAAGAACGGGATGAGTTTTTACATTCTCTTGAAATAACCGTATTACGCTTCAGCAATCGTGAGGTGAATAATTATCTGCACGATGTTATAAAGAAAATCCAACAGCATTTTTGACCACCCCCTCGGTCCCCAACCTTGAAAAAAGGATGGGGATGCCAGAAGCCTATCGGGCAGCTGCCTATTTAATAATCTGCAAAAAAAAACTTGCGTTTGTATGCTGGCACTCTGTTCCCCCTCCTTCCTTCAAGGTGGGGGTTAGGGGGTGGTACCTACGCGGTTGCGGTTTCTTTTTCAAGGATGAGGTTAGGGGGTGGTCGTATCCCCGTAAATATCCTCCAGCACAATCGTA
>JBFWYU010000047.1:0-27523 GCA_050186075.1 Bacteroidia bacterium
CCCTACACGACGCTCTTCCGATCTTAAGCCTGTGCAAACTCATCATTAATAGCTATGGCTTGCGAGTAGTCGGAAATAGAATTGCCCAGATCCATCAGTTTGGCGTTGCACACCGCACGGAAAAAGTAAGCATTCTCATCCTTCGGGTTCAGGGCAAGTGCTTTATTGAAATCATCAATAGCACCGTTGTAATCCGTAAGGCGGTATTTGGCCTCGCCACGGCTGAACCAGGCTGCTTCCATTTTAGGGTCCATCTTCAGGGCTTCGTCATAATAAGGCATAGCCTCGGCAAAACTTCCGCTGGCAGCCAGATAGCTTCCGCGGTTATATTGATACGTTGCAGTTTGTGCAAAAACAAAAGTAGCTGCTGAAATGTTGAGTAGGGTGAGTAATATCTTGCGCATAAACTGGAGATTTGGTTTGTGATGAGTTTTACAATCAACACCTTCGTTTGGTTAGGCTGTTTATCGATTTAAAAGGAATAAAGAATATAGTTTTGCCACTCTGATAAATTTCTAATTTCGCGCACGATTTCTAACATCTAATATCTAACATCTCATATCTAAATCATGGCTTTCGACATTGAAATGATCCGCAAAACATACGCGGAATTACCCGGTAAAGTAGAGGCAGCCCGCAAACTGGTTGGCCGTCCGCTTACCCTTACTGAAAAAATATTGTATGCCCACTTACACAGTGAGCAGAAACCCGATAATTTCCAACGCGGAAAATCATACGTTGATTTTGCTCCCGACCGCGTAGCTATGCAGGATGCAACAGCGCAAATGGCATTGTTGCAATTTATGCAGGCAGGCAGACCAAAAGTAGCTGTGCCTTCAACCGTACACTGCGACCACTTGATTACCGCAAAAAACGGAGCAGCAGAAGATTTGGCATTTGCCAACAACGAAAGCAAAGAAGTATATGATTTCCTGGGTTCGGTATCTAATAAATACGGATTAGGTTTCTGGAAACCCGGTGCAGGTATCATTCACCAGGTAGTGCTTGAAAACTATGCATTCCCCGGAGGAATGATGATTGGAACTGATTCGCACACCGTGAATGCAGGCGGATTGGGAATGATTGCCATCGGTGTTGGTGGTGCCGATGCCTGCGATGTAATGGCAGGTTTAGCATGGGAATTGAAAATGCCTAAGTTGATTGGTGTTAAACTAACCGGTAAACTAAGCGGCTGGACAGCACCTAAAGACGTAATCTTAAAAGTAGCAGGTATCCTTACCGTTAAAGGCGGAACCGATGCAGTAGTGGAATATTTCGGTGAAGGCGCAACTTCTATGAGCTGTACCGGAAAAGGAACCATCTGCAACATGGGTGCCGAGATAGGAGCAACCACTTCTACTTTCGGGTATGATGATTCAATGGCAAGATATTTAAAAGCAACCGGCCGTGCAGATGTTGCTGAACTTGCTGATAAAGTAAAAGAGCACCTGACTGCCGATGCTGAAGTGTATGCAAATCCTGAGAAATATTTTGATCAGGTGATTGAGATTAACCTGTCGGAATTAGAGCCGCATGTAAACGGTCCTTTTACTCCTGATTTGGCTACACCCATTTCTAAATTAAAAGAAGAGGCCATTAAAAACGGTTGGCCTTTGAAAATATCAGTTGGCTTGCTGGGCTCCTGCACCAACTCATCGTATGAGGATATCTCACGTGCGGTTAGTCTTGCCAAACAGGTATCAGCTAAAAACCTGAAATCAAAAGCAGAATACTTAATCAACCCGGGTTCTGAACAAATCCGCTACACCATTAAACGCGATGGTTTCCTGGATGTGTTCGACCAGATAGGTGCTAAAGTATTTACTAATGCCTGCGGTCCTTGCATCGGTATGTGGGACAGAATGGGAGCAGAGAAGAAAGAAAAGAATACCATCATCCACTCGTTCAACCGCAACTTTGCAAAACGTGCTGATGGAAACCCGAATACTTACGCCTTTGTTGCATCTCCGGAGATTGTAACGGCAATGGCTATCGGTGGTGATTTAACATTCAATCCGTTGACAGATTACCTGACCAACGAAAAAGGCGAACAGGTAAAATTAGATCCGCCATCAGGTGATGAGTTGCCAACAAAAGGTTTTGCGGTAGAAGATGCCGGTTATCAGGCTCCTGCTGCTGACGGCAGCAAAGTAAGTGTGTTGGTTTCGCCAACATCAGACCGTTTGCAGATACTTTCACCCTTTACAGCATGGGAAGGTGTTGATTTGAAAGGATTGAAGCTCCTCATCAAAGCAAAAGGTAAATGTACTACCGACCATATTTCTATGGCAGGTCCTTGGTTAAAGTTCCGCGGACACTTAGATAACATCAGCAACAACATGTTGATTGGTGCAGTAAATGCTTTCAACGAGAAAACAGATACAGTAAAAAATCAACTTACAGGTGCTTACGATTCAGTTCCTAAAGTACAGCGTGCTTACAAAGCCGCTAACATTGGTTCTATTGTAGTAGGTGACGAGAACTATGGCGAAGGTTCATCACGCGAACACGCAGCGATGGAGCCGCGCCACTTAGGTGTGCGTGCCGTATTGGTAAAATCATTTGCCCGTATTCACGAAACAAATCTTAAGAAACAGGGAATGCTGGCATTAACCTTTGCCGACAAAGCAGACTACGATAAAATTCAGGAAAACGACAGCATTGATATTCTTGGTTTAACCGAGTTTGCACCTGGTAAACAGCTGCAGTTGGTATTGCACCACAACGATGGTAATCACGACATCATTAAAGTAAACCACAGCTACAACGAACAACAGATTGAGTGGTTTAAAGCTGGTGGCGCACTGAATATCATCAGAGCACAGGTTGGAGCGTAATAAAATGAATGGTTGATATAAAAAGAGAAGTCCCGCTTTTGGCGGGACTTCTCTTTTTATGTGATAAACGGACGGTAAAGATTATTATTTACAATCGCAACCACCAACGCCTTCTGCTAAAGCAACAGCATCATCATAATCATCTTTGTTATCATAATCCTCCTGACAGATTTCACCGTCAGCACCACCTGCACATCCTGTGCAGTCAACACATTTGTCGCATGAGGTAAGGCCGAATGCGAGAACAGCCACAAATAAATAAAGTAGTTTTTTCATTTTGTTTTGGTTTTTGTTAGTTAATAATTGATTTAATTGTTTGTTTATGCTGCTAAAATAAAAAATTTATTCTCCATGATCTGCACATTCAACTCGTGTAACTAAAGGCGTAACTACCACCGAAGGGCTGTCGGCAATAAACACATTGTAAAGAGAGTCTTTTATGTAAGCAAGGCTGTCAATATTCCCGCACACCTGTGGCGAAATATAAACGGTAACGCCATCACTATCGTTTACAGTGTAGTTGTAACACACCCATTGTTCCTTTAAATCCTTCTTGTACTTTTCAATCCCGCTGCATTGTTCGTCTGAATAATAAACCGTGTTACCAACCGAGTCTTTAACCTTGCAGGTCTGGCAGTTATTGCAGGAAGAAAGGAGGCAGTAGGCAGTAAGCAGCAGGCAGTAAGCAGTGAACAGTTTGTAAGTCATATCTTATATCATCAACGAATAACGAATTGTTCACGAATATACGAATTGCAGATAGCAAACAGATTTCATATTCGTAAATTCGTATGTATTCATTCGTTATTCGCTGATATATTTAGTTAATCTTCATCGCCCAGCCATGTTTGTCTTCGCCTTTGCCAAAACGTATAGCTTCTAACTGTGCATGTATTTTAGTGGAAAGTTTGCGTTCGCTCACCGGAGGCAACATATAATCTTCGCCTTCAAAGCCAATCAACTCAATAGGTGCAATGGTAGCAGCTGTTCCCGTGCCAAAGGCATCTAATAATTGTCCTTTGCTGTGGGCTTCCACCAGTTCGTCAATACTGATTTTGCGTTCTTCAACGGTAACACCCATGTCGCGGGCAAGCGTAAGTACGCTGTCGCGCGTAACACCCGGTAAAATGGTATTACTCACCGGAGGTGTAATCAGTTTATCACCCACCTGAAAAATAACGTTCATGGTTCCCGACTCTTCAATGAATTTATGTTCAAAGGCATCGGTCCATATCAATTGCTGGTAGCCTTTTTCGTGTGCTATTTTGCTTGGATATAATGAACGTCCATAATTACCTGAAGCTTTTACATAACCGGTTCCGCCTTCAAAGGCGCGGGCATATAAACGCTCTACCAGGACCTTAATCGGTTGCGAATAATAGGCTGCCGATGGCGAAGTCATAATCATAAACTTATACGTATCGGAAGGACGCACACCCAGAAATTCATCGGATGCAAACATTACCGGGCGCAGGTAAAGCGAGCAACCGGGCTGTGTAGGAATCCATTCTTTATCCAGCAATACCAATTGGCGGATGCCTTCCATAAAAATTTCTTCGCTAACCTCCGGCATACACATACGTTTTGCGGAGCGGTTGAAACGTTCAAAGTTTTCCAACGGACGAAACAGGAATATCTCACCCTTTTCATTTTTGTACGCTTTCATTCCTTCAAAAATACTTTGCCCGTAATGGATAACAGCCAATGAAGGCGACATCTGCAGTTTCTCGTAAGGAACTATTTTAGCGTTTTGCCATTGTCCGTCTTCATAATCCATCTGAAACATGTGGTCGGCAAATATTTTACCGAATGGTAGGTTGCTGAAGTCGGTCTCCGCAAGGCGCGAATGTGTTGTTTTCTGTATCTTGATATTTAAAGTTTCTGCAATCATTAGATCTTATTTTTTGTGCAATGTATAAATATCTTTTAACCCGTCTGTTTTATGGTTTGGTTAATTTTTTACCAGTTTTTCAACATGCAGCGTTTGGCCTTTGCTGTCGTTGATTTTAATAATGTAGATACCTTTTGACAGAGCACTGATATCAATTGTTGATTGTGAATTATTGATTGTTGATTGTTGAACCAACTGCCCTGAAAGGTTTGTGATTTGTAATTCACTGTTTGCAACTTGTGTTCTGCAATTAATAGTTATCGTGTTATTAGCAGGATTTGGATAAACAGAAATTACTGCGGTTTGATTTTCTTCAAATCCGGGTTGCATAATATCCTCAACGTAAAATTTATCAAAGCCACCTTCTACCAGATGGCCGGGTGTTACATCGTAGGCAATTACTTTTACTGACATATCGGAAGTAGGAGTGAGGTAGTCCGAAATTCTGAATGATCTGTTTATCCATTCCGACATGGTTTCTGCAGCTGTTGTTCTGTCTATTACCACTACATCCTGTCCGTTGCTCAGTTCAATAATCATAGAGTCATTGGGATTACCACCGTTTCCTCCACCATTGAAAAACCAACGCGAATAATACAGGTAAGGATCAGTATAAGTGCTCAAATCAAAGTCGGGCGACAACAGAGTAACATTTCCGTCATCCACATCATCATCGCCTGCGCCACCGCCATCGTTGCCGGTAACAAAGGCCAGATCCAGACAATCGTTGCTTACATCGCGGTCGGCATTGCTTACTGAATTATTGTAGCTTGTTCCTGCAGGAACTCCGCGTTCCCATTGTCCGGTAGGTGAGGTGTTGGTTTCTGTCCAACCGAAGTTGAAACTGAAATCGTCATAAATACCTTTTTCCAGCTCAACTACAGCAGTGCCCGAAGTAGAAGTGATGGTAAAATCCGCACAGGTTGTTATATGCCCCCATTTTCCGGCAACAATTTCATAGAGGCCTGCATAGAAAGTAGAAACCGTGAACACACCGTTTGCATCGGCAGTGAGGTTGTGAGTAAAGCTGTTGTTATAAACTCTAACCGCTGCGTTGGGTATTCCGCTTCCGGTTTCGGCATCAACTACTTGTCCGGTAAACACAAACGGAATATCAGGTACTAGGGCAACATCAAGCGTGGTGGTATTTCCGCTGGTCAAAACAATATTGTCAATAATCTGCGTAATGTATCCGCCTTTTGAAAACTGAACAGAATAGGTGTTGGCATTTGCAAAACCGGTAGCGTATTCACCCACCAGATTAGTTGCCGTTAATCCGGAGGTGGTAAGTATTTCAACCGTTACTCCGTTCAAGGTATTGCCGTTGCTGAAATCTGTAACAACGCCTTCCAGAAAACATGCTTGTGTGTTGTTAAATCCAAGAATCCAAAGCCCTGATGCCATATCGGAAGCAATAATATTTCCCGAAGGCAGATAAGGATAAACACCCCAACAGCCATTGAAGCCATCGCCAGACATTGTGGGTGCGGTATCGTAAAACCCTGATTCCACAAGATTGTCAGGATTGGTAACATCAATAACAACTACACCGTCTTTGTAATACGAAACATAAAGAAAGTTGCCCAGCAAATGAGCGTTGTGTGGTATAGAACCGCTTCCTGGATAATGTTGAAAGCGGTCAACTTCCGTGATGTCATTAAAATCAGAAACATCATAAGATGCAACATAGGCATTGCTTACTTCATCTGTTGTAAACAGGAAATTGTTGTTGTTGGTAGGCCATGAGTTGTGGGTGAAATTACTGGGTGTATTAAACGTTGTTACAGCCGTGGGATTGGCTTTGTCGCTAACATCAACAATGGAAAGAAAGCCATCGTAAACGCAGGAAGCCCACAATGTATCGCCACGCACAAAGCCATCGTGGATGTAGTAATCATCAAACACACCTAATTCAACCGGAGCTTCAGGATTTGCGTTTAGGTCATAAATAATAGCACCACCTTGTCCATAATCTGAACCAAAAATGTAGAGTATTCCGTTTTCGTCAATGTATAAGGTATGTGCTGTGGTAAAATCATATTGGTTTCCGAAATAGCTTACGCTGCTTAGATTGGTATTTTGCGGAAGTGGAGTCATGTCCACAATCTGCAAACCACCTCCGCCTTCGGTGGTAATGTATGCATGATCGTTAAACACTTTTATCTCGCGCCAGATGGAGTTAGCTCCTGCTTTAAAATAAACTTCATCAGGATTGGCAGGGTCGGTAACATCTACTATTGACATACCGTTATCGGTTCCTACCAGCGCATATTCTTTGCCTTCGGTTGCATAGCCCCAGATATTACTCAATTGGGCAGAGTAGGGCAGGTGGCCGAGTTTGGTCATATTGAGTGAGTCTTGCGCATTGGAAGTCAGAAGTAAGAAGTTGGAAGTAAGAAGTAAGAGAAGTGTTACGAATATTTTTTTCACGTTGTAGTTTTTTTGTCAAAGGTATCGGAATAGTTGTCAGTTTATAAACTTGGTAATTAAGCCTACATTTGCGACCATTAAACTGAATTTTTATGCAATCAAAAGCTACCACACCCGAAGAATATTTGCAAAGTCTTCCTGAAGACCGGAAGAAAGCAATGACAGAATTGCGGAAGGTAATTCTTGCTAATCTTCCTAAAGGTTTCAAGGAAGGAATGGGCTATGGCATGTTGGGCTACTGTGTGCCGCACACGCTTTATCCCGATGGCTACCACTGCGACCCCAAACAACCTTTGCCGTTTATGAGCGTTGCTTCGCAAAAGAACTTTATTGCAGTGTATCACATGGGTGTTTATTCCGATCCTGAACTGTTGAAATGGTTCACCGAAGAATATGCAAAGCACAGCAAGACCAAATTAGACATGGGCAAAAGCTGTATCCGTTTCAAAAAGCCCGAACAAATTCCGTTTAAGCTGATTGGAGAATTGGCATCAAAAATGACACCGCAGCAATGGATTGACAGATACGAATCATTATACAAAAAACGTAAGTAAATTGAGCAACTACAGAGAAAGCCAGATTGAAATAAAAGTACGCGGCTACCACCTTGATGTTTACCAGCACGTAAACAACGCCCGTTACCTTGAACTATTGGAAGAAGGTCGTTGGGCGCATTACGAAGGAAGACTGGAAAGCGATTTCTTTACGCAGAACAAATTAGGAATGGTAGTGGTGAATAACAACATCAACTACCATTATCCGGCAACACTGGGCGAGGTGCTGATTGTAAAAACAAAAATTGAACACGTTGGTAATAAGAGCGTGCGTTTCCGCCAGCAATTGTTTTTAAAAGGCACGGATAAATTAGTGATTGATGCCAGCGTTACTTTTGTTATACTGGATATGAAAGCAACCAAGTCGGTGCCCATTGAAGGGAAAATAAAAGAGATGCTGGAAACATAAATTGTTTGGCTCATATTAAAAAAAGCTATACTTTTGGTGCATCAGGATAAAAATAAAAGGCTGTTGGGCAGCAATGCAAAACAGGCTAAGGTAAGTTCCAGCCATGGTACTTTCCGGTGTCAGAGTCATAAGTAGGAACACCCACAAGCCAGTCGCAAGACCGGTTTTTCTGCAGCAATGCAGAACTAATGATGACGAAGCCGTAATAAAATAAAACCTGACGGTTCCGTTACTATGGTAAAGGAATTTGAAAAAACGGCAGTCTTGCGAGGGCTGCCGTTTTTTATTGTACTTAAGTATTGCGTAATTACTTTGCTACTTCGTTCAGCGTAGCCGAAGAAGTCATTGAAACAGCAGATTTTTCAATCTTAAGGCGGTTGTTGCCTTCTACTTCAATAATAAACGAGTCGTCTCTTATCTCATTGATCTTTCCATGTATGCCACCGATGGTAACAATGCGGTCACCTTTTTTCAAAGCCTCACGGTATTTTTTTTCGTCTTTGGCTTTTTTCATTTGCGGTCGCAGCATGAAAAAATAAATAACAATCATAACCAGACCCATCATTATCAGGGGCTGCACAGTTTCAAGATTCATGGGTTTGTGTATTTAGTGTTTGTATAATAAATGTGTTGTGGCTTACCTTATTTTTTGCTTTCCAGGTTAGGTACTTCCACCTCGCCTGTAATGCGCAATACAAAAGTATTAGGATTGGTGTTGGCCATCAGCGTAACGGTTTTATCCTGTTTTCCGCTTTTGCCATCGCTGTCAAAAATAACATCCACTTTTCCGCTTTCGCCCGGTTTTACAGGTGTTTTAGAATATTCGGGAACGGTGCAGCCGCAGCTTCCTTTAGCATCAGAAATAACCAGGTCTGTTTTACCAACGTTGGTAAATTTAAAGGCATAAGCCACACGCTCGCCCTGCACAATTTTTCCGAAATCATGCACTTCTTTCTCCCACTGAAATTTAGGAAGGTTGGTGGTGTCGCCCGGTGCGCTTGCTGTTGCAGGATTGTTAACCACTTCATTGGAAGTAGCTTTTTCATCGTTGTTGCAGGAATAAATAAAAGGGATAATTGCAATGCTTAAAGCAAAAATGTAGTTTTTATTCATAGTGTTGTTTTTTTTAGAGGCCGCAAAAATAGTAAAATTCACATGGAGAAAAGTTGCCACAGATTCACAGATTTTTTATTTTGGTCAATCTTGACAGCCGAAAATAATTATAGAACATTTAATCTGTGAATCTGTGGCAATTATTTTTCAACGGGAGTGGTAATGTTTTTTTCTACTTTCGTTTTCAAATCAGGTAATATGAATTTGAAAAAAATATTTCTCGGGCTGCTTCTCTTGGTGCTCTTTGTTTTTGGTGTTTTTATGGTAAACCTCATCTGGTTTAAACCCTTCAGCATTAATCATTTTTATGAGCGTATATTTATTGAGTATGCCATGGAAGATCCTGAAATCCTCAGCCAGTTGCGCATACTGGAGGGTATGGGTATTAATTTTCATAACGATGATTTAACCGATATTTCGGATGCCCGTTTTCAGCGTGTGAAAAAGAAACTGAATGATAATTACAACACCCTGCTGGATTATGACCGCGAAAAACTGAGCAAAGAACAGAAACTCTCTTACGATATTCTGAAATGGTTTCTGGATGATGCGGTAAGGCGCGAACAGTTTATGTATCACGATTACATTATTACGCAGTTGCAGGGGGTGCACATGGATTTGCCTGATTTTATGGTAAACGTACATCAGGTAAATACTAAGAAAGATGCGGAGAATTACATAGCCCGTCTTTCAAAATTTGATACCAAGTTTGAGCAGTTGCTGGAACAGCTTACCCTGCGCGAAGACCGCGAAATTATTCCGCCACGCTTTGCAGTAGAGAAAGCATTGAAACAAACGCAGGAGTTTATTAAGGACAGCGCACAGAAGAATATTCTTTACACCGCCTTTAAAGAAAAGACAGACTCACTGAAAGAGTTAAGTGCCGAAGACAAAACTGTTCTGCAGCAAAAGGTTTTGGAGGAAGTGAACAAAACCGTTTATCCGGCCTACCGCAAATTAGAAAAGTATCTTGCTCAGCTTGCGGAGAAGGCTACGGGCGTTGATGGCGTTTGGAAATTGCCTGACGGTGATAAATGGTATGCTTTTCAGTTGCGCAGCAATACCACTACGGATATGACACCCGAAGAAGTGTATCAGTTAGGTGTTTCGGAGGTGGGGCGTATTGAAAAAGAAATGCGCACAATCCTCAGCGGTATTGGTATCCCCGATACAGGTTCGGTGGGCAGTATTTTATCGCAGTTTGCAAAAGACTCGTCTTTTTTATATCCCGATAATGCAGCAGGAAAAGAACAGTGCCTGAAGGATTATCAGACTATTATAGATGAGATTGATAACAACATGGGCGATATTTTTGACATGCGCCCCAAGATGGGAGTGAAGGTGGAAGCCGTTCCCGAGTTCAAGCAGCAGGGTGCGCCCGGAGCGTATTACAATCCGCCTGCTATGGATGGCACCCGTCCCGGAATTTTTTATGCCAACATGCGCAGCATGGCCGAGATACCAAAATACGGTATGCGCACGTTGAGTTATCACGAAGCTATTCCCGGTCACCATTTTCAGATTGCGATACAGCAGGAGTTGACAGGCGTTCCAACATTCAGAAAAGTTCTTCCTTTTACGGCTTATGCCGAGGGCTGGGCCTTATATGCCGAGCGTCTGGCGTGGGAATACGGTTTTCAGAAAGATCCGTACAGTGATTTAGGTCGTTTGCAGGCAGAGATATTCAGAGCGGTGCGCTTGGTGGTTGATGTGGGAATTCACCACAAACGCTGGACACGTGAGCAGGCTATTGATTACATGATTGAGAAAACCGGTATGCCCGAGGGCGATGTGGTAGCAGAGATTGAGCGCTACATTGTTTGGCCCGGACAAGCCTGCGCCTACAAAGTTGGCCAGTTGAAACTATTGCAACTACGCGACTATGCCCGCAAAGAGTTAGGCGATAAATTCAACATCAAGGAGTTTCACAACGTGGTGCTGATGAATGGCTCAATGCCGCTGAGCATACTGGAAGAACTGGTGAAGCAGTATGTGAAGGACAAGAAGTAGAGCGTCATTGCGAGGCTTTTTCAGCCGAAGCAATCTTAAATGAATGAAGAGATTGCTTCGCTATCGCTCGCAATGACGGGAATGCTACCCTTTAAACAACATTCCCGAAGCAGAAGTGGCAAGGGTTTGTGGAGCAAGTTTAGCGGCAGCAGCACCCAGTTTATTAAAGAAGCCGGGAATAATAACGGCTTTGCGTTTCAGTGTTCCGTCAAGGGCTATGCGGGCTACGCTTTCGGCTGTCATCATGTACTTTGCATTTTTGTGCCATATCTCGTCCATTTTGGCGGGCTCAAAAAACTGGCTTTCGGTTGGGCCGGGACACAATGCCGAAACCGAAATATTACTTCTGCGCAACTCAAAGCGTATGCCCTGCGAAAAGAACAGCATAAATGCTTTGGTGGCGGCATAAATGGTCATCTTTGGAACAGGCTGATACGAGGCGGTGCTGGCAGTATTCAGCAAATAACAGCGGTGTTCTTTGCCTTTGTTGCGGGTTATAAATTCGTGGGCCATACGCACCATTACTTCGTTGTTGAGGCGCATGGTTATTAAATGATCTTCGAGCGGCAGTTTATAAAACTTGCCGTAGTTGCCCATGCCGGCATTGTTAATCAGAATGTTTACACTCAGTCCGCGCTTTTCCACTTCATTAAACAGTTCAGTGTGGCTGCTGTCTTTCAGCAAATCAATGGCTATGGTTTGCACATCTATTCCTGTTGCCGAAAGTTCGGTTGCCAGTTCGCTCAGCAGGTTTTGACTGCGGGCAGCCAGTATCAGATTGTGCTTGCGCATTGCTGCTTCGCGGGCTATGGCTTTGCCAATTCCTTTGCTGGCTCCGGTAATAAGGGTATAGTGCTTCATGCTTTTTTATTTACCGGCAAAACTAAACTAAATTATTTCTGCCACTTTTATTGAAAATGTATTGCCACAGATTCACAGATTTCCTGCCTGGCGGCAGGTATGGTTGTCTGCTTTTTATAATTTTTAATCTGTGAATCTGTGGCAAAAAAACTGCTTATAAGTGGATTAAGTAAATAATTACTTTAGCCAAGAATATTAAACACAAAACACTTATGCCAGCAGCTACCACCATTAAACGTATAATCGGAGCTTTTATACTCCTTGCAGTAATCGCTATTTCATTTGCTTCGTGCACCCGCATTGATGCCGGACACGTGGGTATTAAAGTAAACCTGTATGGCACCGGCAAAGGGGTGCAGGATGTTACAGAGGTTACCGGTTGGGTTATTTACAATCCTATTACTACGGCTATTTATGAGTTTCCCACCTTTATTCAGCACAAAGAATATTCGGGCGAAAACTCGTTTGTGGTAAACAGTAAAGATGGTTCTGAGTTTAAAGTTTCGCCTATTATAAACTACAACGTGAAGAGCGAAGAAGTGCCCGAAATATTTGTGAAATACCGCAGAAACCTTGGCGAAATTGAAGACGGATTTTTAAAGACTGCTGTTTACGATGCCTTTCGCATGGTAGCCAATTCGTATACTGCCGACAGCCTTATCAGCAGCCGCGAAATGTTTGAAATAAAAATTAAAAAAGTGCTGACCGAGCAAATGGACAGAGATGGTTTTGTGATACAGCAATTCACCAGCAACCTCAGTTATCCCGAAACATTTAAGGCCAGTATTGAAGCCAAGAATGCTGCGGTGCAAAAAGCACTGCAGGCCGATAACGAGGTGAAAACTGCCGAAGCGCAGGCCAAAATACGTGTGGCCAAAACACAGGGTGAGGCCAATGCGCTGAAAATACAGGCCGATGCCGATGCCTATGCTAACAAAGTGCGTCAGGCTTCCTTAACTCCGCTGCTGGTGCAGCAGCAGTTTATTGAAAAATGGGATGGTAAACTGCCGCTTTACGGTACGGTTCCGCAGCTGTTTAAGGATATTACGAAGTAGAGCTTATAAAGCCCTTATTCTTTCTTTTTGAACTGATTTATTTTTTGCAGAATATCCACATCTGCTTTGTCCTGTGGCCGGCCTGCAATCATTTTCAATACAATTAGATGATGATAATGAACCACAGGAACACGTTGGTCTTTTAATGGAAGAAATACTTTTTTCTTGTCTGCTTCATCAAAGGTAAGCCCCGAAACTTTGGTTAGAAAATCAATTTTGTTTGGCTTTTCACCGATATGCATAACCTGAACGTTGTTAAAATCCATATTGTGAACAAGGGCAAGATTTTTTTCAGGGATAGTATGCTCTCTTAATGCTTCAATAAATTTTTCACGGTTTTCATTGTCAGGTTTCAACCAAATATCCATATCGCCAGTGGGGCGTTGGTAGCCGTGGTAAATAACAGCATATCCTCCTATGAGTATAAAATCTACATTATGCTTGAGAAGTAACAGCAGGAAATTTTTATGATCTTCAAGAAATACATCCATTGTTAATCAAAAATAAGGGTGTTGCCTGTTTTGGGATTTTCTTTCAATTGCTCTGAATATACCCGTTTGATAAGCTGCACAGTATAGTTAAGATGTTGCTCAGGAGTAAGGGTTGCTAACCAACGGTAGTTATCATTTTCCTGTTCCTCAAATGAATTAAAGAACATCATTTCCTTTTCGCCATAGGCTTGCTGCGGCTCGTTTACTTCTGCCTTTTTCTCTTTTTCCTTATACTTTTTCTTTGCCATTGCAGCGATAAAATTACAGAAATTTCTGTGTCTTATTTCACCACCTCCGCTTTCCACTGCGTGGGGCGGGCGTTGGGGTTCAGGATATTCAGATAGGGGGTGTGCACCGTATAGCCTGCTTCTGCGGCTGTGGTTTTAAGTGTTTTGTTGTTTTTAACGGTGTTCAGTTTTGTATCTGTTTTGGGGCGCACATTGGCGCGGCTGCTGAAATAAAACACCAGTTCGCCAGCTTTTCCGCTGTTGCTCAAAGCCAGTTTGGTGGCGGGTTTCAGTATGCCGGGTGCAAAGGGTGCGTGGTCCACAAAGCCGGCTAATATTTTTCCTTGTTTTTTGTGTACGGTGTGTCCGCTGGCACGGTCTATTATCTGGCGCGATAGTTTGTATTCGGTAAAAAGGCTGTTATCGCTGAAGCGAAACACACCCATATACCCGTCTGCCCGCTCAAGCTGGGTATCGGCTGCGCGAAATAGTTCTGCCAGTTTTTTTACCGAGCGGCTGCGCTCTCTGCGTTTGTTGCGCGAGCCTTTTATGGTGGGCAAAAAGGCTTCGGCAGCGGTGTTAAGGGCTGCCACATCCGCAGGGCCACTGTTGTAGGGTGCAAGAAAGGCTTTTACCGGGTCGGCAGCCGCAAAAAGCTGGCGCGCGGATACATATAAATTGCTGTCGGCACAGCCTGTTAATGACGATTGCAAAAAATCATCTTCTTCCAGTGGCGACACGTCTCCCGTGTTGGTATAATAGGCCATCACCGCCTGGCTTACTTTTCCGCTCAGGGTTTCAACCTTGGTGCGTTTGTCTTTTTTATCTTCGGTATAGCCGGTTCTGTCTTCGCTTACTATGCCTGCCTCGGCAAATATTGCGTCAACCGTGTTTTTAAGCGCGGTTATTACCGTTACAAAATGGGGCTTGGTGCTGAAAAAAGTGTTGTGCTCTTTGAAAAAAGCATTAACACCCATCAGCATGCTTAGTTTGTTGTTTTGTCTGGTGTTCATGTGAGTTATTTGTTTTTGAATAAAAGATTCCTCGCTGAAACAATGTCATTCCGAGCGTTTCAGCGAGGAATCTCTTAAGTCATTTTATGTTATTAGAATTTAATTCCGCAAATGTAAATGATTATTTCAGATATGTATTTCATCAATTTACTATTATAATTGTGTAAAATACAACTGTAATTAGTAATTTTAATAGTGTAATTGGGTTAAAAGCTATTTTAATTATTCATAATACTATTGTAATTATGTATTTTAGTAGTGTAATTAATAATAATGCAACTGTAATTGTGTAAAATAATATATTTTTGCACACTTACAGTAATAATATATATATATTTACAATCGTATTAACTTAATTCACACCACTATTAACATCAATTACAAATGATAAATACCAACTTACCAAGTCTTTTTACACTCCGTAACATACAAAAACCACGCGCGTGGATGATAAAACACGGAATTAATGCAAATAGTGCCGACAGACTTTTGAGGAATGAACAACGCCACTTAAAGTTTGATGATGTGGAAAAGCTATGCCTGGGTTTAAACTGCTCGCCCTCTGATTTATTTATCTGGCAACCCGACTCGGAGGCCGATGATATACCCAACCATCCGCTGCAAGCCATACGCAGCAACAAAACCCTGCCCGATGTAATGGAACAATTAAACCACAGCACCATTGACGAGCTTAAAATAATAGCCGACTTTATGGCCCGGCTTAAAGAGGAGCGGGGGAGGTAGAGGGTGAGCTGAAAAAATTATGCGAAACTGAAAGGTGCGCAAAGCCATTCTATAAGGATGGAATTACGGCACCTTTTTCTATATTTGGTGCAGATAATAAATGTTAGCGGCAACCCTATGAAGACACTGCGAACCTTTTCATTAGCAATTCTTTTAATCCTCATTTTTATAAGTTGCGGGCGAAACAAAGCTTCAATGAAAGAATTTGCCGGTAAATTGCGCGACAAGCAAATTTGCTCCGACAGCAATTACCGACAACTATTATCAGACATCAGCAATAACAAAATTGAAAATGGGTTAGAATTTTTGAAATATTGTAATAAGTCAATTATTATTGAGTTAAAAAAATATTCTAACGAACCCGAAATATATCTTGAGCAAATTCATAAAGAAACAGCGGCTCTCATTCCTGAGCTTGCATTTACTGACTTTACGTTTCAAATTGTCCTTGATAGCATAGAATCATCCGATTCATTTAAAACTTATAATGTTGTAATTTCTCTTAAATCAAATGGGAAAATATACCGATACGAAAGTTTCACCAATGCAAACAATATAGGTGAGTATAAACAAATGGAATATTTCGGTAAGATAGACCAACAGCAGTATTATAAGATATTCAACAAAATATTATCTGACCTACAATCCCCTTATCGCTTACATGAAGTAAAAGCATACACTGGCAATGTAGTTGACTGGAATAGGTTTGGCATTATTGCTTTGAACAAAGAACAGGCCCATATGCTTCATCGTGGTGGAGTGCATTTTTCTCCAAGCTACGAGAGTTTTAAAAACAGTTTGTCTTCTAGTAGGATTGAAACGGCTATTACTGAATTTCAAAAACTAGGTTTGTTTGCTCATCTTAACGGTGAACAAATCTCTTCTGCTCAATTAAAAGTATCACAACAGGAAAACCAAACTCTTAACGATGTCCTTCAATGCTTTCCAAATGTCATTTACTCTTTTGATACAGAGTTAGGCAATCTTGAAAATCCTTACGAGGAATTACTCAATGAATTATCGTTAATCTCTAAAGGTGCTTTCAAGGCGACAAATATCACCGACAACTTTACTAAACCGACAGACAACAAAGCACTCCTTAAATTTTCTGCTAATGGAAAAGAGTATTCTTTAAAGTTGAAAGTTGAAGACGATTGGATTGACCCTTCTATTTTAGATTTAATCAAACAAGCAGTGACTGACAATAAACTAAGTGGACAATTTTATGAATTATACACAGGCGGTCAAGACGCAAGTATAATTTTCCTGACACCAGAGCAAGCAGGTTATATACGGACAAACAATCTCTTAATTTTTGCAGACCAATGGCAGACTGTAGAAGAATAGCGACAGACTTTGGGATAGTTAACAGGGCAGCCGCTAACATGGCATTGTTGCAAGCAGGGCTGACACAGGAACTTCAACCGCTATCACTTTCTATTACCTTTGGTGCTTGGCGACAGGTGAGTGCATTTAAGCCCCGCCAGCAACAAGCCCTCAAACGTTAGCAGTTGTAAAAGCCAACCAACCATAGGCAATACATGAACATTCAAGAACAAATCAACGAGTATATTGCTACTCAGCCCGAAGCAAAGCGTGCCGACATGCAAGCCTTGCACAAACGCATGCTTAATCTATTGCCAAAAAGTAAATTATGGTTTTTAGATGGCAAAGACGATAAAGGTAAAGTTGTCACCAATCCAAATATAGGCTATGGGCTTCAGACCCTAAACTATGCTGATGGCAAAACCAAAGAGTTTTATCAGATTGGTATCAGTGCAAACACAACCGGAATTTCGGTCTATATCATGGGTATAAAAGACAAAACCTACTTACCCCAAACCTATGGTACTAAATTAGGCAAGGCAAGTATAACCGGGTATTGCATTAAGTTTAAAAAGCTGAACGATATAAACCTTGATATACTGGAAGCGGCCATACGAGATGGCGTAGAGCAAACAACATAATACCGCAACCATACCAACCCAAACCTTTAACTAAAACCCCGGACACCATGACCCAATCCGCAAAATCAGTTTACTATTTCGGTTTTTACTTAGTTGCACTTGCGTTAATCCTTTTGCTGCAACCCAACCTGTTGCTGGGTACCTTTGGTTTGCCCCTAACCGATGAGGTATGGATACGCGTGGTGGGCATGCTGGTGCTGGCACTGTCGGTCTATTATATGGTAGTGGGCAAAACAGGCAATACCCTTTTTCTTAGTGTTACCGTGTATGTGCGCAGCTCCATTATCGTGTTCTTTACCATTTTCACCCTTGCCGGCTGGGTGCAGCCCGTTATTATACTGTTTGGTGCGGTTGATTTGCTGGGTGCGGTGTGGACTTACACGGCCTTAAAAAAAGAAGGAAAACTCTGATTTTTCTTCCTATGTTTATCGCCTTAAACAACAAACCCCAAATGAAAAAGAGCCTGCTGATTATATGTTTTTTAGGTCTTACCTTTAAAGGGTTCACCCAGGATTATCTGGATAAAATTGCCCAGAGCTCGTGCGAGTGCCTTGACAAAGTGGGCGACACAACCCTCACCACCGATGCCTATAACATGAAACTGGGCTTGTGTATGCTCGAAGCCTCGGTGCCTTACAAAAAGCAACTGAAAAAAGACTACAACATTGACTTTGCCAAAATAGATGAGCAGGGCGAAGAACTGGGCGCTCTTATAGGTATGCGTATGGCCTCGCATTGTCCCGAGGGATTATTAAAAATTGCCGCCATGTATAATGATGGAACAGAAGGCACCGTAGAGGAGGAAGAATATACAGATAACTCTGCATCAGGCGTAGTGATTAAAGTAGAGACCGAATTTTTTGTCACCTTTTCGGTAAAAGACGATGCCGGCAAAATCAGCAAATACTATTGGCTCAGTTTCCCTGATTCTAATCAGGAATTGCAATACAGCTATAAAGACCTGCTGGCCAAAAACGTAACCATCAACTATACACCGCAGGATTTCTTTGATCCAAAAATTGAAGCCTACCGTCAGTTTAATGTTATATCACGAATAGATACTCAGTAACATGAAAAAAGTAAGTTGCACCCTTATGCTATGCACCTGCATAGCCTCGCTTGCCGTTAAAACAATGTATGCTCAGCCGGGTTCGTTAGACCTTAGCTTTGGCACCGATGGTATAGCCATTACCGATTTTTCGGGCTCCGGTGATTATGCCTATGCCATGGCAATACAGGATGATGGGAAAATTGTGCTGGCAGGATATGCCTATGCCGGCTCTACCAATGATTTTGCACTGGCACGCTATAACGCCAACGGCACATTGGATAACACCTTTGACAGCGATGGAAAAGTAATGACCGACTTCAACGGGGGTAATATAGAGGTTATCAATGCCATAGTCATTCAACCCGATGGAAAAATAGTAGCAGCAGGAAACTCGTGGGATGGCAACGAAACTCATTTTGCGCTGGCACGCTACAATATTGATGGCAGTCTGGACAATAGCTTCAGCAGCGATGGCATGGGTATTTATAATTGGGGCACAAATGATTACGGCACAGCTGTTGCCCTGCAATCAGATGGTAAAATACTGATTGCCGGAGCCAGCTATCTCGATGGCTATGGCTACCATGTTTCGGCCCTGCGCATAAATACAGACGGCACAGTGGATAACACCTTTGACAGCGGAGGAGTATCAACCGTAGTAGGTGAGGAGAGTCAGGTCAATGCTATGATCCTGCAAAGCGATGGAAAAATTGTGATGGCAGGCCGAAGGGTAAGTAATCTCAACAGCGATTTTCTGCTCTTGCGCTATACCGCCAACGGCAGCATAGACAATACCTTTGACACCGATGGAATAGTAACAACCGCCTTTGGCAGCGGTGATGATTATGCCTTTACCTGCATACAGCAAAGCGATGGAAAATTACTGGCAGGCGGCAGCAGCGCAAATGGTTTTAATGATTTTGCCCTGGCCCGCTACAATAGCAACGGCTCGCTGGATAACACCTTTTCGGCTGACGGAAAAGTTACTACAGATATTGCTTCCGGTTCTGATGATTACGGCTACTCGGTAAAAGTGCAATCCGATGGAAAAATTTTATTGGGCGGCTACAGCGAAGCCTTGCTTAACGATTTTTCGGTGGTACGCTACAACGCTAACGGCAGCCTCGAAAACCTGTTTGATTTGGACGGAAAAGTAACCACCGATTTAAGAGGCACCTATGATTATGCCCACACCATAGCCCTGCAATCAGATGGCAAAATTGTAGTGGCCGGCCACAGCGACAGTAATACAGACAGCTATGACTTTGCAGTAGTAAGGTACAATGCAGTTTGTTCTTTTGTTGGTTCAACTCAAAACATTACCCTTACTGAGGGGCAAACCCTTACCGTAGGCACTCATACCTATACCACCGCAGACGGCAGCGGAACCTATCAGGATATACTTACCGCTGCAAGCGGCTGCGACAGTGTAGTTACCACCAACTTAACGGTGCTTACTGCTATTAATGAGTTTTCTGGTTCAGAAATAATAAGCGTTGCCCCTAATCCTTTTATGAATGAACTGATCATTAACGGAACCGAGGCTGGTAATGAGCTGTTTGTTTTTGATGTAACAGGCAAATTAATGCTTACCGCTAACACAACAGCAACCCAAACAAGAGTGGGAACAGATCTATTATCGCCCGGAATTTATATGCTCGGTTACAGAGATAGAACCAAAGCAGCTACTGTTAAAGTGGTTAAGTTTTAAGAGAAGCAGAGAACAGCATTTAGTAAACAACAACTTACAACACTATGGCAACAACCATTTTCCGCCCCATCAGCTTTGGCAAAGAAGTATTTCATCCAAAGTCGTATGACGAAAACTCATTTATCATGGACTGGACCATGGAAGCAGGAGGCATGGTTCCCCCACATTTACACAAATACAGTGACGAACATTTTACCGTTACCAAAGGCGAAGTGCTGTTTACCGTAAACGGTGAAAAGATTACAAAGAAAGTAGGCGACACTTTGCTGGTTCCCAAAGGCACACCTCATTCCATTAAAAACCCCGGAAAAGGGCAAATAGGGCTTACCGTAAAATACTCACCCTGTGCCGATGTACACCGCATGTTTCAAATCGTTTCGGCTCTGGACGAAACCAATCCCGGAAGCGTGATGAACATGGTTAAGTATTTTTACATCAGTCCGCGCCTTGGTCTTAAAGAATTTTCAACTCCGCAACCTGCATTTATTATGACTATTATGAGCGGTATTGTTACCCTAATGGGTAAACTCTCGGGCTGGGATAAACTGGTAACTCAATTCAGATGAAAGCAGTAATCCACACCGTTTATGGTCCGCCCGAAGTGCTTCAGTTGAAAGAAGTACCCAAGCCAACACCCAAAGACAACGAAGTTTTAATAAAAGTACACGCCACCACGGTAAACCGTACCGATTGTGGTTTACGCAGTGCAGAGTATTTTATTTCGCGTTTCTTTACCGGACTTTTTAAACCAAAACATCAGATACAGGGAAATGAGTTTGCCGGAGTTATAGAAGCCACAGGCAAAGCCGTAACCCAATTTGCTGTTGGCGACAAGGTATTTGGCTATAACGACCTAACCTTTGGTGCCCATGCAGAATACATGACCTTAGCCGAAACCGGAGCTATAGCCACCTTGCCCGCAGGTTTTACCTTTCAGGAAGCCGCGCCATTGGTTGAAGGCAGCCATTATGCCTTATGCGATATACGCGCAGCACAAGTTGAAAGCGGACAAAATGTTATGGTTTACGGTGCAAACGGAGCTATAGGCTCAGCAGCGGTTCAACTGTTAAAACATATTGGCGCACGGGTTACAGCCGTTGCCAACACCAAAAATGTTGACCTTGTAAAATCATTAGGCGCTGATGAAGTAATAGATTACACCACACAGGATTTCACAAAAACTAATCAGCTATTTGATTTCATATTTGATGCGGTGGGCAAAAGCTCGTTCGGGCAATGTAAACCATTACTAAAGCAAAAGGGGATATACATATCAACCGAGCTTGGTAAAAACGGTGAAAATATCTGGCTGGCATTAATAACACCATTAATGGGCGGAAAGAGATTATTGTTCCCAATACCAACCATAAGCAAAGACGATGTGTTGTTTCTTAAAAATCTGGCCGAAGCCGGCAAATACAAACCCGTAATTGACCGCACATACAAATTAGATCAAATTGGGGAGGCCACAAAGTATGTAGAGTCAGGACAGAAGACCGGGAATGTGGTGATTTTGCTGTAAAAAGTGTTTGTATGAAAAGCATTTTTACAGATAAGAAGAAAAAGCCGGACGAAGCAGATTTGAAAGAAGCATTAGGCAGCAATTATACTTTTTGGAAAACTATAGCAGCGTTTACCAGACAATCTTATCCATCAGCTAAAGAAGAATGGAACTACAGCAGTGAAAAATATGGCTGGAGTTTCCGCATCAGTGATAAGCGAAGGGTACTGATTTATCTGTTGCCCCGCAATAATTTTTTTAAAACAGCTTTTGTATTCGGACAAAAAGCAACCGATGAAATTCTCAAAAGCGATGTTTCCGACAGCATTAAAAAAGAACTGAATGCAGCAAAAGTATATGCAGAAGGAAGGGGAATAAGATTGGAGGTCAAAGACAAAACCCTTATCAGCGACATCAAAAAGCTAATTTCAATAAAGGTAAAAATCTGAAACTTTGTCGTATATCAATCCATGTTCTGGGGAGCATATTTTGCATCCTTTACTGATAGGTTGGAATTAACTGGGTGGTGAATTATCAGGCTAAGAATTAGAAATTAAGCTAAAATCAACTTGATTGTAATCAATTACTTGTAAATGCTTATTACTTATAATAAACATTATGTTAAGTGGGGCGCACTTGCCAACCGTGTAGCCCACATTTGATGCCTACCGATGTTAAGTG
Source organism: Bacteroidia bacterium (assembly GCA_050186075.1). Classification (GTDB taxonomy): domain Bacteria; phylum Bacteroidota; class Bacteroidia; order SXHM01; family SXHM01; genus SXHM01. Next base: position 22,547 of record JBFWYU010000047.1, read on the forward strand.
ATAAAGAAAACGCACAAAAAGGAAAAGCGGGAATGCTTTAACATCCCCGCTTTTGTTACTGCTTATTGCAGCGTTGCGATTAATAAGGCTAACGCTATTATCAATCTTTCAACTGCAATAATTAGCCGTCTAAACTTTTCCATTTGGTGGGAGTTTTAACGGTTAGACAGTGACGCTTGATGCACTAATTCAAGCCACGGCTTATATCAGCTACCTTTAAGTGCGTGATGTAGATTTCTTATCAAAATCTACCAAAACAGAAAGTGCCTTCTTTCTGTTTAGAAAACCGAAGTTTGTCGCTTCGGTTTTCGTTTTTTTAATCAGTTTCCAAATCCTCCGCTCTTGCCCCTACTATTATTTTTTCGGTTCTGTATTGCTTTACTTTTGCGACAGGAAATCGCAAAATCGCAACACAACCGAGCGTTTTGAGCCGTTCGCTTTCAACCGCTGAAAAAGCGGACAGTGAAAATCGGTATAAAAATAGGAAATTTTTATACCTTTACTTTTCACCTTTGAAAGCGAACGGCTCAAAACTAAAAATAAACCAAACCCCACATTAGACATAATGTGATTTTATAGTCAAATGGAAACAGGCACAATTTGTCTTTTTATTGGTGTTTCCGATTTCCCTATAAAACGCAATTATGTTAAATGACTTAACAAATGAAAAGGGAGAAATGTTTTAACCTTTCTCCCTTTTCTGTTTTTACTAAAAACTATTACTTACCCAATAAGGCTTTTATCTCGGCATACTTCGCTTCGTTACCATTGCGGAAATACAATTCTTTTAACGAAATCAGTGTGTTTCTGTCTTTAGCATCAAGCTGATGTGCTTTCTCTAAATACGGCAATGCTTTTTGCAAAAGTCCTTCTGCTCTTTTGGTTTCCTGCTCATAAACTTTATTGTCTTTAATATCGCCTGCTATTTTTAAAATATCGCCTGCTTCGTTAAAATATAGTGCTCCAAGGTTGTAAATCGCGTTAAAATACTCCGGGCTTATTTCAATGGCTTTTAAATAAGCTGTTTCGGCTTTCTTTCTCAGCGCCTGATATTCTTCTTTTGAGGGCTTTTTACCTGCATCATCCGGTGAAGACAATTTGTCGTAAATACTTCCCAGTGCAAAATGCAATTGGTGGTTATTCGGATCTTTTGTAATAGCCAGTTGAAGGTTTGCTTCCGCCTCTTTGTCTTTGCCGCTTGATAAATAATAATTCAACTCCTCAATAATCAAGGCTGCATCCTCAGGAAATTTGGTTCTTCCCTGTTTAATTACCTCCATCATAGCATCATTATTACCCTGTGCTTTATGTATCTGAGCCAGATTAGTATAAGGGCGTCCTGCACGGAAGCCTTTATCAATCATTACCTGAAAATACTTCTTCGCCTTGTCATAGTCTTTCATATCAAAAGCTGCTACAGCTGCCAGACTTGTTGCATTGGTATCCAGAAAACCGTAGTAAGGCATATCTGTTTTATTGGCTGCTGCCACTACAGCAGGAACACTGTTAATCTGCAACACTTTTTCAAAATACTCTACCGCTTTAAGGTTGTTCTTTTTAACATTGTATTCATTAATGCCCATGTTATAAAACTGGTTGGCAGATACATACAACCTGGCTATTACATCTTTAGCATACTCTTTTTTAGCATCCAGTTCCAGGGTTTTAATGTATGAATCAGCGGCTAATGTAAGCGGCTCGGCTACTATTGTTTTAGCCTTTTCGCTGCTGTCCTGGTAAATTGCATGGTAAATTAACCCTCTGTAATAGAAGGTTTTGGCATTAAGCATTGTCTTTTCGTTGGTGGTTGCCGGCTCAATATAATCTACCGCCTCACGCAGGTCGTTTGCATCTTTGTATTGCTGGTAAGAAGTAAGATAATTGAAAGCGCTTGTTACCTTACCTGCCTGTGCCATAACAGCTGAACTTCCTATTACTAAAGCTACTGTGGTTGTTACTAATGATTTCATTATTTAATATTGATTTATAATTAGTTGTTATTCTTCACTTGGAGCATCAGTTGATGTTTCATCAGCACTATCTTCTGTGCCTTCATCGCCATCAACTTCATCTGTTTCCTCTACTTCATCGGGTGTTTCATCCGGAGGCAGTTCAGTCCCTTCAATAGCTGTACGTTCTTCTTCTTTATCAGCGTTTACTTTTGCAACCGCAGCTATTTTATCTCCTTCTTTAAGGTTAATTAAACGAACACCTTGTGTTGCTCTTCCCATTACCCTTAAATCCTCAACTGCAATACGGATGGTTAAACCTGATTTGTTGATAATCATCAAATCGTTTTCGTTGGTAACATCTTTAATTGCAATCAGTTTTCCTGTTTTGTCGGTAACTTTCAATGCTCTTACACCTTTTCCGCCACGGTTGGTAATTCTGTATTCATCAATATCCGAGCGTTTTCCGTAGCCTTTTTCACTCACCGTCAGAATTGTTGTTTGCGGGTCATCTACACAAACCATTCCAATAACCGAATCCTTCTTCTCTACCATGCGAATACCTCTTACACCTGAAGCATTTCTACCCATCGGTCTTACTTTAGCTTCAGGGAAGTGGATAGCACGCCCTGATTTAATAGCTAAAACGATGTGTGATTTTCCACTGGTCATTTTTACTTCCAGTAATTCATCGCCTTCGCGAATAGTAATAGCATTAATGCCGTTTGTGCGCGGACGGGAATATGCTTCAAGGGTTGTTTTCTTAATCACACCATTTTTAGTACACATAATGATGTAATTGTTGTTGATATACTCCTCGTCTTTAAGGTCTTTCACGTTAATGAAAGCAACTACCTTGTCATCACCGGGAATATTAATCACATTTTGAATGGCTCTTCCTTTGCTTTGCTTGGTTCCTTCGGGAATCTCATAAACACGCATCCAGAAGCAACGACCTTGTTGGGTAAAGAACAGCATATAATTGTGCATAGAAGCCACAAACATGTGTTCTAAAAAGTCATCATCACGGGTGGTGCTGCCTTTTGAACCTTTTCCGCCCCTACCTTGTGTTTTAAATTCGCTTAAAACGGTGCGTTTGATGTAGCCCAGGTGAGAAATGGTAATTACCACATCTTCATCGGCAATCATGTCTTCAATTCTTAAATCTTCACCGGAATAAACAATCTGGCTTCTGCGCTCGTCACCGTATTTCTCTTTCATCTCCAGCAATTCATCTTTGATAATTTTCATTCTCAAAGTTTCGCTGGCAAGAATCTCTTTACAGTATGCAATAAATTTCATCAATTCATCGTATTCCGCTTTCAGTTTATCTCTTTCCAATCCTGTTAATGCGCGTAAACGCATTTCAAGAATGGCGCGAGCCTGAATTTCAGATAATCCGAAGCTGCTCATTAAACCTTCTCTTGCTTCATCCGGTGTTGCCGAATCGCGGATTAGTTTGATAACAGCATCTAAGTGGTCAAGAGCAATCAGTAAACCTTCGAGAATGTGTGCACGTTTTTCTGCCTGCGCCAGTTCAAATTGTGTTCTGCGCACCACTACTTCATGACGGTGTTCCACAAAATAGTGAATCATGTCTTTCAGGTTCAACACCATTGGACGACCACCAACTAAAGCAATATTATTTACTGAAAATGAGCTTTGTAGTCCTGTATATTTGAATAGATTATTCAATACAACATTTGGAATAGCATCTCTCTTTAATTCGTAAACAACACGCATTCCGTTACGGTCGCTTTCGTCACGTATATCAGAAATACCTTCCAGCTTTTTATCGTTGATAAGGTCAGCCGTTTGTTTAATCATCAGCGCCTTGTTAGTCTGATATGGAATTTCATGCGCTATGATTACTTCCTTTCCGTTAGGCAATTGCTCAAACGAAGTTTGGGCACGCATTACCACTTTTCCTTTTCCGGTTTCTAAAGCATTCTTTACACCTTCGTAGCCATAAATCATTCCGCCTGTGGGAAAGTCGGGAGCTTTTACATATTTCAGTAATTCCTCCATTGTTATTTCCTTGTTGTCAATGTAGGCAACAATTCCATCTACTACTTCCGAAAGGTTATGCGGAGCCATATTGGTAGCCATCCCAACTGCTATACCTGCAGCACCATTCACCAAAAGATTAGGAATTTTTGAAGGAAGAACGGTTGGTTCTTTCAGCGTATCATCAAAGTTATTTTGAAAGTCAACTGTTTCTTTATCAATATCAGCCAACATTTCCTCTGCAATCTTTTTCAATCTTGCCTCAGTGTAACGCATTGCTGCAGGACTATCACCATCAACCGAACCAAAGTTACCTTGTCCGTCAACCAAGGGGTAACGCAAACTCCACTCCTGTGCCATACGCACCATGGTATCATATACCGAAGTATCACCATGCGGGTGATACTTACCAAGCACCTCCCCTACTATTCTTGCTGACTTTTTATGCGGACGATTTGACAGGACACCTAAATCCAGCATGCCATACAGTACCCTGCGGTGAACAGGTTTTAAACCATCCCTGATATCAGGCAACGCTCTTGAAACGATAACCGACATTGAGTAATCAATGTAGGCACTCTTCATTTCCTCTTCAATATTTATTCTGATAATTTTTTCGCCTTCTGCCATTTTTTTCGTTTATAAATTTATTTGCACACTATTTGATTAGCTGTTTTTAAAACAGCCCCGAAAGTAGTCAATTACAGTTCACGAAAAGCGGTTATTTTATTAACAATTTTCGGTTGGTAATTAACAATCAGAAACAAAACAGAAGTATATTTGTCAACTATTTTTGAGTGCCTTTAAAATATAAGTATTATTGGCGCAATTTCATTCGAAAAATCAATTGAAATCTTGGTAGTTCTTTAACAGAAAAATATATAGAAGCTAAAAAATATGGAAGCTAAATTCTCACAACAGGTAAAAGATGTAAACAGCTACAGCCGCGAGGAAGCATTACGTTTAGGACATGATTACATAGGCACCGAGCACCTTATGCTAGGATTAATCCGCGATGGAG
>JBFWYU010000048.1:0-27263 GCA_050186075.1 Bacteroidia bacterium
CCCCGCTACCAACCGCTTCGTTCAGTGCAGGAAAAGAGAGCGATGGCGATGCTGTTGCATTTACCAACGCTTCAACACCGGCTGCAGGCGTAACCTATAGCTGGACTTTTGGTGATGGTGGTTTATCATCGCTTTCAGATCCCACACATCTGTATGGCAGTGAAGGTGATTTTGTAACCTGGTTGTATGTTACATTAGGTAATTGCACGGATTCAACATCCACAACGGTTACCGTTTATCCGCGCCCAGATGCCTCGTTTTTTGCTAATCCTACGGTAAGCAATTTTATGGAACCTGAAATTCAGTTCGAGGATAATTCATTGGGTGCAACCGTATGGAACTGGGCTTTTGATGACGGAACTTTTTCTAGTGAAGAAAACCCTTCACACTTTTATGTGGATACAGGAATACACCCTGTTATTCTTATTGTTTCCAATGATTTTGGTTGCAGCGATACCACAGATAGCTCCATCCGCATTGACCCCTACATGACGTTTTATGCTCCCAATGCCTTTACACCGGATGGTGATGGAATAAATGATGAGTTCTTAGGCTATGGCGAAGATGTATTTGGTTGTGAGATGCGTATTTTCAGTCGCTGGGGACCACAGATTTTTAACTCGTATGATAAAAATGTGGGCTGGGATGGAACCAACCAACTGACAGGAGGAGCAGTGCCCCCCGGAGTTTACGTGTATAGTTTCCGTATAACAGATGTTTACGGAAGAAGCTATGATTTGAGAGGACGTGTGACTTTGGTGAGGTAGTGTTTCCGGCCATTCAGGTCGGGTACAAAAAATAATTAGTTCTTTACGTTAAATAAGAAAGGATAGCATCGGCTATCCTTTCTTATTTGAGAATACTCGTAAGAAATTAATTAAGGAGTATCAGGCATTGGAACCTCTTTTGTAGTAGCAGGAGCTTGCCTATTATCAATTTCTTCTGCGCGTTTTCTTATAATAGGATCAGGATTAGGTAAAGAACCTGTGGTAATTTCATTAGGATCTTTTTCAGAAATAACGGTATGGGTTGGTTTAGCATTGTCAACAACCTTTGTATTTTTTCCTGACCAAGGCGCAGAAGGGTCTTCGTACTGCTCTGTTCCTGCAGGTAAGTCTGGTTCTTCATCCCATTTCGGGTTTTTAGGATGTTCTTTGTTGGCAGCCTCATACTCTGCACTTTCAAGCATTTTGGTAAACTTAGCACTGTACACTTCCTGTTTATTATCTTCAATAGTGATTTTTGCCATTGCTACCCAGTTAAATTCTACTGAAGAATTATTGGGGTTTTCAACTTTAAAACCTTCTTTTGATACTTCCAAAACATTCAAAACAGTAGATGTTTCATTCGCTGACAACATAACAACTGGTTGATCATCATTTAACTGGTTTTTAAAGTCGTCAGAAAAATTAATAAAGCTTACACCCGTTTTAAGTGTTTTGCTGCCAAAATCACTCAGGTTTTTCAGTTTAGTTTCCAGTTTTTCTACTCGTTGCTTTAATACTTTAATAGCTCCGGTGTTGTAGATTGAAAGTTCGCCATAGCGCACCCCAGTTTTTCCGGGTGTAGTCAGATTTCCGGGCGTTTCTTCGGCAATAAAGCCTACATGCGTGGTTTGAAATTCTTTGTCTTTTTTGTATTTGTAGTAGTTTAAATCAAGATTGTCAACAAAAGCTAAAGAACTTTCATAATCTGCCTGTTGGAATTTTTCAATATCTTTTTTTGCTTCTCTTGTACTGAGGTAGCCATAAGTGGTAGCATAAATATAACCTTGTGCATATACAGAATAATCGCTACCTACAAATTGTCCGTTCCAATAACCGTTAGTTCCACAGACAGAATATATTGAAGTATAGTCAGGGCTGTATGGATGGAATGCATAATATCCGCTTCTGTTAATGTGTACAGACTTATTTCCGTAGGTTCTTATCCAGGTGCCATCTTCCATGTTCCAGCCACCACCCCAATTTTCCCAATATAAGCCGGTATTGCCCTGAGGTCTGAACCAGTTATTGGCAAGAACATAGTGTAATTGCGATGTTCCGTCCATGTTCAGGTAATATCCGGTGTTGTTGGCATCGTAAAGGAAGGGGGTAGCTGAAGTACCGGCCATATAAAGCCCCGTGTTGGTGTATAATCCCCAACTGCTGTTACCGGCCAGATACCAGGATTGCTGCCAAGCAGCCCCGCTTCCATCATTTCTACCCGGCCAGATGTGGTGGCCATAGGCTTGGGTAATACCGTTGTATCCGGGCCAGTTAAGCAAGTTGGCATCTGTGTGCACATTAGCCAAGCGGCTGTTAGAGTTGGGATCTGAATAATATCCTGTGTTATCGGTATCCCACATTCCGGCTGCATACAAAGTTTGATGTTCAAATCTCCAGAGCCATCCGTAGCTGTTGGCGTGCATACCGGTAGTCATACCGCCCCAGCCACCTTGTCCGATCATCAAAGAAATGTTACCTGCACCGCTTGGGAATTCAAGTCCACCCCATCCGTTTCGTGTTCCTAAAATTCTCCATGAGCCATAAGACCCATCATTAGGATAAAAGTGTGCTCCGTTATGATTGGAAGAATAAAGTCCTGTATGGTTAGGTAGATTAGTCCATGTATGAAACGTATTGTAGTTTACCGAAGTGGTAATACCTGCCAGGTTAGACACTCCGTTAGGGTCAGCATAATACCCGGTGTTGTTTTGGTCATAGAATATAGGAGCTCTGAAATCACCGTCCGATCTTCCGGTACCACTGATTATAAAATTAGCGCCCTGCACATAGCTGTATTGGTTGTGGATACCAAAACTGCCGATATTTCCGCTGTGAACCATTTCAACCCAAGGTCTTGGGCTTGGCCATCCCGAACGCCAGAAGAAGCGGTTATCAGCCTCTCCCGCCATTGCCATCTGAAAACCATATGCATTGGTTCCGTCACCGTGATTATAGTGAAAGCCCTGTAAACCTACATAGTGCGAAGACCCTCCCGGAGCATTGGCCGGGCTGCTCCATGTATCAAAAAATCCGGAACCCCAGTTAGAGTAGATGGTGTTAAAGTTTTCATTACCCCATCCCATGGCCCCCGTCCAATAGCGTGTATCACCTGTTAAATTCCAACGGGGATTATTGTAAAGCGCAGTGTTGCCTACAGAAGCTTTAGTTCTTCCTGTTACCCAGTTAATATTAGAGGTTCCGTTAGGGTCAACATAATAGGCGTTATCATTATTGTCATACATTATGGGAGCATACAAGTTTCCGGTTACTCTTTGGTTTGCCTGTACTTCAAACATATTAAACCAACCACCTCCACCTCCCGGAGTTTCTCTTAAATACAGGGTTGTTCCCTGAGGTTTCCATAATTCAGCCGCCCCGCTTCCCCACTGGTGAATACGCAACAAAGCCGGTTCGGTAGAATAGTTTCCGGAACTGGATACTTCCAGATTTCGGAAAGAAGCATAAGGCGCCCCCCACCCATATCCATAAGGGTCGTGTGCCCAATGTCCGCCTGTTGTTCCGTTTCCATCCACGCGTATTTTATTTACCAGCGAGGTGCTGGCGGGGTCAACATAAAACGCAGTGTTATTTAAGTCATACATCAGGTAAGGTCTTACGCTACCGTCATCTGTATTAAACTGGGTTCTGATAGTGTTGTCATTATCTCTCAGATACAGCCAATCATCAACGGTGATTTCACCCTGTCCGTTATATCTGTAAAAGGTTCCGTCACCACCGGGTAGTGATCCCATGCTGTAATCGCTTGTAGTAAAATAAGGAGCTCTGAAGCCGTTATCAGCTCTGCCTGTTCCGCTTACCCAATGGTTTGCAGAGGCCTGAGCGCCTGCATATTGATTTTGGATATATCCACTGTTGGAAGATCCTGAGAGTAGTCTTGACCAGGTTGAGCCGTTCCAGTAGTAGAAGCCTGTTGTTACATCGTTTACGGCAGCGGTATTGTAAACAAGTAGGGATGTAGCCGGTGCCGGGGTAATAGGTGCAGAACTTGCTGTAGAAGTAAGTGCAACACGGGGAATGAGCATTCCTTTATCTGTGCTGTAAACATCTAACTCGGCTGATGAGGCTGGTGTTTGGGTGCCGGTACGGTCGATTCCTACCTGGGAATAAGAAGGCAGGGCATAAAATTGTAAAATAATAACTATTAATAAATAATAGCTGAAAAATAGTAGATGTCTCCTCATAAGAGTCTAATACACTAGTGCATAAGTAATGCAAGTATAAGATTAAAAAACTCTTGAAACTATAGATGTATTTGAAAACAATAACAATAATTTTCAAATATTTAAGTTCTCAAGCAAGAGTTAACCAACCCAATTCGAAAAAAAATGTATGAAAAATGTATAATTTTTTAGGGACTAAAAAACTTTATTTCTTTCTGTACTCCAGAAAAGTAAAAGCGTATTGATTTTTTTCGTCAGGGTGATGTTCTTGCTTTGAAATCAGTTCCCATTTTGTTTCGTCAATTTCGGGGAAAAACGCATCGCCTACAAAGCTGTGGTGAACCCGTGTAAGGTATATTTTATCAGCTAATTCCAGGCTTTGTTTGTAAATCTCTGCACCGCCAATAATAAAAGCCTCTTCATCGTTTTTTACTTTGCTTATCGCATCTTCTATGGAAGTGGCAAGTAAACAATTTTCAGGAACTTTTAAATCGCTGTTGCGAGATACTATAATTGAAGTTCTTTTGGGTAAAACTCCTGTTGATTCAAAAGTCTTTCGCCCCATTATGATATGATGTCCGATGGTTTTTTCGCGAAAAAATCTCATGTCGGAATTAAGTTTCCAAATCAACTGATTATTCTTCCCGATTACGTTGTTTTCTGATGCGGCTACAATGAGTGAGATGATCATATTGACGCAGTTGGTTCAAAGTGTTTAAGAAGAGTTTTATAAATTCCGTCTGCATCCGTGTTTTTTAGCTGCACTTTTGTTAACTGATTAATCAGTGTTTCATCAAACTCTGTTTTTACGCGAACGTAGTTTTCTGTAAATCCTGAAATAAAACCATTCTGATTTTCCTGCTCAAATAACACGGTGAATTCTTTGCCTTTCTGCTGCTCGTAAAAATGTCTTTTCTTTTTCTCAGAAAGAATGGTGAGCATTTTGTTTCTGCGTTTTCGCTCTTCCACAGGTACTACTTCTTTGATGCGCAAAGCAGTAGTATTGTCGCGTTCAGAATACGTGAAAACATGCAGGTGTGAAACCTCTAATTCGTTCAGGAATGTATAGGTCTGCAAAAAATCTTCTTCTGTTTCGCCCGGAAAACCAACGATAACATCAGCTCCTATGCAGGCATCGGGCATCAGTTGTTTTATTTTGGCTACTCGTTCAGCATACAAATTGCTTTCGTAACGTCTGCGCATAGCAGCCAGAATTTTATCAGAACCGCTTTGCAGAGGAATGTGAAAATGCGGAACAAATTTTTGGGAAGACGCTACAAATTCAATGATTTCATCCGTAAGTAAATTTGGCTCAATGCTGGAGATGCGGAAGCGTTCAACGCCTTCTACTTTATCTAACTCTTTTATCAGCTGAAGGAAATTTTCATCAGTTCCGTTTCCGAAATCACCAATGTTAACTCCTGTCAATACAATTTCCTTTACTCCTGTTGCAGCAGCTTCGCGGGCATATTTAACGGTCTTTTCAATATTCTCGCTGCGGCTGAAACCTCGCGCCAGCGGAATGGTGCAGAATGCACAGAAATAGTCACAACCGTCCTGTACTTTTAAAAAGGTGCGGGTGCGGTCGCCTGCGCTCCAGGAGGGAATAAAATCCTTCACCTCTTTTATTTCGCAGGCATGAATTCCAGCTTTTTCTCTCTTGGTATTTTCAATGAATTGCGGCAGGTTGAATTTTTCATTCGCTCCCAACACAATGTCCACTCCGGGTATTTCTGCAATTTCTTCGGGCTTCAGTTGTGCATAACAACCCACAACTGCCACAAATGCATCGGGGTTATTGCGCAAAGCCTGACGCACAATGTTGCGGCATTTGGTATCGGCATGGTCGGTAACGGAGCAGGTGTTTACCACATACACATCAGCAACATTCTCAAACTCTGTTTTTTCGTAACCATCTTTTTCAAATTGCCTTGCAATGGTTGATGTCTCCGAAAAATTAAGTTTGCAGCCGAGTGTGTAAAAAGCTACTTTTTTTGTGCCGTTCATGAGGGGTGCAAAGATAAACCGAATTCCCGTATTTTTACCCCTATGAAGAAACTGCTTACTGCAGATGATTATCTGGAGGGCATTTGTAGAGGTGACAGCGTAACCCTTGCCCGTGCTATTACCTTGATTGAAAGTAATGCTGCAGAGCATTTGCCGCTTGCATCTGAGCTGTTGTTAAAGTGTATTCCTTATTCAGGGAAATCCATTCGCGTGGGAATAAGCGGAGTTCCCGGAGTTGGTAAAAGTTCATTTATTGAAGCGCTGGGGAAAACTTTAACAGCAAAAGGGAAGAAAGTTGCTGTACTTGCTATTGACCCCAGCAGCGGGCGAAGCAAAGGAAGTATATTGGGTGATAAAACAAGGATGGAAACATTGTCTGCCGACAAAAATGCGTTTATCCGTCCTTCGCCAACATCAGGCACATTGGGTGGTGTGGCATTAAAAACACGCGAAACCATTGTGTTGTGCGAAGCTGCCGGCTACGAGATTGTTTTTATTGAAACCGTTGGAGTAGGGCAGAGCGAAATTTCGGTTGGTTCTATGGTTGATTTCTTTCTTTTGTTAGTGCTTGCAGGAGCCGGTGACGAATTGCAGGGAATTAAGAAAGGCATTATGGAAATGGCAGATGCCATAGCCGTTACCAAAGCCGATGGCGATAATGTGAAGCCCGCTATTAAAGCAAAAGCAGAATACATTAATGCACTGCATTTAATGCCGCCATCTTTATCTGGCTGGATACCGAAAGTTACTTCGTGCTCATCGCAAACAGGTGAGGGTGTTAAGGAACTATGGAAGATGGTAGAACACTATGTTGCTTTTACTAAAGAAAACCGGTGGTTTGAAAACAACCGTGCCCGCCAAAATCTCTATTGGATGCACGAAACCGTAAATGAAGAACTTAAGCGCAGGTTTTATGCCGACCCTAAGGTTCAGGAAAAAATTAAAGACCTCGAAAAACAGGTGGCAAACGGTGAGTTATCATCTTTCGAGGCAGCAAAACGTCTTTTACAGTAAAAAACTATCAACGGCATCCCGTGTTTCATGGATATGGTTCAAGAAATCTTTTGCCCAATCCCGTGTTTCATGGATAGAGTTCAAGAAATCTTTTATCCAATCCCGTGTTTCATGGATAGAGTTCAAGAAATCTTTTACCCAATCCCGTGTTTCATGGATAGAGTTCAAGAAATCTTTTATCCAATCCCGTGTTTCATGGATATGGTTCAAGAAATCTTTTACCCAATCCCGTGTTTCATGGATATGGTTCAAAAAATCTTTTATCTAATCCCGTGTTTCATGGACAGGGTTCAAGAAATCTTTTATTCAATCCCGTGTTTTGGGGCAATCTAAAAGCATAATCTTTGCACATAATTATTAAAACCATATTATTTCTATACTTGTAATCCCAAATCATAACGAATGAAAAAACTTTTTCTGCTTTTTACTGCTTTTGCAATATCCGTTATCGGTTGCCGCGAAGATGAATATCAACCACCTGTAGTAAATCCCGAAGAACCTACCATTACAGCCCAGTTGATTACCGACTGGCTTGACAACCTGGTTGTTTTTGTCCGCGAAAGCGAGCTATCGGGTCCCGAAGCATCGCGCGTGTTTGCCTATTGCGGAGTTGCAATGTACGAAGGTGTTTATCGTGCCTACCCGGCTCGCAAATCATTGGCAGGTCAGCTGAACGGATTGAACACATTGCCTCAACCCTCTTCGGCAGATTATAACTGGGGAATAGTAGCCAGTACCGCGCAAAGAGTTGTGGCCTCTTATCTTTTCAGCAATGCCAGTGTGGAAGTGCGCCAGACCATTATTTCGCTCAACGAAATTCATATCAGCGATTTTCGCCAGCTTGGCATTTCGGAAGATGTGGTTCAGCGCTCAAAAAATTACGGTACAGATTTAGGCAATGCCATCACAGTCTGGGCTGCTGCAGATGGTTTTGCTGCACAACAAGGCTGCAGCTACACTGTTCCGCAAGGAGCAGGTTTGTGGGAGCCAACCTTTCCTCAGTTTTCATCACCTCTGTTGCCCTGCTGGAATGAAATGCGCCCTTTTGTAATTGATCCCGGAAGTCTTGCCATTCAGTGTAATCCCGGAATACCCACTAATTTTTCAAGCGACATAAATTCTGATTTTTATGCTGCGGCATTGGAAGTTTATAACACCGTAAACACAGCTACCGATGAACAGGAAAAAATTGCCCGTTTCTGGGAAGATGCAATTGGAACTGTTACACCTCCCGGTCACGCCATTTCTATTTTAAGTCAGGTAATAAAAGCCAAAAATGTTAACGAAGAAATTGCTTTGGAAGCATACGTTAAATCAGGGCTTGCAATGGCAGACGGCTATATTTCTTCCTGGACATTGATTTATGATTACAATGTGTTACGCCCTACTACTTTTATTCAGGAATATATTGATCCGGCATGGCAGCCTTTGTTTTACAATCCTAATTATCCTGCCTACACTTCGTTGCATTCGGTTTGTGCTAATGCTGCGGCACAGGTAATGTCGTCAACCATTGGTGAAGATGTAGTGTTTACCGATAACACGCACGCGCTGTACGGATTGTCGCCACGCTATTTTAACTCCTTTTATGAGTATGCAGAAGAAGCCGGTCTGGCCGAACTTTATGCAGGTTTCAACTACCGTTCTGCCATAGAAAATGGCGAATATCAGGGGCGTTGCATCGGACAAACGGTGAATGATTTAACGTTTAAAGAATAACTCAATCTTTAACATTCTCTTTAAATTCAATTGCGACATTTGTGCGCAACAAATACAATTTCATGAAAAAATACATCCTGCTTGTTTCATCTGTTCTCCTGTTTTCCTGTGCTGACAAAAAAGCTCCGGAGGCAAAGCAGACAGCTAAACCCAAAAATATTATTCTGCTCATTGGCGATGGAATGGGACTTGCACAGATTTATTCCGGAATGGTTGCAAACGGAGATGCCCTGAACATTGAGCGATTTAAGCACATCGGTTTTCACAAAAGCTATTCGTCTGATAATATCATTACCGATTCGGCTGCAGGCGCAACAGCATTTTCATGCGGTGAAAAAACCTACAACGGTGCCATTGGCGTTGGAACCGATAGTCTTCCCCGCGAAACGATTTTGGAAACAGCAGAAAAGAAAGGTCTGGCAACGGGACTTGTTGCCACCTGTACCATTACCCACGCAACACCTGCAAGTTTTATTGCGCACGCCAAAAGCAGAAAACTGGATGAAGATATTGCCGCAGATTTTATGAAAACCGATGTGGATGTATTTATCGGTGGCGGAAAAGATTACTTTGAAAAGCGCAGCGACAGCATTAATCTGCTGGATAAATTGAAAGCCAACGGCTACGGAATTGCAACAGGCGATGCAGAAATACTTGCGTTCACAGGAAACAAGCTGGCGGGATTTATTGCACCTCTTCAGCCCGACAGCGCCACCGGAACACGCGGTGATATTTTACACAAAGCCACACAAAAAGCAATTGAAATAGTCGGCAAAAATCCGCAAGGATTTTTTATGATGGCAGAAGGCTCGCAGATTGATTGGGGAGGACATGCCAATAAAACAACCTACATTATTCAGGAGATGCTGGATTTTGACAAAGCCATAGGCAAAGCACTTGATTTTGCAGAGAAAGATGGTAACACCTTGGTTATTGTTACTGCCGATCATGAGACAGGCGGCTTTGCAATAACAGGTGGTTCAATCAAAGACAGAAAAGTAGAAGGAGCATTTATAACAACCCACCACACGGGCGTTATGATTCCTGTTTTTGCCTATGGTCCGGGAGCGGAAGAGTTTCAGGGCATTTATCAGAACACTGACATCTATCATAAGATGATGAGCCTGCTCGGATTGAAAAAATAGTTTTTAAAATCCTTTCTTTGCAGCCGATGTCGGCTAAAAAAGTAATTGTTATCGGTGCAGGTTTTTCGGGGCTTTCAGCAGCATGCTGTCTGGCGCAAAAAGGCTTTGATGTAACTGTTCTTGAAAAGAAGAACGAAACAGGTGGCAGAGGCAGAAAAGCCGAAGCCGATGGTTTTATGTTCGACATGGGGCCAAGCTGGTACTGGATGCCCGAAGTGTTTGAGAAATTCTTTAATCGTTTTGGTAAAAGTGCTGCTGATTACTACACGCTGAAACGGCTTTCTCCGTCTTATCGTGTATTCTTCAAAGATGACGAAAACGATATTCCTGCTGAAAAGGAAAAACTGTTTGAGTTGTTTGAATCCCTGGAAAAGGGCAGTAGCAAAAAACTGCAGCAATTTCTTGATGAAGCAGCCTACAAGTACGATAAAGGAGTAAACGAATTTGTTTACAAGCCCTCGCTTTCATTGCTTGAATTTGCAGACGTAAGCCTGCTGCTTTCGCTTTTCAGGCTGAATATGTTCAGTTCGTTCAGTAAGTATATCCGCAGGTATTTCAGCCACCCGAAGTTGTTGCAATTGCTGGAGTTTCCGGTTTTGTTTTTGGGTGCCAAGCCCGAAAACACGCCTGCGCTTTACAGCATGATGAATTATGCCGACATGGTGTTGGGTACCTGGTATCCCGATGGTGGTATGTATAAAATTGCTGAAGCAATGACCAAACTGGCTGAAGAATTAGGTGTAAAAATCCGGACAGGCGAAAACGTTGAGAAAATAAATGTGGAAAACGGAAAGGTAAAATCAGTTGTCAGCAACGGGAACGAAATTGTTGCTGACGCTATTATTTCAGGTGCCGACTACCATTTTACAGAGCAACAATTGCTGGAAGAACAATACAGAACCTATTCTGCTGACTATTGGGAAAGTCGCGTAATGTCACCTTCAGCGCTTATTTTTTATCTGGGAGTAAATAAAAAGGTGGATAATCTGCTGCATCATAATTTGTTTTTCGATGCTGATTTCAGTGTGCATGCCACCGAGATTTATAATAATCCGAAATGGCCTTCGCATCCGCTTTTTTACGTTTGCTGTCCTTCTAAAACAGATGCTGCCGTTGCGCCCGAAGGAATGGAAAATCTGTTTATTCTTATTCCTGTTGCGGTTGGTTTGGATGATAACGAAACTATCCGCGAGAAGTATTTTGAGATGGTGATGAATAGATTAGAAAACCGCACCGGACAGCGCATCCGCGAACATATTGTTTACAAAAAAGCATACGCTCACCGCGATTTTATTTCGGACTACAATTCATTTAAAGGCAATGCCTATGGATTGGCGAATACGCTTTTTCAGACAGCAGTTTTAAAGCCGCGCATCAAAAGCCGGAAAGTGAAAAATCTCTATTTTACAGGACAACTGACTGTTCCCGGTCCGGGTGTGCCGCCTTCTATTATTTCAGGTCAGGTTGTGGCAGCTCTGGTTGAGCAGGAGCTTCGTTAACTTTAGTCAGATACTTGCGATGGTAAACATCAATGGTAACAATGGCAGCCATAAAGCCCCAGAAGGGAGCAGAGGCTTTGTCGGTATCTAAGAAGTTATTGAGCAGACCGTGAACAAAATAAGTCATCAGGCCAAGCAACATGCTCATTACATAAAACTTCATGCTCTTGTCTTCCAGTTTGAAGTATAGTTTTATGGCGGTGTAGCTCGAGAGAATAACAATCAGCAGAAACGAAACAGCACCAAACAATCCTGATTCGCTCAAAGGGCCGATGTATTCGCTGTGGGCGTTTCCTTTATCACCCGCGTTGGTACTGATACTGGTAATTTCCTGCGAACTCTGGTAAGGTGCATATTTAAACATGTATGTTCCGGGTCCCCAGCCTAAGAATGGTTTTTCTTCAAACATACGCAAGGCGCTGCTCCAGCGGTTCAGACGCTCTAAGTTAGATGCATCGGAAGAAATGTTGGAAATGGATTGCACGTGTTCGGCAAGGTCGGCAGATGAATCCTGACGGTTCTTTTCCAGTTTCATAATAATCTGTTCGCGCAAGGCGCCCAGCAAACCAAAGAACACCAATGAAATAATAAACACCGTGCGGAATTTTATGCGCAGCTTCATCGTCATAAAAACTCCGAGCGCAAAAACCAGACTTACCCAGGCCGCGCGGGTATAGGAGAGCACTAATGCCAGTGTAAATAATGCAACCAGGGGAATCATCACCAGTCTGAAGCTGCGGCTTACGCGCGGGCTGAACAGGGTGCCGATAAGGAAGGGGTAGAACATGGCAAGGATAGCCCCATACGATGTATGGTCGTTAAAGAAAGGCGACATTACCCAGTGGGCAGGCTGTTCCAGAAAGCCATACATGCCGTGGTGGATAATGGTGTAGAGAATAATTCCTGAAAAGGAGATAATGAAGGTCCAGATGTAGGTATTGATTTTATCGGGGGTTCTGAAAATCTGGGTGGTGATGAAGTAAAAAGTAACAACATACCACAAACGCGATACAAAAAACTTAAGCGATACAAGCGGCATTTCGCTGGTAATGGTGGCGAGGCCTATCCACAGGAGGTTAATGGTAATGGCAATGGTAACCGGATGTTTCATAATGTCGCGGTCAAATTTCTGTTCCATCAGCAGTTTAAAAAAGAACAAAAGCATGGCGCCAAACAACAGCGGATCGGTAGGCAAGGTCATACCTACACCGCCAATGCCCACATCGGTAAGGGTTATGGATAAGGGCGTGCAGAAGACAATGAACAGCACCAGCTTATCTAACGACAGCAATGAAAGCAAGACCAGAAACAAGGCAACCGGCAGCAGCGGCAGGTAGAAGAACTCAAACGCAATAAGAACAGCATTCAATGCTATAAATAAGCCGCAGGCTATGTATATCCAACGCAGTTTATTTTGTTCGGTTAGGGTCAATGTTAGTTCAATGTTTGAAGTTTAATGTTGAAAGTTTGGTACACTACCAAAGCCACTGCCTACTGCTTACTCGTATTGTAGTTTTCAATAACGCTGATAACGATTAACGAAAACAGCAAGGTTGAAAGCGTAGAGATAACAACAATCAGCCAGCGCACGGGGTATGATTTTTTATCGGCTACAAAGGGGCTTGTTACCACATTGCAGTAGGTAAGGTTTTTCTCCACATCGCGCAGGGCGTTTTCGTATTGCACTTTAAGGTCGTTGTAGGTGCCGCGCACGCGCCACAGGTGTTCGTTCAGTGCAACAAACTCTCCGCCTTTATCTTTCAGGTTGTTGAGCAGGGTTTTTACTTCCTGTTCGTTTGCCTTTTGCATAGGGCTTGCAATCAAAGCGCCTTCGGTAGCATATTCGGTTTGCAGGGCATAATCAAGAATGCCGTATTTAACACGCAGATCACGCACCAGCACATCCATTGAATCCATTTCGGTGCGTTTGTCGTTCAGTTGTTTTTTAAGAATAGTTACCAGCTCCATTGCCTTTTCTTTTTGTAAATCTCTTTCTTTCTGATTAAAGAGTTCAATCATGCGGCTAACAATGTCGCGGGCTATAACAGGGTTGGGATGTAGGGCTTCCACTTTTACCGATACCAGTTCGGTTTTATCAATGGTTATGTTTTCGTTAAACTCTTTAATCAGTTTGGTTTTGTAAGACTTATCACTGGTGGTATCAATGCCATAGGTTTCGTACAGATTAAATTCATTGGAAATCTGTGTTTTGATGTCATCGGATTGAAAAACCTGTACCATTTGCTCGTCAGGTGTTTCGCTTCCGAAAGCAATAATGTTTGCCGGATAAAGCACTGCGGTTGATTTATACTTTGGTTTTATAAACCAGGGTGCCGAAAAAAGAACAGACAATACCACTGTTGCACCGCATACGATCAGCAGTTGCTTTTGGTATTTCTGAACTATTTTAAGGATGTTACTGTTGTCGAAATATTCACTCATGGAAGTTGAATTATTTATCGCCTAATTTTTTAAAATTTTCAAGTGCTACTATTACCAGTATGCTGAGCAGAAATGCCGAAATGGTGGATACCACTACAATGAGCCACCGCACGGGATATGATTTTTTCTCGGCCTTATAGGCATTGTTTACCACAAATTTGTGGGGCAGCGTTTGCTCCGCATCTACCTTTGCTTCCTGATATTTGGCACGCAGGTGACTGAGTTGTTCTTTCTCATACTCCAGCATGTCGCGGATAGAAACATAGGCACCACCGTATTGCGACAGTATCTTCAGTTTTTCTTCCAGCTGTTTTGTTGCCGTGCCCTTGCCTTCCAGAATTGATTTTGCATAATACTCGGTAAGCCTCTCGGCCTGTGATTCATAATCGTTGATACCCATGGCGCGCAGTTCGTTCAGCGAATCTTCGAGCAGTTTAACGTAATCGCGCATGGCAAAATACTCGTGCTCGGCAATGCTCATGGCTTTGTAGGCACGCTCTTTCTGCATACGGTTTTTGGTGCTGTCGAGCAGGGCGGCAATGTCGTTGGCAATGTTGGCAGCCAGTTGTGCATCGGTATCGTACACATCTATTTTTACTGACATAAACTCGGTGCGTTTAAAGCTGATATTGCTCTCGTATTCCTTAAACAGGTTGGTGTATTTGTAGCGCGAGGTGGTGTCAATATCATAGTGGTTCATCAGGTCATACTTCTGAACCACGCGGGTGCGTATCTCGTCTGAATTCAGGATCTGAATCAATTGTTCGGCCTGCTCTTCTTCACCAAACTCCAGCAGGTCTTGCTTGGTTTGTGCATTTTTTGCCAATAACGATTTAGAAACCGAAGCGGTGGAAGTAGGAAACAGAATTACCGTTGATTTATACTTGGGCGGAATAAAAAAGGGCAGCGAAAAAATAGCTGCCGACACGGCTGCAGCCAGCGATATAATCAATAGGGGCTTGCGCCATTTGTATAAAAAGAGAATGAGGTTTGATGAGTCGAAATCAAAGCCTTCACCGGTTTTTTCTGCCATTGTGTATTGTTGTCTTTTTTGTGGGGACGGCAAAAGTAGAAATTTATTTGAAAGAGGGCAGGGGAAGATGGAGGTTGGAAGCCGGAGGTTGCAAGTAAAGATTCCTCCCTGCGGTCGGAATGACAATTATAAAGGAGGTAATGGGTAAGAGGAGGCAGGGCGAGCTTTGCTCGCCCTGCCTCCTCTTACATCCGCTATAACAATACCTGTCATTCCGACCGCAGGGAGGAATCTCTTAGTTTAAACTTAAAATAATTTAATTATGTTACCTCTAACCTACAACCACTATCATCTGATTACCTCAAACTTTTTGGTGGCTACCCCTTCCTCGCTTTGCAGGGTAAGGTAGTAGAGGCCTGGGGGAAGAGAAGAAATATCGAATGTTGAACGCTCAATGTCGAATATTGAATGATAGACCTCTTGCCCGATTGCATTCATGATTTTTAGCTCAGCATTTTTAAGTGTTTGTTGGGTGGTTAGGGTTAGGGTGGTGGTGGCGGGGTTGGGGTAGAGGGTAAGGTTATTGTTGAGAGTCTCCATTTCTATTTTAGTTGTAATAGAACACACATCAGTTAATTCTATAGGTATATTACTACTAGGACCTACATACCCATTTCCGAATACATAAATACGATTGTCTCCCCAAGCCCAAAGTGTTCCATCATTTTGCAAAGCAAGCGAATTTTGACCTCCAGCGGTAATATTGGTAATGCTGTTGAGACCACTTACTTGTATGGGAATACTACTGTTAGATGTAAATCCATTTGCTCCTGCCGCTCCCCAGGACCAGACTGTGCTGTCGCTCTTAACAGCAAGAATATGCCCTCCGCCTCCTGCAATCTTGGTTACAGAGGTAAGTGAAGTTACGTTAACAGGAATATTGCTATTGTTTAATGTTCCATTACCAAGCTGACCATATTCGTTAATTCCCCATGTCCACACTGTGCTATCGCTTTTTAAAGCTACGGAATGTGCATATCCTCCTGCTGCAATTGCAATTACTCCTGACAGACCTGTTACCTGAACCGGAGTAGAAGAAGTATTATTATTTCCGTTACCAAGCTGGCCAAATTCATTATATCCCCAAGCCCATACAGTACTATCATTTTTCAGAGCCAGATAATGCTCCTGCCCTGCTGCAATAGCAATAATGTCACTAAGAGAATTTACCTGAACAGGAATATGGGTATCGGTAAGAGTTCCATTCCCCAGTTGTCCTAAATTATTCTGCCCAAATGCCCAAACAGTTCCATCATTCTTTAATGCAACAGAATGTCCCCCACCTGCCGCAACTGCAATAATGCCTGTTAAAGAATTGACCTGAATAGGTACATAGCTTTGGAAAATAGTGCTTCCAAGTTCTCCCCAACCGTTGTCTCCCCATGCCCAAAGTGTTCCATCATTTTTAGCAGCCAGAGAATGATCTACTCCACCCGCAATTGCAATCACGTTTGTGAGAGAATTTACATGAACAGGAACTAAAGTAGATAAATTATTTCCATTTCCAAGCTGACCTGAGTTATTAAATCGCCAACCCACTACACTACTATCGCTACATATTGCTAGCACATGATCAGTTCCTGCTGCTATAATAACCTGGGCTGAGCTTATATCAGCGTAACCAAAGATTAGAAGAAATAATATTTTAATAGTTCTCACTGGCTGTTTCCGCATCCCCAAACTTAAAACATTTTTCCTACAATAAAATATTTTTTTTAATCTTTGTTAGTGCTCTAAAAAACCTAAACTGTTTTTTATGGAAACCAACCCTCCTCACCTTAGCGAGCTCAACCGCTATGCCTCTTATCTTATCAACCATATTGATTTAGCCAACCTTACTTCCCCCAGGGTACTGGAAAGGGTAGAGCGTATTGCCGATATAAGTGCGTATGGGCTGCTGCTGCATTGTTATCCGCAGCGCTGCCCTGCCTTTGTAAGTATAAAGGTTTTCGGGCTGGCTGGTTTGCCAAGGCCCCTGCCCGGGGAAGCCTGCAAAACCTTTATGAATATTCTGCACGAAACCGATACCTGGAAATATGCAGGCGCGTATATGCATCATTTCAATCAGTATGCGCACGATGATCTGTTTACCTCTGCTGCCTTTACCATTTCCGCTTCGGGGCAGGTAGTTACCCTTGATACCTGCTCACGTGCGCTTAGCTTCAGCGGCAAAAATCCCTATGTTATTCTTACCCTCTTTGGCACCGGTGAGCTGTTCCGGCAGCAGGCACTCACAGACCATAGCCCTGCCGCACTGGAACTAAGTAAAGCAATGAGCCTTACCCCCTGCGAATACGATGTTTATAAATACCGCAACGACCCGCTTACTCACGAAGAATTAGGAATAATCCTGAAGCGCAGCCCTGAAACGGTGCGCTCACAAAAGCGGGCTGTTATCCAAAAGTTTGCCGCATACCGGCCACCCGGTTAAAAACCACCAAAATTTTACGCTTTTTTCACCACCCGCATTCTTGCTTCGCGGCTGCGGGCGGGCATATCTTTGTCCTCGCAATCAAGGCAATAGCTATAAGTTACAATGCTGATAATACAAAATTACATACAGCAACAACAAAATAATGAGGCACCTCAGCAAGTTAGTGAGGTATCTCAGCAAAACAGTGAGGTGTCTCAGAATAATGCTGAGGTATCTCAGCAATTCAGTGAGGCACCTCAACAAAATAGTGAGGTATCTCAGCAATTCAGTGAGGTACCTCAGCAAAATAGTGAGGTGTCTCAGAATAATGCTGAGGTATCTCAGCGAAATAGTGAGCCAACTCAGAATAGTTCTGAGGCATCTCAGAAAAACAGTGAGACATCTCACTGTTATAACGAGCAGGCTCAGCAATGTTTAAACTAATTAACTAAAACAATAAAACCATGTCAGACACACGCATCCCCGAAACCATCTCAGGTTTTAACGCCTACATCAACAGCACCGACAACTATCAACTGGCCACTGATCCTTTGCCTCCCGGCACCGCCAACTTTGCGCGGCTTGGGTTAACCCTTGCTGAATCAGGAGAATGGACCAACCGCAGAGTTATCTGGCGCGATGACCTGTATCCGAAGTACAGCGATGCCAATACCAACACCAGCGTGGTAAAAGCAAATGTGAAACTGTTTATGAAAAACTTCCGCACGTTTGCCAACCCATTGTTAAACCGGATGGCAGCCAGCCCTAACGTGCGCCCTGCTGACGAGGCCGCCTTTAAATTTGTGGCCAACCGCGATACAACGCCTACCGAGCGCGCAGCAATAGAGGTAACACCTCATCCGCTGATGAAAACCCTGGAAGGCGGCATGGTAAAGGTAAAAGTGCGCCTGTTTAGTGATGCTACCCGCGCCAGCATGCACCCCGATGCCGATGCGGTGGAAATAAAATATTCGGTAGCGGCCAATACCGCTGCATCATCACCAACACCGCCTACGCCCGGCACTCCCGCAGGAGGTGCAGCTACTCCGGCAATACCGGCTACTGTTGACGAGTGCACCAGTTATTTCTTAAGTAAAAAAGCATCGTTTAATCTTGCCCTCGGTCCTGCCGCTGATGGCAAAAAGCTCTATGCCTTTTTCCGTTGGATAAACATGAGCAACCCCGAAAAAAGCGGCCCCTGGAGCGGCAGGTTTCAGACGGGGATATTGTAAATCCTTATTGGGGCGTCCCGCAATACTGCGGGACGCCCTTTTTTTATTGCATGTAACAAAAAAGTTATATGTTTGCACAAACCAATACCATTTCTATTTGAGGATATTTTACTAAACAAAGCACTGCCAGGTCAGCATTTTTAGTAATAATTTAATTCCTCAAACATGAACACAACGTATCACGAAGTCCACTCAAAGGCAAATCATAGCCTGAGTAAAAAATCAATTCTTCTTTTCGGTTTATTTTTCTTTTCTCTTTTTTGCCATGCCCAGCAATGGTTGAATTTTACTTATAGTACATCTGTTCATTCTATTGCTGAAGAAGGTAATACCATTTGGGCAGCTACATATGGTGGCTTAGTGGCGTTTGATAAATCAACGCATAACTGCACATTTTATACCAGAGCAAATTCAGGTCTCCCAGCTAATTATACCAGAACACTTACTATAGATGAAAACGGCAATAAATGGATAGGTACTGAAATTGGCCTTGTAAAATTTGACGGAACAGATTGGATGGTTTATACTACTGAAAATTCAGGACTACCATCTGGTTATATAAACAGGATAACTGTTGATGTTTCTGGAAATATTTGGATAGGAACAAATGAAGGACTGGTAAAATTTGATGGAAATAATTGGACAACTTACAATATGTCCAATTCACCTTTGCCAACTAACAGCATTAATTGTATAACAGTTGATGGAGACTATTTATGGGTTGGTACCAATTATGGTCTTGCCAAATTTGATGGAACTAACTGGGTAGTTTTTAATCAGAATAATTCAGGCTTGCCGGGAAATTATGTTACGGATGTTGCTATTGACGAAGAGGGCCATACGTGGATCAGTGTGCTTTGGGGAGGATTAGTAAAGTATGATCATTTAGACTGGATAGTTTATAATTCTTCTAATTCAGGATTGCCTGATAATTATCCTTTATACATACGGTTTGAAGGAAATACGCTATGGACTTATTGTAATGGAGGCAACGGAGGATTAGTTAAATATTCTGATTCAATATGGACAGTGTATAATACTTCTAATTCCAATATACCAATCGGACAAATGATGAATCTAATGGTTTCAGATGAAGGTGATAAGTGGATGACAGGTGGATATGATGGTCTCGTAAAATTTGATAATACAAGTTTTACAAGCTATAACACTGGTAATTCTATTTTAAAAGGCAATGTTATTCTTGGACTTGATTCAGACAGAAATAATAAAATATGGGTGGCCGATTTTGGAGTTGGTATTGGTGGTGGTGCTCTTGTATCTTTGAGTGAAAATATATGGAATTCATATTCCACTGACGAGTCTTATTGGGCAAAGGTGCAAAATGACTCAACTGTGTGGTTGGGAACATTTAACGGACCAATAAAGTTTCAGAATAATACACCAACTTTTTACACCAACAGTAATACAGGTATAGATGTGCAAAATATATGGTCAACTGCGGTTGATACATCAGGTAACATGTGGTTTGGCAGTATGAGCGGACTTATGAAGTTTAACGGAACAAGCTGGACTGTTTATGACACCTCAAATTCAGGATTACCCGATATGAGAGTGAAGGCAATGGAATTTGATGCAGGTGATACACTTTGGTTGGCATCTGATATGGGGATATCAAAATTTGACGGAACCAATTGGACTTATTACGATTCAACAGATGGCAGTGTCTCCTTAAATAATGTAAATGATATTGCCATAGACCTCAACGGACATAAATGGTTCGGAACAAATTATACCGGGCTTATTGAGTATGATGGGCTAGGTTGGACTGTTTATGATACTTCAAATTCCGACATTTTTGATAACAGTCAACTCTGTATCACTGTTGACAGATACAATAATAAATGGATGGGTAATACTCTGAATGGAATGGCAAAATTTGATGGCACAAACTGGGAAGTTTTTAATACAAATAATTCAGGTATTCCCGGTAATGATGTAAGGTCAATAACCATTGATACATCCGATAATGTTTGGGTTGGTACAGATATGGGTGGTTTAGGAGTTTATAATCCTGACGGGGTTATTCTTGGAATAGATAATCCTTTTGCACCCGTTCAAACTGCTTTAAACATTTATCCAAACCCAACTAATGGTATAACCTTAATTGAAACAGAAATACCTAAAGGCTTTTACCAGATACACGACATCACCGGCAAAACCCTGTTACAAGGCACAGTAACCTCGCCAAAATTTACCCTCGACATCAGCGCCCTCAGCAGCGGTGTATATTTTATCTCTGTTACCGATGGCCAGCGGCAGGTAAACGGGAAGGTAGTGAAACAATAATTGCAAAACGCTAGGGGCGTCCCGTAATACTGCGGGACGCCCTTTTTTTGTTAATTAATCTGCGCCCAAAATCTGTGATAATCTGTGCAATCTGTGGCAAAAAATCGGTTTTGTTTAATTCCGTTTATTTTTGCATCACCTAAATCAAAACCCCATGAGCGCAGAAACCCCAACCGAAAAAGAATACACCAATGGTGAACTAACCGTAGTGTGGAAACAACACCTCTGTGCCCACTCAGCCAACTGTGTAAAAAACCTTGCCTCCGTTTTCAAGCCCCGCGAGCGCCCCTGGATAAACCTTGACAACGCCACAACTGCCGAAATAAAAAAGGCTATTGATACCTGCCCCTCGGGAGCATTGAGTTATCGGGATAATTTGTAGCACTATCGTCATTGCGAGCGCAGCGAAGCAATCTCCTGATAAAGGAGCAGTAGTTTAATCAGGAGATTGCTTCGTCCGCTTCAGGCGGACTCGCAATGACGGTTTTTTGATTGCAAATTTTATTATGTTTGCGCCCTCAATAAACAAAAACACATTATGGGAAGAGGTGATATCAAATCAAAAAAAGGAAAAATTTCTAACGGATCTTACGGTGTAAGACGTAAACGCAAACAGGCAAAGAAATTTGTAGCAGGTGCAGTAAAAGCAAAACCGGCAACAACATTGTTTCCTGACGAAGAAGTGAAAAAAACAGCTAAAAAAGCAGCTCCTAAAAAAGCCGCAAAAGCTGAAGGAGAAGAAGCACCAAAGAAAAAAGCTGCTCCTAAAAAGAAAAAAACAGAAGAATAAACCTTTGGGGTTTTCTGAAATCACACCTGAGCCACGCCATAAAGCGTGGCTTTGTTGTTTCGTTCCAGCTCGCGATACAGCAGCAACAGTTCTTTGGCTGTTATCGTTTCGTTAAATTCAATACCGGCTGCTGCAAGTAAAGCCTTTGCAGCTTCCTCAATGCTTTGTTGACCGTAATACGTATCACGCGCAAAGTGCACAAACTTCAACATCCTAAAATTACCAAACCAGCGGTAGAAGCGGTTAACAAACTGCTCCTTTGATTTTACGTTGGCGTTAATCTCCGTCAGTTTATTTACCACCTCATTATCCCCTAAAAATGCAAGCAGGGCAGGGGATAGGTGTTGTATTTTTTGTTGGATAGTATCAACCGCTGCGGCATACAATTCAGGAACCAGTTCAACCAGCTCTGCTAAATCCGTAAACGTTTTCGGATGATACGTTGGCAGGTTGTTGGTTCCTTCTTCCAGCCATTTATTAATCGCCTTTCCCGTTCCGAAGGGCACCCGCTCCGATGGGCGTGGCGATGGAAATACGGCAGTGTCATTCAGTTCTGTAAAACCACCCAGGGGAAACAGTTTGGTAAGAAAATAAAAGTCCTCACCCGCCTTGCGCTTATTCATGCCACCCTGCTGCTGATATATTTTGGTGCGCACCGCCATGCTCGAGCCTATGGTGTGCCACGCAAAGGGATACCCGCTGAAACGCAGTCCGCAATTGTAGTAGCGCAAAAATAATTCGTAACGGATAATGCCTTCATATACCTGCGGTGTAAACTCAGTTCCCTCCAGCGGATGCTCAAAATAAACAGAGCATCCCGTTGCGGAAGGATGCAACAGAAAATGATTTTCAAGAGCAGTCAGGTAATTGCTCTCCACCGTGCAATCGGCATCAAGGCAAACAATAACACCGTTCTCGTTTCCGGAAGCATCAAACCTGCGCACCGCTTCGTCCATCCCAATTTTGCGGGCAAGCCCAACGCCCGCATCTTTTGCAGGCAGTGCATTGTTAGCAATGTAAAAGCAGCGCAGCGCAGCGCTTTCGTTCCTGATTATCCAGCGCTGCAATTCTACTTCTGTAAATGTGTTTTCTTTTAAAATTTCTTCGCTGCTGTTTTCCGCAGCGTTGATAACAACAATTACTTCTACCTTGCATTTGGGCAGGGCGCAGGCCGCTAAAGAATTTAATGTACGAAGTAAATGCTGCTCGTTGTGGCAGGGAATAACAATCACCAGACCTAAGTCAGGCAATGGTGCTTCGGTAATCTGTTTTTCGCAAAAGGCACTTTTATCCAAATAGAGATTACTCATCACCTATAACTCATAACTTGACTAAGGTGCCAGCCTCGAAATCTTCCACGTTCCATCGCCCTGCAGGTTAAACACCAGCCTGTCGTGCATGCGCCCGGTGCGCCCCTGCCAGAATTCTATTTTTTCGGGAGCCAGCAAAAAGCCGCCCCAGTGTGGCGGGCGGGGAATGGTTTTGCCTTCATAAAGTTTGGCATAATGCTCAAAGTTTTTAACCAGTACCTCGCGGCTTTCAATCACCTCGCCCTGTGGCGAAGCCCATGCACCCAACTGACTTTCGCGCGGTCGTGTTGCAAAATACTCGTCCGAAAACTCAGGGCTGCATTGTTCTGTTTTCCCCGAAATCTTTACCTGCCGCTCCAACTGATACCAGAAGAAATTCAAGGCAGCATAGGGATTTGCGGCAAGCTGTTTTCCCTTGTTGCTGGTGTAATTGGTAAAGAATGCAAACTTTCCTTCTTCCACTCCGCGCAATAAAACAATGCGTGAAGCGGGCTTTCCTTCTGCCGTAACAGTTGAAAGTGTCATGGCATTGGGTTCGGGCTGCCCGGCTTCAATACCTTCTTTCATCCATTTCAAAAACTGCAGAATAGGATTTTGCTCCACATCGTTTTCACTCAACTGATGTTTTGAATAATCGCTGCGGATAAGTGAAAGAAGTTTTGAGGTTTCGTCCTGATGTTCTGACATGGTTGCAAATGTATCTATTTCACAGATGATAATTCCCTGGCTCTGCTTTCAGCTGCTGCAATGGCTTCCTGCAAAATTTCACCAAAGTGTTTTTGGTGAAAAACATTGAATGCGGCTTCTGTTGTTCCGCCTTTTGAAGCAACGGCTTTTATCAGTTCCTCAGGCGTTTGGGTTGCCTGATTTAACAAGTGAAACGAGCCCAGCATCGTTTGCTTCACCAGCATGGAAGCAACGGAAGGTTCAATGCCAAGTTTAACTCCTGCCTCGGTCATCTGCTGAACAATGTAAAAGAAATAGGCTGGTCCGCTGCCGCTCAGTGCGGTTACTGCATCCAGCAGATTTTCGTCTTCCAGATAAACGCTGCGTCCGGTGCTGTTCAGAAGGTTTTCGGCCATGCGCAGTTGTTTTGGATTTACTTTTTCTGCAGCGGTGTAGGCGGTAATTCCCATGCCCAGTTGTGCAGGCGAATTAGGCATGGCGCGCACAATGTTGTCGTGCTTCAAGGCCGCTGACATGTAGGCTATTTTTTTGCCTGCCATAATGGAGAGCACTAAATTCTTTTCGGTCAGAACTGCTGACAGTTCTTTCTCGGTTACCGAAAAATCCTGAGGTTTTACACTCAGTATCACTACATCGTACTCACTTATTTCGTTGGTAATAGAGCCTGCTATTTTGCCGATGTTCATGCCGGCTAATTGTGCGGCACGCTCTGCGCTTTTTTCAATCAGCAAAAGGTTTTCGGTACTGACTAAGTTGTATTTTAAAAAGGAGCGGGCATAAGCTAAGCCCATGTTTCCGCAGCCGAGGATTGCTATTTTCATGTTTGTTTATTTAACCACAAAGTTCGCAAAGGTTTTGCAAAGTGCGCAATGGATAGTTGCACAAACTTTTTACCTTTGAATAACCAATTGAGCAACACAATGAAAAAATCTGTATTCCTTCTGCTCTGTTTAATTACATCAACAAAGTTATCGGCTCAAATAAGCCCGATTAATTTCCAGTTTGTTTCTGAACATGAATACACCTGGACCTACTCGTGTTACAGTGCAGTATTTGACGGGCAAGACCGTCCCTACATTTATTCGGCAAACAATGAGCTTGGTTTTATGGTACACGATATTTCAGATATCAATAATCCTGTTGCCATTGATACCATGATGCCTGCAGCTTTTTCTACATTGAAAGCATCCAAGCTTTTTCAACAAGGCGATTATGTATATGTTGCTCTGGGTGGCTTTCAGGGCTTTGCGCAACGTGCAGGATTGGCAATTCTTAACATCACCGACCCCGAAAATATAACGATTGAAGACCAATGGGATTCAACTGCTTTTAACCAGGGCTGCGCCATTGCCATTGTTGAGGGTGATTTTGCTTACCTCGGCATTATGGAACTGGGAATAGTGATCTTGAATGTTGCGGATAAAAGCAATATTCAGTTTGTTTCCACGTATCAGCCCGACCCCAACTGGCCTCATGTTCCCGGCTTGTTTTCAACGCCCAACGCAAGAGGAATGACTATAAGAAATGACACGTTGTATTTATGTTACGATGCCGGTTCGTTTCGGGTGATTGATGTAACAGATAAAGAAAATCCAGTTGAAGTGGGGCATTATATCAATCCAACTATAGATGCAACTGCGCAGCCTGCTTACAATAATGTGATGCTGGTTGATAATTACGCTTACGTTACGGTTGACTATTGCGGAATTGATATTGTAGATATTTCAGACCCTGAAAATCCTGTAAACGCAGGTTGGGTAAATCCATGGAACTGCAATACCACTAACTGGGACGGAAGACCGGGCCACACCAACGAACTGAAAACATGGGCCAATAACAGCATACTGTTTGTGTCGGGTGGCGATACTGAAATACTGGCCTACGATATTACAGACCGAACTAATCCTGTTGAGTTAGGAAGCTACTTTACCTTACTCGACAGCATGGTGGCATGGGGTATTGATATAAAAGAAAACTATGTGGTGCTTTCCCAGGTTGATAATCCATTCGGTCAGCCTTATGATTCGGATTGGGGTGGAATACGGATTTTGCATTGGGATGGAGGAGTGACCGGAATAAGTCAACAGGATTTAAGTAATAATTTACAAGTGGAGATTTATCCTAACCCGGCAAACGGTTTTTTGATGATAAAAAATGCTGACAACAATAAAATACTGGATTATAAAATCCAGGATAACGCGGGAAGGCTTATCAAATCAGGTGATGTGAAAGAACAGATTGATGTCTCTGAATTAACGCAGGGATTTTATCACCTTGTTTTTTCGGATGGCAGCGTGAAAAGTTTTGTGAAGAATTAGTTGCCTGCAATGATAATTTTCTTTGTCAATATTCCTTCATCTGTAAATACACAAATGTTGTAAATGCCTGACGATAGTTGGGAAACATCAACAGTCTTTTTCTCACCTCTGACAGGGCTTAGTGGTGAGGCCACCAATCTTCCCGTTGCATCATAAATCCGCACTTCTTTTATTTCTGCACTGCATTCAATAGTCAAAATATCTTCAGCAGGGTTTGGATAAACTTTCAATTGTCCATTTTCAATTGTCCATTCATTATTCTCTCCTGTTACAATCTGATTACAGTAATAATAAGCACGGAAACCAAAGGAGTTGGTGCTTACATCTGATTTGAAACGCAGTGTTAAGGAGCCAGTACTGGTGGTAAAATTGCCGGGCGAGTTGGTTCCGGTGTAGGCACCAATCAATGGTGCTGCGGTGCTGCTGCCATTGTAGAGCCAAAGTGTATCGTAATTGGCTTCTGTAGAAAATGAAAAGAAACTGAGGTCTATTGTACTTGCATTGGCAGGTGAAATGGTGTAGGTATAATTTTCGTTGTCGTAATAATTCTGTGACGGGCCACCCATATCGTAAAGCGTATCGTTGCAGGCGGGTGCATAACAGTCGGTGAATTTTTCTTCTATCTGGTTCCAGAAATCCAGGTAGCCGTCATCATATCCTAAAGCCCAGATGCCAATACCGGCCAGTCCGCGCATGTTTACCATTTCAAAACGTTTGCCCAGTGTATAAGCCGAGTTGATAAAACACTGCCTCCAGTTTCCTCCGTTCTGATACGTGAAATATCCCGATTTGCTCCCCGCGTGATACTGATGATTGCTGTAAGTTCCGCTGTTGTTGCGCACATAATTATAATAACGTGTTCCGCTGTAACTGCCTGTTGTGTTAGAGGGGACTGTATTGCTTTCGGTTTCCCATTCGCGCCCGTAGTAGGGTAAGCCAAGACAAAGCTTGTTGGCAGCAACTCCGCGGTTCAAATAATAAGTAATACTTTTTGCGTGGTTGTAATTGTAAGTGGATACTAAACTGTAAAGTGGGTCGGTAGGGCCGGCCTGCGCGCTGCCACCATAGTAATAATCATATCCCATGATGAAGAATTGATCAACACAACCGCTCATGGCAGCCACATCAAAGGTGTTGCTCCAGTCCACTGATGGCAATGCAATGCTGACTTCACCGTTG
>JBFWYU010000049.1:0-27091 GCA_050186075.1 Bacteroidia bacterium
TTCATGAGCGCTACGCGGTTCTTTGCTTGCCCATACCCCCTCTGCCTTCGGCATCTCCCCCTTGAAAAAAGGAGGAGAAAATCCAAGTAACAAAAGAAAAGGCACCACGACCACCCCCTAACCCCCTCCTTGAAAAAAGGAGGGGGGATGCGAACGCACTCAGCGTGGACAGCCGCCCCACCCGCCATAGGCGGACGAGGCAGGCGATGCACGCGTAGATTGGGTTGATGGCTAAAAATAATTAAAGGCGGGACGCCTGTTAAACAGAGCGTAGCGGGACTCTACGCTCAACAGGGCAAACAGGGATGGCACGCGGATGACACGGATGAGGCGGATGGGGGCGGATTTTTAATGTTTGATTGTTGATATAGAAGAAGGAATGTTTAATGTCGAATAATGAATGTCGAATAACGAATGACGAATGAAATGGGGGATGGCACGCGGATGACACGGATGGGGCGGATGGGCGGGGATTTTTTTTGAAGTACAACTATTGAAGAAGAAATAACGAATGTTGAATGACGAATGTTGAACACCTCCCGGTCTGCGACCACCCTCCTCAAGGAGGGAATGGCAGCGGGCAGTTGCGGCCAAATATGAGGGTTGATAAAAATAATTTGTTATTTCGGGGAGAATTGTGAGATTTGGGGAGAAATATGAACGAAGCACGTACACGGAAAGAAATAATTGACCAGCGTTTGAAAAAAGCGGGATGGACTGTTACTGACCGGACACAGGTGATTGAGGAGTTTGATATTCAGTTGCAGGTGGTGCTGGAACCGCTGACACCTTATGAAGGGCATCAGTTCAGTGATTATGTATTATTAGGTAAGGATGGAAAACCATTAGCTGTTGTTGAAGCCAAGAAAACTGCGGTTGATGCAGCGATTGGAAGAGAACAAGCTAAACAGTATTGCTTTAATATTCAGAAAACACAAGGTGTTGAGTTGCCGTTTTGTTTTTACACCAACGGACATGATATTTTCTTTTGGGATTTAGATAATTATCCGCCAAGGAAAGTACACGGGTTTCCGACACGGGATGATTTAGAACGCTATGCTTACATCCGCAAGGCACGGAAAACATTGGCGGGTGAACTTATCAATACCAAAATTTCAGGGCGTGATTATCAATTGCGGGCTATACGCGCTGTGATGGAAGCGATTGAAAAACGCAAAAAGAAATTTCTGTTGGTGATGGCTACAGGAACAGGAAAAACCAGAACCTGTATTGCATTGGTAGATGCTTTAATGAGAGCAGGATGGGCAGAACGGGTTTTGTTTCTCGTTGACCGCATTGCACTGCGCGACCAAACATTAGATGCCTTTAAAGAATATTTGCCTAACGAACCCCGCTGGCCAAAACAAGGAGAAAAGACCATTGCAAGCGACAGACGAATTTATGTTTCCACTTATCCCACGATGCTGAATGTTATCAGGGATGAGAAAGATACATTAAGTCCTCACTTCTTTGATTTGGTGGTGGTGGACGAAAGCCACCGGAGCATTTACAATACCTATCAGGAAATTCTTGACTACTTCAACACTATTACATTAGGATTGACAGCAACCCCCACCGATGTAATTGACCACAATACGTTTCAATTATTTGAAACCGATGATGGCGTTCCAACCTTTGCTTACTCGTATGAAGAAGCGGTAACTCATATTCCTCCTTACCTGTGCAATTTTCAGGTAATGAAACTGAAAACGAAGTTTCAGGATGAAGGAATAAGCAAGCGCACTATTTCATTGGAAGACCAACAACATTTATTGTTGGAAGGAAAAGAAGTTGCTGAGATTAATTACGAAGGAACGGAGATAGAAAAGAAGGTAATAAACAAGGGAACAAATGCCTTGATTGTGCGCGAATTTATGGAGGAGTGCATAAAGGATGCCAACGGAGTGTTGCCCGGAAAAACCATTTTCTTCTGCATCAGCAAGGCACATGCAAGACGAATGGAAGAAATTTTCGATTCGCTTTATCCTGAGTATAAAGGCGAATTAGCAAAGGTAATTGTAAGCGAAGACCCCCGCGTTTATGGCAAAGGCGGCTTGCTCGACCAGTTTACCAATAACGATATGCCCCGCATTGCTTTGAGTGTGGATATGCTGGACACAGGAATTGACATCCGAGAACTGACCAATCTTGTTTTTGCAAAACCTGTTTACAGTTATACCAAGTTCTGGCAGATGATAGGAAGAGGAACGCGTTTGCTGGAAAAAGAAAAAATAAAACCGTGGTGCACGGAAAAAGATTCATTCCTGATTTTGGATTGCTGGGATAACTTTGAATATTTTAAACTGAACCCAAGGGGAAAGGAATTAAAGCCGCAAATTCCTTTGCCGGTGCGTTTGTTTGGTTTGCGATTAGATAAAATTGAAGAAGCACAAACACAAGGTAAAACAGAATTGGTTGAAAAAGAAATCAAAAACCTTAGAAAACAGATTGCGGGCTTGCCTCAAAACTCGGTTGTGATTTTAGATACCAAACATGAATTGCAGCGGGTGGAAGATGAGAATTTCTGGAACAACCTATCTACTGATAAAATTGAGTTTTTAGATGCGGTTGTAAAGCCCTTGTTCCGCACGGTGGCGGATGCAGATTTTAAAGCTATGCGCTTTGAAAAGGACATTGTAGAAGTTACACTGGCACAGCTTGCGGGCGACAAAGAAAAAGCCGAAACGCTTAAAGAAAGCATCATTGAAGAATTGGGCGAACTGCCTTTGAGTATTAACATTGTTGCAAAAGAAGAGCAACTGATACGGCAAGCACAAACCAATCATTTTTGGGCAACCATAACGGAAGAAAAAACGGATGAACTCATCCAAAAGCTTTCGCCTTTGATGAAATACCGAGAAGCAATTATACCGCTTGGACCTGCCAAGTTTAATTTTAAAGATTTGCTTGCCACCAAAGAATATGTAGAGTTTGGACCGCAACACGAAGCGTTGAGCATTGCTAAATACCGTGAGTTGGTAGAGCAAAAAGTAAATGAACTGGTTTTGGCAAACCCCATTTTGCAAAAACTGAAAGAAGGAAAAGAACTAAGCAGTGCAGAGGCAGAACAGTTAGCAGAAGAGTTGCACGATGAGCATCCCCACATTACCATTGATTTGTTGCGCAGGGTTTATAACCACCGCAAAGCAGTGTTTGTGCAATTCATTAAACATATTTTAGGGATTGAAATTTTAGAGTCATTTCCGGTATCTGTCTCAAAATCTTTTGAAAAATTCATGGCTGAACATAGTTATCTGAATAGCCAGCAATTGGATTTTTTGAGTTTGCTGCAAACCTTTCTGATTGAAAAAGGCGAAGTTGAAAAAAGGGATTTGATAAATGCACCCTTCACCAGAATTCACCCTGACGGCATTCGTGGTGTATTTTCACCAAATGAGATTGATGAAATTATTGTATTCATAAATAAATTAGCCGCATAGAAATGTCTAAAGAAATCAGAAATAAATTGATTGAACTTGCAAGATTAAGAACTACTTGGTCTTATTCACAATTAAATGAACAACTACAACTTGGTTTAGATTTTACTAATGGACACGATAATAAGCTAATCGGTGATTGGCTTGGTGAAATTTCAAGACACGAACATGAAAGAGGCAGACCTTTGATAAGTAGTCTTATTACCCACAAATATGGAAAAAGGGAACAAGGTGATGGATTTTATAAGCTCTGTGAAGAATTATTTGGTGAGGATTGGGAAGAATTAAAGGCAGATAAAAAATGGGAAAATGGAATAATAGCCGACTGCTTTGAGTTTTGGTTGAATTCTGAAAATTATAAAAACTTTAAAAATGATTATTGAGATATGCTTACACAATCACTGAAAAATAAAGTTGCTGCACTTTGGGACAAGTTCTGGAGTGGCGGTATTTCCAACCCACTTAATGCTATTGAGCAAATCACTTATCTGCTTTTTATGAAGCAGTTGGATGAAACTGACAAAAGAAAAGTGAGCAATGCTGATTTTCTTAACGAGAACTTCACTTCCATTTTTTCAGGAACATATTTTCCACCGGGATTTGACAATAAGGATGATAAGAATGCTGTAGATAAGGAAACTTTGCGCTGGAGCTACTGGACAAGAATGCCCAGCGAAGAAATGCTTATGCATGTTCAGAGCAGAGTTTTCCCTTTTATCAAGCAATTGGAAGCCGATAATTCTTTTTTTACCAAACACATGGCAAACGCAGCGTTCTTAATCCCAAGCGGAAGAATGCTGACAGAAGCAACGAAAACGATTGATGAAATCTACAACGAATTAGAAAAAGAAAATCGTTTTATTGATGCACAAGGAGACTTTTACGAATATCTGTTGGATGAATTGAGAAGTTCTGGAAAAAACGGACAGTTCAGAACACCAACGCATGTTATTGAATTGATTGTAGAATTGGTGCAACCTCAATTGGGCAACCGGATTGCCGACCCTGCCAGCGGAACAGCAGGATTTTTATTGGGTGCATACAAATACCTGATTACACAATTCACTAGTGACACATATAAGCAAGAAGACGACAACGGCTTTATAAGAGGAACATTAGCGGACAAATTGGTGGATGAGAATGCCAAGAAAATGCTGAATGAAGAAACCTTTTTTGGGTTTGACATTGACCCCACTATGATACGAATTGGGTTAATGAACCTTATGATGCACGGTATTACCAAACCTCAAATTGATTATAAAGACACACTCAGCAAGAACTATAATGAGGATAATGCATTTGATATTGTAATGGCAAATCCTCCATTTACAGGCAACATTGATAAAGGCGATTTGAACGAAACTTTCACTGTGTCCACTACAAAATCGGAATTGCTTTTTGTAGAACGTATTTACAAAATGTTACGCATGGGTGGAACAGCAGGAGTTGTAGTTCCACAAGGAGTTTTGTTTGGAAGCGGAAAAGCATTTAATGACATACGCAAAATTTTAATTGAGAAGTGTGAATTGAAAGCAGTAATTGGAATGCCAAGTGGAGTGTTTAAACCATACGCTGGTGTATCAACTGCAATTTTAATTTTCACCAAAGGAGGAGAAACAAATAATGTTTGGTTTTATGAAATGAAAAGTGACGGTTGGAGTTTGGATGACAAACGCGCCCCTTTATTCAACTCTGACAATAGCAGAAACTATGGTGACTTACATTTAATTATTGATGCTTACAAAAAACGGAATCCGAAAAAAGTAAACGATAGAACGGGACAACATTTTTTCGTTCCGAGTACAGAAATTGAGGAAAATGGTTATGATTTAAGTTTAAATAAATACAAAGTTGAAATTTATGAAGACATGAAGTATGATGAACCAAAGGATATTTTAAGCAAAATCAAAATAAATGAAGAGGATATTTTATCTGCAATAACAGAATTAGATTCCTATATTAAATGAGAATAGAGATATTAAAGGAAATTGCAGACATTATTGCAGGGCAATCTCCGCCATCTGAAACCTACAATAAATCGGGTGAAGGAGTTCCATTCTTTCAAGGTATGGCTGATTACGGAGAAAAGTTTCCAGTAATTAGGAATTGGTGCAATCATCCAACAAAAATTTCACTTCCAAATGATATTTTAATTTCAGTTAGAGCACCCGTTGGACCTGTCAACATAAATAACATTGAGGCATGTATTGGCAGGGGATTGAGTGCTATTAGAGCAAAGAAAAACTATAGTTATGAGTATATCTATTATTTTCTTAAAGCAAATGAGAAGCAGATTGGAAAACTTGGTGTTGGCTCAACCTTTACGGCAATTACACAAAAAGACCTAGGTAATATCAAGATTACTCTGCCCGATTCTTATGCTGAACAAGTTAAAATCGCAACTGTATTAAGCAAAGCTGAAGCACTCATTAAACAACGAAAGGAAAATATTGACTTGCTTGATGAGTTTTTAAAAAGTGCTTTTTTGAAAATGTTTGGCGACCCAATGAGGAATGAAAAGAGATGGGAGAAACAAGCAATAAGTAATTATACAGACAGTATAGTTCCTGGAAGAGATAAGCCGAAATCTTTTACGGGTAGTATACCTTGGTTTACAACCACCAATTTGGTCGATAAAGGATTTATAAAAAAGACTCAAGATACGTTTGGTTTAACTGAATCTGAAATTAATGAAGTGCGGGCTAAGATAATACCAGTAGGTAGTATTATTATGACTTGTGTTGGCGATTTAGGTATACTATCAATAAATAGAGAGCCTTGTATTGTAAATCAGCAATTGCATACATACCAATGTGATGAAAATACAAACAGTATTTATTTAATGTTTTGTTTGAGTTTCATGAAGTCATATATGTATAAGATGGCTTCAACAACGACAGTTCCTTATATGAATAAAACTATTTGTAATTCCATACCAGTTATTCATCCACCAATCGAATTACAAAATCAATTTTCTGAAATTTTTGAAAAAGCTGAAGCAATAAAAGAACAGTTCAAAAGAAGTTTAAAGGATTTGGAAAATCTTTACGGCTCATTAAGACAGAGGGCATTTAAAGGAGAATTAGATTTGAGTAAATTAGATATTAGTGATTGGGAAAATTTTGATGGAGGAGAAACAGAACAGGACCCTGTAAAGAGGTCAGAGATTCAAAAGTATTTTGATGAAGCAGAAAAGAAAATAAAAAGTGGTGCGTTAAATTATTTAGAACAACCACATGGTGACCCATTTGATATTGATGAAGCAGCTGCAAAGAAGCAAGGGGCTCAGTTTTATAAGGAATGGAAGAAACTAAATCCGAAAAAGAAGAAATCAAAGCTTACTTGGGATAGAGTATCGACCGAACAAGTTGCGAACTGGATAAAAGAAAACTACACAGGTTATCATTTCACAAGTGAAATGCTCATTCGCTTTCTGATGGATGAGCATGTTACATTTCCTGACTACTACTCTACGGAGGAGTTAAAGAAAAACCCTAAAGCAAATGATGCTGATGATTTGAAAACGCTCATCTTCTCATCTCTAAATAATGAAAATCCATTTCTAAAATTGGAGCAAGTATTTTATAATGCTGAGTTGGATAACATCAATCTCACTTTAAGAGACGAAGATTTTAACTTAATTAAAACCAGAGCCAAACAAGAGAGAACTGGAGTTTACCTGCAAATTGCCAAATGAAGCTGATAAGTGTAAAAATATTAGGTGATACCTTTCGCAGTTTGGCAAGCAATAAGCTTTATAAGTTTAATGAAAGTCAACATAAAGCTCGTTTGTCTCCAAAGATTTTTGCAGGATTAAACGGGAGCGGAAAATCTAATTTTCTTGAGTTGCTGGCAGAGATTTTTTTTTATTTAGAAGTATTTCATTCAAATTCGGTTAAACCCGAATATAAAAAAAGCAAGGACTTTGGTTTTGAAATAGAGTATATGCTGCCAATGGTTCATCCTTCACCTATAGGTCTGTTGGATTTTAAAAATTCAATAGAGTTTAATATGCATGTGCGTATTGTAAAGGAGTTAGGGCAATACCCCGAATTTTCCAGAAAAAAATTTGGCGAAGAACATTTTGAGAGAATTGATAAGCTGACTCAGTATTTATTGCCTACTAAGGTTATTGCTTATACATCAGGTCAAAACGAATTGTTAAGCAACCCTTTTTTAAAAATTCGTTATCACTATTTTAAAGCAACAGAAAATATTAATGTAGCGAGCGAAGGTAAAGAGGATGAATTTGAAAATCAACGCTTATTTTTTCTTGATAGCAGTTCCAACTTTTCAATTTTCGTTTCGAATATGCTTCTGGCAAATCCTGATAAATTAAAATATCTCACTGATATTTTCAAAGTTGAAGATTTGCATTCGTTCCGCATTACAATAAATTTGGTAAACTACAGGAAAGTAAAAATTTCATTAAGTGAGAACATCAAAAATCACATTTTGAAGCTGAAACTATGTTCTACTTCATGGATTGAACGAAAGAAAGGTAAAGAAGAATTTCTATTGTTGGATTATAGGGTAAATGCTGCGACTCACGAAGCATTTAAGTATCATTTCAAAACTTCGTTTGAATTATTTAAAGCATTTTATGATCTGGAGAATCTGAATTTAAATCTTGTGCCTGTAGATACGAGGAGTTTAATATTAAAAGCACACAAGTCATTAAACCTGTCTGATGAATTGCCCAAGCCTGACCCTTCAAGATTGATTTTCAGAATTGAAAAAATCAATTTAAATAAAATTGTGGAAGATGGTAAACCATCTAAAACCATTTATTATAAAGGCCTGTCTGACGGTGAACATCAGTTCAATGAAGTAATTGGTTCGGTGTTGATGATGGAACAAGATGGCTGCTTGTTCCTGATGGATGAACCTGATACACATTTCAATCCATTATGGAGAGCCAAAATGATAGAAATGCTCAATCATGTTGCTGCATATAAATTTGATTCCAAGGGAAAACCTGAAGCTGTAAGAAAGCAGGAAATAATAATTACTACTCATTCTCCTTTCGTAATCAGTGATAGCCAGACAGATGATGTTTACAAATTTGATAAAGTGAAAGGCGAAGTAGTTTACATCAATCCGAAAATTGAAACTTATGGTGCATCTGTGAGTTTGCTGTTACAGGAAATATTTGACAGACGAATTTCTATTTCTGATTTATCTAATTACGATTTGGAAGAATTACGGGAAGAGCTGAAAGAATTGAAGAAACCGAAAGTTATAAAAGCAAAGATTGATGAAATAAGAGAGAAGTTAGTGGATTTTGGTGAGAGCATTGAGAAGTTTGATTTATACAGTTTGCTTTCTCAGATTGAAACAGACGTTGATAGGCACGCAGTTAAAAAAACAATAAAGCCAACAAGAAAGAAGATTATACCTAAGAAAGGTAGGAAATCAATTGCCAAAAAATCTTCCAAAAAGAAAAAGAAGAAATGATTTACGCCTATAAACCACTTACTCATAAAATTGAAAAGTTCCATGAGAACTTTGCATACTTTTTTGAGAAGATGATAGAGAAGGATTTGGCAGCTTATGATGAAAAGAAATTGTTGAGAAAACCATTTGCTAAAATTATAAACGCTTCGGGCAAGTTGGTTGGTGATATGAAAAAGATTGTAGAGCAGTATCACTTGTTGAGTAAAGCAGATAAGAAAGTTATAAAAGATGCTTTAGGAAACAATTGTGAAATTGAAAGCCTTTGCGACAATAGTGGTGGATTTACACCAGTAAAATATGAGCAAATAACAGACGAAACGTTCCGAAAGCTTCTGAAAGATTTTCTGACAGAACTTTGGGAAGGTTACTACTTTGTAAATTCAATCAGAGATAATTTCGGAACGGTTCAGGAACACTTTCTTAAATTCAAAGAACATCAAGGTACTCATGTTTGCCCGTTTTGCGGATTGCTTCCTCTTAAACCTGCTAAAGGAGTTTACAGGAATGCCTATGACCATTACATACCGAAAGCATTTTATCCTTTCGTTTCTGTAAACTATCAAAACCTTTTTCCGATTTGCACTGACTGTAACAGCGATGAGAAAAAGGCTACCGATACACTTTACAGAGTTGCTGCAAGAAGACAGGTTTTTTTTCCGCTTGACAAAAAATATAAAGGAGAGCAACTTTCAGTTGAAATTACGACTAATGAAAATTATGACAAGAAAACTTTAAAGACCTTGTTAGGAGAAATCGACTGGGACTTAGCAATTCAACTTGCAGGAGCAAGTGATCCGCGACTTGTTTCATGGGATGAAATCTTTCACATCAAAAGACGATACAAGGAACACCTTATTGATTTTCAAAGGACTTGGTTTGAAGATTTCGTAGTTAGGCGTTACAAAGAGGATATGGAAGATGGTTTGACATTTAAAAGATACAAGGAAAAACTACTTAAAGATTCTATGAGTCAGATTAAGAATAATCCGTTAAGCATTTTGAGATTTGTATATTTCAATTTTCTATTTTCAATTTCAGATTTTGAAACTAAACTAAAAGAAACTATAAAGTAAATTATAATGAGTTTGAAAGTAGTAATTGAAAGATATATGAAGGAGGATTTCTCAACTCTTAAAGACAAAAAAATATTTTATGAAAACATGCCTTTACATGAAGCAGTTAAAAATGCTGCAAGTGCAATAACTCCTGAAAAAATTATGGATAGTCACCAACGAAGAATAGGAAAGAAAATATGTGTTGATGCAGCTATTGAACTATTAAAACTTGAACTGGAGATAAAAAGATGTAACACTTTTGAAAAGATATTTGAAATTACGGAAAAGGTTAAAAAACGAACGGATAGATTAGGCGATTTGTGGAGTTATGATACCGCACTGAGAATAGGTTTTAATAAGAAAGTTTACCCCAAAGAAGTGTATGTGCAAAGAGGTGTTGTTAAGGGTGTTAAGAAAGCATTGAATGGGAAATGTCCACGAGGCAGAAGTTTGCCTCTTGGTATTTTTCCACAAGAAATACAGGATATGAAAGAGCCTTACCTTGTTGAGAATTTCCTTTGTATATGGGGTAAGGATGGGAAGAAAAGTAATTGCTAATCCGATCGGGAGCATCTTCTTTATGTGTGGATTAACATAAAAGCGAATTGTTTAAATTTGCAGTATGAAAACAGCGGCATTGGGGCAGTTTGGTGATACCAGTTTTGTATTTATAGAACTGGAGAAGAATTATGATTCGTTTGATAAGGAATTGCAAAAGGAGATAGAGTGGCTTGAAAAAGCGGTGAAGAGGGTTTGCCATTCAACGGGTGATATAGAAAAAGAGGTGGAGAAATTGTTTCCGAATTTGTTTGCACTGAGGGTAAAAGGGCTGAGTGAGATTGAAAAAGAGGGGAAGAGCATCAGCGACTTACAAGATGAGCTATTGCCTGTTTTGGATGAGATTTCGGATAATCAGAAATTAAGAAAACTGAGTCATAATGTTGTGCAGTCTTTTGGACTTAACAGGAAGCTGACTCAATTTCTGAAACAATCGGGACAGCTTACGAGTGACACTATTAAAGCAGCAGGCGAGCTTGATTACAGAACGTTTATTGTTGTTTCGAATTATATGCCTTCGCAGTTGAGGAAAATGATTTTAGGTTTAACGCGGGCATCGTTGTTTATAGAGTTTTTAGCTGTTGTTGCTTATCTGATTAACGAAAACGAGGTTAAGATAGCTGGGAAAAGGCTGGAGGAATTGAATAAGCTCTCATCGAAAACATATTCAGAATTTATGGGTTATGTTGAACTGCTTATTTCCATTGGAGAGAAAGAGTTGCTTGAGAAAGAAAAAGGAGAATGGTCGTCATCAGCCTTAATGAGTTTAGCAAAAATGTATGATGATGATGAGCCGGATTACTCGGATGTGGAATTGAAGGAACCTAATCCTAAATACAATTCATGGAAGCGGGATCAGTGGTAAGGATTGCGCTGCTGCAATCGAACGGGGAATTGAAATCAAGACCAGCATTGCTTTTAAAAAATGTTGAGCCATTTAATGACTGGCTGTTATGCAGTATTTCGTCAAAATTACACAACGCAGTAAAAGGGCTTGACCTTATACTGGATGAAGGGCATGAGGATTATAAGCAATCGGGATTGAAATACCCGGGAGTAGTGAGGGTTGCGCATGTTTTTACCATGTCTGAAGAAACAATTGAAGGAACTATAGGTAAACTAAGTAAGCCTACTCTGAAAAGGCTGAAGAATAATCTTGGGGAATACATCAAGAAATAATACAAGAGGGGCAGGCGCAAGTTTCGGGCAACCACAAGTTTTCTGGCAACCACAAGGGTTGCCCGTACAGTGGGTGATTTCGAGAAAGGGACACAAGGGACCATAGGGACAATCGGGACGGGTGTGTTGTGTTGGGAGGAGATTTGCAATCAGAGGTGGGCAGAAGATTTACAATAACGTATTATGGAGCGAATAAAAAAAGAGGAGCTTGAGAAGCTGGAAGCAGAGCTGGGGTGGCTTTGGAAAGAGAAGCATGCAGCTGATGCGTTTAGTTTTTTGCATGCCCGCGAAAAGCAGGTACTTGATATGCGTTTGAGAGAAGGAAAATTGTACAGTGACATAGGAAAAGAGCTGGGGCTTACTACGGAATGGGTAAAGCAAATGCTTAAAAGAGCTTTAGGGCACCTACAGGCAATAACACTTGAGAGCATAGGCAGCCTGGAGCGAATGAAAGAAGTAATAGAGGCGACCCAAGCAGTGACGAGGAGACTGGAACAATTGGAACAAAAGGTCATAGAAGCGGAGCAGAAATACGGAACACCGGATACGGCACCTGCCGGAATAAGGGATATAAAAATAAACGATGTTGAGG
Source organism: Bacteroidia bacterium (assembly GCA_050186075.1). Classification (GTDB taxonomy): domain Bacteria; phylum Bacteroidota; class Bacteroidia; order SXHM01; family SXHM01; genus SXHM01. Next base: position 12,279 of record JBFWYU010000049.1, read on the forward strand.
GTTTATCAACCCGAGCAAAAACAATTTGCCGGAATGTGGAAATAGAGACTATAGGTGATTTGGCGAGTTATTCAAAAAAAGACTTTGTTATGTTCAGGAATGCAGGAAAGATGACTGCTGATGAACTGGAAAAGGTATTGCTGCATTATGGTATAAAGCGGGAATGATTGGTTGATGGAAGGGCTCTCGCCAAAGGCGAGACAAATGAAGCCCTGAGACGAGAGAAGAAGGTATAGGGCAACCACGAGTTGGGCGACCACGAGTTGGGCGACCACGAGTTGGGCAACCACGAGGGTTGCCCGTACGGGGTATTGCTATTTGTCAGCACAATAAACAGAGCAACTATCCGTTACTAATTTAAAAGACCCTGAAACGCGTTCAGGGTGACGTAACAGATAAGATTATGGATACCTGGGAGAAGACGAGCAAGCGGATCTCGGATTCGGTTTTATTGACAAGCCTGAAGCTGGGAGGGCTGGTGCTGAATGAACTTATTTATAAAAAGGATAATACTGTTTTTGCCTACACGGGTAAAGCGCCTGTGATTTATTTTGTTGTTAAAGGCACCTATAAAGTAAGGGCCAACAAAAAGCGGTTTGTATGCAAGAGCGGGCATGGTATTATTATTTATGACCGGGATGCTTTGCCGGTAGAGTATGTAAAAAAAGGAACACGAATATTTGCGATAGAATTAAGGGATGAATTATTACAGCGGGAAGAGGCCGAGCTACCCCCTATACGGACGCATTTATTCGGGGTGGAAAGTGAATTGAATGAACTGATGTCATCGTTATTCAGAGAATATGAGGTGCATGAACGAGGGGCAGCGCATGAGATAAAAGGGATTTTTTTGCAGATGCTGGGGCTGATGGAACGGGAACGGGTGCTGCCGGATGAGGCAAAGCCATGGTGGGCGAGGAGGTTGCTGCGGTATTTATACACGCAACTGGAAGAGGGTATTACGCTGGAGGAAATTGCGGGGCTGCTGGATATGAACGAGGATTACCTGTCGCGGGCGATACCGCGGTATTATAATTGCCTTTTTCATGAGCTTAAGATGAGGGTGATGTTGAGGAAAGCGAGGACGCTGCTGCTGACGACAGATATGAGCCTGGGGGATATTGCTTATCTGTGCGGTTTCAGCTCTGACAGTCATCTGGTGAATCAGTTTAAATTGCATTTCGGGAGGACACCGGGGAGGTTCAGGAGGGAGGCAGCGTAGGGGGGGCTTGTTACTTTTTTTTAATAGAAAAGCGGAAGGGTTTTTCTTTACTTTTATTCACGGGTTGTTTGTTTTTAAGGTGTTCATGAGCGCTTCGCGGTTCTTTGCTTGCCCAAAGAAAAGTAACAAAAGAAAAGGCACCACGCTGAAAAACCACAGGCTTGGTCTGTCGCACAGGCTGCCTGGCTTGCCGACCAACCTGTGGTTCGCGCTCAGCGTGGACATCCAGCCCACAGGCGATGCACGTGCACTTGGTTTTCATGAGGTAAAATCTGGTTCAAAGATGTTGATATCCGTCCACCCGCCATAGGCGGACGAGGCAGGCGATGGACGCGAGATGTGTTGATGGCAAATAATAAAAGGTATTGTCTGAGTGAATTTTTTTTTGAGGTTTTATTATTGAAAAAGTAAGTTTTGTGCTAGGGGGTAAGGTGTATGCAACCTGAGGTGTGTGAAGTGCGCGAACTTTGTGTCAGAAATCAGTTGCGCCTTGTGGCGGTCACAAAAAATAAAACAATGAACACAAAGCAGGAAAACAAGTTTTCGATGTATTTGCTTGTAAAAACATTACTAAATACATTTAATGCTGTATGGGCAGGGATACCGGGGTTTGTATTGGCCGCGGGAGAGTTTTTCGGGAAGATAGGAGAGATTGATAATGCGGTGCAGGTGCAGGAGACGAGCGTAAAAGGTTATACGCAAAACAAGAAAAAAGCTAAAGGGAAGATGGTGGGGAAGGCGTTGAAAATAGCGGGTGCGCTGAAAAAGTATGCTACCGATATTGATGACAGCGCATTATTTGAGGATGTGAACTTTACGGAAAGTGAACTTCTGTATGCCACGGATACGCTGGTGAGGGAACGCTGCCTGAAGATACATGCCAAGGCTATGCTTCATGCGGCTGCTCTTGTGCCGGAAGGTATACTAGCAATTGATATTACTGAACTGAGTACGCTTATTGCTGCTTATGAAACAATAATAGGCAGCCCGAGCCAGATAAAGGCGGACAGAAAGGTAGCAACTGCTAATCTTAAAGTATTTATAAAACAGACAGATATAATTCTGAAGCAGAAGATAGATATGCTGATGCTGCAATTTAAGGACAGCAACAGCGACTTTTATAATAAGTATGTTGCAGACAGAAAGGTGATTGACCTGGGTGTACAGCATACACGGGCGAGTGGTGTGGTTAAAGACACAGAAGGGAATGAACTGGAGGATGTTGTTGTAAGTGTTGTGGGTACTGATTTAGTAAAAACAACAAATGCAGATGGTGTGTATTTATTTAAACCTTTTATACCGGGGGATTTCAGTTTCAGTATTGCGAAACAGGGCTTTGTTACACAACTGATTGAGAACGTGCATGTGAGTCCGGGGCAGCATATTGTTATAGATGTTGTGCTGGAACGGGAGGTGTTTACTATAACTATCGGCAGCGGACAGGTGGTGAATGTATTTGGGCCGGGTTCACCGCAATGGACAGCGGGAGTGACCTTGAAGATTAAAAACATAACACAAGGTCCAAGTATAGGAGGCGGACATTTTTATCCTGCTAACAGCGCGGGTGAAGGCTGGGACGGAACGGGCACACCAATTTTGCCGGGGCAGGAGGTGATCCACACGGTGACGGCTGCAGAGTTTAAAGCGTTTATGAACGGGTTTGTGCCGGGGCCGAATGAGCAGGTGTTTGAGGTGACGATATTGTAACCACCTTACCACCCCCTGACTACCTCACCCTCTTATCCCTCTCCTTGGAAATAAGGAGAGGGACGACAGTATACGTTGCTAATCTGACAGACTGGTTATAACTAAATTATCATTTTCGGATGCGATGATAAGGAGGGGGGATAAAAAAATAAGAAGCCCCGCATTTGCGGGGCTTCTTATTTTTTTATCACTCCAACGGATAAATCATCACCGCACTTCCCGAGGCGGTAACTAACAGCGAGGGAATATCGCCATTGCCCACGGCCACATCAAACAGCGTGGAGCCGGCCAACGGAAAATCTTCTTCCACCTCTCCGCCTGCCGTAAATATAAATACCTCGCTGCTGCCATTGCAAACAGCTCCCAGGCGGTTTCCGTCCCATGTTTCGCAAATCAGCGGAGGCAGCGTAGCCTCGCTCTGGAATTTATGCCCAAACAGCGTTTCGCCTTTGGCATTGTAAACAAACACTTCGTTCAGGTCGCTGAAAATAAGTTCCGGTGTTTTGTCTGAATTGATGTCGCCATACACAAAGTGGTGGTGAGCCGTAAATTCTTTGGGTGCAATTTTTTCGGTTTTGCCGTTCATGCTCACGGTATACACCTTTCCGGTGCTGTCGCTGAAAGCAACAAGGCCGTCAAAAACCTGCAAGGTGTTATGCCCGAACCTGAACTTTTCTTTCACCTTTGTTTTATCACTTCCCTTGCGGTCAAGAATGTTGAGTTTGCCATCGTTTTCGGCAATTACAATATAGTCTTTTCCGCCTGTGCGCACATGCACAATCGGTTGCGAAACCGTTTCGTTGGTTTTCTTAAAGCCCCAGCCTTTTACCACTTCGCCTTTGGCATCCATGCAATAAACCTTTTTGTTTTTGCAGGCCACAAACAGACGGTAGTCGCGCTTGCCATCGTAATCAAAAACGGATAGGGGTGAGGTGGCCGGTGCTTCCAGTTCAATGGGGTAGTTGGTAACATCTTCGCCCTTGCGGTCAACCAGGTAAATGAAGTTGGTGGTGCCGAACAGTATTTGCAGTTTTCCGTTTTTGTAAACATCTACCTGATGCACCTTGCCGTTAATTTTTTCGGGAATTTGTTTTTTCCACAGAATGGTTCCCATGCTGCTGATGAGGTAAACGTTGTTCGCATCATCCTGCACAAAGATTTCATTCTCGCCTGAGAAGGAGTTTTTCAGAAATACCGGTTTTCCGCTTACGGTAGTATCTAAGCGCGCCTCAAAAACATTGGCTTTGGTGCCGCTGTAATCGGCATTGTATTTCAGGTAAACATTGGTATAAAAGGCGCTTCCGTTTGAACTCATCTGTACGGCAAGCCCTTCAAACTTGCGCAGCGTTTCTTCGCTATTATCCAGCTCCTTAGACGTTTCGCGGTTCACGTATGAGTCAACAATGTTTTTTGAACGCGAAGGACTGCTGTAGATAAACACATTGAAGGTAGAGGAAAGATTTTCGCTGTACGAAGAGAAGTAAACATCCTTGCCCAGCGTTTTGTCGGCAATGTAATAGTTGATGTAATTTTTAACCGACTGCATGGTGTTACCAAATATCACGTAATCGCCCAAAATGGTGTAGTAAGTAGTTTCCATCTGTTCGAATGCAGAGCCAAACAAACGCGGTAATACGCGTGGCAGATTGATATTGGTAATGGTGTATTCCTGATAAACTTCCTGCTCGGCTTCGCCCTGTTTTTCAGAAAGGCTTTTTACTAATCCCGAAAGCAGGTCATTAGCCAGTTCGCCTCTGCGTGCTTTGAAAACTGCATAGGTGTTTTCAGAAAAGGCTGTTGCTTTCGGTTCGGTAATGCACATGCCGAACTGGTTGCCCATCCACGAGAACAGGCTCAGTTCAATGTCAATATCATAGGTAGTGTTGATGTTTTTTACTTCCAGTTCGTAGCGGTCAATGTCTTTGATGCGCTTGAGATGCGTTTTGTAATCGCTGTAAAAACTAAGAATATCATTGATGCCGAAAAACATAAAGGTAGCGGTGTTGGCAGGCAATACGGCAGGAAACTCAACCTCCTGAGGTTTTTGTACGGTGAATAAATTGAGGTAATGTGCAGCCGTATCGTTAGGATAAGTAAAGCCGTTCAGCATCAGTCCTTCGGGGCGCTGGTTCACATCCAGCTCGCTCCACTCGGCCAGTTTTGACAGGGCTTCCAGTGCCGATGAGTTTTCTGCCTTTAAAAACAATTGCACATAGCTTGGAAAGCGTTTGTAATTGATGTAAATATTTACTTCCACATTTTTGCCCGAAGATTCAACGGCTTTCACAAAATAATCGTCCTTCATCATGCTTCCGCCATTGTTGAGCTGATCAATTGCAGACTCGGTAAGCAGCAGCGAATAGCTGGCAATAAACACGCCCTGATACTGGGTATAATAAAATGCGCTGTCGGTCTCGGTTTTCTTTACACTGGTAACAATGGTATTGCCATATTCAAAGTTGCGGTATATGGCATTTTCGGTATTAACGGCTTTTACAACCTCATCCAGTTTCTCTTTCATGTTCGCCTTCTCCAGGCTCATGCAGTAGAGGTATTCCATCCCGAATTCGGGGTTGGTATGCACGGAAATATACATTTTGCGGTTGGCGAAAATCTCGGCAGCCACGGTGTTGTTCTTCAGAATAGAATCAACGAAGTCAACATTATCCCTGAAAAGCTGAAAGGTTTCATATTGCTCCAGTTCTTCGCGATAGGTAGCGGTTGTTTTGTAGGTTGCCCATGCCTTGCTGAAATCGCGTATTTCAAGAATAACAGCGGCATCGTGGGGAACGGCATTGATGGCATCGCTGGGTTTAGTGTTGTTGCGGAAAAAGAACCACCAGCCCGCCCCGATGAGGACAAGCGTAACTATAACTGCAGAAACAATGATTACCTTACGTTTCATAAACACCGACACACAAAAATAGGACTAATTACCCTGCGTGACCCTGATACGAAACTTAGATATTAATAGTTCGCTGTCAATATCCTATTTGTTTTCCACTTTTTCAAGTGCTGCATCCTGCAGGCTAAGCTCTGTAATATTCTTACCGGTGTTGGCAATAAACAATTTGCTGTTTTGTATTTCTGCGGCCTTCTCCAGAAGGCTTTCCAGCTTAACTGTTCCTACAACAAAGCCATCTCCCTTTTCGGAAATGTTCTCAAATTTCACTGCGTTCAGTTCGTCCTCACTGTTGTAGCGTACATAGAGCTCCAGCAATACATTTTTTGAATACCGTAGCTTTTTGTCCTGAGAGGCTTTGTGGTAAGCATATTTATAGTCGTACGTAACAGCCGAAATGTCGGACAGCACTGCAGAACCTGTAGGATGGCCACCGGCACCTTTGCCTAAGTAAAACTGTTTGTCGGAGAAAGCAGCCTCCACAATTACTCCGTTGAATTCATTTTCAACAAAGTATAAATATTGATGCGGGGCCACAAAAGTAGGCATGGTATGAATGGTTATTTCGTCTTCGTTCAGTTTACGGACAACATTCAGCAGTTTTATCTTTTTGCCGTTTTTTCGCGCATAGTCAATATCTGCAATCGAAAGATTTTGAATGCCCAGATTCAGAATATCATCGGGATGGATAAACAAACCATAAGCATGTGCAGCTATAATGGTCAGTTTGAATTTAGCATCAAAGCCACCCACATCCAGCAAAGGATTGGATTCGGCAAAGCCTAAATCCTGCGCCTGTTTCAAGGCTGTAGCATAATCAAGGTTTTCGTTGAAGATTTTAGTGAGAATGTAATTGGATGAGCCGTTGAAAATTCCGCTTACCGAGTTCAGTAACTCGTTGTCATAATATTCTTCCAGTGTACGGATGATAGGAATACTGCCGCACGAAGAGGCTTCGTACAAGAGGGAAACATTGTATTTGTTTTGCAACTCCACCAACTCGGTCAGGTGATTAGCCACCATCTTTTTGTTGGCGGTAACCACGCTTTTGCCTGAAGTCATGGCGGTTTTCACTATGTTGAATGCTTCATCGGCATCGTCAATCAACTCTACCACTAAGTTAATTTCGGGGTTGTTGAGAATGTCGTTTTTATCATAGGTGAAAAGTTCCATCGGCAGCTTACGCGATTTGTTTCTGTCTTTCACACCTATTTTTACGATGTCGGCTTTTATACCGCTGCTCTTGGATAATACATCGTAAAGCCCTTGTCCCACGCAGCCAAATCCAAAGAGGCCGATTTTTAATTTTGAAATCATATTTTTTATTTAGTGATTTTATAGTTTGTAGAAGTTGTTAATAATCGGAGTCAGTTGTTTTGTTTCCAGTAAAAATCCATCGTGTCCGTAAAGCGAATCTATTTCCCTGAACTCTGCTCCCGGAATATGCTCTGCCAGAAACGCCTGTTCGTTGGGCGGAAAAAGAATATCAGATGTAATGCCGACTGAAAGTGTTTTTGCTTTAACAGAAGCTAATGCATCAACAACGCTTTTTCTTCCTCTGCCTACGTTGTGCGTGTCCATTGCTTTTGACAGATACCAATACACATGTGCATTGAAACGTTTTACCAATTTTTCTCCCTGATAGTTTTGGTAAGAGGAAGCACGGAAGTTGTCAGTCTTCTCATTGGTCTCTTCGCTCTGGCTTTGACGGTAAGCATGATAATTGCGGTAAGAAAGCAAGGCAATTGCTCTTGCTGTTTTCATTCCGTTTTGTCCGGCATCCAGATTGTCAGTTCTGAATGTAGGGTCTGTTTCCAATGCCATACGTTGTGATTCACGAAAGGCAACTCCCCAGGGCGAATGCAGCGCACTTGTTGCTATGGTGATAAGGTGTTGAATGCGGTCAGGCTCCATGATACTCCATTCAATAGCCTGCTGTCCGCCCAATGAACCACCAATCAGCGTGTGAATTTTATCAATTCCCAAATGCGCTGCCAGCAGTTGTTTGGCTTTCACCATATCGCGAACAGTGATCAACGGAAAATTGAGAAAATAAGGCTTACCTGTTTCAGGATTTATGCTTGCTGCTCCTGTTGTTCCGTAAAAGGAGCCAAGTATGTTGTCGCAAACAATAAAGTATTCATCGGGATTATAGAAATCAGTTGTACCAAACAAACCTTTCCACCAATCGAACACATCTGAACTGGCTGTCAATGCATGGCACACCCAAACCACTTTGCTTTTTCCGGGAACAAAGTTTCCATAGGTGTGATACGCAATCTCCAACTCAGGAAGGCTTTTCCCGCTTTCGAGTGTAAATTGCTTTTGATACCGGAACTTTTGTGCACTCATATTATTTGCTTGCATTCAGCGCCTGTTCAACATCGGCAATAATATCATTTACGTGTTCCAATCCAACTGAAATGCGAACAAGCCCTGGCAAAATCCCTGATTCTAATCGCTCGGCTTCTGTCAATTTTGCGTGTGTGGAAGAAGCGGGATGCGTAACAATAGAACGTGTATCGCCCAGGTTAGCAGAAATAGAAAGCATTTGTAAGGCATCCATAAACTTCCGTCCGCGTTCCACTCCGCCTTTTACAATGAATGTAACAATACCACCTCCTGCATTCATTTGTTTTTTAGCAATTTCATGTTGCGGATGCGATGGAAGGAAGGGATATTTTACCAGTTCTATTTCGTTGCTTTTCTCCAGCCATTGTGCCAACTTCAGTGCATTGTCAGAGTGCTTGTCCATACGCACCGCCAGTGTTTCCAGGCTTTTTGAAATAATCCACGCATTGAAAGGCGAAAGCGCAGGACCGGTGTGCCGTGCAAATAATTTTACAGTATCAATGTATTTCTTACTTCCGTTAATGGTTCCTCCCATTACGCGCCCCTGTCCGTCTAAATACTTTGTTGCAGAATGAATAATTATGTCGGCACCGAATTTTACGGGCTGTTGTAAATACGGTGTTGCAAAGCAATTATCCACTACTAAGATCAGGTTGTTTTGTTTTGCAAACGTACCTAACCATTCCAGGTCAATGATGTCAATTCCCGGATTGGAGGGAGTTTCTACGTAAAGCAGTTTTGTTTCTTTTTTTACTGCAGCCTGCCATGTTTCGGGAGCGTTTATGTCCACATAGCTGTGTGAGATGTTCCATTTAGGAAGTAGTTTGGTTATAACGCTATGAGTAGAACCAAAAATGGAGCGGCAGGAAAGCAAATGGTCGCCTGCATTCAGCAATGCAGCAAAGGTGGTGAACACAGCTGCCATGCCGGTTGCAGTGGTAAGTCCTGCTTCTGTCCCTTCCAGCAAATTCATTTTTTCAATCAGTTCGCTGTTATTGGGATTGGTAAAGCGGCTGTAGATGTTTCCTTCTTTTTCATCCGCAAAAAGCGCACGCATATCTTCCGCATCATCAAACATAAAACTGGAAGTAAGAAAGAGGGGAGTGCTGTGCTCTTTTTGCTCGGTGCGTTCTGTCTGTGTGCGCACAGCAAGCGTTTCAAAGTGTTTTGATTTTGCCATAATTACTTTCCGTTGATGGTATAGGAATAGGTGATGGTAGCAGTCTTTTCTAATGTTTTAGCCACCGAACAATATTTATCAAGTGACAATTTGATAGCGTGTTCCAGTTTATCGTTTTCAATTTTTCCTGTCAGGATAAACTTGATGTGAATATCAGTGAACAATGAAGGGATTTTGTCTTTCTCCCGTTCGGCAGTAACAACCACCTCGTAATCTTCTACGTCCTGTCTTTGTTTTTTCAGAATAGAGATTACATCAATGCTGGCACATCCGCCAAGTCCCATCAGAAGCATCTGCATGGGGCGCACGCCTAAATCATCACCACCATCCTGCGGCCCCGCATCAATAGATACTGTTCTGCCGTTGGTTCCGGTAGCTTCCAGATTGTAATTTTTATTGAGGCGTTTTAGTTTTATTTCCATCTTATTTTTCTTTTCGTCATGCTGAACTTGTTTCAGCATCTGTTAATTGAGACCCTGAAACAAGTTCAGGGTGACGAGGTTTCATTTATTTAGTTTCGTGTAATCCACATTCTTTTTTTGAATCTTCCCACCACCAGCGGCCGGCACGGATATCTTCACCCGGCTCAATAGCACGGGTACAGGGCGCGCAACCGATACTTGCAAATCCCTTGTCGTGCAGCGGATTGTAAGGAACATTATTCTGATGCAGATATTCAACAACCTGTTCCAAACTCCAATCAGTAAGCGGATTATATTTTATAAGTTGATATGTTTCGTCCCACTGGAAGAGCGGCAGGTTTTCTCGTCCTGCACTTTGTGCGCTGCGCAGGCCTGTTATCCATATTTCTTTTCCTTTCAGAGCACGTTGTAGGGGTTCTACTTTGCGGATATGGCAGCATTCTTTGCGGTTATCCACTGAATCGTAAAAACTGAAAGGACCTTTTTTTGTCAGCAATTCCTCTGTTTTTGTTTTATCAGGGAAATAGGTTTTTATTTCCTTCTTGTAGCGTTTAAGGGTTCTGTGAAACGTTTCGTAAGTCTCGTTGAAAAGCCTTCCTGTGTCAAGAGTAAACACCTCTGCTGCAAGATTGTTTTTAAAAATCAGGTCGGTCAGTACCTGATCTTCCTGCCCGAAACTGGTGGAGAAGACAATCTGTTTGTAGTCCTGTGAAAGCGCAGCAATAACTTCAGGAATTGGTTTTCCTTTAAACTGTTCTGATAATTTTTGTGCGGTAACTAATGACATTTTGGTACTCTTAAATTTGACTGAAACGGGGATTGAAAATTCCGATTAAATCGGGTTCCCTTGCGGGGCAGGTGTTGAAGGCGATATGGGAAATGCCTTAACAACAGCAGCAACAGCAACACATCACCCCGATGGGCGCGATAAAAGAAAGGCGGTGTGTGATTTTATTCATGCTGTTGAATGAGCAGGCAAATATAAATTCAAATGATTTAGCTTCCAAATAAATTATCTACCGGTTCAGTAGGTTATTATTTATGTCGTTCTTCGAGTTTCTTTATCACATCGGACAGGGTTAAATCTTTTGCGGCTAACAACACTAAATAATGATAGAGCAGGTCTGCGGCTTCTCCGATAAATAAATCCTTGTCATTGTCTTTGGCTTCAATCACCAATTCTACTGCTTCTTCGCCAACTTTCTGTGCTATTTTATTGATGCCTTTTGCAAATAATTCTGAGGTATAAGATTTCGGAGAAGGTTTGTTTTTTCTATCGAGAATGATGTTTTCTAAGTGCTCAAGAAACAAGGCGTTGGAAGGATTTGTTTCATTGAAGCAGGTGTCGCTGCCTTTGTGGCAAACAGGTCCCACAGGGGTTGCTTTTATGAGCAGGGTATCACTGTCGCAGTCTTCGGTAATCGAAACTACTTCCAGGAAATTTCCGGAAATTTCACCTTTTGTCCAAAGTCTGTTTTTGCTGCGGCTGAAAAAAGTAACCCTGTTTTCATTTTTTGTTTTTTCAAGTGCTTCGCTGTTCATATAGCCCAGCATCAATACTTTTGCGGTTTTTGTATCCTGAACTATTACAGGAATTAATCCACCTGATTTTTCAAAATCTAAGTTCATTTCTTACAGGTATTTGTTGTTCTGCTAAATAATTTTTAAGATCTTTTATTTCTATTTCCTTGAAATGGAAAACACTTGCAGCTAAGGCAGCATCGGCTTTCCCTTTAGTAAAGGCTTCCAGAAAATGTTCGGGTTTGCCTGCACCACCGGATGCAATCACCGGAATAGAAATCATATCAGAAATCCGAGCCAGTTCTTCGCATGCAAAACCGTTTTTGGTGCCGTCATGGTTCATAGAAGTGAAAAGAATTTCTCCTGCGCCTAGCGTCTCTAATTGTTTCACCCATTCTTCAAGAAGTAATTCCGTTTCAATTCTTCCTCCGTTGAGAAATACTTTCCATACTCCATTTATGTTTTTTGCATCAACAGCAACTACCACACACTGACTTCCAAAACGCGAGGCGATTTCAGAAACCAACTCAGGACGCTTTACTGCAGCGGAATTTACAGAGATTTTGTCTGCACCGGCATTGAGCAAAGCGGATACATCTTCAACAGAAGAAATACCACCACCAACAGTAAACGGAATATTCAGGTTTAATGCAATTCTGCTGACAAGCTCTATCAGTGTTTTTCGTTTTTCGTGCGTTGCTGTAATGTCTAAAAAGACAAGTTCATCAGCGCCTTCCTCTGCATAGCGTTTGCCTAATTCCACAGGGTCTCCGGCATCGCGAAGGTCAAGAAAATTTACTCCCTTTACGGTTCTTCCGTCTTTGATGTCAAGGCAGGGTATAATGCGTTTGGTCAGCACAAATTCAGTTTTTTAGTTCGCTTAATTTTATTCTGCCTTCATAAAAAGCCTTACCAACAATAGCTCCGTAAAGTCCGACAGTTCTGAGTTCGTCAAGATCGCTGACAGATGATACACCACCGCTTGCAATTAATTTAAGTGCAGGGAATTTTGCAATTATTTGTTTGTAAAGTTCAGTGGCTGTGCCTTGCAGCAAACCATCTTTTGAAATATCGGTGCAGATAACATATTCTATGCCGCTGCTGATATAGCTTTCAAGAAAAGCAAATAGCTCTTCCTGCGATTCGTCTTTCCACCCGTTCACTGCAATTTTTCCGTTCTTAACGTCTGCGCCCAGAATAATTTTTTCTGATCCGAACGTATTTATCCATTCAAGAAAAAGTGGTTTATTTTTTATGGCAATGCTGCCGCCTGTTACCTGATTTGCCCCGCAATCAAAGGCAATGCGGATGTCATCGTTTGATTTTATTCCTCCTCCGAAATCAATTTTCAGGCGGGTGTTTTTGGAAATTGTTTCCAATACTTTATGGTTGACAATGTGCTGTGATTTTGCTCCGTCAAGGTCAACTAAATGTAAATGAGTTATTCCTGCTGCTTCAAATTCTTTAGCTACTTCCAACGGATTTTCATTGTAAATCTTTTTTTGCGCATAATCCCCCTGGGTAAGCCTTACGCACTTGCCGTCAATAATATCTATGGCAGGAATTATAATCATCAGAGGGCTAAAAAATTCTTTAAAATCTGTTCTCCGACACCGCTGCTTTTTTCGGGATGAAACTGAACTGCATAGAAATTATTCTTCTGCAAAGCAGCACTGAACGGGTTGATGTAACTGGTTTCGGCAATAGTGTGCTCACTAATCTCAGCATAGTAACTGTGAACATAATAAACATAACTATCTTCGCTGCAATCATTGAAAATCGGACTTTTCAACTTGCTAATGCTGTTCCATCCAACATGCGGAACTTTTAAAACAGGGTCAAATTTTTTTACCCTTACCGGAAAAATGCCAAGGCAATCTGTATTGCTTTCTTCCGAATGCTGACACATCAATTGCAGTCCGAGACAAATTCCTAAGACCGGTTGTAATAGTTGAGGAATTAGTTTGTCAAGGTTTTTCTCTTTCAAAAATTTTATTGCTGTTCCCGCTTCGCCAACACCCGGGAATATTACTTTTTCTGCTTTCAATAATTGTTCGGTGTCATTGGTCAACACAGGTTCAATACCCAGCCGGTTCAATGCAAAGCGCACTGACTGAATGTTTCCCGCGTTGTAGTCAATAATGGCTATCATAAAATCCCCTTTGTTGTAGGTAATTCGTTGTTGCCTGAATCACGCTTCAGCGCCATTTTTATAGCCTTTGCAAAGGCCTTAAAAATTGCTTCAATTTTATGATGTTCATTAGTTCCCTCTGCTTTTATATTTAAATTGCACTTTGCAGAGTCGGAGAATGATTTAAAAAAGTGGAAAAACATTTCGGTAGGCATTTCACCGATTTTTTCGCGTTTGAATTCTGCCTTCCATTCAATCCAGTTGCGCCCGCCAAAGTCAATAGCTACCTGCGCCAGACAGTCATCCATTGGCAAACAGAAGCCATAACGCTCCATTCCTTTTTTATTGCCAAGAGCTTTTGCAAAAGCTTCTCCCAACGTAATAGCAGTATCTTCAATGGTATGGTGTTCGTCAATGTGCAAATCCCCTTTTGCCTGTATATCTAAATCTATGTTTCCGTGCCGGGCAAGTTGTTCCAGCATGTGATCAAAAAATGCCAAACCCGTTGAGATGGTTGATTTTCCGCTGCCATCAAGGTTTATAGAAATATGTATTTCTGTTTCCTTTGTTTTTCTTTCCACATTTGCTTTGCGTGGAGGAAGTTTCAGAAAGGTATAAATTTCGTTCCAGTCGGTTGTTTTAAGTGCAAGCACACCAAAATTGTTTCCTTTCAGTTTTTCTTCACTACCAATAAAAATAGCTTTTGCTCCAAGGTTTTTAGCCAGTTCCACATCGGTGGCACGGTCGCCAATCACAAAGGAATTGGCAAGGTCATAATCCCCGGCAATATATTTTGTAAGTAATCCTGTTCTTGGTTTGCGTGTTGGTGCATTATCTTTTGCAAATGATTTGTCAATCAGAATATCATAAAAAATAATTCCCTCACCTTCCAACGTTTTCAGCATTTTATTCTGAGCAGGCCAGAATGTTTCTTCAGGAAATGATGCTGTGCCAAGCCCGTCCTGATTGGTAACCATCACTAATTCATAGTCCAACTCGGCAGCAATTTTTGCCAAAGCCGTAATTACACCCGGAAGAAATTCTAATTTTTCAAGACTGTCAATTTGTTCGTCTGCCGGCTCGGTTATAATGGTTCCGTCACGGTCAATAAAAAGAATTCTTTTCATTTTACTTGAATTTTTTCAAAGCGTTTAACAGCATGTCATTTTCTTCTTTTGTTCCAACGGTAATGCGGATGCAGCCTTCGCATAATTCCACTTTTGAACGATCACGCACCACAATGTTTTCATTCACTAAAAAGTTGTAAACCGATTTTGCATCAACAACTTTTACAAGAATAAAGTTTGCATCTGATGGATAAATATACTTTATAAGTTTAATCGTTGAAAGTTCTGAAACCAAGCATGCACTTTCGG
>JBFWYU010000050.1:0-26437 GCA_050186075.1 Bacteroidia bacterium
GATGCTTAGCTCGCAGGACAAGATTGAAGTAGCCATTAATTGTATGCACCACCGCGCTTTTGATTATGTTGTAAAAAGTGAAACTGCTTTTGTACGACTTCAAAAAATCATTACTACCATCTTCAAATACAAAAAAATGGAGAAAGAACTGAAGTGGTATATGGAGCGGATGTAATTACTACCTTATTTTTTGCCAATGTGTGAATGATGTAAGTCTTTCATGCAATTGTGTAACACACTAACCTTTGCTTGTGTGCACCTTTGTTGCGTGAAAATTTATTCACAACTAAAAACCCAATCAAATGAAAAACTCAATTAAAACACTCGTATTTTTTGGCATAGCCTTTATGCCTGTTCTTGCTTTCTCACAAAACAATACAGCAGAAGCAAAGCCGGAAACCCGCGGAGATAAAACTTCGGAGCAGGTTAAATCAGAAAAATCAGATGACAACTCAGGTGATGCACACTATAAAGTAAGCAAACGCAATAAAAAAGTTGGTAAAATGAAATATGAAATGTGCGAAACAAAAGAAATTGAAAAAGGAACCCGTAAAGGTGAAATAAAAACTGTTTGCTCACCTTCAAAATAGTTTTCAATGAGCACACAATCACTTAACCTGTTTATTGTTGACGATAATCCGTTAATGGTAATGGGACTACAGAAGTTTCTTGAGAACAAATTTGCCGACCGTTTAATCATTACCACCTATGAAAGCGGTGAGCGTGCACTGGAGAAAATTGACAGAACCACCAACATCATCATTCTTGATTATTACCTGAACACGGTGCAGAAAGATGCCGCTAACGGAATGGAAATATTGCAAACTATCAAGAAGCGCTATCCTAACATACACATCATCATGCTTTCGAGCCAGGAGCGCTATGGTGTTGCCATGCAAACCATTCAAAAAGGCGCAGAGCAATACATTGTAAAAGATGACACCGCTTTTGAGAAAATTGCTGCCATGATAACTGAGTTTATTTAATAATAAGCCGCACCCAACATGCCAAACACTAAAAAAGAGAAAACAATTAAATCAGGCAATGGCACAAGCAATTGGGGTGAATTGTTGGATACTACCCGTAAGGAACTTGCCTTTCATAAGGAAGAAAATGAAAAGTTAGAAAGTGAATTATTCCTTGCACGTAAAGAACTTGCTTTTCAAAAAGAAGAGAAGGGAAAGCGGGCAGCAGAATTAGGTATTGCAAACAAAGAACTGGTTTTTCAGGATGGAGAGAAAGAAAAACGTGCTGCTGAGTTGGGCATTGCCAACATTGAATTGGTTTTTCAGGATGGAGAGAAAGAGAAACGCGCAGCCGAATTAGGTATTGCCAATATTGAACTGGCTTTTCAGGATGAAGAGAAAGGAAAGCGGGCCGCTGAGCTGGAGATTGCAAACAAAGAACTTGCTTTTCAAAATGATGAAAAAGAAAAGCGCGCAGCTGAGCTAATCATTGCCAACAAAGAGCTGGTGTTTCAAAATCAGGAAAAGGAAAAACGTGCAAATGAATTATTAATTGCCAACAAAGAATTGCATTTTCAAAACGAGGAGAAGGAAAAACGTGCAGCCGAATTGTTGATTGCTAATAAAGAACTTGCCTTTCAAAACGATGAGAAAGAAAAGCGTGCGGCCGAGTTAATTGTTGCCAATTATGCACGCAGCTTAATTGAAGCCAGTTTAGATCCCTTGGTTACTATCAGTGCAGACGGAAAGATTACAGATGTGAACGAAGCATCGGTAAAAGTTACAGGCCGCCCACGCGAAATATTGATTGGAACTGACTTTTTAGACTATTTCACAGAACCGGAAAAGGCACGTGAAGGTTATCGTCAGGTGTTTGAAAAAGGATTTGTAGCCGATTATCCGCTTACCATAAAACATAAAAACGGAAAGCTGACGGATGTACTTTATAACGCATCGGTTTATAAAGATGCAAAAGGAAATGTGCTGGGTGTTTTTGCAGCAGCCCGCGATGTTACTGAGCAAAAGCAATTGGCCGAGCGCGAAATTGCAGCACGAGAGAAGGAGTTGATACGTATTGATGAACTGGAACGATTCAGGAAATTAACAGTTGGACGCGAACTGAAAATGATAGAATTAAAAAAAGAAATTGAAGAGCTGAAAAGCAAACTTTAACAATGTATTGATGAATGAGATACTCAAATCAATGGAACGTGATGAAGAATTTATTTCTGAAGAGCGGCTTGATTTGCAGAATACCCAAAAGGCATTGTTAAACATTCTGGATGATTATTCGGAAGAGAAGCATCATGCAGAAGACAGTCAACGGGCGTTGCTCAACATCCTGGACGACTACAGCGATGCAAAACAAAAAGCCGAAGAAGCTACCCGATTAAAAGAAGCGTTTCTTGCCAACATGAGCCACGAGATACGCACACCTATGAATGCCATCATCGGTTTTTCTGATATTTTATCAAAACGCGAATTGGGTGTGCAGGAAAAAGAATATGTAAAAACAATTAAAACAGCAGGTGAAAATCTGCTTACTATCATTAACGACATCCTTGACATCTCTAAGATAGAAGCAGGGATGATGGCTTTTGAAGAACATGTTTTCAGCGTGAAAGAACTTTTTATTTCGCTGAATGTAATGTTGATGGGAAAGGCAAAAGAAAAGGATTTAGACTTAGTGTTTACATTCAATGAAAATGTTCCCGAAAATTTGCTGGGCGATCCTACACGCCTCACTCAGATCATCATTAACCTGGCCGGCAATGCTATTAAATTTACGCAGGAAGGAAAAGTAGAAGTGGATGTTAAGATGCTTAGCAACAACGATGAAACAGTGTTGCTTGAATTTACGGTAACAGATACCGGAATAGGAATTCCTGCGGATAAACTCACTCACATTTTTGAACGCTTCCGCCAGGCTGAGGCGCATACTACCCGTAAATACGGTGGCACAGGGCTTGGGCTAAGCATTGCCAAACAGTTGGTTGAATTGCAGGGCGGCACCTTATCGGTTGCCAGTGAATTTAAACAAGGTTCGGTTTTTACATTTTGCATTCCCTATAAAAAGTCGGTGAAAGTTTTACATGCAGTAAACGTTGTTGAAAAAAAATACAGCATGGAAGAACTCAGCAAACTGAACATTCTGCTGGTAGAAGACAACAAACTAAATGTGATGCTGATTTTGAGTTTGTTTTCGGAACACAATTTAAAAGTGGAAGTGGCAGAAAACGGGAGTGTTGCACTTGAACGGTTAAAGGAAACAGGATTTGATATTATTCTCATGGACATGGAAATGCCTGTGATGAACGGCTATGAAGCCGCAACTATTATTCGCAGAGAGATGAAAAACAGAGTGCCGATAATAGCCATGACGGCACATGCCATGTCGGGCGAGCGCGAGCGTTGTTTGAGTTTAGGAATGAACGACTACCTCTCAAAACCAATTAATGCTGCCTTGCTTTTTGATAAAATTTACGAACTAACCTTAGCGCATAAATTATGACATCAGCTACTGAAAAAATATGCAATTTCAATTACCTTGTTCAGATGATGGGTGGGAAAAAGCAGGTAATAAATGATATTCTGGATGCTTTTCTGAAACAACTTCCCGAGGAACTGAAAGCCATTAACGATGCCATAATTGTAAAAGATTTTACGGTTATCAAAAACTTTGCGCACAGTATGCGGTCATCGGTTTCTATTATGGATATAGCAGTGCTGAAACCTGTTTTGCAGGAAATGGAAAACTTAGCAATAGCAGGCTCTGATATAGAAAGAATAACAGAACTGAATGTGCAATTGAATACGCTATGCAAACAAGCTGTTGATGAAGTGGAAAAAGAGAAACTGAATTACGTATGAACAAGAAATCTATTTACATTGTTGAAGACAATCAGGTGTATGCAAAATCATTGCAAACCTTCATTCGTTCGCGTTTTACAGGCCCATTAGACATCAGGCTTTTTTCCATTGGTGAAACCTGTTTGCTGGATATGCATAATAAACCGGATGTAGTGATTATGGACTATTATCTGAACTCGAAATATGAAAAAGCCGACAATGGTTTAAACATCATTAATCAGATAAAGACCACACGGCCCGATACCAATATTATAGTGTTGAGTGCTCAGGAAAATGATGCTATAATTAGTGAAGCCATTAAACACTGTTACTGCAATTATGTGCAAAAAGATGATGGCGCATTTAATAAAGTAGAAGCATTGCTGATTGAAATTTTCAAAGAAAAAAACAAGCGGCTTGCCGGTCTGTTGCCCGATCCGGATAATTTTCATGATAACTGACATGAGCAAAAAAAAACCAGTTGCTATTTTTATTGTAGATGATAATGCCTTGTTTTCACTGGCATTGAAAGCCGATATTGAAACGGTTTTTGAAGATATGCACCCGAACATCCATCTGTTTGAAACAGGGGAAAAATGTATGGAGCATTTTAAGCAGCATAAACCGGAGGTGGTTATTCTGGACTATAATCTTAACTCGAAAGTTCCACACGCAGCAAACGGACTGGAAATTCTGGACATGATTAAAAAGGCACGACCGGATACAAATGTGATTATGCTTAGCAGCGAGGACAGTATTCCGCTTGCTGTAAAACTCTTGGAGCACGGAGCTTTTGACTATATTATCAAGACAGAAACCAAGTTCAAGAAAATTAATTATTCGCTGGTGAATATGTTTAAAACCATTGATGCCAAAACGTATAAGCTGAAGTATCAGCAATCAATGGTTGGCTTTATTGTTTGCTTTGTTATTCTTACCGCAATGGCACTATCGGTTTTGGTCTATAACTTTGTATCGCTCAGTTAAAGAATTCTTACCCTAATCATGCCTTACCAGGCCAGAGATACATCACGCGATATAATTTCAAAGCGATCAAATTGAACGGATAGCATTATCCGGTAAGTGAGGTCATCATTTTTGGCTACCTTAATTCTTACCAGCGGTGCACGGTCGTTATGAATTTCGCTCAGGTCGGCAAACACAATCTCCAGATTGTTATTATCAACAGCACCAAACTCGGTGTAAACAAAATCTTCAGTCAAGGAGTTTTTTACATCGCGCACTAAGTTTTCATACAGCTTTTCGGCTTCTTTTTTTGTTGGTGCATCGGCATAGCCGGTAACTCCTTTATACACGTTTGAAGTGGCCAGTGAAATGTATTTCAGGGCTCCCAGTCCGGGTAATTCAATAGGCATATCCGAGCAATAGAGCGGGTTTTTGTCTGCTGTACACGACAGTGTGGCATTATCAGGATTAAAGGTATTGAACGAATTATCGGCATCGTTTAGCAGAGCCGTTATGTTTTCGGCAAACAGCTTATTGCTTTTTTCTTTAACCGGCATAACCTTCATCACTACGCCTGCTCCAAAACCACAACCTAATTCAACAAAGTATTTATGCTCTGCTTTCCATTCATAAATACTCAGATACATCCAACTCTCTTCGTAATTGTTGCCATTGTTTTTGTAAAACAGATAACGCTTGATGGTAGGCGATTCCAACGCACTTACATCACTGAGGATAACAAAATCTTTGTCGTAAGTGAGCAGCTGTGAGTAAACTTCAACAAATTTTTTAACGGCATCGGCCAGCGTTGAAAATTCTCCGTAATCGGCCATATACTTATCGGTAAGGTAATAGCATCCTTTGGCACCGGGCAATTGCACTTTACCTTTTTTAGCTCCTGCGGTTTCCGCTGTTTCATTGCTGCTGATAGATTTATAACCATCTGCTTTTGCATTTTTTATTTGTTCAAGAGCATCGGAAAATGAAGATACATAAGGGTATTCAAGTATGTTAAAGTGTTCGAGCAAGCGGTTTACTTTAAATGTTTCAAGATACGAGGTGCCTGCATTTTTCATTTCATGTTCAGCAATGTAGTTGCCGTTTTCAAAAATTCCATCCGCAACAATGCTTCCGTCAGCACTGTAAAGCACGCCTCGTCCGTTCATGGTATTGTTTCTGAACTGACCAACAAATCTGCGGCCATCATGGTAATTGAGTATGCCATCGCCCTGTTGTTCTCCTTTAATCCAGTTGCCCTCGTAGCTGTTGCCGTTGCTGTACACCATTGTTCCATTACCCTGAGGAAGATTGTTTTTATAAGCTCCCGTATAGTTATCACACTGTATATTTATAAACGATGATCCACTGCCGGTGTTGCAATCTCCGGTCATGCATTGTGCAAGGCTTTGAAGTGTATTCAAAGAAATAATCAGGGCGGTGAATATCAGGTTTTTCATGCCCCAAAGGTGAGTGCGTTTAATAGGTTGTATGTTACGCAACTATTGAATTTTGTTGCATTATTCACACAGTGTGAATGATACAACTCTTCCCCGCAATTGTGTAACACCTTCCGGAATTTACAGCCTCACCTTTGTCCCATAATTTAAACAAACACAAAATCAAATGAAAAACTTAAAAAATAAGCTCATGTGCATTTCTGCTGCTACCTTACTCTTAGGGTATGCAACACAGGCAGAAGCGCAAACGCAAACACAAACTCAAACACAAACACCTCCTGCTGCTGAGGCAACATCAACCGGTGATGCATCAGGCAAAATGCTTGAATTTGGTGTGCGCTTTATGCCAACGCTTACTTCTTTTCAGATGCAAACATCAGGCGGTAACACTATTAAAGGTGAAATGACTATCGGTTATGGCGGTGGTGCATTTGTTGGTGTCAATTTTAATGAAAACATAGGAATACAGGCCGAATTACTTTATTTTTCTATTGCACAAAAAAATAAAGAACAGGATGTTACACGTCAGGTAAATCTGCGCTATGTTAACATTCCTGTGTTGCTTTCGCTTAACACCGGAAAATCAAAACCCGTTAACCTGAATGTAGTGGCAGGTCCGCAGATTGGAGTTAGTGCCGGAGGAGATGTTGAAACATCAGGTGGTGATGGTGTTACTGAAGCAAAAGCAGTGGTGGTAGTTAAAAACGGTGATGTAGGTTTTGCGTATGGAGCCGGTGTTGATTTTGGATTGAATGCTGCAAAAACATTTCGTCTGGGTGTTGGTTTTCGCGGGGTATATGGTTTGTTTAACATCAGTGATGATAGCCAAAACAGAGAAACCAATGAATACTATATTCTGGACAAAGCTCACGTAAAAACATACTCGGCTTATGTAGGAGTTTCAATTTTGTTGTAAATAGTTTAGTAACATAATAAAAAGCCCCTCGCCTAAGGCGAGGGGCTTTTTATTTTTCAGTTACGTAGAAAAAGTGTTAGATGAGCTAACTACCTTACCACTGCTTTTTTTACTTCTAACAATGCACCTTCTCTTGTGTAAAGCGAAAGCAAATATACACCGCTGTTCAGGTTATCAGAAGGTATGACAATATGATTGGTAGTATTGCCAATGGTATAAACTGCCAGACGTTTGCCGGTAATATCACTCAGTTCCAGCATATATTCAGTTCCTGTTTTGTCAAGCAGCACATTAAATCCGCTACCGGAAGGGTTGGGGAAAACGCGCAGTGTATTACTGCTTGCCGGTTCGGGTAATCCTGTGAGACCTGTAAGTTCATATTTTGCAACAAACACATCGTTATCGGCATTGTAAAACGAACCGGTTGAGTCGGTATAAAGCAAATAGGTTTGGTCTGTAGGATCCATGTCGCATTTTTTCTGAAAAGTGCCGTAGGCAACAAAGCCATTATTGAGCAGTTCAATACCGCTGTGCGATTCGTTTGCCGAAA
This sequence comes from Bacteroidia bacterium, assembly GCA_050186075.1. Classification (GTDB taxonomy): domain Bacteria; phylum Bacteroidota; class Bacteroidia; order SXHM01; family SXHM01; genus SXHM01. Next base: position 7,705 of record JBFWYU010000050.1, read on the forward strand.
GAATACCGTCAATGAGCCATGCGTTTTGTAATTCGCCTGAAGTATTGTAATGCGCATAACAAAGTGCTAAACCATTATCAAATGTTTGCAGCAGAAAAGTATCAGCACTGCCGTCAAAATCGGCTTTACCGTTAAGGTATCCCGATACAATAATGTTATCGCCTGAGAGTATGATGTCGTGTAAATTCACATCACTGTTTCCTGGCAAACCGGGAACGGTTCCGGCATCGGTAACCCATTGAATTTCGCCCTGAGGGTTATATTTGATAATAAATCCGTCAGGTGTCTGGCTTCCTGTTCCGGCAGTTAAAACAAAAGTTCCGGGGTTATCATCTGGATCAAAATCAGTGGTCCATGTAAAATAGCCGGTGGCATAAATATTTCCGCTTGCATCGGTTTCAATACCGGTCAGGGCATCCCATCCTCCGGGTTGTCCCTGATCAACATCACCAAACACTTTATGCCATTGATATTGAAAAGCAGAATTGTATTTCACCAACACCACATCATAGGCCGAGTTAGAGGCATCGGCCAGTGTTCCCGAGCCAAGGTCAAGATCCATAGCACCATCTACCTGTGTTGCAATTAACACATTATCGTTGGCATCAACGGCAAGCGTAAGCTGGGTGCTGAACGAAACAGGTGTAGGCAGACAGTAAGCTCCTATCACATCACCGGTTGAAGAAATTTCAAGAATAAAAACCCCCTGATCAAGTGTAACAGTGTTACCGTTTTCTAAAGTTGCCACAGTGCCTCCTTGCTGACTGCGGCCTGCTATAAGCATATTGCCATTGCTTTTCTTCGCAATGCGATAGGATACGCCTCCGGTGCTGGTATGCGCTACCCATTGTAAATTACCCGATGCATCTAATTTCTGAAGAAATGAATCATCACCACCTGAGGTATAGTTTGCTGTGGTGCCTGAGGGGTCAAAATCAACTGTTCCCCAGAAATTACCGGTGGTGTAAACGCTTCCGTCCGCGTCCATAAACACATCCTGAACAGCGCATGTGCCACCGGGCTGCTCTTTTACCCACTGTATGCCGGCATCCACATCATATTTTGCAATAAAACAGCCGGGGGCATTGTAGGCCGGATTGCCGTTGACAAGGTCAACATTAATATCATTGATAACAGCACCGGCAATCACAAAATGGCTGCCGTTGGCTGATATGGCCTGTCCATAGTTCTGCACACTGCTGTGCTTAAAGCTATAGGCCCAGTCGAGCTCCTGCGAAAAAAGCAAGGGAACTGTCAAAAATTTAAGTACTGCTAAAAGGTAAAATTTTTTCATAGCGTATTTTTTAGAGGTTAAAAATTACATTAGTTGGATTCCTGCTGCTAAGATATTAAACTTTATATATTTCATATCTGAATGCTTAATCTTCCCTGTGAGCCTCTGTGCATACACCGGCTGTTCCAAATCGTCATTGCGAGCGCAGCGAAGCAATCTCATAATTGTATTAGTAAATAGTATTGAAAGATTGCTTCGTTCCTCGCAATGACGGTGATGTTACTCCAACACACTCTTACTTACACCCTCACTTAAAATACTTACCCCTGCGGCATTGGATGCCCAGAAATAAACATAATAGGTAACACCTATTTGCAGATTGGTAAATTTTTTCTTGCGCCCTTTGTTAAGGTCAAGAACATATTTTACACCTGAAGATGCCGAACCCGGAGTTGCTGATGCATCATCGGTTGCTACAATTTGTCCGTCACCATTTATGAAAACATCTGCTGGTATTTCACCTGCTGTGAGCACCGCACCGTTAAAAATAACACCTGCTACTGCCGGACACTCGGCAATCAGCTCGCGGCTGCTGCCCCTTACTAATGTAACACCTACAGGTTGCACAGGAGGTAACACGGTGCTTGCACTGCCTTTGGTAGCTACAAAGCCCGACAGTCCTATAATTGCTGCATTACCATCTGCTACCACATCTACATACGTGCTGAAAATATCCAGCTTTGCAACCAATGCTGTTCTTTTAATTTCAACATCATCTTTACTTGCCGTATGTGCTTTGTAAGCAGCATAAGTATCTTCATACTCATCTATTACCAATTCAAATGCCGCCACAGGGTCGGGCGGTGTCATAAAGGTTGTGGGGTTAGTGAATATACCATCGCGCACGCCTATAGCGAACACGCTTATTTTGGTGGTTTTTAAGCTGCGGTAGCTTACTCTGCATTTTATTTTAGCCATAATTTAGTGTTTTAGAATTAATGTTTTATTTAAAATTGTTAGTGTTTTCTGTAATGCAATCGTATTTTTTTACAATGCAATCGTATTGTCCTGCAACGTAATCGTGTTGTGCCGCAATACGATTGTGTGCTATCGCGATACAATTATGTTGTCAGGCAATACGATTGAAATGCGTTGTAATACGATTATGTTGTTATGCAATACGATTATAATACACCGTAATATGATTGTGTTTTATGCCTACACGATTATAGTGTACCGCAATACGATTGTATTGTACCGTAATACAATTATGTTGAAGTGCAATACGATTGTGTTGTGCTGCATCACGATTATGTTCAGGCGCGATACGATTGTAATGTAGTATAACACGATTAAGGTGTGCTGCAATACGATTATGTTGTGCAGCGGTACGATTGTATTCTGTTGCGATACGATTGTATCGCGATTATTTGTGTTTCAATCCTTGTTTTCCAGTATGTCAAAGAACAATTGAACGGCACAAATGTGCAGCAGAAAACAAGGTATCAATTGGCAGAAATGCGTGAATTGGCAGAAATGTATTTGTTGTTTCGGATGCAGCAGGCAGGTAAACACGTTCAGGCAGGCGGGTTATCTCTTCTGTAATCGCCCGGTGTTTTATCAAACTCCTTTTTAAACTCACGATTGAATGTACCCGGATCAGGGAAGCCAAGACTATCACTGATGTATTTTATATCTTTAGTTCTATTGGCAAGCAGCATAGCGGCAGCTTCTTTTAGTTTTTTCTTGTTAGCAAAAGCTTTAGGGGTGCAGCCATACGCCTGTTTAAATTCTTTTAAAAACCTGCGGTGTTCTATCCCAAACTGTGCGGCAAGCATTTTGGCCGATTTCATTTTTTTACACAGCTCATCTTTCATCGCTTCAAATGCTGCCTGCCATGTAAAGGTATATGCGGCAGGATGCGGCTGCCTGAATAGCAGCACAATTATTTTGCCCAGCAAGCTATCCATGTATAATAAAGCATCGGGTGTGTTGCGCAAAAATTCATTGAGCAACTCCAGCACTGCATCATAAAGCTCATCACGTTGCTTATAAACAGCCGGGCTAACTGTAAGCGGTACTAAACCATAGTGCATATACCAGGTATAAGGAATAGTAAATACAAATACCTCGGTGCCCGCCTCTGCTGCTTCCAGCGGACGCACCGCTTTGTTCTGCACCAGCAGCAGCGCACCGCTTTCAATATCGTATTTCTGTCCTGAGTTGCGCAGGCAATAGCGGCCTTTGCGCGGAAGAATAAACACCGGCTCATCACACTTAAACAAAGGAACATCACTGTGGGCATGAAACTTCTGGTAGCAGAGCCTCAGTCCGTCAATAGTTGTTTCCTGTATAGTATAATCTCCTGTTTTGTATTCTGTTCTCATTTGCGGTGCTAAGGCAATTGAAAAAGGTGTTTTCTAATAGAAACGGAAGGGTGGGGGAATTATTGTGTGGGAGGGAAAATTATTTTTATGTGAAGGTTGAAGTGAGGGTGGAAATGTTGAAATTTGTATATAAGATAATACTAGAAAATGAAATGGAAAAAAAATAAAACAACTGAAAATCAAGGAATACTTTACGTTAGAAATCAGGTTAATGAACAAGGTTCCATTTATAGAACAGTTCATCAAGAAACTGATATTGGAATAGATGGTTTTATTGAGTTGGTTGCCAGTGAGGAAGCCACAGGGCTATTAATAGGAATTCAAATCAAATCTGGAGATTCATATCTTAATTCTAAAAAGAATGGTTTTGAATTACCAATTGATATAGATCATTTAAACTATTGGAAAAATTATCATCTACCAGTTTATTTGATAATGTACTCTCCTAGCTTAGATAAAGCAGCATACGTTTCAATAAAAGCATTTATCGAACAAGAAGAATATCATGATAGATTACCAATTACTAAGATTGAAATTCCACTGTATAAAGAATTTAATTCTAAAACAATCATAGAATCTTTTCCAAAACTAATTAATACATATAGAGATGAGCAAATGCTATTTGAATGTATTGAAGGCTGTATTAGTGGTAATTTAGAAGAACAAAAAAATTGTTTCCAAATTATTTCTAATCATCCCTATTCAATGGACAGGAAAATTACTCTATATATTGCTAGTAAAATGTTAATGCATGAAAATGAAGATATTGCTAAAAGTGCGCTTCATGTAATAGGATATGGTGTTGGGAGAAATAGGTGGTCATGGAATCCTAATAATCAAAAAGAAAAATCGTTAATTTCTTATGCTGTAGAACTATCTAGAAAATTTAATGAGGAACAAATAAGAAGGATAATTTATCTTGTAGAAAACGAAGATTTTCATGGGCCACATGCCCTTGGTGAAAGAGCATATGATATTTTGCATGCTATTGGTGACAAAGTTTTTGGTATAATGAAAAATATTATGAGAAACCCTAAGGAAGCAATGGAGAGTAGAGCTAACTGTATGTATTTGATACATAATGGCGATGAAAATTTTCTAATGAACAATAAAGAAAATTTCTTAGAGGATATTTATTTAAGGAAAGTATATTTATATCTCTTCAACCAATCAGATGAATTAAGTGATAATTGTTCAGGTTTGTTATTTGAATAAGTTTTTCACTGAATTAGATATGCAATTTCAGATAGAAATAACAATGGTTAAATGTTAGAATACTTAAAATAAATAATATGAGACAATGGCTTCAAAAAAATAAAGAGATATTAATTTTAGGGCTTGTGTTCTTACTTGCTTTTCTTGTAACATTCTTTTTTATAGAGAAGAAAGAGAGTTATTATTCGTATATCTTTTTATATATGTTAATTGGTATTCTTTCTACGCTTTTACCAGATGGTAAAATATTAACACCTGTAAAAATTATAATAGGAATACCTGGAATTATTGTATTGCTAATAGGACCTTTAGTTGAAGCTATTTATTTTATAATCTTTGCATTCATTATCCCTTTTGCGATAATAGCATTAGCATTAAAAATCTTACCTGAATATGTCTTACAGATTGATTTAAATTTTCCTGCAAAACTTTATTTACTTTTAATATTGCTTTCTGTTTTTACTACAAGTTTTAGTGAAAAAATTATGCATTTGATTAATAATGGCATAAATCGAAGTAAATCTCCTGAGCGTAAAAAATCACAAATAGAATTAGCTTTAGGGTTAGCAAATAAAGATAGAATCCGATTTGTTATATTTTTTTCATTTTTCATTTACTTGATTATTTTTTCTGTTTCCAAATTAAATAGGTATGAAATATTTGAAATTTCAAGTGTAGATCAAGCAGTATTTTATGCATTTACAACCTATGTAGCTTTTGATAGATTTATACATAGTTTGAATTTATTGAATTTTAAACCTAGAGAGTTTTTTATTAAATTGATTAATGCATGGGATGCTCTTGGTTACTTTAAAGGCAAATAAAAAAAACTCCGCTGAGCGGAATGTTCTTTTAGGCATTAAGTTAATAGGCATCAACGCTAAGCCGCATTTTTCTTAATGCCGCTCGGAACACTACAGAATTTTTAATTCCGTTTCAAGCAGAAAGATTCCTCGCTGAAACGCTCGGAATGACATCATAAACGGACGCAGGAAGAAGGGGGAAGAAGAGGCGCGCGTAGCGCGCCTCTCTTTCCCCCTCTCTATTATAACCCGCGAGCCTGTCATCCGATAGCTATCGGATCCGAACCCCGCTTTTTTTGCGGGGTGAGGAATCTCATCATCAGAAGCAGGCATTTGTTTTTCCGCCAATGTGTGAATCATGTAACTATCCTTTGCAATTGTGTAATTATAATTTTACAGTAGTCATCACCTTTACCGCTTAATTTAATTATAAAGCCATGAAAAAGAATGAACGCAAAGCGATTCAGCAAAAACTATTTGCTGCATTTATAACAATACTTGAGAAGAACGATGCCAGCCTAACCCATAAAACGGAAAAGGCAATAAAGAAAACACTTAAAAAAATTGCAAAAAAGACTGAAAAAGAAAAAGTAATTGTTTCAGAAAAGTAAGTGCTGCCATTTAAACAGGCTCTAAACGGTTCTTAAATTCAATATCAATGAAAACAATTTTACTGATTGAAGATAACAAAGAGATATTGGAAAATTTAACCGAATACCTGGAACTGGAAGGCTTTAAAATTCTTTTGGCCGATAATGGAAAAAGAGGCATTGAGCTTGCCCGTGAGTTTATTCCTGATTTAATAGTGTGCGATGTTAAAATGCGTGAAATGGATGGATATGAGGTTTTGCACCAATTGTTAGATACTGCTAAAACACACGACATACCATTTATTTTCAGCACCTCCATGTCTGAAAAAAATGACCGCACCGAATCATTAAACCTTGGTGCTGATGATTATATCATCAAACCCTTTGAACCCGAAGCTCTTTTAAAAATAGCAAATTCTCTGATAAAATCAGGCAGCAAACGAGCTGGAATAGTAGAATAGAAATGTGTGAATCATGTAACTATCCTTTGCAATTGTGTAAGTCATAAGGCAGGCAAGGGGCGCATCTTTGCAGCGTAAAATAATTCACACCCAACATCAATACCATGAATACACCATCAACAACAGAAAGCTGGAACGAGCAAAAAGGCAAACTGAAACAAAAATTTGCTGCCTTAACTGATAACAACCTGCTGTTTGCTGAAGTTAAAAATAATGAAATGATGGGGCGTCTTCAACTAACGCTTGGTAAAACACCGGACGAATTACGTTCAATTATAGCAGCACTGTAACCTTTAAAAACCCAAAACAAAATGAATCTTAAAAGAATATTCGGAGCAATACTTACCGTACTTGGCATAGGCGGACTTATTTACACAGCCGTTCTGTTTGTAAACACAGCAGGCGGCAACCGCGATGTAAAAGCACTTATTATTTACGGAGTACTTGGCCTGCTGTTTTTCATCTCCGGCATCAGCTTAGTTCGCACTACTAAAGATGAAGCATAATAGTTACCACAGATTCACAGATTAAAAACAATAAAAAGAAAGACAAAAAATCTGTGAATCTGTGGCAAAAAAACTACACACATACCTATAAATGTAAAACCATAACAACATGAAAAAACTAATCTCTTACTCCTTTATTCTTTTGCTGGCAGGCGGCATCTTTACCTCCTGCGTTCCTAAACGCAAATTACTTTCGTCTCAGCAATGGGTTCAGCAATTGCAAAGCGACAGCGCCTCATGTCACAATACCTTAAACGATTGCAATGCAACCGTAAAAAAATTGCAGGAACAAAAATCATCCTTGCAGGATGCCAATGCAGCAGCAGCCAATGATCTGGCCAATCTTTCGTCTAAGTCAAAGCTTACCATTGCCGAGCAGGCCAAGCGTTTGCAAAGTCTGCAAGACCTCATACAGGCACAACGCGATGTGATGAGCAGACTTAAAAAATCCATCACCGATGCGCTTATCAATTTCAAAGCCGATGAGCTGAGCGTTTACATTAAAGACGGTAAAGTATATGTGTCTTTATCCGAAAAACTGTTGTTCAAATCAGGCAGTGCCGTAGTTGATCCTAAAGGAAAAGAAGCATTGGCCAGTCTTGCCAAAGTTCTGAACAGCACCAAAGACATCAGTGTTATGATTGAAGGCCACACCGATACTATTCCTATTAAAAATGCAAAGTTCGAAGACAACTGGTCGCTTTCTGTTTCGCGTGCTACTTCCATTGTGCGCATACTCAGCACCGATTATGGCTTTGATGCACACCGCATCATTGCATCAGGCCGCAGTGAGTTTTATCCCGTGAAAGCTAACAGCACACCCGAAGGCCGTGCCGTTAACCGCAGAACAGAAATCATCCTGTCACCCGATTTGAATGAATTGTTCCGTTTGTTAGATCAGTAGCGTTTAACATTCATTGATGTAAGCCTTTGAAAAAGAGAAATCATGGTAGAAGTAAAGAAAGAAGGCATACTGATTGAAAAAACAGATTTGGGTTTTGAAAACGAAGGCGTTCTGAATCCTGCTGCCATCCGCGAAGGCGTTTATGTTCATCTGTTTTACCGCGCAGTAAGAAAGGGAAATTATTCCGGCATCGGTTATTGCAAATTAAAAGGTGCGCTTACGGTTGAAGAACGTTCAGATTCACCTGTTCTTTTTGCGCAGGCCGAATACGAATCACATGGGCTGGAAGATCCGCGCATCGTAAAGATTGATGACTTGTATTACCTCACCTTCACAGCCTATGATGGCATAAATGCGCTAGGTGCATTGGCTACTTCAACTGATTTAATTCACTGGGATAAAAAGGGAATAATAGCACCTCAGATTACGTATGAAGAGTTCAGTCGTCTGGCAGGATCAAAAGGTGCAATCAATGAAAAATACCTGCGTTACAATGAACCCTGGCATAGTCACGATGTAAAGGATAAGAATGTTTTGCTGTGGGATAAGAATATGATTTTATTCCCGCGAAGAATAAACGGGAAGCTGCATTTACTGCATCGCGTAAGACCCGATATTCAATTGGTTGCTTTCACCGAATTAGATGAACTAACTCCTGAATTCTGGCAAAAATATTTTATGCACCTGGATAAGTGCATTGTGCTTTCACCAAAGCATGAACACGAAGTAAGTTACATCGGTGGTGGCTGTCCTCCCATTGAAACAGAACACGGTTGGTTAATCATTTATCACGGTGTACACGATACCACTAAAGGCTATGTGTATTCTGCCTGCGCAGCGTTGTTAGACTTAGAACATCCGCAAAAAGAAATTGCACGTTTGCCTTACGCTTTGTTTAAACCCGAACATGTTTGGGAACTGAAAGGCGAAGTGAACAACGTATGTTTTCCCACGGGTGCCGTTGTTTTTGACGATACACTTTACATTTATTATGGTGCTGCCGATGAGCGTATAGCAACGGCCTCATTAAGTTTATCTGCACTGTTAACCGAACTGTTGCTTTACACCGGAAAAGATGAAAAGTAATCTGCCCGAAATATTATTCATCACTTCCTATCCACCGCGTGAATGCGGTATAGCAACCTATTCAGAGGATTTAATAAAGGCACTGGATAATAAATTCGGTAATTCGTTTGCATTGAAAGTGTGTGCGCTGGAAGCAGGAAACACAAGTCATACTTATCCGGATGAAGTAAAATACATTCTTGATACCTCTGATGCAGGAATGTATGTTGAGTTATCTCATGCAATTAATGCTGACACCAACATTCGTTTTGTGGTAATTCAGCATGAGTTCGGTTTCTTCAGCAATGGTTCTGAAAGTGCCTTCAGTCAATTTTTATATGAGCTTACCAAGTCGGTCATCATTGTGTTTCATACCGTGCTGCCTCACCCTGACGAAGCACTGAGAATAAAAGTCAGGTATATCGCAGAAGTTTGTAAGTCCATTGTGGTGATGACAAAAAACTCAAAACAAATTCTGATAGATGACTATGGAGTGGCAGAGGAAAAAATTGTTGTCATCCCGCACGGCACGCACCTTGTACCACATCCGGAGAAAGAGTTTCTGAAAATAAAATACAACTTAACGGGAAGAACAATTCTTTCCACATTCGGGCTGCTTAGCTCAGGAAAAAATATAGAAACTACTTTGACTGCTTTGCCTGAAATTATCAAAGTACATCCCGATACACTGTTTCTTGTTATTGGCAAAACACATCCCGGTGTTGTAAAATCAGAAGGCGAAAAATACCGTGAAATGCTGCAGGCAAAAGTGGAAGAATTGAAACTTCAGCAGCATGTAAAATTCATCAACCGCTATCTTCCATTACCCGAAATATTAGAGTATTTGCAGCTTACCGACATTTATCTGTTTACTTCAAAAGATCCTAATCAGGCAGTAAGCGGAACGTTCTCCTATGCCATCAGTTGCGGCTGCCCTGTTATTTCAACACCCATACCTCATGCCCGTGAGGTATTAGATAACGATGCCGGAATCATTATTGACTTTGAAAGTCCGAAGCAATTAAGTGATGCAGTAGTAAGGTTATTAAGTGATGAACCGCTGCGAAAAAATATAAGCTCAAATGGTTTACACCGCATAGCGCCTACTGCATGGGAAAATTCCGCTATCGCTCATGCTAAACTGTTTACAAAAACAGAGCAGGAGAATTTTTCACTGCACTACCGTTTACCTGAAATCAGTTTAGAGCATGTAAAGAAAATGACTACCGATTTTGGAATGATTCAGTTTTCAAAACTTAATCAACCGGATATTGATTCAGGTTATACGCTGGATGACAATGCACGGGCATTAATCGCCTTGTGTATGCACTTTGAGTTAACAGGTGATGAAGAAGACATCCGATATATCAGCACTTACCTTGAGTTTATAAAACATTGTTTAAAAGATGAAGGTTACTTTTTGAATTATGTTGATGCCGACAAAAAATTTACTGAACAAAATGAAGCCACCAACCTTGCTGATTCAAACGGAAGAGCAATATGGGCTTTAGGTTATTTGATTTCTAAAAGCGAATTGCTGCCTTCAGAATTAGTTGTAAGCGCAGAAGAAACCATGCAAAAGGTTTTGCTGCGCACCGAAATGATGCACTCTACCCGTGCAATGGCTTTTGCCATAAAAGGATTGTACTATAGCAATCTTGAAAAGAAGTCAACCGATAATTCAGGATTGATAAAAAGATTAGCAAACAGGCTGGTTCAAATGTATCGCCACGAGTCGGAACATAACTGGGAATGGTTTGAAAGCTACCTCACTTATGCCAACAGCATTTTACCCGAAGCTTTGTTATGTGCCTGGTTAGAAACCGGTGAAACCATTTACAAAGAAACAGCAAAAGTATCTTTTGATTTTCTGTTGTCGCTTACGTTTAATGAAATCGGAATAAAAGTAATCTCAAATAAAAGCTGGATGCACAAAGGCCAGCAAGTCGAGCATCATGGAGAGCAACCCATTGATGTTGCCTATACCATTTTGGCATTGAGCAGATTTTACAATGTATTTAATGAACCCGATTATTTACAGAAAATGCAAACTGCTTTCAACTGGTTTTTGGGCAACAATCATCTGCATCGGATTATCTACAACCCTTGCACCGGAGGCTGTTATGATGGTCTGGAAGAAAATCATGTAAACCTGAATCAAGGAGCTGAATCCACATTAAGTTATCTGATGGCACGATTAACCATTGAAAAACATTTCAATAATCCATCTTCTGTTGCTCACGAACATGAAAGCAGTTTAGTGTTCAATGTGTGAATTCTGTAAGCCTTAGCTCTAATTGTGTAATACTATACTTCTCCTTAGTGAGCACCTTTGTCCCGTGAAAATTCTTTCACGTTAAAATCCAGTATTATGAAAACAAAACTTACTCTTATACTAACAGCAATTAGTATTGCTCTTATACCGATACAGACTTTTGCACAACAGATAGAACTGGGTACTGCGGCACACTTTGTTATCTTTACCAAAGCCGGTGCAGTAGGCGATAATCCAAGTGCCCACTCACATCTTACCGGTGATATAGGATACGAAACAAGCGGTGCTTTCACCGGTTTCGGAAACGTAAACGGTGTAATGCATCCTGGTGTTGATGGGGCAACAACTGCTGCCGGGCTGGCCCTGCAGAGTGCCATTGTACAGATAAATAATCGTACGGTAACCGATGTAATATCAGGTCTGCTTGGCAACGGTGATACACTTACGCCCGGTGTTTACTCCATTCCGGTTGATGCGGTGCTGAACTTAAACCTTACCTTAAATGCACTGGGAAATTCAGATGCAGAATTTATTTTCAAAATAGGAGGAACGTTCAATGCCAACACCAATTCAAAAATAAAACTGATCAATGGAGCAAAGGCATGTCGTGTATTCTGGAAAGTAGCCGCCACAGTGGATTTTGCTTCAGGAGCTACCTTACGCGGAACATTTATCAGCGGAGCTGCTATGAGCATGGCTACAGGTGATACGCTGGAAGGAAGATTACTTACTACAGTAGGAGCTATTAATATGGATGGAGCGCTTGCTTATATGCCCATCGGTTGTGGAAGCCCTGTACTTGCAGGACCTGCTGCTCCTGTTCTTGGCGCTACTGCATGTTTTGCAGTATTTTCAGGAAATGGCGCTGTTTCTAATTCCGGTGCAACCTATGTTACCGGTGATGTAGGATCAGACATCATGATGCCATCAGGTTTTCTGCCGCAAAATGTAACGGGCGAAGTTCGTGGTTCCGATACCTACACTGCAGCAGCAGCATCCGGTATGCCAACCATCTACAATTATCTTGACCTGTTGCCTTTTGATATTCAGTTGTATTATCCTGCCCAGTTTGGAAACAATCTGGTGCTTACTCCGCATACTTACCTCTTGGATGAAGGAACTGTTTTTACAGATACCCTTTACCTGGATGCAGAAGACAACAGCGATGCAGTATTTGTTATACAGGTGAATGGAGCGCTTACCACCACTGCCAATTCAAATGTTAAACTTATAAACGGTACACAGGCAAAGAATGTGTATTGGGTAGTAGATGGTGCTGTAAGCATTCTTGGCAATTCTAAATTCAACGGAACGGTTGTAAGCAACAGCGGAGCAATTGACTTAGATGCAACTACAAGACTTGATGGCCGCATACTTAGCACTTCGGGCGAAATAACACTGGATGCAATCAATGCAGTTGCCACAAATATTCCATCCGATTGTTCATCACTTGTAGGAGTTTCTTCTTCCGCACCGGTAAATGAAGCGGTTACAATTTATCCTAACCCCTTTCGCGGCAGTACTACTATCACCATCAATAATGCTGCACAATCAGTAAAAGCTACACTCATCATATACAATGCACTGGGAGCAGAAGTATTGAGTATGCTTATCACTAACCAAACAACAACTATTGATGCCGGTGTTCTTCCTGCAGGAATGTATTTCTATACACTGTCGGATAACAAACACACTATTCAATCAGGTAAACTGATTGCACAGTAACAGCATAGCAGAATGTAAGAAGGCCCGGAACATCACTGTTCCGGGCCTTCTTGTTTTTATACGTGTAGTATCAATGTGTGAATCATGTAACTTATTTTAAAAATTGTGTAATCCGTTTGCTGATAAGTAAACCAACCTTTGACCTGTTATAAACCTACCACCTAAACCAAACAAAATGACTACCTCCGGATTAAATCTTTTTATTGTTGACGACAGCCCTGATGTTGCGGAATCATTGCGCAGCTATCTTAATAACCGGTTTGGAAACAACCTGAGTATTTCAACCTTTATAAGCGGAGCAGAAGCGTTGCAGAGCGTTGACAAGGAAACAGGAATTGTAATTCTTGATTTTCATCTTGTAGGTGAAGACGGCAATAAAACCCTGGAAGCTATAAAGGCAATTAACCCGAATACGGAAGTTATCATGCTTTCTTCCAACGAAGATGTTGGGTTAGCTATTGATGCATTTCGCAAAGGCGCAAGCGATGTTATCATTAAAGGAAAGAACTCAAACCGCAAGCTGCATTCCGTTATTTACGGCATTGTCACTTATCCTGTTCGTGTAATGGAACACGACTGGGGAATTAATAAATACGTTGCCATGTTCCTCTTAACCTTTGCAGGTATGGGTATTGGCGTTTTTATTATCGTTCAACTATTTTATAAAACAATTTAATTAACAAACCCAATAATGAAAAACTACATACTTATTTCCGCAGCAGCAATTCTGGCATCAGCCTGCAATCAGTCAGAACTGGATAAATCAAATCGTGAAAAAGATTCGCTTCTTCTTATTGTAAACACTCGCGATTCAGTTCTTACCGATTTTGTTATTTCATTCAATGAAGTGGAGCGCAACTTAGATTCTGTTGCACAACGTCAGCGGATTATTTCTTCAGGCACAGATGAGCCGGGAGAGTTTAAGAAAAGTCAGAAAGACCGTATCAATTCAGAGATTGAAGCCATCAATGTGTTGATGGAGAAAAACAGCAAAACAATTGCTGATCTCATCAAAAAACAAAAGAACTCACTCAATAAAAACAAAGAGCTGGAGAAAATGATTTTCACACTCAACAATCAATTGGTGCTGAAACAAATTGAACTCACTGAACTGAACATACGTCTGAAAAGTCTGGATGCAGAAGTAGCAGAACTGAAGAATTGTGTGGATACACTTATAAAAGAGAGTAATGCAAAATCAATAACCATTGCCAATGACGCAAATACTATTGCCAATGATACAAAGTCGCTGCACACTGCATATTACATAACCGGAAAGTCAAAAGAACTGCAGGAAGCAAACATTATTGACCGCAAAGGCGGCCTGCTGGGCATGGGCAAAACATCCAAGCTAAGTCCTGATGTTGACAACACAAAGTTTATACGCATTGATTATACACAAACCACCAGCATTGAAATAAACAGTGCAATTAAGATTATTACCAGTCACCCCACCGATTCGTATGAACTGGAGATGGATGCAAAGGTTAAAAACCTTGTTTTAAATCTTGTTATTACAAACCCTGAAAAATTCTGGAGTGCTTCAAAATACCTGGTAGTTGTAAAAGGCTAAGATTTTAATTAGTCCTTATGACCAAGCTAAAAAAAACACTGCTCACAACTGCTATTATAGTTGTGAGCAGTATTGCACTTATCATCATCTTTATTTCTCCAATTGCAAAGTACTTAGTTCAAAAGTATGATGTAAAATATTTAGGACGTGAAATAACACTGAGCTGGTCGTATGTAAACCCGTTTACGGGTTCCATACATCTCAGCGATTTGAAAATTTATGAAGAAAACAGCGACAGTATTTTCTTTTCGGCAAACGGTGTTACAGCAAATTTTGCCATGCTCAAGTTGTTTGCAAAGACCTATGAGATAAGCGAGATTACTTTAAACAGTCCGCGCGGAATAATCATACAAAATAAAAAGGACCTTAATTTCAACGACCTTATTGAACGCTTTACTCCAAAGGAGAAACGCGATTCAACTAAAGCCCCTGTTCACTTTAATATTCTGGATATAAAAATAACGGATGGTGAATTTCATTACCGCGAAGAACAGATTCCGATAAACTATTTTATTAAAAATGTAAATATTGAAAGCACCGGTAACCACTGGAATACAGATACCATTGCCGCAACATTCTCACTGCTTTCCGGAACAGGAGGCGGTGATATGAAAGGCGATTTAACCATTAATTTAAAGAACAGAGATTTTCGTTTTGCAGTGGTTGCTGAAAAATTTGATTTAAGCATCATTCAGCAATACCTTAATGATTTAAGCAACTTCGGAAGTTTCAGAGCAAACCTGGATGCTGACATTAAAGCAAGCGGAAATTTTCTTGACAAAGAAGATTTAACAATGTCTGGTATTATAGGTGTTAATGATTTGCATCTGGGTAAAACACCTGATGAAGATTTTGCAGCCTTTGATAAATTGGATTTCGCCATTATTGAAGTTAGCCCCAAAGAGAAGGTTTATCTCATAGATTCTATTTCGCTCAATCATCCTTATTTTAAATACGAGCGCTACGATTATCTGGACAATCTTCAGAATATGTTTGGACGAAAAGGGTCAAACATTTCAGCGGCTGCGGCTGATAAGGCAGAATTCAACTTGATTATAGAAATAGCCCGTTATGTAAGAGTATTGGCAAGAAATTTCTTTAAAAGTGATTACAAAATAAACCGGCTTGCCATATATAAAGCCGACATAAAATTCAACGACTTTTCTACAACAGAGAAATTTGCAATTGAGTTAAATCCCTTAACAGTTATAGCCGATTCAATTGATAAAAAGAATAAAAGGGTAAACGTAGATTTAACAGCTGCAGTACTTCCGTTTGGTAAAATAACGGCAAGCCTCAGCATCAACCCGAAAGACAGCAGTGATTTTGATTTAAATTATCATTTACAAAAGATGCCGCTTGCTTTGTTTAACCCTTACATTATTTCATATACCTCCTACCCTCTTGACCGCGGAACCCTTGAGTTAAGAGGCAAATGGAATGTGCGTAACGGAACGATAGATAGTGAAAACCGACTTACACTGATTGACCCGCGTGTAAGCAAACGCATTAAAAACAGAGACACAAAATGGATTCCTGTTCCGCTGATAATGGCATTTGTTCGTGAACAGGGTAATGTAATTGACTACCAAATTCCTATAAAGGGAGATTTAAAAGATCCGAAGTTGAATTTGTGGGATGTAATCGGTGATGTGGTAGGAAATATTTTTATAAAACCTGTTACCATACCTTACCGAACAGAAGTGAAGAATATAGAAACAGAAATTGAAAAATCACTTTCGGTAAAATGGCAAACACGCAGCAGCTCACTATTACCAAGTCAGGAAAAGTTTATTGATAAAATAGCCGCCTTCCTGAAAAATAATCCGGAAGCATCTGTTACCGTTATTCCTCAACAGTATAAGCTGAAAGAAACTGAGTACATTTTGTTTTATGAGGCGAAGAAACACTATTACATGCTTTCAAATGGAATAGATGCCCAATCGTTTAAAGAAGAAGATTCACTTAAAACGGATAAAATGTCGGTGAAGGATTCATTGTTTGTTCACTTTTTGAAAATGCAAACCAAGGATTCTATGCTCTTCACTATCCAGGAAAAGTGCAACCTGCTTATTGATTCTGCTGATGTAATCAATAAATTCACGAAACTGAATAAACAACGTGAACATGTTTTTATGCAAATCTTTAAAGAAGCAGACGTGCAGAAGCAGGTTAAGATAACAGCCGGCAAAAATCTTGTTCCTTACAATGGCTTCTCATTTTATTTAATAGAATTTAATGGTGAGCTGCCTACAACGCTGGTAGATGCCTACAGTAAAATGAGCGAACTGAATGATGAAGCACCCAGAAAGCGATTTAAGAAAGAGCGAAAGGAAATAAAACATTAACCATCACAGAAATTTCAAAGATGTAAGGAAATGTGTGAATAATGTAATTCTTATACATTATTCTGTAACACTGTCTTTCTTAAACAAACCCACATTTGCACCGAATGAAAATTACAAATCCCGTTATAGCAGTAAAAGGTTTTGCAACCGAGCAAAGCATCAAGCTCAGCGAAACAACACTGGCAACAAAAGAAGTTGCAGACAATTTCTTAACTGATTTTGCCGATGCATTTTTATTTGTGGCTGATGTAACTAAACAAACATTTTCGCGCAGTTTTGAATTCAAAGAATTTGCACATCAGTGCTTTCAGATTGGATACAAATCATTGCCGCTTATTTCCATTACGGGTGCTATTATGGGTTTGGTGCTTACCATTCAGTCGCGCCCTGTGTTGGTTGATTTTGGTGCGGTGACCATGCTGCCCGGAATGGTAGCTATATCGCTCATCCGCGAAATGGGGCCAGTTATTACTGCACTTATCTGTGCCGGAAAAATAGGTTCGGGAATGGGTGCAGAATTGGGTTCCATGAAAGTTACCGAGCAAATTGATGCGATGGAAGTATCATCCACTAATCCTATGCGTTTTCTGGTTGTTACCCGTGTACTGGCAGCTACGCTGATGATACCACTTCTTGTTTTGTATGCAGATGCATGGGGTATTCTGGGAAGCTGGGCAGGAGCAAATATTAAAGGTGATGTAAGTCTGGTTTTATTTTTCTCGCAGGCATTTGGCCGGGTTGAGTTCATAGACTTTTTACCGGCTGTAATTAAAACATTTTTCTTTGGATGGGTGATTGGAATGGTAGGTTGCTATAAAGGATACAATGCAGGGCGCGGAACCGAAAGTGTTGGTGTTGCCGCAAATTCTGCTGTTGTGCTGGCATCGCTGCTGGTAATAGTCCTGGATATGATTGCTGTTCAAATAACGGATATGCTGGTATAATGGAAACGAAAGAGTCAATAGTCAACAGTGAGCAGTCAATGGTCAATAGTCAACAGGTGTCGACTACTGATAATGCAGTCATTGAAATAATAAATCTTCAAAAATCATTTGGTTCACAGGTGGTGCTGAAAGATATTTCGCTGAAACTGTTTAATGGCGAAAACCTTGTTGTGCTTGGTAAATCAGGCACCGGCAAATCAGTTTTAATCAAATGCATTGTTGGTTTATTAAGTTCTGATGGAGGAACGATAAATGTTTTTGATAAAAATGTTTTGCAGATGAAACGCAAAGAACTGGACGAGCAGCGCACTAAAATTGGTTTCCTTTTTCAGAGTGGTGCCTTATATGATTCGATGACGGTAAGGCAGAACTTAGAATTTCCATTACAGCGAATAAGAAAAGAACTGAACGAAAAGGAACGGGAAGAAAAGATAAAAGAAGTACTGGAAAATGTTGGCCTGGCTGATGCCATAGATAAAATGCCTTCACAACTCTCAGGCGGAATGAGAAAGCGAATTAGTCTTGCACGCACTATTGTTGTTGACCCGCAGATAATGCTCTATGATGAACCTACCACCGGACTTGACCCTGTTACTTCCGATGAAATAAGCGCACTTATTCTGGAGGTTCAGAAAAAATACAAAACATCTTCCATCATCATTACACACGATATTGAATGCGCTCTTACCGTAGCCAACAGAAT
>JBFWYU010000051.1:0-26305 GCA_050186075.1 Bacteroidia bacterium
TTCCTACCAATGCGGCAAGCGTATGTTCAATGGTAGCAACGGAAGCACCGTTTTCAGAAATAGTAGTTCCGCGCGATACATCCACCACATTATCACAATCAACCGTAACAATAGGCTTGCCCTCCAGGTCAATGCGCTGGAATTTAAAGCCGTGGTCAACAGGCGCAGGTTTAAAGGTAAGATGCGTTTCCTTGCCTGTATGCAACCCAACACCGGTAAGAGTTACAGCCTGTTTTATTGTTTTCTGAAAATCGCTCATTTTAGTCTTAAGTTAATTGTGTCACGGTGAGCGTAGTCGAACCGCAATTATTAAGCCCTTTGTCCCGATAGCTATCGGGAACGCTCAGGGTGACATACGCAAGTTCAGCAACACAACCTATCATTCATTTTCTTGTTTTAATTCCTTCAGTTTCTTTTCCAACTCCGCAATTTTAGCATTTAATTCTGGCAGTTTGCGAAACACCACATACGAACGTTTGTATTCGCCCACGCCAAATGCAGGCGAGCCTTGTACAATCTCTCCGTCTTTTAAGTTACCTCCAATGCCCGATTGTGCTGCAATCATCACTTTATCGCCAATGGTAATGTGCCCGATAATGCCCACCTGTCCGCCAATCATGCAGTTGCTGCCTATTTTGGTAGAACCCGCAACACCTGTTTGCGCGGCAATAACGGTGTTCTCTCCTATCTCTACATTATGGGCAATCTGTATCAGGTTATCCAGCTTCACGCCTTTGCGGATAATGGTTGAACCCAGCGTTGCGCGGTCAATGGTTGTATTCGCGCCAATTTCCACACGGTCTTCAATCACCACATTCCCGATTTGAGGAACTTTAGCATAATTATTTTCGGCATTAGGTGCAAACCCAAATCCATCACCACCGATTACCACACCTGCATGCAGGGTACAATCGTTGCCGATAACACAGCCGTGATAAATTTTCACGCCCTGAAAAAGCGTTGTGTTGGCTCCCACCTTTACATCATCGCCAATATAGGTTCCGGGATACAGCTTTACAGCGTTACCTATCTCTGCATTTTCGCCAACATACACAAATGCACCTATATATACATCGTTTCCGATTTTAGCAGAAGTCGAAACATAGCTCTGCTCTTCCCTGCCCTTCTTGTCTTTATTCAGTTTATTATAGTATTCCAGCAGCTTTGCAAAACTCTGGTAGGCATCGTCCACACGGATAAGCGTAGTGCTGAGTGGCTGCTGCGGCTTAAAATCTTTAGCTACAATAACGGCACTTGCCTTGGTGCTGTAAATATAATCGGTGTATTTAGGATTGGCAAGAAACGAAAGCGAACCGGGTGCGCCTTCCTCAATTTTAGATACTGTACTTACCTGCGCATCGGGATTGCCTTCTACCGTGCCATTGAGTATGCCGGCAATCTGCCGCGCTGTAAAAATCATGCGGCAAATTTATTAATTATTTAACATGGGGGAAGGCGGGGATTCTGCCAATTCCATGCGTTTGGTTGGCGACACCCTACCATGCGCTGACACCAACCTGAGATAAAAATGAAGTTTTTTGTGATACGTTGCTTCCAACGCATCGTGCGTTGGA
Source organism: Bacteroidia bacterium (assembly GCA_050186075.1). Taxonomy (GTDB): domain Bacteria; phylum Bacteroidota; class Bacteroidia; order SXHM01; family SXHM01; genus SXHM01. Next base: position 1,575 of record JBFWYU010000051.1, read on the forward strand.
AGCAACCTCCGGCATGATGGCAACAATGGGGAATCCCGTGATAACAACCCGTGATAAAAATAAAGTTATTTGTCGTGCGGTAAAGTCAGCGCACCAAGCGGGGATAACAACCTGAAACGAGGAATTAAATAAAAAGTCCTCTTTTTGTCTACATAGAAAAGGCCGCGGATAAGTAATAAGCAACGCTACACACGAAGGCAGCAGGGGAATAGTTTACTTGTTTGGGATTAACTAAAAAATTGAATTATTGCCCTTTGATTACGTTAAGGGTGACAAACTGATTACCTTAGCCCGCTCAAAAAAACACACCATGCAACAACTAACATTTACCAACGGAGATAAAATGCCCGCCTTCGGTCTGGGCACCTGGAAAAGCAAACCCGGAGAAGTATATACCGCTGTGCGCCATGCTATAAAAATAGGTTACCGCCACATTGATTGTGCAGCCATTTATTTAAACGAAGCCGAGATAGGAAATGCGCTGAGCGATACATTTAAAGAAGGAATAGTAAAACGCGAAGACCTGTGGATAACCTCTAAACTGTGGAGCAACGCTCACAAGCAGGAACAGGTAATCCCTGCGCTGAAAAAAACACTCAGTGATTTGCAACTGGATTATTTAGATCTGTACCTGGTGCATTGGCCTATTGCCTTTAAAGCAGATATACTTGCCCCGCGCAAAGGCAGCGATTACATTACGCTGGAAGAAATTCCCATCATAGAAACCTGGCGCGGAATGGAAGATGCATTGGAACAAGGCTTGGTAAAACACATTGGCGTTTCTAACTTCAGCATAAAAAAGCTGCAGGCATTGTATGCCGAAGCAAAACACAAGCCCGAAATGAACCAGGTGGAGTTGCATCCCCTGCTGCAACAAAACACCTTGTTTGCGTTTTGTAAACAGCATAACATACACCTCACTGCCTATTCGCCCCTGGGCTCTAAAGACCGCCACCCCTCACTTAAAGCGGCTGACGAACCCAGTCTGTTTGAAAACCCTGTTATTGTTTCCATAGCTGCCAAACATAAGTGCACCACCGCACAGGTGCTTATCCAGTGGGCTATACAGCGCGGCACAACGGTAATTCCTAAATCCATTAACCCTGCACGTTTGAAAGAGAATTTTGATGCGCAGCATGTTGCACTCAGCGATTCGGATATGCAGGAAATTACAGCCCTTGACCGCCACTACCGTTTTCTCACTGGCGAAAACTGGACAACCAATGACTCGCCTTATACGTTGGCAAATTTGTGGGATGAATAAGGAGTAGCCACAGATTCACAGATTTTATTTAGCCACTAATTACACTAATTAACACTAATCTAATTCGCGAGAATTAGTGTAATTAGTGGCTAAGTATAAATTTAAACAACCTCTATAATTTATAATCTGTGAATCTGTGGCAACCGTTTTTAGTGGCAAAACCCCAAAACAAAATCAGTCGGAGAAATACATTTATTAGTCTTTACGTTTTCAACATTCATCTATTAATAAATATGTGTATCTAACATTTCACCTACTTAGTGGCTCGTTAGATTTGTCCAAACCTAAAATACACAACGCCTTGACAAAAGTATGCCCACTTTTTCTGGCGGTGATTGTGTTTGCCGCGTGTTCATGCAACACGGGTAAAAACAACACCTCTAAGATTTCGGAAGGAATTATCGAATACGAAATCACGTATCCCAAGATTGATAAGGACGATATCTTTATGCTGGGTATGATGCCCAAGGACATGAAGATGAAATTTAAAGACAACAATACCATTGGCGAATTGAAAACCGGTGCGGGCGTTTTCACCACCAAGTTTATCACCAATAACAATGAGCGTAATCTGTTCCACTACCTCAAATTAGTAAACAAAAAATACGGACTGATTCTCGACTCGGCAGATATCTATGGCAGCTACGCCAAAAAGCCTGACGACATGCAGTTGATACCATCCGATTCAGTCAAAGTAATAGCAGGCTATACCTGCAAGCGCATGGATGTGGTATTCAACGACAGCACAAAAAATTTCTCCATCTATTACACCGAAGATATAGGCATCAAAGATCCCAACTGGTGCTCGCCTTTCCACGAAATAAAAGGTGTGCTGATGGAATACAACATCTCACAGTTTAATGTAGAGATGCACCTCACTGCCAAAGCGGTTACTGCTGTTGATATTGATGACGAAGAGTTTGCCGTTCCTGCCGATTACGAAAAAATCACGCAGAAAGAAATGGAAGAAAAGTTCACCGACTTCTGATTTTATTGCGGCTTTCCGAATACTACTTTTCAACGATTTAGCGTTAGTAAATAGATGCAAACCCGTGTTTGCAAATTATTACTTTTGACCGCTTAAGAAATGGCTTCCAAAGAAAATAAACTTAAAGGCGAAACAAAGAAACCGGTTGAAAAAAAGCCGGCAAAAGAGAACGTATTCAAACGTTCGTTTTCTGCCGTAAAACTGTTTTTGGAAAATAAGCAGCTGCATGCTATCACCGGCTCGTTTCTTATCTTGTTTGCGGGTTTCCTGTTGGTTTCTTTTATTTCGTATTTCTATAACTGGGCCATTGATTTCAGCGCTGTAACCAGCGAAAACCCTGATACAGGCGTGGCCAACAAAGGTGGCTGGCTGGGTGCAAAACTGGTTCACCGCCTTATCTACAGCGGTTTTGGTATTACTTCTTTTATTATTCCATTTCTGCTGTTGCTGCTGGGCATACGCATTACATTTAAAGTGGCGCTGCTGCCTTTCGGGAAAATTGCAAAACATTCTATTTTCTTTTTCTACTGGCTGCCACTTACCCTTTCTTACTTCCTTACCGAAGATGAATTTGGGGGAGGCAGCGTTGGGCGTATGCTTAACAACAAACTGGCGCTTTACATAGGCAGCGCAGGAGCTATTCTGCTCATTATTTTTTCTGCACTTGTTTACAGCGTTCTTGTTTTCAGTCTGTCGTTTGAAAATGTGTTTGCACGCAAACCAAAAGAAGAAGAACCAACTCCTGAAACCGAAGTTGCTGAAAACAATATTGAAGAAGACGATGAACTTCCGCACAAAGAAAATGTGCTGATTGTAAAAGAACCGGAAGTAAAACCCGAAACAAATACCGTTGAGTTTGCAGAAACAAAGCCTGTTACCAAAAACGAAAAAACAGACGGTGTTGATTTTGAAATAACACAAACCAGCGTTGAGGAAGTAGCCGCAGCAACCGGTGCCAACGAAATAACTGCCGAAAATCTGGTGGATGAAGTTGGTGAATATGATCCTACATTGGAGCTATCACAATATAAATTCCCTCCTATTGATTTACTGGAAGATTATGTAAGTCAGGACCGCACAGTAAGCGAGCAGGAACTGAACAGTAACAAAGATAAAATCCTTCAAACCCTCAATAACTACGGAATTGAGATTGATAAAATTAAAGCCACCATCGGTCCAACGGTTACGCTGTATGAAATTGTACCTGCTGCCGGTGTGCGCATTTCAAAAATCAAAAATCTGGAAGACGATATTGCGCTAAGTCTTGCTGCATTGGGTATCCGTATCATCGCTCCTATTCCCGGAAAAGGAACAATCGGTATTGAGGTTCCTAACTCAAGCCCTGATATTGTTTCCATGCGCAGCATGATTGCATCGGAAAAATTTCAGAATGTGAAAATGGATTTGCCGATTGCATTGGGTAAAACCATCAGCAACGAAAGTTTTATTGCCGACCTTGCTAAGATGCCTCACCTGCTCATGGCGGGTGCTACGGGGCAGGGTAAATCAGTTGGACTGAATGCAATTCTGGTTTCGCTCCTTTACAAAAAACATCCCTCACAAATCAAGTTTGTGTTGGTTGACCCCAAGAAGGTGGAGTTGACTTTGTTCAATAAAATTGAGCGTCACTTCCTCGCTAAACTTCCCGACAGCGCTGAGGCAATTATTACCGATACAAAAAAGGTAATCAATACACTCAACTCGCTTTGCATAGAAATGGATATGCGTTATGATTTGCTGAAAAACGCATCGGTGCGCACCATTAAAGAATACAATGCAAAGTTTGTATCGCGCAAACTAAACCCGAATGAAGGACACCGTTTCCTGCCTTACATTGTGTTGGTAGTAGATGAATTTGCTGATTTGATTATGACCGCAGGTAAAGATGTGGAAATGCCGATTGCGCGTTTGGCCCAGTTGGCACGTGCTATCGGTATCCATTTGATTATTGCTACACAACGTCCGTCTGTGAATATTATCACCGGTACAATTAAAGCCAACTTCCCGGCACGTATCGCTTTCCGCGTTACATCACGCATTGACTCAAGAACCATTTTAGATGCAGGTGGTGCCGACCAATTGATTGGCCGCGGTGATATGCTTCTTTCCACCGGAAGCGATATGATTCGTTTGCAATGCGCTTTTGTGGACACTCCTGAAGTAGAAAAAATAACAGAATTCATCGGCTCACAAATGGGCTATCCCGATGCCATGCACCTGCCCGAAATTATTGACGACAGTGTGGAAGGCGGTGGCGGTGAGTATGGCGACCCTGATGAACGCGATGCTATGTTTGTAGAAGCTGCACGCATGGTAGTTCAGCACCAACAAGGTTCAGCATCTTTGTTGCAACGCAGACTTAAATTAGGCTACAACCGCGCAGGCAGAATCATTGACCAATTAGAGATGGCAGGCATTGTTGGTCCTAACGAAGGCAGCAAGGCGCGTCAGGTTTTATTTCCCACCTTAGAAAGTTTGGAACAGTATTTGAAAACAATCGGCTAAACGTCATTGCGAGCAAAGCGAAGCAATCTCTCAAAAGATACTTCTGCCCTCAATATGACAACAAACTATAATTATGAAACTCAGAATAACTTTAATAATCATCTTAACATTTATAACCTTCACAACTGCTTTTACCCAAACCAAACAGGAACAGGAGAAAGCAAAACTCATTCTTGACGAAGTAAGCAAGAAAATGAAGGGCTATACTTCCTTGAAAGTTGAGTGTACCTACAACCTCGAAAACTCAGCAGCAAAAATCAACGAAACACAAGAAGGCACTCTGCTGCTGAAAGGCAATAAATTTAAACTCACATTATCCGGGCGCGAAGTTATAAGTGACGGTTCTAACGTTTGGATTGTCATGCGCAAAGCTGAAGAGGTTCATAAAAAAACACAAGCCGACTTTAACGAAGAACTTGGTTTTGACCCTGCAAAAATCTTTACCGTTTATGAAGAAGGTTTTAAATACCAGTTTTTGAAAGAAACCAAAGAAGGTGCTAAAACCATTGCAGTGATTGACCTGTTTCCATTAGATCCCGGAAAGAAAAACTATTCTCGTTTGCGCATGAATATTGACAAAGAGAAAAGCCAGATTGTAAGTTCAAAAACATTCGGTAAAGACGGAAACACCTATACACTTACTGTAAAAACCTTTACTCCAAACGCTGCTGCAACCGATGCAGACTTCAAAGTAAACGAAGCCGATTTTAAAAAACAAGGCTTTGAAATAGTTGACTTCACCGAATAAAAATAATTTTGCCCTGTGGCAGAAATTACAGAAGTAAAATCTATTGAAAAACTAACGGCTCAGGAAGCCGAAAAAGAGGGCGACCGCTTTCTTGTCGATAGCAAGCAAAAAGAAGCACTTGAATATTTTTATCATGCTTTGCGATTGTATCAGGCGACAGGTGATAAAAAAAATGCTGCCAACATATTTTTCAAAATAGGCAACCTATACAATTCATTTAAAGATACCGAGAATGTGCTTTCCAATTTAATGGAAGGCTTGAATTTAGTTACCTCGCTGAATGACCTGAGAGATATTTATCGTTTCAATTTGCGCATCGGAAATTTTTATCAGGGTATTTACCAGTTTGCCAATGCTTACGAGTATTTTAATGAAGCACTGAAAAATGCCAACAAACTGAATGATGTTTATCTTATTCAGGAATGCCATTATAGTTTGGGCAATTGCCTTAACTGGATGGAACGGCTTGAAGAGGCTTTTATAGAACTTAAAAAAGCACACAGCCTTAATAAGGAGAACGACAACATTGTAAAACGCATTTTAGGCAGCACTGCTATTTTGCTGTATAAAATGAAAGACTATCCAAAGGCACTTACTTACTTTGAAGAGGCACTTGACATCAACAGTAAAACGGATAATGATATTTCGTTCAGGACAAGCATACTGAAAAGTATGGGCTATGTGTATTTTATGGTTGACAATATGGAAACAGCGGTAAAAACACTTGATGAAGCTTTATCGCTTGCTGAAGAACTTCAGCAACCTACTGTAAGTGCTGTCATTCACGAGCATTACTCAACTATTTATGAGTTGACAGGTGATTACAAAAAAGCATTGGAGCATCTGAAAAAAAATAAGCTTTTTGAAGATATTCTGATTAATGAAAATATTAAGGTAAAAACCCGCGAACTGCAAAAGAAATTTGACATTGCAGAATCACAGAAAGAGAAAGAAATTTTTCGTCTTAAAAATGTTGACCTTGCTCAGGCCAACGAAGAAATATCGCGCCAGAAAATAGAACTGGAAGAAAAGAACCGCAGCATTACCGACAGTATTTTTTATGCAGGTCGTTTGCAGAAAGCCATTCTGCCACCTGAAAATTTATTGAACAAATATTTTGCTGAAGCTTTTATCTTTTTTCAGCCAAAGGATATTGTAAGCGGTGATTTCTACTGGTTCTCGGGAAAGAACGATCACTTTGTTTTAGCTGCTGTTGACTGCACCGGACATGGTGTTCCCGGTGCTCTGATGAGCATGATGGGGAATAATTTTTTGAGCAGCATTGTAGAAACCGAAGGCAAAACCAACCCAGCCGAAATTCTACAGGAAATGAACAAGCGCACCAAGGCATCTTTACAAAACAAAGAAGCCAGCGTTACAGCCAATGACGGAATGGACCTGGCTCTGTGCAGCATTGATTTTAAAAATAATACATTGTATTATTCAGGAGCATATCGCCCGCTTGTATTTATACGTGAAGGAAAATTAAATGAGATAAAAGCAGACAAACATAGCATTGGCGGCATATCTGATTTTGATACCAGTTTTACCCTGCACCAACTAAACATACAAAAAGGCGATACCTTTTACATTTACTCGGATGGCTATGCAGACCAGTTTGGCGGACACAAAAACCGCAAATACATGGCAGGAAAACTGAAAGATTTTTTAGTTGAAATATCGACCAGGCCCATGAATGAGCAGCAACAATTGCTTTCTGAAAATCATTACAACTGGCGAGGAGCCAATGAGCAGGTGGACGATTTGCTGGTGATTGGGTTCAGGTTTTAATACCTGCTTTTTAGTTTTTCTTTACCTTGCAAGCAAATTATTTTTCTGATGAAAAAACTAGTACTCATTCTGCTTCCTGTATTCTTAATTCTTAATTCATTATCGGCCCAAAACGCCTGGCTAAGTGCCCCTCTTGCCAAAACTATTCAGGATGAAAATGCCAATACCTATCATCAGGTAAATATTATTCTCAATGAAAAAGTAAATCTTGATTCGCTGCAAACCGTTTTCAGAATGCAGCAAACACCGTTGGATGTGCGTGCAAAAACTACCATTAACCTGCTTACCTCAAAAGCAAACGCTACACAAAAACACATAGCCGACTACCTGCGCCAACACGAAGCAAAAAATACAACACAGCTCTGGATTTGCAACATTGTTATTGCAGAACTGAAAGCAAAAGACATCACTCCCCTGCTCCAATTCAGCGAAATTGAACACATTGAATTGGCAAATGAACAGGTTGTTAAACCAATAGATTTTAAGAAATCAATAACTCCTGCACCCAAATCCATTAATGGCCGCGAACCAGGCTTAACAGCTATTGGCGCACCTTTTATGTGGAACTTAGGCTATACCGGACATGGCCGCAGAATGTACAGTGTGGATACGGGCTGCTGGCCTCAGCACCCCGCAATCGGCAGTCGCTTTCTTGCCAATTTTTTACCCATGGAACAATGCTGGTTTGCTTATGACAGTCCGCTGCCTGCAGACAAAAGCAGCAGCCATGGCACACACATATTAGGAACTACGCTTGGTTTAGATGCCGCCAACAACGACACCATCGGCTCGGCTTTCAATGCCTATTGGATTGCTACAGACCCCATTGTACAAAATCCTGCCGATATAAAACCTATTTCAGAACTCATGCTCGCTTTTCAGTTTGCCATGAACCCCGATGGCGATACGGCCACCACCGATGATATTCCCGATGCCATCAACAACTCATGGGGAATAGAATCTAATCAGGAAGCTGATACGCTTTGCGTAAGTTTTGTTGCAGATGTATTTGTTGCGGTTGAAGCTGCGGGTATTGCTTCCATCCACTCGGCAGGTAATAATGGTCCTGGTGCATCAACCATTGGAAGACCTGCTTTTATAAGTCCCAGCTTAGTGAATGTTTTTGCCGTAGGTGCAGTAGATGCCGAAGATGTAAATTATACCGTTGCAGGGTTTTCAAGTCGCGGCCCCTCATTTTGCGGTGGCGGAGGTTCCATAGAAATAAAGCCTGAAGTTTCGGCTCCTGGTGTTAATGTTCGCTCGTGCGTAGGTCAGAATGAATACGATAACTATGACGGAACCTCTATGGCATCACCCCATGTAACAGGCGCAGTATTATTGCTCAAAGAAGCATTTCCATTTCTGCCGGGCGAAGAAATCAAATATGCGCTCTACTACTCTGCCATTGATTTGGGTGATGCAGGAGAAGACAATACCTACGGCATGGGTATGATTAATTTAGAAACTGCTTACAATTATTTATCACAAACATGGTCGCCTGTGCCGCCACAAAACAATACATACGACATAGCAGTGTCACAAATTAGTTCGCCTGCTGACGGTGGCTTTACCTGCAATGAAAATTTCACACCCCAGGTTGTTATAAAGAACACAGGCGACAGTACGCTTACTTCTGCCACGATTTTTTACAGCATCAACGGAGGCACAGAATCCAACTACTCATGGAGCGGAAACCTTGCCGCAGGGCAAATGCAAAGTCTTACACTTGCTGCCCTGCAGTTTAACGGAACAGGAAATGTTGAGTTTATGGTAAGAGCAGAACTGAATGATACCATCAATGAATACGATTACATCAACAACCGCAGAATTTCACGTTTCAACTATCGCCAATCGGTAGCGCTTCCTTTTATGGAAGATTTTGAACAAGGTATTTCGCCTGCTGTTTGGTATATCAACGATCCCGATTTTGATCTCACATGGGATACTGTTACATCATCAGGACTTGGTTGGGAAAGCTACGCAGCTTATATGCCATTTGGTAGCGAAATAATCAACAACCGCATGGATGAACTCATCAGTCCTGTGTTTGATTTATCGGGGGCCGATTCACTTACCCTGCGCTTTGATATGAGCTACCAACACAAACATCCTTCACTCAGCGATACCGTAACCATTTACGCCAGCACCAACTGCGGAGCAAGCTTTCCATACAAAATCTGGAAAAAAGGAGGTGATACACTCAGCACTTGGGACGATAACACCAACAATTTTATTCCCTCGCTTCCCGAACATTGGCGCGAAGAAGTAGTGAATATATCTCAGTTTGCTGGCGAAAATCTATTACTGAAATTCGTGGGCAAAAACAGACGCGGAAATTATTTCACCCTTGATAATATCTGGATTTATAACGGAAATAAACCTGCTTCAATTACTGAAGAAGAGCCTTTTGAGTTATCTGTTTATCCTAATCCTGTTGGAGATTATCTAACAGTTGAAGTTGTCACCCTGAGCGCTTCCGATAGCTATCGGAACGAAGGGGCTAACAATAACATTCAGTTAATTAACCTGATGGGACAAATTGTTCTTGAAATGAAAACTAGCAGTCAAAAAACAACAATTGATATTGCTAATCTCCCTTCAGGAATTTACACACTGCATTATTCCTCTGAAGAGGGAAGCCGTTATTTTAAACTAATAAAACGCTGATTAACCTTTATCATTAAAAACCCAGAACTGTTCCTCGTTCTCAGAAGAGTTGTTCTGCGATAATTTATCGGGTACCAGCACTAAAGCCTGAATAAAAAGCACGATCAGCAGGGCTGATAAAATTTGTAGAGTTTTTTTCATGGCTTTATAGTTTTATGATTTGCTGAACGTGAATCAATTCTTTTCCGTCAAAAACTTTCAGGAAATAAATACCGGGAGCTGCATTGCTCATATCCACTTCCATTTTGTTGGAGCCATCACCCTGACTGCTTTGCGGTGGTGTTACCTTTTGTCCGTTTACATTAAATGTTTCCACAATCGGCTCCTGAATGGGTTCCGATGATGTAACATTTATTACATCCATCACAGGGTTTGGATAAACCACCACTGATATCTTGCCTGTGTTTTTTGTGCTGCCCGGCTTATCGTCAGCAATTACAATGTTGTTAAACAGCATTCCTGCAAACAGGAACAGGGCGGTGAAAAGAGTTGTTTTGTTCATGGCATTAAAATTTAGTTTTTCAAATTTACGATTATTAAAAGGCATTTTCAAGATTAATTTATTGCTTTATTATACATTTCTGAAACCAATTACATCTTCACAAGACTTATTGAAATGCTTGTTATCATTGAATTTTACAGCATTTGAATGTTTTTATTTCTATACAGGTTTTCGGGATATATTATTTAATTAAATCATACAACCCTAATACACTATTTTTAGTTTTTAATAATTTTCTGAACATGAATAATCTCATTCTGTGATGAAATTCTAAGCAAATAAATTCCAGATGTAAGTGCGCTTAAATTAATTTCTGTTTTGCATGTAATACTGTTTACATTTTCAGTAATCACTTTTTGTCCGCTTACATTAAACAATTCAATTACTTGCTCCTTTGCAGGGACAGAGCAGGATACAGTGAGAATATCTTTTACCGGATTGGGATAAACCACAACCTTGTTTTGTGCAGATATAATCTGTTGGACTGAACTGATACTTCCTCCGCAAGTTGTTGAATCACTAATGAACATACTACGAATAGCATCTATCCGTTCCTTCATTACTGTAATGCTTTCCTGTGGCCCACCATTGTAATCTCTGCCAAAAACAAAAGCTAAATCCAATGGAACTATTTCTTCCGGTTGCAATGTAAAAGGCCCGGAGGAGCCTAAGCCGCGTCTGTCGTAAGGTGTATTACTAGAGCTTTCTTCTGACCATGGAGGAACAGGAGTTCCATTTGTTCCCCAGTAATATTGTTGGTCTGAATTACCTGGAAAGATAAAATCAGCAGGTATAGAATTACCACTTCCGTAGTAAAGTTGTGTGCCGTCATCATTTAACCCTTCTAATGAATAGTAATAATTTAATGCTTGCGGTCCGTTACCTCCGATGTTGTTATTACACATAAAATGCGAAAGCCCCAATCTTTCATTATCAATTATCCCATCTCCAAAACCAAAACCGTTTAAAGATTCATTAACTCCGATACCAACAGAATCATCAATGCTATTTTCATCTTGATAAGGTCCTGCAAGAAAAGTTACAGATTGAGAAGGTGAATAATTCGAATTTACCCCGTTGTAAGTAAAATAACTTCCACGCATAACATCACATTGCATGTAATCATCATTGGCAAAACCAATATCCATGTCAGACCATAAACCAATGTAGGTGTTACTTAAAGTAAATGAACCTCGATTTATAATATCGTAATGAACAAAGATTGTGTTTGCAAGTGCAGAATCTTGAGGGCAATTAAAAGCATAAGCGATTCCATGAATTTCAACTCCAATTGCATTTCCACCGCTTTCAGTATGTATGCCACACTTGTCATTAAAGATAAAAAACAGCGCTTGGTCACCACGCATTTTTGGATAGTCACCATTTTCAGGTTCATAATTTCCATTATTGTTTAAATCAACGAAGGGTGCTAAATAATATGATTGACCAAGTGATACATCCCCATGCGCTGGCCATTCAGAAATAGAATTAGGAACCGATGTAAAAAGCCCGGTAGCAAATGAATCAATTGTTGTTCTGTTTATTTTCCATACACGATTGTAAATACTGTCAACAGTGTTATCGCATGAAGCTGAGCCATCAGTTGTAAGTGGTCCGGCAAAAAAATCTCTGCCGACTTGATTATACCGTTCAGCAGCAAGTTTTAATTGACCGTTATTATCAAGTCCTCCAACCCAAAGTCTTGATGTATAAATTGTGGAGCTCCCACTTCCTATGGGAACCTCAAATCCACCTGATGGAATTGGATTACCTGAATCACGAAACAAACCTCCGTTAGCAAAAAATCTTGCTCTGACATTATTAATATCAAGTTCATCATAAGAATAAACCTGAGCAGTTGAGAGAACAGTTCCTGAGAACAGGAGGGAAATTGAAAGTATTATTTTTCTCATGGCTTCATTGTTTTGGTTTGCCCAAAATTACCTTCACCATATAGTCTTATCAAGCTAACAAAACAGTGTAATTATACAGTTGAGAAACTAATATTTCGGACAACTATAGTTTCCGATAGTAGCTGTCAGTAAAGGATTACAGACGAAAACAAAAAACTGATTCTATACACATCAGCATCTGTTTCTATTTTTCACCAAAAAGATACAGTTCCAGAGGTGTTTTATAGCTTTATTAATTACAAGTCAAACGAACAATCAATTTCTTTTATTCTTAACTTGCATTACATTTCAAAACACAGAATAAGTAAATCATTATTAAACAGAACATGAATAATATCAATACCAAACTATTTAACAAAAATGGCTATATCACAATAAAATAAAGAGTAATAAGAACTATAAATCAAAAGATCCAGGATATAATCACAATAAAAATCAACAACTATATAATATCATAACACGAGATAAATAGTACGCTTAAAACAGGTTACAATAACTTTAAATAATTATACATGTCTAACCAAGCATCCGACAACCTGTTCAGATTAATCAAATCACTGAACAAACCCGAAAAAAGGTATTTTAAAGTTTTTTCTACACGCATTTCAGGTGCTGAAAAAAGCAATTATTCTGTATTGTTTGATGCAATAGACAAACAGAAAGAATACGATGAAGCAGCTATTCTTAAACGCTTCCGCAAAGAGGCATTTACCAAAAGTTTTTCCATTACCAAAAGCCGTTTGTACGATGCTATTCTGCGCAGTTTAGACGCTTATCATGCCAACAGTTCAACCGAAGCACAGCTAAAAAAACTGCTCCACTGTGTTGAAATTCTTTATAAAAAAGCCTTGTATCACCAAAGTGCCAAACTGCTGCAAAGTGCCAAACGCATTGCCGAAAAATATGAGAAACACACTACCCTTCTTGAAATTTTTGAATGGCAGAAAATGCTGATTGAAAAAGATACTTACGAAAATACCGATGAAAATGAGTTAGAGGAAATGCTGGCAGATGACATGCGTATTCTTAAAAAAATTGAAATCTTCAGTAATTACTGGAATGTAAAAAGTCGCCTCTTTTTTATTCTTAATAAACGCGGAAAAGCCCGTTCTGAAAAAGAAATCACTGGTTTTAAAAATATCATTGACAGCACCCTGTTAAAGAGCGATGCAAAAGACCGCTATTTCCGTACCGAGTATTTGTACAACCACATTTACAGTGTTTATTATTTCGGCATAGGTGATTACAAAAACAGCTACAAATACCTGAATGCAAACGTTGAACACATTGAGGCCAACGTTGATAAATTTAAAGACGAACCCAACATTTATTTCTCGCTGCTCACCAATATTATCTACATCGGCATTCAATCAAAAAAATACAAAGAAGCTTTTGAGTTCTTGGAAAAACTCCGTGCTATGCCCGAGAAACTGGCACTTACAAAAAATGAAGATCTGGATTTTCGTCTGTTTTACAGTGTTTACAGCACCGAGCAAACCATTTATTACCTGATGGGCGAATTTGAAAAAGGCATGGATACCATTCCCATTGTGGAAGAAGGACTGAAATTGTATGAAAGCAAACTTAGCAATGTGCGTAAATCGTTTATGTTTTTCAACTCAGCCTTGATATGTTTTGGTGCAGAAAAATATGCCCAGGCCTTGCGCTGGACCAATCGTTTACTTAATGATATTGATATCAAGAAAAGCGAAGACATTTACTGCTTCTCGCAAATGCTGAACCTGATTATTCACTTTGAATTAGGTAACGACCGCATGATTCCTTATGCCATCAAATCCACCCAACGTTACCTGAAAACCCGCAACCGTGTTTATAAGTTTGAAACGATATTTATGAACTTTATTAACAAAATGCTGAAGTTGGATAAAAAGCAGCAGATACAGGCTTACAAGCAGCTAAAGCCCGAATTGGAGGAGCTGAAAAAAGACAATTTTGAACGAACTGCATTTGAGTATTTTGATTTTCTGTCGTGGGCCGAAAGCAAAATTTCCGGCAAACCATTTAAAGAAATAATGAAAGAGAAAGCGAAAAAATAAGACAGCCGTATTATTCCTACTTTTACCTCGTTCTTATTCTACTTTCATGAATCAATTCTCTGCTGATGGAGGCCGTTGGCTGCGGATATTGCAATTTATATTCTTTGCCGGACTTATATTATATTTCGGAAAAGCGGTGTTTATTCCGCTCAGTTTCTCCCTGCTGATAGCTTTTACTATTTACCCCACCTGCAAATGGCTGGAAGGAAAAAAAATCCCACGCTCTACAGCCGTTGTTATGAGTATCAGTTTGGTATTTTTATTTATCGCAGCATTGCTTTTTCTGCTTACTGCATTAATCTTAAATCTGGCAGAAAAAGGACCACAATTAAAAGCAGAAATTATGCAGGGACTTGCCGGACTCAGTGTTTACCTTGCTAATACTTTTTCAATTAATAAAGATCTGCAACAACAATGGATAGTAACAGCTATTGAAAATTCCTCATCTTATTTTGTTCCGTTTATAAGAAGCACTCTGATTGAGTCATCTCTTTTTCTGGCACTAATGGTCTTGATACCTGTATTTTCAGCACTAATTCTTTATTATCGTCATTTACTTGTAAGCGCTTTATTTAAATTTCTTCCCGGCACTTCACACGAATCAATTCTTGAAGTAATAAAACTCACCATATCGTCTTACTTCCGCTTTATTAAAGGAATGGTTGTGGTCTATGTTATTGTTGGCTTATTAAACAGCCTTGGATTGCTTTTATTGGGTATTCCAAATGCTTTCCTGTTTGGTTTCCTCGTTTCGGTCATGACATTTATTCCTTATGTAGGAATAGTAATATCATCCTTATTGCCTGTCTCTATTGCATGGTTCACCTATCATTCGGTTTGGTATCCGCTTGGCGTGGTGGGTATTTTTATGGCTGTCCAATACATTGAAGCCAATATTATTTTCCCTGTTGCTGTGGGCAAACAACTAAAAATTAATTCGCTGATTTTACTGGTTATGATTCTGATTGGCGGTGTGCTGTGGGGAGCAGCAGGCATGATTTTGTTTGTACCGCTTACCTCGGTTTTAAAACTCATTTCAGACCGCAACGAAAAACTAAAAGGTCTTTCCATTTTGTTGGGCGATGGAAAGAAAACGGATGTTTAAAGAAAGGGGTTATTGACCAATTTTCTTCAACATTTCCTCAGCCTCCTTTTGAGTAACTTTTATGCTGTTGATAGAACCGATAATGGTTGCGTCATTCACACCAAGCGACTGTATTTCAGCTTTTATTTTCTGAGCATCTTCAACCGATTTGTAATTTCCGACAGTAAAAATCTTTGCTCCCATTACACGTACGGTCTGCATCGTCAGCGTTTCGCGCTGCATAAGAAGCAATACTGCAAAAGGCAATGGTTTATCTGAATGCTCTACAACGTCAACACTGAATTTTACCACAGCCTGAGGTTTTTCAATTTTTACTTCTTTAGGTTCAGCAGTTTTCTCTTCAATTACAGCAACAGGAGCAGTTTTTTCCTCTACAACTTCTTTTACTGGCTTAATTTCCTGTTCAGATTTTTCTTCTTTTGCAACAGCGGCAAGATGTTTTACTTCTTCTTTCACTTCGGCTACTAATTTCTCATCAAAATCATGCTTCTCTTCACTATGAATAGCTGATACTGGAGTGTATTTTCCTTCGTTAGCTGCCGGTTTTGAATTGGCTGCAATCTGTGCTAAGTATTTTTCTTCCCTTACTTTTTTAGCTTCAGGAGTTTCAATGGTATCTTTTAAAACCTTTTCAAGATCACCAGCTACTTCATTCAGATTCTCCCGAGGAACTTCAAATGCATGATTAATTCCTTTCATCTTTAATTCATTTGTTTTCTGAACAGCATCTTCAAATTGCGAATAAGTGCCAACGGAATAAACAAACAGCGTATCGTTAATCTGCGTTTCTTTTATTCCAGGAATGGATTGCAAAAATAGTTTTTGCGCATAGCTGCTTGAATTAAATGTTCCGGCATAAACGGTAAACTTCTGGTCGCCTGACTTAATAAGCAGATTGGGATATTTCTTAATTAATGCGTGTAAAATACTCATGCTGTCTTCTGCATTCTGAGCAATTTTAAGGAAATCAAACACCACGCCATCGTTGCCAACTGCTGTTGTGGGTGAATTTGGCTCACTGTCAAGATAATCAGGAATAGCATCGTTGTCTGTATCTACCGGACATCCGTTCATATTTACGGTGATGCCTTGCTTAGTTCCTCCACATTCGTCATCTACATCAGGCACACCATCTGAATCATAATCTTCTGCATCCAATTCAAGCAACTCTTCTTTTGTCAAATAATTTGATTTATCAGGAACAAGATTGAAAAAAACTGAAACGGAACTATAGAAAAAGCCATCATTATATTCTGATGCAGGTTTGGCATCAAATGCATCTAATTTGTCACTCAACGCAAAAAAGTATTTGGTATTAAGGCGAAACACTAATCGTTTGCCCACATGAAAATCAAACCCGCCACCAACCGGTACAGAAAAAGCAGAAACCTGACTCAATTTAGTCTCATAATCATAGTCTCTGGCCAAGCGCTGAGCATTATCAGCATCAGGAGCATCTTCAGCAACATTTCTTATTTTTCCGTCAGACCAATAGTAATAGAGTTTACCGTTTTCGTCAAACAAATCGGTATTCACACTATAGCTTCCGTAATAAATACCGGCTGAAAGATAAGGAGTAAGAAAAGGTCTTTTCTTCTTATAAAGCCCTCCAAAACTATATTCCAGATTAAGTCCGAAATTCATCATGGATGATTCAAAATTTCTGTTCCAGCCTTTTGAATTTTCGTTTCCGCTCAGTTTTCCGAAAAGAGCATTCACATTCACATAAAATGATTTCGATAAATTCATACTGAATGTAGCATCATACGCAAACTTGTTTCCAAGCCAGTGAACATTGGTTTTGCTTATATCTGTAATATCTCCTGTGAATTTAGAGAACCCTGCTCCTATTCCTAAGGCTGGTATAAACTGATATTTACGATCAGCTGGCGAAAGACTTGCTCCATTCTGACAATAAACATCAAATTGAAGAAGCATTAGAAAAAGGATGACTGCTGTATAATTTTTCACAAAAAAATTGCTAAAATATCTCTTAATCTTCTGTATAACAAACTGTTTCGACCAACAACCTCAACCTGGCTGTTTGTCGATAAATTAAAGTTTATTAACGACCAATGTCGCAAATGTATAGATTTTTTTTAATTTAGCGTCCTCAAAAATCAAAAACTTTGAAACAAAACATCTATCTTCAAAAATTACAGGAACTAAATTTTAAGTCTTCATTCGTAAAACTAATGAAGTTAATTCCTGTTTTCTTACTGCTGTTCACTTCAATCAATACAACAGCACAATGCACCCTGACTATCAATATTATTGGTCAGAGTGCTTGCCCCGGAAATACAGGAACAGCAAATGCACGTGTAACAGGAGGAACTCAACCCTACACCTATTTGTGGAGCAACGGACAAACTACACAAATTGCAACAGGCCTTGCAGCGGGAACTTATACAGTGAATGTAACCAGTGCCAATGGCTGCACAGGTTCACAAACAGTTACAATTTCTACAACTCCTATCAATCCTAATGCAGGCCCTGATGTAAGTATTTGCAGCGGTTCAAGCACACAATTAAATGCAACAGGTGGTGTGGTTTATTCATGGACTCCGGCTACGGGATTGAGCAATGATAGTATTCCTAACCCGGTTGCAACACCGGCTTCAACAACAACTTATACGGTTTCAGTTTTTGCACCTAGCGGAGAGTTGGTTACCAACGGAAATTTTGAACTAGGAAACACAGGATTTACAACTCAATATGTTTATGTCAGCACACCTTACGTTTCTGGAAATCCTGCGACTGGACTCTACCCTGAAGGCACTTATGCCGTTGTTCCTAATCCAAGTATTTACCACTCTGCATTCAACTTTTCTCCTGACGACCATACAACAGGAAACGGAAATTTCATGAACGTAAATGGTGCCCGTCCCGACCAGAATATTACGACTGTTTGGAAACAAATTGTGAATGTAATTCCTAACACCGTCTATTACTTTTCTACTTGGGTTACATCAATTCACCCTACTTCTCCTGCATCTGTTAATTTTTCTATAAATGGAGCAACAATTGGCACAACCATTCAGGCACCTGCACCGGGAGTTTGGACGCAGTTTTACACCACATGGAATTCAGGTTCAAACACAGTTGCTGATATCCGTATAGTGGATTTAAATCCTGAAGCATATGGTAACGACTTTGGGTTAGATGACATTTCATTTACCACTGTTTGTTCGTCAACAGATCAGGTGGTTGTAACAGTGAATCCTGCAATAGGAAACAATTCTATTACATGTGCTACGCCACAAACAGCATGTTTAACGCTTGACCCCGGAAACATTGTTGGTTCAACGCCAACAGGTGGAAACGGAACATATAGTTACCAATGGCAAAGCAGCAGTAATGGCACTTCATGGACAAACATTTCAGGAGCAACAAGTCAATCATACAATCCTCCGGCTATAACTTCAACAACGTATTTCAGAAGAGTTGTAACAAGCGGTGGCTGTTCCAGTATTAGCAGTAATACTTGTCAGTATGATATAGGAACTGCTATCACCAATAATACAATTGCAACACCTCAGGCGTTTTGTGTATCAGGTAATCCGGCAAACATTGTAGGTTCAGCTCCTGCGGGTGGTGGGTCTGGTGGAAGTTTTACATATCAGTGGCAGATAAGCACAGACAATTCTACATGGATTAATATTTCTCCAAACGGAACCAGCCAATCGTATGATCCGCCATCAAACGTTACACAAACTACGTATTACAGAAGAATTGTATTTAAAAACAGTTGCGCCTCAAATACCAGCAACACATCTGTTGTTACAATAAATCCTAACCCTGCTCCAACCATATCTGCTAATGGTCCATTAAGTATTTGTACAGGTGGAAATGTAACACTGAGTTCAAGTAGCAATACAGGAAACGTTTGGTCTCCGGGCGGAGCAACAACCAGCAATATTTTTGTTACTGCTGCCGGTAATTATACCGTAACAGTTACAGATGCCAATGGTTGCGTAGGTACTTCTGCTTCAACAGCAGTAACGGTAACCTCGCCACCAACAATTACTTGCAGCAAAACGAATGTCCTATGTCACGGAGCTTCAACAGGAAGTGTAAGTGTTAGTGCATCCGGAGGTGCTACGCCTTACACCTATTTATGGAGCAACGGAGCTACAACAGCTTCAGTTAGTAATTTACCTGCCGGAACCTATTCTGTTATTGTTAATCAGAATAAATGTTCGGCAACTTGCTCCGTTACTATTACAGAACCTGCAACTAGTTTATCAGGAAGCATTACGGGACAAACAAACGTATTATGTTTTGGAAATAACACAGGCAGTGTTACGGTTCAAGCGGCAGGTGGAACTGCTAACTATCAATATAAAATTGATGGTGGTGCTTATGGAACAGCAACAGCAGGTGCAAATACCTTTAGCGGTTTGTCAGCAGGTCCACATACTGTAACTATTAAAGACGCTAACAATTGTACAACCACAGTTCCTGTAAATATTCTTACCCAACCTGCACTTACAGGAAGCATTACCGGACAAACAGATGTTCTATGTTTTGGCAACAACACCGGAAGTGTAACGGTTCTGGCAGCAGGCGGAACTTCAAATTATCAATATAAAATTGATGCAGGTTCTTATGGTAGTGCAACACCAGGTGCAAATACATTCAATGGTTTGTCTGCAGGCTCACATACTGTTACTATTAAAGACGCAAATAATTGTACTACTACAGTTTCTGTAAATATTACAGGACCTTCTTCTGCTTTACAGGCTTCATCTTCTGCCGGCTCTATTTCTTGCAATGGTGGTACAACTACCGTTACCGTTTCTGCAACAGGCGGTACTGCTCCTTACTCAGGTACCGGTACATTTACCGTATCAGCAGGTGCATACAGCTACACTGTTACAGATGCTAACGGTTGTACTTCTACTACTACAGGTACTGTTGGTCAGCCAACAACTTTACAGGCTTCATCTTCTGCAGGCTCTATCTCCTGCAACGGTGGTACAACTACCGTTACCGTTTCTGCAACAGGCGGAACTGCTCCTTACTCAGGAACAGGAACGTTCACCGTTTCAGCAGGTAACTACAGCTACACCGTTACCGATGCGAACGGTTGTTCTTCTACTACTACAGGTACTGTTGGTGAACCAACTACTTTACAGGCTTCATCTTCTGCAGGCTCTATCTCTTGTAACGGTGGCACAACTACCGTTACTGTTTCTGCAACTGGCGGTACTGCTCCGTATTCAGGCACAGGTACATTTACCGTTTCTGCCGGTGCTTACAGTTTCACCGTGACCGATGCTAATGGTTGTTCTTCTGTTACTACAGGTACTATTGATGAACCGACTACTTTAGTTGCTTCTTCAAGCGCAGGAAGCATTGACTGCAACGGTGGCACTACTACCGTTACTGTTTCTGCTACAGGCGGTACTGCTCCTTACTCAGGTACAGGTACATTTACCGTTTCTGCCGGTAACTACAGCTACACCGTTACTGATGCTAACGGTTGTACTTCTACAACTACAGGTACTGTTGGTCAGCCAACAACTTTACAGGCTTCATCTTCTGCAGGCTCTATCTCTTGCAACGGTGGCACTACTACCGTTACCGTTTCTGCAACTGGCGGTACTGCTCCGTACTCAGGTACAGGAACGTTTACAGTGTCAGCAGGTAATTACAGCTACACCGTTACTGATGCGAACGGATGTTCTTCTACTACTACAGGTACTGTTGGTGAACCAACAACTTTACAGGCTTCTTCTGCTGCAGGCTCTATTGACTGCAACGGTGGTACTACTACCGTTACCGTTTCTGCTACAGGCGGTACTGCTCCTTACTCAGGAACCGGTACATTCACCGTGTCTGCAGGTAACTACAGCTACACTGTTACAGATGCCAACGGTTGCTCTTCTACTACTACAGGTACTGTTGGTGAACCAACAACTTTACAGGCTTCATCTTCTGCCGGTTCTATTTCTTGCAACGGTGGTACTACAACCGTTACCGTTTCTGCTACTGGTGGAACCGCTCCTTACTCAGGTACAGGAACGTTTACCGTATCAGCAGGTAACTACAGCTACACCGTTACAGATGCCAACGGTTGTTCTTCTACAACTACAGGTACTGTTGGTGAACCAACTACTTTAGTTGCTTCATCTTCTGCAGGCTCTATCTCTTGCAACGGTGGTACAACTACTGTTACTGTTTCTGCTACAGGTGGTACTGCTCCTTACACAGGCACAGGAACATTCACCGTGTCAGCAGGTAATTACAGCTACACCGTTACAGATGCCAACGGCTGTTCTTCTACAACTACCGGAACAGTAGGTGAACCAACAACTTTACAGGCTTCTTCAAGCGCAGGTTCTATTTCTTGCAACGGTGGAACAACTACCGTTACTGTGTCTGCTACAGGCGGTACTGCTCCGTATTCAGGTACAGGTACATTTACCGTTTCTGCCGGTGCTTACAGTTTCACCGTGACCGATGCTAATGGTTGTTCTTCTGTTACTACAGGTACTATTGATGAACCGACTACTTTAGTTGCTTCTTCAAGCGCAGGAAGCATTGACTGCAACGGTGGTACTACTACCGTTACCGTTTCTGCTACAGGCGGTACTGCTCCTTATTCAGGTACCGGTACATTCACTGTGTCGCAAGGTAATTACAGCTACACTGTTACTGATGCTAACGGTTGTACTTCGGTTACTTCAGGACAAGTTGGTGAACCAACTACTTTAGTTGCTTCATCTTCTGCCGGTTCTATTTCTTGCAATGGTGGTACTACTACCGTTACTGTTTCTGCTACTGGTGGAACTGCTCCGTACTCAGGTACAGGAACATTTACTGTGTCTGCCGGTAATTACAGCTACACGGTTACCGATGCCAACGGTTGTTCTTCTACAACTACAGGTACTGTAGGTCAGCCAACAACTTTACAAGCTTCATCTTCTGCCGGCTCTATTGACTGCAACGGTGGCACAACCACCGTTACCGTTTCGGCTACAGGCGGTACTGCTCCTTACTCAGGAACAGGAACGTTCACTGTTTCAGCAGGTAATTACAGCTACACCGTTACAGATGCAAACGGATGTACTTCTACTACTACAGGTACTGTAGGTCAGCCAACAACTTTACAGGCTTCATCTTCTGCCGGCTCTATCTCTTGCAACGGTGGCACTACTACCGTTACTGTTTCTGCTACAGGCGGAACTGCTCCTTACTCAGGTACCGGTACATTTACTGTGTCGCAAGGTAATTACAGCTACACGGTGACAGATGCCAACGGTTGTACTTCTACAACTACAGGTTCGGTTCAGGAACCAACAACATTACAGGCTTCCTCTTCTGCAGGCTCTATCTCTTGCAACGGTGGAACAACTACCGTTACTGTTTCTGCAACGGGCGGTACTGCTCCTTACTCAGGTACAGGAACGTTTACTGTATCAGCAGGTAACTACAGCTACACCGTTACCGATGCAAACGGATGTTCTTCTACTACTACAGGACAAGTAAGTGAACCAACAACTTTAACAGCATCTTCAAACGCAGGATCTATCTCTTGCAATGGTGGTACTACTACCGTGACCGTGTCTGCTACAGGCGGTACTGCTCCTTATTCAGGTACCGGAACATTCACCGTGTCAGCAGGTAATTACAGCTACACCGTTACCGATGCCAATGGTTGTACTTCTGTTACTACAGGTACTGTTGATGAACCGACTACTTTAGTTGCTTCTTCAAGCGCAGGAAGCATTGACTGCAACGGTGGTACTACTACCGTTACCGTTTCTGCTACAGGCGGTACTGCTCCTTACTCAGGAACAGGAACGTTCACTGTTTCAGCAGGTAATTACAGCTACACCGTTACAGATGCAAACGGATGTACTTCTACTACTACAGGTACTGTAGGTCAGCCAACAACTTTACAGGCTTCATCTTCTGCCGGCTCTATCTCTTGCAACGGTGGTACTACCACCGTTACCGTGTCTGCAACAGGCGGTACTGCTCCTTACTCAGGTACCGGAACGTTTACTGTTTCAGCAGGTAATTACAGCTACACGGTTACCGATGCCAATGGATGTTCTTCTACTACTTCAGGACAAGTTGGTGAACCAACTACATTGGTTGCTTCTTCTTCTGCAGGCTCTATCTCTTGCAACGGTGGTACTACTACCGTTACTGTTTCTGCAACTGGCGGAACTGCTCCTTATTCAGGTACAGGTACATTCACCGTATCTGCAGGTAATTACAGCTACACCGTGACCGATGCGAACGGTTGTACTTCTACTACTACCGGACAAGTAAGCGAACCAACAACTTTACAAGCATCTTCTTCTGCAGGTTCTATCTCTTGCAACGGTGGTACTACTACCGTTACCGTTTCTGCTACTGGCGGTACTGCTCCATACTCCGGTACAGGTACATTCACTGTGTCAGCAGGTAATTACAGCTACACTGTTACAGATGCTAACGGTTGTACTTCGGTAACTACCGGTACAGTTGGTGAACCAACTACTTTAATTGCTTCATCTTCTGCCGGTTCTATTTCTTGCAATGGCGGTACTACTACCGTTACCGTGTCTGCTACAGGCGGTACTGCTCCTTATTCAGGTACCGGAACATTCACCGTGTCTGCAGGTAATTACAGCTACACCGTTACCGATGCCAATGGTTGTACTTCTGTTACTACAGGACAAGTAAGTGAACCAACAACTTTAACAGCATCTTCAAACGCAGGATCTATCTCTTGCAACGGTGGTACAACTACCGTTACCGTTTCAGCAACGGGCGGTACTGCTCCTTATTCAGGTACAGGTACATTTACCGTTTCTGCAGGTAGCTACAGCTACACTGTTACCGATGCTAACGGTTGTACTTCTACAACTACAGGTACTGTTGGTGAACCGACAACTTTACAGGCTTCTTCTTCTGCCGGTTCTATTTCTTGCAACGGTGGTACTACAACCGTTACCGTTTCAGCAACGGGCGGTACTGCTCCTTATTCAGGCACAGGAACCTTTACTGTTTCTGCAGGTGCATACAGCTACACCGTTACCGATGCCAACGGTTGTACTTCGGTTACTTCAGGACAAGTTGGTGAACCAACTACTTTAGTTGCTTCATCTTCTGCCGGTTCTATTTCTTGCAATGGCGGTACTACTACCGTGACCGTGTCTGCTACAGGCGGTACTGCTCCTTATTCAGGTACC
>JBFWYU010000052.1:0-25835 GCA_050186075.1 Bacteroidia bacterium
AATCTCTTGGTTGACAGCCTGCGTTTTTTTTCTGATTTACTTAGTGTTTCCAATCCTTGTGGATAAATATTATCGCCCAGAAAAAGAATAGCACTGTTGGATTTGGTAAGCGCATCTTGTTGCAACAAGGTCATTGTTTGGTTGGTAACGGTATCGTTTCCGGCATCGCCAATAAGGTAAACGGAGAAGTCGGGTGTTTGGGCAAAAAGTGAGAAGGTGAGAAGGAGAGAGAGTGAGAAAGTGAGAGAGGTGTTTTTCATTTCCGATAAATAAGGCTGCAAACTTAGCCTTTCGTTTGCATTGATTTGCAATATCTACCTTTAGCACATGAAAAATATCAGTACCTATATTATAGGAGTTGCGTTTATTCTTGCCGGAGTAAATCATTTTATCAATCCTGAGTTTTATTTAAGGATGATGCCGCCTGTACTTCCCGAACATGAGTTGCTGAACTATGTAAGCGGTATTGCCGAAATTATTCTGGGCGCCATGCTCTTTATTCCCAAAATAAAAGTTGTGGCAGCATGGGGATTAATCATTTTGCTGATTGCCGTTTTTCCCGCCAACATTTACATGGCGATGGAAGCGGGGAAGTCAATTGATGTTTCCCCTATTATTGCTTACATCCGTTTGCCGTTTCAGTTTTTGTTTATCTGGTTGGTGTATAAGCAGACAAAATAAATGTCCTTAATTCAATCCCTTTACTTCATTGCCCTGTTGCCGCATAAGCAATTGGCTGAGCGTTTAACAGAGCTGAAATATGATTTCTCGCGCAACTACGGCTCCTCTGCTGCTTTGAAAACAATGCCGCATATTACCTTGCAAAGTCCGTTCAAGCGCAGTCCCGATGCCGAAGTGGAAATGCATCTGCGCCTGCAGGAATTTTTTGAAAAGTATGCAGCGTTTGATATTGAGCTCAGCGGATTCAATTGTTTTGACAATGCATCTAACAAAGTAATTTTTGCCGATGTGGTAAAGAACGAGCAACTCGTTCACCTGCATAAAGCGCTGATGTATTTTCTGCAAACCGAATTAAAGTTTACGCCCCGCGAAACGCCTTATTCTTTTCATCCGCATGTTACGCTGGCCTACCGCGACCTGATGGCCGATAATTTCAGAAAGGCCTGGGCGGTATATAAAGACAAGCCTTTTAAAGGTGCTTTTAAAGCCGATGCGGCCTACCTGCTGAAACACGATTACCGCCAGTGGCAGGTGTTGAGCAGGTTTCAGTTGAGAACTCAATAATAGTTGCCACAGATTCACAGATTTTAAATGCATTTTTCTGTATTAATCTGTGAATCTGTAGCAAAAAAAAACACCTATCTTCGCGGTTCTCAAAAAATTAAAACATGAAACACCTATTCACCTTAATCCTCGCCTCCTTCCTTATTTCTTCTGCCTTTGCGCAGGAAATAGCCTTTGAAACCGGAACATGGGCCGAAATAAAAGCCAAAGCAAAAAAAGAAAACAAGCTCATTTTTATGGATGCCTTCACCACCTGGTGTGGTCCCTGCAAATGGATGGCTAAAAATATTTTCACCGATAAGGCTGTTGCCGATTATTACAACGCCAATTTCATCAATGCCAAAATAGACATGGAAAAAGGCGAGGGGATTGACATCGCCAAAGAATACAAGGTTTCGTGCTACCCTAATCTGGTGTATATTGATGGTGACGGCAAACTGGTTCACCGCGCAGCGGGTTCTATGGAAGCGGCTGCTTTTATTGACTTGGGCAAAACGGCCTACACGCCCGAAAAAGCGTTTTCTTTTTACCAAAACAAATACGATGCGGGCGAACGCAATCCCGCGTTTTTAACGGCTTACTTGGATGTGATGTCGCAAACCTGCCTGCCTACTTCATCGGTGGCTACGGATTATTTTGCGTCTATAAAAGAGCAGGATATTTTGCAGCAGGGCAACTGGAACCTGTTGTATCATCACATTGCCGATGTTAATGCAGCGCCCTTTGTGTATCTGGTTAAAAACCGCAAAGCCTTTGAAGATAAATACACGGCCGACAGCGTGAACCAAAAAATATACGATACCTACTTACAACACGGCAATACCCTGTTGCGCTCAAAAGAAGATGCTGCCGTAAAACTGAAAGCCTTTCAGATGGAGGTTAGCAACTCGGGAATTAGCCGTGCCGATGAACTGAACACCACCCTTACCCTTAAGTTTGCACAATCGCAGGGCGACTGGAATACCTGGTTTATTGCCGCAAATAAACTGGCCGAAAAATCATCGGATGCTAATTTTTTAAATGGCTTGGGCTGGACCGCCTTTGAAAAATTAGACGACCCCAAAAAATTAAACGAAGCCGAACTGTGGGCCAAAAAATCAGTGGAGCTGAAAGAAGGTTCCTACAACTTAGATACCTACGCCAACCTGCTCTTTAAAAACGGTAAAGCCGAGCTTGCTTTGGCCACCGAAAAAAAGGCACTTGAACTGGCCAAAGCAGCCGGTGAAGACCTGAAGGCTTATGAGGATGTGATTGCAGAGATTGAGAAGGGGTTGAAGTAGGAGTGTTGTAAATTATTTCTGCTTTATAAAAATCTATTTTTGGTCTCATAGGATTCAATTTTGGCCTTCTAAAATTAATCATAGGCTTCCCAAAAAACATTTTTGGGCTCGCTAAATTGATTTTTGGCAGCCCAAGAATCAATTTTGACACCCCATATTTATTTTTAGCTTCCCAAAACTCATTTTTGGCCTCCCAAGAATCATTCTTTGCCTCCCTAATTCGTTTTTGGCATCCCGGGAATCATTCTTGGCATCCCTTGATTCAATTTTGGCTTCCCAAAACTCTTTCTTGGGCTTCCAAAATTGATTTTTGGCTTCTCAACAATCATTCTTGGTATCCCAAAATTAAATTTTGGTATCCCGGATTGGTTGAATGCTTGTGTATCGATATGGATTGTAATTCAGCTTGAACGACAGGAGTTTACAATTCCCTTTTCAACCTTCTAAGTAATAAATAATTGTATCTTTGCGCCCCATGTTAAAAAAGGGCTCTAAAATTCTGGTCTTTCTGCTGCTGGTTTCGTTTGCATTTTCGTGCAAATACAACAAGCTGCTCAAAAGCACCGATTTTGATCTTAAATACCGTATGGCTGTTGAGTATTACCAGAAAAAGGAATACAACAAAGCCTTCCCTTTGTTTGAGGAGTTGCTTACCCTTTACAAAGGCACCTCTAAGGCCGAAGACATCTACTACTACTACGCCTACACCAATTACCACATGGGCGATTATATTCTGGCAAGCTACCACTTCAATAACTTTGCAAAAACCTTTCCCAGCAGCAGCCGTGCGCAGGAATGCAGTTTTATGAATGCCTACTGCTATTACTTGGATTCACCCGATGCCAGTCTTGATCCCACCAACACCTTTAAAGCCATTGACGAGCTGCAACTCTTCATCAACAAATACCCGCAAAGCGACAGCCTCGACCGCTGCAACATACTGATTGACGCCCTGCGCGGAAAACTGGAAGAAAAAAGCTACAAAGCCGCTATGCTCTACTTCAAAACCGAAGACTACCGTGCCGCCATTGTAGGTTTTAAAAATACCCTGAAAGAATTTCCCGATATTGCCAAGCGCGAAGAATTGAATTTCATGATTGTTAAGGCCAACTATTTGCTGGCCGTAAACAGCATAGAAAGCAAGAAAGAAGAACGTTTAAAAAGCACTTCCGAAGCCTACATCAAATTTATAGATACTTACCCCCAAAGTCAGTACCTGAAAGAAGCCGAGGAGATTTATACCAACACCCAAAAGGCACTTAAAAAAAAAACAACTGAGCGAAGCGGTCTCATTGATTCCTAAAAATAAAATTAACGCATCAATAAATTCACAATCATCAATATAATCAAACATGGAAGCTAAAAAATCAAAAACATCCTCTTCAACCATCACCCGCAACATTACACAGTTTGACAAAGAAACAAACAACGTGTACGAAAGCGTTGCCATCATTGCTAAACGTGCTAACCAGTTAAGCGCTGAGTTGAAAGAAGAGTTGAACGGAAAACTTGCTGAGTTTGCAAGTCACACCGACAACCTGGAAGAAATTTTTGAAAACCGCGAACAGATTGAAATCTCTAAACACTACGAGCGTCAGCCAAAGCCGCACCTGGTAGCCATTCAGGAATTTCTTGACGGAGAAGTATATTACCGCAACCCTGCAAAAGAAGCAGAAGGTAAATAGTATCGGAATTTCGGATTGCGGATTTTAAATTCCGGATTGCATGTCAATTCGCAGTTTAAAATCCGCAATTCGCATTTTTAAAAAATGTTAAAAGGAAAAAAAATTCTCCTCGGTGTATGCTCGGGAATTGCTGCTTACAAAGCCGCTTTCCTCACGCGTTTGCTTGTAAAAGCAGGCGCTGAAGTGCAGGTGGTAATGACACCCGGAGCCAAAGAATTTATAACTCCTTTAACACTTTCAACCCTTTCAAAAAATCCTGTTTACAGCGAGTTTACTTCAGGCGCCAATGGCGAATGGAACAACCATGTGGAACTGGGTTTAAGAGCAGATTTAGTG
Source organism: Bacteroidia bacterium (assembly GCA_050186075.1). Lineage (GTDB taxonomy): Bacteria > Bacteroidota > Bacteroidia > SXHM01 > SXHM01 > SXHM01. The sequence continues at coordinate 4,547 of JBFWYU010000052.1, forward strand.
CTTATTGCGCCTGCAACGGCTAACACTCTTGCAAAAATGGCAAACGGATTATGTGATAATCTGTTGCTGGCGGTTTATCTCTCGGCCCGTTGCCCGGTAATGTTTGCGCCCGCAATGGATTTGGATATGCTGAAACACCCTGCCACGCAGAAAAACATAGAAACGCTGAAATCGTTTGGCAATATTCTCATTCCTTCGGGAATAGGTGAATTGGCCAGCGGTCTCCACGGTGAAGGCCGTTTAGCCGAACCCGAACAGATTCTGAAATTTGTTGAAGACTTCTTCAACAGAAAAAAAAAACTCTCCGGTAAAAAAGTACTGATCAGTGCCGGCCCTACCTACGAAGCCATTGACCCGGTTCGTTTTATTGGTAATCATTCATCAGGTAAAATGGGTGTGGCCTTGGCCGAAGAAGCCGCAAAAGAAGGAGCACAGGTTACTATTGTTTTAGGTCCTTCTTCCGTTCTGCCCGCTAATTCCGCTATTAAAGTATTACACATTGAATCGGCACAGGAAATGTATAACACCTGCACCCGCCTTTTTAAAACGCATGATATTGCTATTATGAGTGCTGCAGTGGCGGATTATCGTCCTGCAAAAGTTTCGGCAACTAAAATAAAAAAGCAGGATGCCGCACTTACCATACAATTAGAGCCAACACCCGATACGCTTGCCGCACTGGGTAAATTGAAAACAAAAAAACAAACACTCGTTGGTTTTGCGTTAGAAACCAACAACGAAGTGGAGAACGCTAAAAAGAAAGTGAAAAGCAAGAACCTTGATTTTATTGTGCTCAATTCATTGAGAAACAAAAATGCAGGCTTCCGTCACAACACCAACAAAATATCCATCATCGACCGCAACAATAAAATCCATAATTTTGAGTTGAAAAATAAAGACGAAGTTGCAAAGGATATTATTGCTCACCTGACTAAAAAACTGAAACATGCGTAAGCTGCTGACCATATTGTTTTTTCTTGCTTTTATTGCTGCATCTGCACAGGAATTAAATTGTCAGGTGCAGGTAGTCTCTAATCAGGTGCAGCAAAGCGACCGCAGAATTTTTGAAACGTTGCAAAAAGCCATTTACGAATTTGTAAATACCACTAAATGGACTACCGAACAATATCAGCTTACCGAACGCATTGAGTGCAGTATGTTCATCAATATTACCGAGCGTGTTTCGGCTGATGAATTTAAAGCTACCATTCAGGTGCAGAGCCGCAGACCTATTTATAAGACCTCTTACAATTCCACTATTCTTAATACCAACGATCAGGATTTTGAATTCAAGTACATCGAGTTTCAGCCCTTGCAGTTTTCTGAAGCAACCATGCTTTCTAATTTAACTTCAGTGCTTGCGTTTTACTCCTACATGATTATTGCAGTGGATAACGAAACCTTTGCTCCCAATGGCGGAGAGGTGTATTTTCAAAAGGCGTTGGCTATTGTAAACAATGCACAAGGCGCGGTAGAAAAAGGCTGGAAACAGTTTGAAAGCACTAACAACCGTTATTGGTTTATTGAAAATTTTCTGAACCCGCGTTTTAAACTCATGCGTGAAAGTTTTTACAAATACCATCGTCAGGGTATGGATGTTATGACTGCCGACATGGAAACAGGAAGGCAGGCCATAACAGAGTGTCTTGAAAACATTAAGAAGGTAAGACAGGATCAGCAAAATGCTTATCTGTTGCGGCTTTGGTTCAACTCCAAGTCCGATGAATTGGTAAATATTTATTCCAGTGCCTTCCCCGATGTGAAAGCAAAAGTGGTTGCCATACTTTCAGAAACGGATCCGGGCAACATTACCAAATACAAGAAAATTCTAACTGCCAGCAGTCAGTAATTTCCAATTAGTATGCTGAAACATCTTTCCATAAGCAACTACGCACTTATAGATAAGTTAGATGTTGACTTCAGCGAAAGTCTTACCATTCTTACAGGCGAAACAGGAGCAGGTAAATCCATTGTGGTAGATGCTTTGTCAATGGTGCTTGGCCAGCGTGCCGATGCAGGTGTGTTGCAGGACAAGACAAAGAAATCCATTGTAGAAGCGGTGTTTGATGTATCGCCTTACAAACTCGAAAAGTTTTTCAGCAGCAACGAACTCGACTACGAAAAGCAAACCACCATTCGCAGAGAAATTAATCCCGAAGGAAAATCAAGAGCCTTTGTAAACGATACTCCGGTAAATCTGAATTTGCTGCGCGAGCTTACTTCGCGCCTTATTGATATTCATTCGCAGCACGAAACGCTGACTATGAAAGAGCATTCGTTCCGTGTTGATTTGCTGGATGCAATGGCAGGAAACGAAAAACTGATTTTAGATTATCGTGAAGAATTAAACCGCTTTCGGGCACTGAAAAAAGAATATGAAGACTTACTTCAAAAACAGGAGCAGGCAAAACGCGAGGAAGATTATTTCAGTTTTCAATTTAATGAATTGGATGAAGCCAAACTTTCAGCAGGTGAGGAGGAACGTGTTGAAAATGAATTGTCGGTTTTAACACATGCAGAAGAAATAAAACAGAGTTTATCAAACGCAGTGTTGGCGCTCTCTTCCGGTGATGAAAATATTCTGCTTTCGCTCGAGCAGGTGAAGGCCCTTGTTTCTCAGAGTTCAAAATATAACACGGCACTTTTACCGCTTGCCGAGCGGATTAAAAGCGTTGTGATAGAATTAAAAGACATTGCCGCAGAACTGGAAACAGCAGAAACCGACACCGTTTTTGATCCTGCAAAAATGGAAGAATTTAACAACCGGATTAATGTTATTAATCACCTGTTGAGCAAGCACAGACTTACTACTGCCGAAGAATTATTGAATCTGAAAAACGAGTTGGAAGTAAAGCTGAAAGACATTTCTTCTTACGATGATAAAATTGCGGAACTGAAAAAAGAGTGGGAGCGAAGCCAGAAGAAAGTGAACGATTTTGCTGCCTCGCTTTCTGAAAAAAGAAAAAAATCTGCCCCTGCTTTGGAGAAGAAATCTTGTGAGTTGCTTGCCAAATTAGGTATTCCCAATGCCAGATTAGAAATAAAAATAGCAGCAAAAGCAGAACCAGATGATTACGGAAAGGACAATGTACTGTTTGATTTTTCGGCCAATAAAGGAGAGAGTTTAAAAGAGTTGGATAAAGTAGCTTCGGGTGGTGAATTATCTCGTCTGATGCTGGCTTTCAAATCTATTCTGGCTGAGCACAAAAATCTTCCCGCTATTGTTTTTGATGAAATAGATACAGGCGTTTCGGGTGAAATTGCCGGTAAAATGGGAACCATCATGAAAAGCATGTCGGTAAATATGCAGGTGCTGGTAATTACACATCTTCCGCAAATTGCAGGAAAAGGTGAGTTTCATTTGCAGATTTACAAAGAAGAAAAAGCCGGAAAAACTTTTACTCGCCTGAAGAAATTGGGCAAAGAAGAGCGCATACTGGAAATTGCAAAAATGTTGAGTTCAGGAACACCAACCGAAGCAGCTATTAAAAATGCAAAAGAGCTTTTAGTAAAGAATTAGCAGGATTTGCTTTACTTTGCGACTTAGCGCCTATGCGCGAACTATTAAATCATAACCACAATGACTAAAAATCTCTTACAAGGAAAGAAAGGAATCATTTTCGGAGCATTAGACGAAAATTCAATTGCGTGGAAGGTAGCAATGAAGTGTAAAGAAGAAGGCGCCACCTTTACACTTACCAATGCACCTGTGGCTTTGCGCATGGGCACAATAAAAAAACTGGCTGAAGCCTGCAATGCAGAAGTTATTCCTGCCGATGTAACATTGGATGCAGATATTGAAGCGCTTTTTACCAAATCTATGGAAGTGTTGGGTGGAAAAATTGATTTCGTGTTGCACTCGGTGGGTATGTCGCCCAACGTGCGCAAAGGAAAACCTTACACTGATTTGAGTTACGAATTCTTTCACAAAACCCTTGATATTAGTGCCATGTCGCTGCACCGTGTTTTGCAATGCGCAAAAAAACTGGATGCAATAAATGAATGGGGCTCTGTTATAACACTTACCTACATTGCTGCACAGCGTGTGTTCCCTGATTATGGCGATATGGCAGATGCAAAAGCATTGTTAGAATCAATTGTTCGCAGCTTTGGTTATCACTATGGTAAAGACAAAAAAGTTCGTATCAATTCTGTTTCGCAATCACCAACGTTTACCACTGCCGGCAGCGGTGTAAGCGGCTTTGATGATTTCTTTGGTTATGCCGATAAAATGTCGCCACTTGGAAACGCTAAGGCAGAAGACTGCGCTAATTATTGCGTATCACTGTTTTCTGATTATACACGCATGGTTACCATGCAAAATTTGTATCACGATGGCGGCTTTTCGTCAGTCGGTATTAATGCGGCAGCGCTGAAATAATTTAGCGTCTGCACAAAAAACTATGGACTTTTCATCATTTAATTTCAGCACTCAGCTCAACGAAGGGCTTGACAGCATGGGCTTTGAGAAAGCAACGCCTATTCAGGAAATGGCTATTCCCATCATTCAGCAAGGCAAAGATTTAATCGGCTGTGCGCAAACAGGAACCGGAAAAACAGCCGCTTTCCTCTTGCCTGTCATTGATAAGATTTTTAAAAACCACACGGGCGAAATCAATACCCTTATTATTGTGCCTACCCGTGAGCTGGCTTTGCAAATTGATCAGGCCATGCAGGGTTTTGCCTATTTCTTAAACATTCACTCTATTCCCATTTATGGCGGTCGTGACGGTATTTCGTGGGAACAGGAAAAGCGTGCGTTGACAGAAGGTGCTGATGTGATTATTGCAACGCCCGGCAGATTAATCAGCCACCTGAATATGGGTTATGTGAAAGTTAACAACGTGCAGCATTTGATTTTGGATGAAGCTGATCGTATGTTAGACATGGGCTTTTATGAAGACCTGATGAAAATTGTAAAAGCTCTTCCCGAGAAAAGACAAACACTGATGTTCTCTGCTACCATGGCGCCCAAAATCAGAGAGCTCGCCAACAAAATTTTAAATAATCCCGAGCGTATTGATATCGCCATTGCCAAGCCTGCAGCAGGTGTTGCACAAAGTGCTTATCTGGTTTACGACACACAAAAGCCTGAATTGATAAAAACTATTCTGGCGAATAAAGCTTATCAAAGTGTTATTGTTTTCACTTCCCGCAAAATCAGCATACGTGATATTGTGAAGGAGATTAAGAAAGTAACGCCTAATGTTATGGGCATTTCCTCTGACCTTGAGCAAGACGAGCGCGAAGAAGTGTTACGTAATTTCCGAAACCGCAAAACGCAGGTGTTGGTAGCTACCGATGTGCTTTCGCGAGGCATTGATGTGGAGAATATAGAATTGGTGGTTAATTACGATGTTCCCGGTGATGCTGCTGACTATGTTCACCGTGTGGGACGCACTGCACGTGCCGAAACCAAAGGCGAAGCCATAACTTTTATCAATCAGTATGATGTGGAGAAGTTTATGGATATTGAAAAACTGATTGAGCAGGTAATTGATAAAACGCCTCTGCCTGCCCCTATGAGCAGCGGACCGGAATACAAAATTACTGCCGCTTCAAAACCTTTTAATAGAAAGCCAGGTGGAAGTGGTGGTGCTAAGCCTCATTTCAGAAAAGGTGGTAATTCCGGTAAGTCTCAACACGGAAGACCAAAGCCACAAGGCAAATAGAATTTCCTATTTTTGCCTTTAATGAAAGGTAAATCAGCAGCAGTAATAGGCTCAGGAATTGCAGGTTTGGCTGCTGCTATTCGTCTTGCAGTAAAGGGTTTTAATGTTACGGTGTTTGAAGCAGCCGCTGAACCGGGCGGAAAAATGGGTGAGAAGTCCATTCTGGGTTATCGCTTCGACACAGGACCTTCCATCTTTACCATGCCTCATCTGATTGATGAGTTATTTGAGTTGTGCGGAAAAAATCCACGCGATTACATCAATTATCAAAAACTTAATCCTGTTTTCAATTATTTCTACGAAGACGGAACCATTATTAATGCTCCGCATGGTGCTGAAAAATTTGCCGAGGAGATAGCTTTAAAAACTTCTGAAAAGAAAGAAACCGTTTTGCGTTTTCTTGAAGCCAGCGAAACAAAATATAAACTTACGCACAAGGTTTTCTTAGAGCGCTCACTTCATAAAGTTGGTAATTATCTGAACTACGAAACACTTCACGGCATTCTGAATTTCGGAAAAATTCAGGCGTTTAAAACCATGAATGAGGCTAATCATAAACAGTTTAAAGACCCACGAGTTATTCAGTTGTTCAACAGGTATGCGAGCTACAATGGTTCTAATCCGTTCAGCGCACCAGCAACGCTGAATGTCATTTCTCACATTGAAATCAATATGGGTGCCTATTTCCCCGTTGGAGGAATGTATTCGGTTATTACATCTTTATACAAACTTGCACAGGAACTGGGCGTTGAATTCAAGTTCAATACGATGGTTTCAGGTATTATTACTGCAAATGGAAAGGCAACCGGTGTGCGCACTTCCGAAACGGCATACCCGTTTGATGTGGTGGTGAGTAACATGGACGTTTTTAATACTTATCAGGATTTAATTCCCGATGCACCTAAACCAAAGCTAACTCTACGTCAGCCTAAATCAAGTTCCGTGATTGTTTTTTATTGGGGAATTATGAAAACTTTTCCCGAGTTAGGGTTGCATAATATTTTCTTCAGCCGAAGCGATAAAGAGGAGTTCCATTATGTGTTCCAGAAGAACCGCATTTTTGCTGACCCTACTGTATATGTTCACATAAGTTCTAAAGCTAATGCTGCTGATGCACCCGAAGGTTGCGAAAACTGGTTTGTGATGGTTACCGTTCCTAATAACAGCGGACAGGATTGGGATCGCTTTGTGCGGCTTACCCGTAAAAATGTAATAGCAAAATTAAATACAGCTCTGAAAACAGATATTCAGCCATTGATAGGATGCGAGGCTTTACTCGACCCGCGCAGGATTGAATCTGAAACATCAAGCGCCTTCGGTGCTGTGTTCGGAAATGCTTCTAACAGTCCTTATTCAGCATTTCTCCGCCATCCTAACTTTAGCTCAAAAATTAAAAACCTTTATTTCTGCGGTGGAAGTGTGCATCCCGGACCAGGAATTCCGCTTTGTTTGCTGAGCGCTAAAATTGCAACGGATTTGGTTAAATAATCAAGTTAAAATAGGGTTAATTTTTGTTTCCTTTTTGCCTGTAACATTCGCGACACAATTGAGTAAAACGACCTTGATTTCAAATAAAGAGATACATTTGCTTATGCACCTGAATTTTTACGCTAAAACTAGTTTTGCAAAAGCGCTTCTGCTACCCTGCATTTTTATCTTTCTTTCCCTTGGCGTTTATGCGCAGGAGCGGGTTTTAACTATTTCGGGTATAGCCAAAGAAGACGGCAAAAATCTGGAAGGCGCAAAGATTACCCTTTTTAAAAGTGATAAGGCTGTTGGCAGCACCACTACCGCTTCGGTAGGTCGTTTCAATTTCAGATTAGATGTAAATAGTGAATACATTGTTGAAGTAGCCAAGGAAGGTTACGTTACCAAAAAGATTTACTTCAATACCGCTATGCCCAATGAAGATCAGTTAGACGAAAATTTTGATTTTGTTGTTGAACTTTTCAAAAATGTGGATGGATTGAATACGGCAGTATTTAAAAATCCGGTAGCAAAAATCAATTACAATAATAAGTTCAAGGATTTTGACTACGATTTGGATTACACTTTAGAATTCCAGAAAGCCGAAGAGGAAGCTTTTGAAGCACTTGCCGAACAAAAAGCATCTGAAATAAACATGGAGAAATCTCTTGCCGAGCAGGCAAAAGCAGAAGCCGCGCAACAGGCAAAGTTAGAAGCCGAGCGTAAAGCAGCTGAAGCACAGGCAAAGCGCGAAGCAGAGGCGAAAGCGAAACTTGAAGCTGAAGAAAAAGCAAAAGAAGCAGCTCGTATGCTTGCAGAGCAGCAAAAGAAAATGGCTGAATTAGAAAAAGAGGCTGAACGCAAAAAAGCAGAATACGAAGCCGCACAGAAGAAAGCCGCTGAGGAACAGAAGAAAAAAATAGAAGCGGAAGCAAAAGCCGAGGCAGATAAAAAAGCAGCAGAAGAAAAGGCTCGTCTTGAAGCTGAAAAACAGGCTAAGCTTGATGCAGAGCGCAAAGCAGCAGAAGAAAAACAAAGAATAGAAGCCGAGGCTAAAATGAAAGCCGAGGCCGAAAAGCTGGCAGCAGCCCAGGCAAAAGCCGCAGAGGAAGCCGAAAAACAAAGAAAAATAGAGCAACTCAAAGCATTGAAAGCTGCAGAGGAAGCAGAAGCCAAAGCAAAAGTGGAAGAGGAGAAACGATTAGCTGAGGAAGCAAAACGAGTAGCTGAAGAAGAAAAGGCAAAAGTTGCAGCTGAAGAAAAAGCTAAAGCAGCTGCAGCTGAAGAAGCACGAAAACAAGCTGAAGCAGCTGCAAAAGCAGAAGCGGAAGCCCGCAAAGCAGAAGAAACAGCCAAAGCAAAAGCTGCTGAGGAAGCCCGTAAAATTGAAGAAGAAAAGGCAAAAGCGGAAGCAGCAAAGTTGGCTGCTGAAGCAAAGGCAAAAGAAGAAGCTGATGCCAAAGCCAGGGCAGAGGCAGAAAAAATAGCAGCTGAAAAACGCGCGCAGGTATTAGCCGAAGCAAAGGCAAAGGCGGAAGAAGAGGCTCGTCTCAAAGCCGAAGCTGAATCTGCTGCTGCCGAGCAAAAAGCTAAACAGGAAGCTGAAATGAAAGCTAAGCGTGAGGCTGCTATTGAAGAAGCGAAGGCTCAGGCTCGTCTCGAAGCCGAACAAAGAGCACAAAAGCTTGCTGAAGAGGAAGCAAGGAAGGCAGAAGAGCGTGCTGCTCAGGAAAAATTAGAAAATGAAAAGCGTGAAAAACAGGCGCAGGATTTACTCGCACAGCAAACAGCAAAAGAAGAGGAACGTTTGCGTTTGGAGGCTGAAGCCAAAATAAGAGCCGAGCTACTTGCAAAACAAAAAGCGCAGCAGGATTCCATTGCTCAGGCAGAATCTGACAGACGTGAGGCAGAAGAGAAAGAGCGCCAGAAAGCAGAATTGGAAGCCCGTAAACTGGCGCAGATAGAAGCTAATAAATTGGCCGAAGAAACAGCTAAAGCAAAAGCCGAAGCTGAAAAAGCAGCAAAAGCAGAAGCTGAAGCAAAGCGTAAAGAAGAGGAGAACGCAAAAATAGAAGCTGCAAAAGCAAAAGCTCTTGCCGAAGCAGAAGCACGTAAAGCTGCCGAAGAACAGGCTAAACAAGCAGCATTGCAGGCCGAAGAACAGGCAAAAATAAAAGCAAAAGCAGAAGCAGAAGCAAGAAGGTTGGAGCAGGAAGAAGCAAACCTGCGTGCGCAGGAAGCAGCTAAATTAAAAGCTGAAAAAGAAAAGGCAGAAAGAGAAGCTGCAGAAGCTGCCCTGAAAGCTGCAGAAGCAGAAAAAGTAGAAGCGGCAAAACAAAAAGCAGAGCAAGAGCGATTGGCTGCCGAGCAAAAACGCTTGGAAGAAGAAGCTGCTGCTGCGCGTGCAGCTGAAGAAGCAAAAGCAAAACAAAAAGAGATTGAATTGGCAAAAGAACAGGCTCGTCAGTTGGAGTTGCAGGAACGCAAACGCAAGGAAGAGGAATACAATGCCAAACTGCAGTACGAGGAAAAGTCAAAAGAAATGGCTAAGCAAATGGCCGAAATGAGCCGCGATGATATTTATGCCGAAGCCCGTAAAAAAGTAGAAGCAGAACTTAATGCAGGTGGTAAATATGAACCAGCAAAAGTTGAAGGTGCTGTTGAGAGTGATTTTGCTCCTGGTGTTACCGAAGAAACCTATTTTGAGCAGGGCAAACAGATTACAAAAATTGTGGTTAACCGCAATTACAAAGTAACCGAATACCAGAAAGTGAAATGGAACTGGGGCGGCATCTATTATTTCCGTGGCACCGAGAGCATTACCAAAGAGATGTTTGATCTGGAAACCAAGCAATAATTTATTGTGAATATATTTGAGAAATGAAATTTCGCACGGTTATCATTTCTCTTTGCTTTTTGCTCACGGGAAATTTATCATTATCCCAGTCTTGTGAAAGCCAGCGTTACCGCGATTCAATATTCGGTGTGGTAAAAACTCCTGATATTATTTTTGCCAATGTGCAGTCTATCCCTGCTGTTTATGTGAGTGAAAATGTTACGGTGAGCCAAAATCTGTTCATGGATATTTTCGAGCCTGCCGGTGACACCTTATTAAAACGACCGCTGATTATTTTTGCATTCGGTGGCGGTTTTCTCATTGGCGGCAAAGACGATGAAGATGCACAAACATATTGCGATTCTATGGCGCATACTGGTTATGTCACTGCCTCTATAGATTACCGTCTCGGAATGAATATAGCCAGTCCTGAAAGTGCGGTGCGTGCTATTTACCGTGCCGCACAGGATTACAGCGCAGCTGTTCGTTACCTCAAAGAGTATTCAGAACAATACCGAATCGACACCAATTTTATTTTCACTGGCGGAGTAAGCGCGGGTTCTTTTTCTGCTATGAATTTAGCGTATATGCAGGAAGCTAATCGTCCGCTTGAAACGTTTGCATCGGGCGGATTAACACCTGCTCCCGATTTAGGTTGTCTGCATTGTTCGGGTAACAGTTACAACCACAATACCAAAGCAAAAGCATTACTCAATTGTTGGGGTGCATTACTCGATACTTCCTGGATGGAATTAAATGACAATACTCCGTTGATTTCTTTTCATGGTACAGCAGATCCGATTGTTCCTTATGCAACAGGTTTTCCTTTTACAGCGTTGTTCCTTATGCCCGAAGTTCACGGCTCAGAGCCCATAACCGAAAGAGCAAATAACATCGGACTTACTAATCAGTTTCACCCCTTTGCAGGACAGGGACACAATGTGTGGGGAACTGTTGTAAACCACAGTTTCGTTGGCGGACAAACACCCTATTTCGACAGCATTTTTCAGGAAACAAAAGCATTCTTCTATCCCTTTTTGCAACCGGCTGTTCCCGTTATTTCAGGCTCTGTATCTGTTTGTGTGGGCGATACAGTTGTTTATTCAGTTGTTCAAAATCAGGGCTCAACCTATTGCTGGGAAGTACAGGGTGGTAGCATTCTTTCTCCCAATGTTCAGCAAAATCAGATTACGGTTGTCTGGCAGATTGCCGGCAGCGGCTCTGTAAAAGCAATAGAAATAAATCATCTACAGGCTTCAAGTGATGCAACCGTGTACAATGTTAATATCGAAGATTGTGTTACTGCAATTAACCCCGTTGCTGACAATAATGAGTTTGCAATTTTTCCTAATCCGGTTAAGCAGGGTTGCGAAATACAATTAAGTTTGCCGGCAGCAGGTATAACCCGTATAAATGTTACTGATGTTTTAGGAAAACTGATATTCATTGAAAATACAGGTTTGCTGAAAACTGCTCAAATGGAAAAAGGGCTTTACGTACTTACTTTTTACAATAATCAGCAAATCATACACCGTACAAAACTTATTGTGGAATAGATGCAGGAGTTTTTTATAAAAATAGCTAACACCGGTTACGAAGTTCTTCTTGCACTTGGTCTTGCCAATGTGTTTGCACAAACACTAAAACCGTTTACAATTGCCTACAAAAGAAAGAAGCTTGATTTCTCGATGCTCATTTCCACCGGAGGTATGCCCAGCAGTCATAGTGCCACCGTTACTGCGCTGGCAACGTCTGTAGGCATTATTGACGGATGGCACTCCACAACATTTGCCATTTGTATCTGTCTTGCATCGGTGGTAATGTACGATGCAGCAGGTGTGAGGCGTTCAGCAAGTCTGCAGGCACGTGCACTCAATCAGATTATTAATGAGTTACTTTCAAAAGAACACACACTTAACAAACAAAAACTGAAAGAACTGTTAGGCCACACCCGTACCGAAGTGCTTGCCGGTGGTTTACTCGGAATCATTGTTTCCTTTGTCTTTCACTGGTATATTACCGGTAACTGGACTAATTGATTACGTAATTGCGGCCGCTTGTCACCCTGAGCACGGCAAATGTCCTGTGGACATTTGAGCGAGTATCTGCGATAGCGAAGGGCTTAAAGACTCTTCAGCCATTTAACAGCCTCATCTTTGCTGTTAAACATTTTAATCGGATACTCTGCTTTGTTTTTAAACGAGATGTAGAAATTGGAGATAATCCGTTGGGCAAGTGAGTTTATTACAATCGCCTCACCCGAACTGTTTATAACAGAATTCTGACTGTATTCACGTGCTTCGCGTGTAGCACTTGTGTTTTGTCCGGGCAGAACCAATAGTTTCAGTTTTTCTTTTTCTGCCTGTTTATTAAATACGGCATGAAATTCAATCACATCTTCTTCATCTACCATATAATCATCAATGTATTCAACACAAAGAATACCTTCTTCAAAATAATAAACCCGTCCCCATTTGAATTTATACTCTTGCATTCAACTTTAACTTGCTGATATTTAGTGCATAAATACATAATAATTTCGATAAGTCCAAATTTGTCACTCATAAATTTGTAGTTAGATGCGACTAAAATATATTCAACTTAAAATTGTTGGAAAATTTCACAGTAAAGATGTTTTATTACAAATAATATTTCCTAACTTTCGGATGTTTTAGAACAAATAAGTGATTAAACAGCTACTTCTATTTGCTTCTGTTTTCCTCATCACTGCGCCATTCGCAAGTGCGCAGGGCGTTTTCCAAAATCCCGGTTTCGAAGGCCCCTCTGCACCCCACGTTGTTCCTGCACCTTGGAATGCCTGTTTCGGTTCGCCCGATACACAACCCGGTCAATGGGGTTTTACACAAGCGCCCTCTGAAGGAAGTTCCTACATCAGTATGTTGCAGGGTGGTACACAAGGTTCATACAACGAAGGCGCAAGCCAGCAGTTGGTTCCCTGCCTTACAGCGGGTACAGAGTATCAGTTTAATATTGACATAGCTTTCAGTTCAGTCTATAATACTGCAGAACCCGGCAATTGCTATGGTTCTATGGAAATTCTTGGTGGTAACTCACTCTGTGGAACCGATGCTATTCTTTGGCAGAGCGGTAGTTTTATGAATACCAACTGGCAAACAACTACAATTACATTTACACCTACTTCAAACTGGTGCTTCATAACCTTCCACCCTTATTGGATAAGCGATTGCAACGGATATGTGAATTGTTCACTCGACAATATTACGCCCATTGTTCCCGCAGTTCCTCCCGAACCAGGCATTAACATTACCTCACCAACGGCCAATGCCGATATGCCTTGTTCCTTCACCGTTACAGGAACAAACGACACCGTTGCTCAGAACATCGCAGTAAGCGGTGATTTCATAGGCTCGCCTCAGATGGCAACCCTGCTTACCGACTCAACATGGGAACTGGTTGTTACCTTTCCTCCCGGATTTGATGGCAGCACACAAATCATAGCAGGTGCTTTGTTTGTCGACAATACTACCGATGCCGATACCGTTGATTTTAACATTGTTCTTCCCGAAGCCGATTTTACAGCAACCATTGTTTGCGAAGGCATTCCAACTGTGTTCACAGATTTAAGCACCGCAGGAACAGGAACAATTACAGCATGGGACTGGGATTTTGATGACGGAAATTCCTCCAATATTCAAAACCCCACGCATACTTATCTTAACCCCGGAACGTATAATGCAACCCTTACCATTACTAACGATGCAGGTTGCGAACATACATTCGCTGCCGATGTAATTGTAAACCCTAACCCGCAGGTTGAATTCACAGCACCTGCTGTTTGTGTCGGAAACATCACTTCTTTTCAAAACCAGACAACCATTGCTTCGGGTAATGTGGTACAGTGGGATTGGAATTTTGGTGATGGTGTAGGAACAGATACGCAGCAAAATCCAACTTATCAGTACGCCAATGTGCAAACCTATTCCGTTACCTTATCTGCTGTATCTGATAGCGGCTGCACCGGAACAGTTACCCACAACGTAGATGTTAATTCCCGTCCTACTGCCGATTTCTCCTTTGTTTCGGGATGTTCACCAACCGTTCAGTTCACCGATTTAAGTTCTGTGCCAATTGGTAATTTAAACGCATGGAACTGGAGTTTTGGTGATTTTGCCACATCTACATTGCAAAGCCCTTCACACGATTACAGCTTTGCAGGTGCATTCACCGTTCGTCTCATTGCAGGTTCAGGATTAGGCTGCACCGATACCATGATACAGGTTGTTAATGTTCATGCAGTGCCTGTCGCTAATTTTTCTGCACCCGATGTGTGCGAAGCAGCAGTAACTGCATTTCAGGATTTAACATCTCTTTCTTCCGGAAGCATCATCAGCTGGGATTGGGATTTTGATGACGGCAATACCGACACCCAGCAAAATCCTTCCAACACTTATGCTAACTACGGAACCTATACTGTTTCACTCACTGTTGAAAGCGACAGCGGTTGCACCGATACCTACACCCGCGACATTGAAGTGTTTGAAAACCCTGTTGCCGCTTTTTCAGGGCAGGATGTCTGCGCAGGAACAGCCATTGACTTTAATAATACCAGTTCAATAACAACAGGTAACATTGCTGCATGGCATTGGGACTTTGGTGATTTTGAACTAATACCTGCTATTCCTAATTCTACTTCAACCGTAGTTGAGCCCGTGTTTACATTCTACGTTGACGGAACGTACATCGTAGAATTAATTGCAACATCAGATAATGGTTGCAAAGACACAGTTGAAAACACAGTTGAAATTTATCCTGTTCCTGTTGCCGGTTTCAGTACAGCGAATGTCTGCTTCAGTTACGATGCCGTTTTTACAGATGAATCAATTATTGCAGGCACCGGTGTTATTACCGATTGGGATTGGGATTTTGGTGACAGCCAGAGTTCTGCTCAGCAAAGTCCTTCACACAATTATGCAAACACAGGTTATTACAATGTAACCCTTACAGTAACCTCCGATAATAACTGCACAGCAAGTTTTATGGATCGTGTGCGTGTGCACCCAAATCCGGTTGCTGATTTTGTTGCAACCGAAGTTTGTGTGGGAGCTACAACCGATTTCAATGACCAGAGTGTGATAAGCCTTGGTGATATTGTTGCATGGGAATGGGATTTTGATGATGCCAACACTTCGCTGTTACAGGACCCGCAAAACTTGTATGCAACATCAGGAATTTACGATGTACAACTGATTGTTACCAGTGACAGTGCGTGTTCCGATACGATTATCAAACCGGTAGATGTAAATGCTTATCCTGTTGTTGATTTCAGAGTAAGTCCGTTGGAAGGTTGTGTGCCTTTAACAGTTAACTGCGTTGATTTAAGCACCATTGAAGCAGGCGAAACTATTGCTACTTATGACTGGCAGTTCAGCGATGGCGGAACTTCTGCTGATCAGGATGCGGTACATGTATTTGGTTCTGACGGAACATTCTCTGTAACCCTTACAGCAACATCTGCTGACGGGTGTGCTACCACTAAAGACAGTATTGATATCATCACCGTTTTTCCGAAACCCTCTGCGGCATTTAATTACGGACCACAACCCACCAATGTCTTTGACCGCAATATTGTTTTTGTTGATTTAAGTTCCGGTGCTACAGAGTGGGAGTGGGACTTTGGTGATTTCAGCGGAACAGATAACACACAAAGTCCTGAACACATGTATCCCGACTCTGGGCATTATGTGGTGGAGCAGATTGTTACAAATCAGTTTGGATGTAAAGATACCGTTGCTCATTTAGTTATTATTGACGGAGCATTTGCCTTGTATGTGCCTTCTGCATTTACACCCAATAGTGACGGAGTAAATGATGAGTTTACTCCGCGTGGTTTTGGTTTCACCAATTTTGAGTTCAGGGTTTATAACCGGTGGGGACAACAGGTATTTTCAACCTTTACCTACGGTGATAGCTGGAACGGAACATTCTGGAACACAGGAAAAGAATTACCAAACGATTTATATGTCTATAACATTGAAGTAACCGACTTCAAAAATGAGCGACATAAATACAACGGAACGGTTACCTTGGTGAAGTAATCAGATAACGCGAACGCGGTAACCTTCTTTTACCAGAATTTCTCCTGCTTTTTTTCTGAAATCACCCTGCAGTAGTATTTCTCCGTCTTTGCTGCTGCCGCCAACACCGCATTTTGTTTTCAGTAGTTTGCCTAATGTTTCAAGATCATCTTCATTGCCGATAAAGCCTGAGATAAGTGTTACTGATTTGCCTGCACGGTTTCTGCGGTCCAGCTCAACGCGAAGGTTTTGTTTCTGCGGAGGCAGACTTACAGCATCATTTTCTGATTCATCAGAACCGGGATTAAAGTCCGGATTGGTGGAGTAAACAAATCCGTCTTTGTTCTTGTTTTTGTTTGACATGCAGCAAATATAAAATGAAAAACCTTCGGGATGGTTCCCGAAGGTTTTGGAATGATACATTTACGTGCTTTTAAATGATAAACTCTACTAAATCAGATAACAGCCAGTCGCATGGTATCAATCCTGTCCTTGAAACGCACCCACCAGATGTAAACACCGGCAGGAAGCGTGTTGGTATCAAAACGCAGTTCGTGTTTTCCTGCGCTTACTTCTTCGTTTAACAAGGTACACACTTTTCTTCCCTGCACATCATACAGTACCAGTTCTGCATCACCTGCTTCGGTGGTAGTGAAGTTGAATTTTACCTCACCGTTTGCGGGGTTAGGAAATACATTCAGTGAATTTACTGCTGCTTCTGACTGTTCAACAGAAAGCGCAACACCTTCTGAATTGTAGATAGCCAAACCGCCACCTGCTGTTGCAATCCATATATTCAGGTTTTCGTCCATTGCAAGGGCACGCACATCATTTACGGGCAGTGATGAGTTATCAACGCGGTGGCTGAGCCAGTGCGTACCGTCAAATTCAATCAGTCCGTTGTCGCTGGCAAACCAGATTTTGTCGCCACACACAACGTCATTCACATTCTGGAAAGAAAACCCGGTGATGCTGTGGTTGATAAATGTCCATGCATTACCGTTAACACGTACAATTCCGTTTGCGCTGGCTATCCAGGTGTTGTCATTTTTATCAAATGCAATAGCTTTTACATCGTTGCTTTGCAAGGCTGAGTTGGTGGTGTTGTAGTTGGTCCAGTTCCCGTTATCAAGAACTCCTATACCATTGCTGAAAGTGCCTAACCAGATTATTCCGTTGCTATCTGCAGTAACACTGTTAATACCGTTTGCAGGTATCTGTGAATTGGACGTGTTGTAAACAGTCCAATTGCTGTTGTCGAATTTCACAAGCCCACCGCCCCAGGTTCCTATCCATTTGTTGCCTGCTTCGTCAATAGTGATACATTTAATAATGTTCACCGGCAGCACAGAGTTGGAGCTGTTATAAATTGTCCACTCGTGGTCATAGAGTTTTGCTAATCCGCTGTTGGTAGCTATCCACAACGTTCCGTTTTCTTCGCGTGCAATGTCGTTTATTGTATTGTCGGGAAGGTCAGAACTCTGAACGGTTAAGGTTGTCCACTGTGTGCCGTTAAAATAATTCAGCCCTGTGGTAGTCCCTATCCAGGCGCTGTTGCTGGTGGTGCTTACTGTTGTTACAGAATTACCTGTAAGAGGTGAATTGTTTGAATTGTAAACTTCCCATTGATTGGTTTGGGCGTTGGTTGCAGCGGTGAAACTTATCAGTATCATACTGCAGAGGAGGAGGATTTTTGTTTTCATTTTATTGGTTTTTTAAATTGTTATTACTTGAATTTTTGTTTTGGCTTTTGAATTTATCAGTTGATTCTTTTGAATGATTTTCTACTGCAAAGGACCCGCTTTCAATTGTTAAATACTTCTAAAAAATCTTAAATAATGTTAAAAACAGGGCACACTATTGGCTGTCAGGACTGCTGAAAGCCTTGTTATTACTGTGTTTTTAGTTTGTTATGGTTTGCCGAAGTTAAAAGTGATTTCAAACTCCTGCCCGGCAGTTTCGGGAGTGATTCCTATTTTGGAGTGATGCAGCTTGGTACCTACATACTCGTTGAGGAAACTGTTTTCGCCTGCCACTTCTTTCACAATAATCAGGTTGTTTTCACTGATGGTGAATCTTACAGACACGCTGGCAGGAGCAACTTTCTCCCTGCTCAGTTCGGGCATACCTACTTTTTTAACAACCTGTTCGCGTACTGCTGATGCGGTGCTTTTGTTAGTGGCATTTTTTGCTTCAACGCTGCCGCTGCTTATAAGCAGGGTGGTGAAGAGGGTGATGATGATGGCTAGTGTTTTCATGGTTATGTTTTTTTTATTGTTAGTTTTTGTTGTTTCCCCTTCGACTACGCTCAGGGTGACATTGTTATTATAGTTAAGACACACCTTTGGCCGTCCGGGGTGTTTTTCCGGGTTATAGTATTGGTTTATTTTCAGTTATTTGTTAGAGAACTAAATTGGTATCGGGATACTTCAACTCCAGGTACATGCGATTGAGTTTGCTCAACTGATCATACTGCTCTCGGGTTATACCCGAGTCAGAGACTGAGGCTTCGGTCTTTTGTTTTGCAGGCGGGGCAGGAGGAGCAGGCGGTACAATTGTTTCGGGTGCTTCCGGTGCTTCGGGTTCCCAATCAGTATCATCCTCATCTCCGATATTTTTCAGGTTGTCGCAATCTACACAGGCCAGTCCGTTTTGAGTCATTTTCCATCTGCGGTTTACCATGTCACTGTCCCAGGTGTTGGTTACGTTGCCGATGTCGTAAATGATGTGTTTCATGTTTTCGTTCAGGTAAATGGTTTGTCCAACGGGTATGCGGAGAATCATTTTTACATCCTGCATACGCCATTTGTCGTTCTTTTCAATGCTCATGTATTTATCAAATAACAATGTACTGTCGTTTTGAGAAAATTTATAGTTTACCTTTTCGGCATTGCTTACTGCTTCTTTGCGGGTAAGTCCTCTGGAATAACGAACTATTTCCAGCTCAATACTGTCGCTGCTGCTTTTTTCAATATCCAGCTGGGGCAGGCGGAACAATTGTTTTTCGTTTTCATCTACATACACCCTCCATTCGCCCAGTTCAGCACTCTGATCTTCCAGGTCTTTGAAGTTATTGTTCAGCTCAAGATTTAGGATTTTATTTTCAGCCGGTTTTGAAACTGTGAAATTGGAGCGTTGTGTATTGGTTATTTTAAAATCTTTGGCAACGCTTACAGCTACAATGATGCCTGTAACAAGTCCGGCAGTCCACAACAGTGTTGCAATCCATCCGAAAACACGGTTGCGGGTTTTGATGCCGAAGATGAGTTTAACGCCTGCAAATATCATCCCCAGCAGCGGTATGCAGATTATGAGTGCTGCACTTATGGTAGCCCATGTAACCAGTTGCTGGCTTCCCAGAAAGGTGTACATTATTTCGTTCAGTGTAAGGCGTATTTCATCGCCCTGATTGTTGATGCTTACAAAGCCGGGAAGCCCGGTAAGCGATGCAATAACCGCTATAAGAAGCGCTATACCTATTATCAGAAATACTACACCTATTACTTTAGTAAATGCTTTAAAAAGCATACGGAAAATGGTGGCAATAAAGTCAAACACTTCGTGTATGCCGTTGCGTATTTTTCCGTTTTTGCCCACTGATTCTTTAGCCTCGCCCGACAGGTTGTTGAGGCGTTGTTTCAGTTCGTCCATTTCTTCGCGTATGGTTTTTTCAATGTTGTGCACATTCACGCTCTCGCCACGCATTTCCAGTTTTTCGGCTGTGGTGCGTGCTTTAGGAATAATGATCCACAGTATTAAGTAGAGCAGAAATCCGCTGCCGAAGACAAAGAAAGAGATGGCAAATATTCCGCGCAGAATGATAGGATCAATATCAAAGTAAGCACTTATACCCGAGCAAACTCCGCCCAGCACTTTTTCATCGGGGTCGCGGAAAATTCTGCGTCTTCTTTTGCGTGCTGATTCTGTTTCAGCGGCCGAAGCTGCGCTTTCTGTATAGCTGCCCGATGCATCGCCTTCGCCTGCAAAGGCTTCGGGCTGGCCCATTACGGCTATTACTTCGTCTACATCTTTCATAGTTACCACCTGTTTGGTGTTGCCGGTTTTTTCGCGGAACATTTCGGCTATGCGGGCTTCTATGTCGCCTATTATTTCGTCACGGCCTTCGCTTTGCTTGAAGTAGCCTTTTATAGTATTAAGGTATTGGCTCAGTTTTTCATAAGCAATATCATCAATGTGGAAGATAAAGCCGCCAATGTTTGTTGTTACTGTTTTGTTCATGATTTACTGTTTTGGTTTGTTTCGTTATCGTTTGTACTAAACTTTGTTATTTTTTGCCTGTGGTAGTGTTTACTGCGTGTACCAGTTCTTCCCACGTTGTATTCATCTCGTTCAGAAATGCCTGACCAACGGGTGTGAGGCGGTAATATTTACGCGGTGGACCCGAGGTTGATTCTTCCCAGCGGTAGCCCAGCAGCCCGTCATTTTTTAAACGGGTAAGCAGGGGATACAGGGTGCCTTCCACTACAATCAGTTTTGCTTCTTTCAGTTTTGCGATGATATCGCTGGCATAAGCATCGTGTTGTGCCAGGATGGAAAGAATGCAATATTCCAGCACTCCTTTGCGCATCTGGGATTTTATATTTTCGGTATTGGTTGCCATGTTCTTTTCTGGTATAAGTTATAAGTTATGAGTGATACGTTATTCTATTTTTTTTTTTTTTTCGTGGTTCAGATAACGTTATTATTTTTTCGTTTTATTGACGACACAAAGATAAGGACATATTTTAGTACTATGCAACACATAGTACCTAAAAAATTGTTAATTTTATTATAACTAATTGAAAAACAATAAGAAAAAATTTAGTGTTTTTATAGTAGTTGGTACTACATAGTAGTATATTTTTAAAAATATCTTAAGGATTAGGGGAGAAAAGGAGACGTATTAACAGGTTGTTATACTGTTACTGATACAGCTGATTTGTTAGTGAAAACAAATCGCAGTTCCATCGTTTAGATTATAAATCAAAATTGCGTGGGTCGCCATTTGCTTCGCGGGCGCGGAGAAAATGATTGCGGTGATGCTCACGAACACTCTTTTTTGATTCCAGATATTCTACGTGGAAGGAGAGCCCTGACTGAATGCGAAGCATGTATTGCTCATAAGCACGGGGTAGCGCTTCTGCTGTTTTTTCAATGTAGTACTTTTCCCAGGCTTCTTTCAGTTCTTCGCGAAAGTCGTGATGAGCCTTAACCGGAATTATATAGGGAGCACGCACCAGATCGTGCATAACCATATC
>JBFWYU010000053.1:0-25766 GCA_050186075.1 Bacteroidia bacterium
ACCTGTTCAGCCAGTTTTGGTATCACACGCGTTACATCGGCAATATGGGCCTGCTTGAATATATTATTGTTACTCCTTCGGCCCACCGAGCACATCACGCTATGAACGATATTTACATGGATAAAAACTTCAGTGCCATTTTTATTATCTGGGACCGTTTGTTTGGCACCTATCAGGAGGAGCTGGCAACTGAGCCCTGTGTTTATGGAATGCGCAGACCTGCTCAATCATGGAATCCATTAATTATGAATTATAAACACTGGTATACGCTGGCTTTGGATTCGTATCATGCCCAAAAGTGGAGCGATAAATTGAGGTTGTGGTTTATGCCTACCGGCTGGCGGCCTTCCGATGTTGCCGAAAAGTATCCGCTTTTCACGATTCAAAAAATGAGCGACCTGAAAAAATACAATCCGGGTTACAGCAAATTGTTCACCAGTTTTAGTTTTATTCACATCAACATACTGTTTCTGCTGGTGTGTTTTTTGTTTTTTCGTTTTGGTGAAATATCAAAACCCGAAGCATTTGCCAACGGCATTTTTCTTCTGCTTGCCATTCTCAGTTTTACCTCACTGCTTGATAAAAAATTATATGGCATTATCAGCATGTTGTTTGTTTCTGCAGGCATTGTTGTTTTTGGTTTGGTAAAAGGCGATTGGTTTGGCTTAAATACGTTTATTCCCTTCGGTTCTGTTTTAGTAATAACCTATTTTATGGCAGTAGCTATAGCAGCAACTTGGTTTTATAAAACCGAATTGAGTTTAACAAAGCAGTAATAGTATACCCCGCAGGAGCGAAATTAAGTTTAGCGTATGAGTGGCTCTGAGTAACGGGGCATACAGTCCCGTTCCGCATAACCAATTATTTCTGTTTTTATTAATTTTGATGCGTTGAATATAACCATCCATTTTATCTAATCTCCATGCACAGTCACCCTTTTAACTTAGCCCTGCGTTTTATATTGGAGATAAGCACCCTGTTTATCATTGGCTACTGGGGATTTAAAAACAACGATGGCATTCTTAAATACATCATGACCTTTGGTTTGCCGCTGCTGCTGGCAGCGGTGTGGGGCGTGTTTGCCGTTAGCAATGATCCCAGCCGCTCGGGAAAAACCGTAGTAGAAACCGCAGGCAGCATGCGCCTTGTTATAGAACTGCTTTTTTTTGCAGGCGGTAGTCTGGCTTTATACAAATTGGGCTACACCAAAGCGGCATACCTGTTTGCTCTGGCAGTAATTATTCACTACCTTGTTTCGTATGAACGCGTGCTGTGGCTGCTCAGAAAGTAGCAGCAGAATGGAGATGAGTTACATAACAAACAATAAAACATACACGCCTTGTCAGCAATCATAACCACCACACCCGACTGCGAAATAGTAAGCACCCGCATAGTCAGTGCCTCGCGGGAGCTTGTATTTGCCGCATGGACCAATCCCGACCATTTAAAAAACTGGTGGGGACCGGCAGGTTTTACCAATACCTTTCATGAGTTTAACCTTCGCCCCGGAGGGCGCTGGCGCTTTACTATGCACGGCCCCGATAAAGGAAATTATGAAAACGAGGTGGAGTTTATAACAATAGAAAAACCTTTGCTCATCTACTGGAAACGCCATTCAAAGCCACTGTTTCATGTGCTTGCTACTTTTGAAGAAGTAGCAGCGGGCAAAACAAAAGTGGTGTTTAAAATGCTCTTTACTTCAGCCGAAGAGTGCAACAAACTAAAACCCTTTGTAGTGGACAAAAACGAAGAAAACTTTGACCGCCTTGAAACTGAATTAAGCATAATGGCATCCTGAAAATACAATGGCAAAAACAACAAAAAATGAACTGTTGCCCAAGCAACGCGAAGAATTAATCAGCACGTTAAAAACCCGTTTTGAAAAAAACAGCAATCGCCACAAAGGCATTGAATGGGCTAGCGTAGAAGCAAAACTCAAAGAAGATGCAGCAAAACTATGGTCGCTGCACCAAATGGAAACCACCGGTGGCGAACCCGATGTTATCGCTTTTGACAAAAAAACAGGCGAGTATCATTTCGTTGATTGCTCGCCCGAAAGTCCTGCAGGCCGCAGAAGCGTGTGCTACGACCAACAGGCATTGGAGTCAAGAAAAGAATACAAGCCTAAAAACAGCGCATTGGGCATGGCAGCCGAAATGGGTGTTGAACTGCTCAATGAACAACAGTATCGAGGGTTGCAGCACCATGGAACGTTTGATACCAAAACATCAAGCTGGATAGAAACACCTGCAGCCATCAGAAAACTCGGTGGTGCCATCTTTGGCGATTACCGCTATGGTCAGGTTTTTATTTACCACAACGGAGCGGAATCATACTATGCAGCGCGAGGCTTCCGCGGGTTGCTTAGGGTATAAGCTTTACTTTGTTACAGGAGCACAATTATTGCGTAACTAAAACAGCAATACTGATATTTATCATTTGCTTCTTTAGTGTCTGCTCTACCTTTGCGCAAACAATACAAAAACAATGAAATCAACTCGTCTTTTATTAGTGATACTTTTTATGAGTTCTGTGTCGGTAATGGCTCAGATACCAACCGCAGGCCTGGTTGCCTATTGGCCATTTAACGGTAATGCTGATGATGAAAGCGGAAGCGGATACAACGGAACTGTAAACGGAGTAGTATTAACTGCCGACAGATTTGGAAATCCCGGCAAAGCATACAGTTTCAGCAATCCCGGCTACATCAGTGTTGCAACCGCTTCAAGTCTGTTTCCTGACCAGTTCACCATTTCGTATTGGTTTAAAATAAACAGCTACTTTGGTGAAAGAGGTGTATTGAGTTGTGTCGGAGCTAATGGTGGTTATCAACAGTATTTTTCCGGAACATCCTTTGCCTATTTAATAGGCTATAATTTTCCCAACAGCGGTTCCTATTTTTCATCCAACTATACCATGTCAGCTGATGTAAACACATGGCATCATTTGGTTGTTACCTATGAGAAAACAGGAGATTTTGCTTCCGTTACAAAGCTTTACATCAATGGTGATTTAAAAACAACGGATAATCAGCCTGTAGCCATTGCATATCCGGGAGGCGAAACACTGCATATCGGACAAAATCACGGAGGTGTTAATTTTACAGGCGAACTGGACGATATCCGGATTTATAACACCTTGTTAAGCGAAACAGATATACAGTTGCTTTTTAACGAAACAACGGTTGGTGTGGCGGCTACTGATTTTAATTCTTCAGTTGTTGCATATCCCAACCCGTCAAACGATTTTGTAACTGTTGATCTGGGTTTGATATACGATGATGTGCTGTTTGAAATCTATAACGCACAAGGGCAATTAATGAAGCAAACCAGCAACACCAGCGGCAGTCTATTCCATGTAGAATTAAACGGGCCATCGGGTATGTATTACCTTAAAGTAGTTGCACAGAATAAAACAGTTGCTGTTAGGCTGCTGAAAAAATAGTTTGTTAATTATGGTTTTAGTGCACGTTACTGTGAACTAGCTACTTTGTTTTTCCTAACCAAAACATTAATCCAACACCAAGACCCACATTGCTGAAGGGCGATGTAACCTGCAAATCATCTTTTGGTTTGCTATTATCATAGTTGGGGTTGGTAAGTTTGTTATTGCTTTCTGCAGTAAGTTCGTTCACAAAGTTTATATCACTGTGGTAGGCGCCCGGATTTGTTTCCAGTTGGTTATTGATGTTGCCTTGTATGGTTAAATCATAACGCACAATTTGCAGGTGCTTTCCATTCAAATTCATGTGCTGAGCTACTACGTCTAAGAATACTTCAAAGCGTTTGCCCAATTTGCGGTGTATGCCCAGTCCGCCATTAATACCTAATGAAAAAGTAGCCTGCGTTTCGGCATTCAGCACTCCGGTAATAGGTCCTATAAATGTGTTTTGTGCGTTAATATCCGCATCGTGATAAATTTTGCCATAAACGGGAACGGTAAGTCCTGCATGTGCCTGCAAAAACCATTTTTCACTCAATGGAATATCAACCGTAACCGATGGAATAACAGCAAGTCCTCTCGCATACGTAGTAACATCAATAATGGCACCTTGCCCCAGCAGGGGATTGTTGTCACTTACGTTGTGTGAGGTAATATTGCCGCCCTGCAACCACAGCACACCAAGCTCCACACCCCAGTATTTACTTAGTCTGTAGCCTGCACCCAGATAATAATTAAAGCCTTTGGAGTAAGTATCATGAACAAAAGAACGCTGCCTCAACGAGTCTACACTGTTGGTCATATCCTGTATTGTGCCGTCAGCAATATCAAACGAAGAACTGGATGGCATCAGTGATTTAGGACTATGTTCGGCAGGCAGAAATCCTTTGTAGCCGAAACCTGCTCCCGCTTTCACATACCAGCGGGGGCCATTTACCTGTGCTGTTGAAATAATAGGAATAAACAGAAGTAGTAATACGTGTTTCATAAGTTGTTGCTTAGTAAATACTGTGCAGGCAAAACTAATGATTTCAGCACACCACAGAATGGCAGTTTTCAAATTCTATAAATGCCTACATTTGACTCTGTTATTAAATACCCGGTACAAATGAAACTAATAGTCTGTTCTCTGTTTTCAGTAATACTGTTTCCATTTATTGCTCTGGCACAAGGTGGAAGAGAGGGTGGGCCATGCAGTTATGAAACAACCAACTATCCTGCAACGATTATTGAGATTTTTGAAGTTTATGAGGGCTGGAACGATATTTATGTTGTTATAAAAACACATGAACCTGCCGACACTATTACCTGGAGCAATGAATTTGGCGGTTTCATTTCAACTGAAGAATTGAAAGCTTCCGATTATAAAATCGGAGATAAACTAAACTACCAGATAAAAGAAATTATCAGCGGTAGTTGTAGTCCATATATTAAATGGCTTACTAAAGAGAGGTATAAGCCTTAGCTCACATTTCATCTGCTAATTTTTAAATGCCTACCTTGCACCCAATTTCCATGAGGGCATAAGTTCTCTTGCCCGAATTTTATATTAACACTTAAACACATTAATACCCGAACACATTACGCATGCTATTTGATTCCCTCAACATCATTGACCCCATTTTAAAAGCCCTTAAAGAAGAAGGTTATACTACTCCAACGCCCATACAGGCACAATCCATACCCATTGTTTTGCAGGGCACCGATTTACTCGGTTGCGCACAAACAGGCACCGGAAAAACAGCAGCTTTTGCCATCCCCATTTTACAGTTACTGCGTGCAACGCACACCAACGATAAAAAGAAAAAAGTGCGCAGCCTTATTGTTACCCCAACCCGTGAGCTGGCCATACAAATTGGAGAAAGCTTTAACGCCTACGGAAGACACACAGGATTGACCAACACCGTAATTTTTGGTGGTGTAAACCAGCACTCACAAACCAATGCTTTGCAAAAAGGTGTTGATGTGGTTATTGCTACCCCCGGAAGGCTCTTAGACCTTATGAACCAGGGCTTTCTTCATTTGCGCGATATTGAAATATTTGTGCTGGACGAAGCCGACCGTATGCTCGACATGGGCTTTATTCACGATGTAAAAAAACTGATTGCAGCATTACCTAAAAAACGTCAGTCGCTTTTCTTTTCGGCTACCATGCCACCTGAAATTGTGAAGCTGGCAAGCAGCATTCTTCATAACCCTGAGAAGGTATCGGTAACTCCTGTTTCGTCAACCGTTGATATCATCAACCAACAGATTTATTTTGTGGACAAAGGGAATAAAAACGCCTTATTGGTAGAGGTATTGAAAGATAAAAACATCAAAACAGCCTTGGTGTTTACCCGCACCAAACACGGTGCTGATAAGGTGGTGAAAATTCTGATGAAGAATAATATCAAAGCCGAAGCCATACACGGAAACAAAACACAGAATGCACGTCAGCGTGCATTAACAAACTTTAAAGCACAAACAACCCGCATACTTGTTGCAACCGATATAGCAGCGCGCGGCATTGATGTGGATAATCTGGAATACGTTATCAATTACGATATCCCCAACATTCCCGAAACTTATGTTCACCGCATAGGAAGAACAGGAAGGGCAGGAGCAAAGGGTACAGCCTTATCCTTCTGCGATGCCGAAGAAAAAGCATACCTGCGCGATATTGAAAAACTGATTGCTAAAAAAGTACCCGTTACAGACAATCATCCGTTTCCGCTTATGGACCATAATCCTGAACCAAAGCCAAAGCAACAGCAGGGGAGAGGTAATCACGGACATTCACGTCCTAAATCACCTACGGGCAGTGCACCCAAGAAAAAGTGGTACGGAGCAAGAAGGTAATAGGCAACTTGTTCGCTTAATTTTTAACTAATTTGCGGTAAGCAGTTTCGTTTCCTGTACTTAGTTTAACTAGGTAAATCCCTTGCGCTAAATCGGAGGTTTCAACCTGTGTCTTTACTTTCCCTGTTCCTTTTTTAACAACCTGTCCAGTTGCGTCCGAAATTTCAAAGGTAAATTCACCATTCCCTGTTTCAATGATTAACTCATCAGCAACGGGGTTGGGATAAAGTTTCAGTTCAGATGATAAAGAGTTTTCTTCAGCGCCAGTAGTCAGTTCGCAGGGCGCATAATGATTCAACACTGCGCGGTACAGCAAAAATGTAATGCCATCAACTGCAGAAGGAAACGTGTTTGAGAGCCCGCAAACTACAGCACTTAAGCAGGTATCGTAAATCATTTTGCTACGGTAGCCCCAGGTAGAACCACCGTGTCCCCAGTAGGTTCGGCCCTGTGTTGTTTCGCGGGCAAGCCCAAGCCCGTAGTCGTAGGAAGCTGATTGCGTGGGCATAAAATCAGTCAGCTCTGCCAACGAGGCAGGGTTCAATACCTGCCCGCTGAAAAGTGCCCTGTACCATTCGGCCATGTTGCCCGATGTAGAATAGAGAGCACCCGCTTCCCCCACCGCAGTGTTTAACCCAACGGTTGAAGTATCGTTGTAATCAATACTGTTCCACCAGCGATGGGCAATGGGGCCTGTAGGCGTTTCCTGCACATCGTAATAGGTTTCGTTTAAGCCGAGCGGAGTTAAAATACTGTCGCGTATCAGTTGCGAAATGTGGTAGCCTGTTGCGCTATCGGCAATCATTCCTGCAAGAACATAATTGGTGTTGGAGTAACCGTATGATGTTCCCGGTGCAAACTGCGGTGCGCCCACCCAGCCCAGCACTTCTTCCGGTGTAAACACACGTGTTGAATTGTTGTTAATGGTATCAAAATAAGGTGCAGCAAAGAAGGGGTCAGCAACACCGCTGGTGTGGTTCAGCAATTGGCGTATGGTAATATTGCCGCTGATGTTGGGATGCGTTGGAATCCATGTACTGATGGCATCATCAAGGTCAAGCACATTGTTTTCCTGCAGTAAAAGCATGGTGGTTGCTACAAAAGCCTTGCTGTTACTGGCAATACCAAACTCCATATCTGCAGTAATGGGTTGGCCGCTGTGCGAAACTCCTGCGGTGCCCTCCCACAAGCCTTCTCCGGGTATATAAACACTTGCCGACATGCCCTTCATGTTCGAAAATAAACCAACATAATAATCCATCGTGTCCTGCAGCTTATCTGCCAGTTGCGGATCAAATTGTTGTGCCTTTGCTGTTTGAAATACACACAGCAGTAGTAAAACGCGTAGTATTGTTTTCATAATTACAGGAGTTTTGTTGCTATCAAATATAGTTCAATTACTTCTTAGTACGTGTTATAAAACATTTCCGTTATCTTTTTGTTACCACACTGTTCGCGCTGTTAAAACATTTACATTTGCGACCTTATTAAAAAAAGCCCATAGCAGATAGTCCGCAGTTCACAGATGTTTCGCCTTTCATTCGTATTCTCAATTTTTGTTTCCTGCTTCTTATCTCTTGCTTCAGATAGTCTTGCGCAGAGTGTTAAAAAGCACACCATCAGTGGTTATGTAAAAGAAGAAACTACGGGTGAATACATGATTGGTGTAAACGTGTACATCAAAGAATTGACACGCGGGGCAGCCACTAATCAATACGGTTTTTATTCACTCACTATTGAAGAAGGTGAATACACGCTTGCCACTTCTTACATTGGTATGCAGGAATACACTGAGAAACTTATTTTGAATGAAGATAAGCGAATTAATATCTCGCTGAAAAGTCAGGTGCTGAACATCAAGGAAGTTGTTATTTCGTCTGAACAAAGCGATAAAAATGTGCAGCAAACACAGATGGGTGTTTTTGATATGCCCATTGAAACCATCAAACAATTGCCTGCATTTATGGGCGAAGTGGATGTGCTGAAAGCAATTCAACTTCTGCCGGGTGTTAAAAATGCAGGCGAAGGTAACACCGGCTTTTATGTGCGTGGCGGAGGTCCCGATCAAAATCTTATTCTGTTAGATGAAGCAGTGGTTTACAATGCTGCCCACCTGTTTGGTTTCTTCTCGGTTTTTAATTCCGATGCACTGAAAAATGTGGAACTCATTAAAGGTGGAATGCCTGCCAATTACGGTGGTCGCCTTGCCTCTGTGCTGGATATTTCCATGAAAGAGGGTAACAGCAAAAAATATCAGGTTGATGGCGGTATCGGTATTATTTCTTCGCGCCTTACTATTCAGGGTCCCATTAAAAAGGACACTGCATCTTTTATTATTTCGGGGCGCAGAACCTATGCCGATATTTTAGCCGAACCTTTCATCAATGATACTTCGCCTGCCAAAGGTTCGGGTTATTATTTCTATGATTTGAATGCGAAAATCAATTACCGCATTTCTGATAAAGACCGTGTTTTTCTAAGTGGTTATTTTGGTCGCGATGTGTTTTTATTTAAGAACAGCGACAACGGTTTCAGTGCAGGAATAAAATGGGGGAATGCAACAACATCACTGCGTTGGAACCACCTTTATAACGACAAACTGTTTGTAAACACTTCACTTATTTTCAGCGATTACCAGTTCGAGTTTTCGGCAGGGCAGGAAGAATTTGAAGGCAGATTTTTCTCCGGCATCCGCGACTGGAATGTGAAGATTGACTATAACTGGCTGCCCGACATAAGGCATAACATCAAGTTCGGGTTGAATTATATTTACCACACCTTTACGCCAACCAGTGCATCGGCACGCTCGGGCGATGTTAATTTTGATCTTGGTAAAGTTGCAAAATTGTATGCCCATGATGTTGCGCTGTACATTGCTGATGATTTTGATGTAACCGAAAAACTGAGAATTAATGCAGGTTTGCGTGCTACTTACTTTGAACAAATTGGTCCGTTTGACCGCTATGTGAAAAATGAAGACAATGTAATTACCGACACCATTCACTATACAGGTACGGAAAATAACAATCCGCTTATGAAGCTGATTGTTAACGGAGGTTTAAATCAAAGTGTGCAGGTGTACCGCAATCTTGAACCCCGTTTGTTGATGCGCTACACATTAGGAAAAACTTCATCTGTGAAGGCTTCCTTCACCATGAATTACCAATACATTCACTTAGCTTCTTTCGCCTCTGTTTCCTTGCCAACCGATATCTGGGTGCCCAGCAGTTCGTTGGTTAAGCCACAAAGGGGGATACAATATGCGGTGGGTTATTTCCGCAATTTCTTTGATGATGTTTTGGAAACTTCGGTAGAGGTATATTATAAAACCATGCAAAATCAGGTGGAATATAAAGACGGGGCACTGCCGGGTGATAATGTGCTTGATAACCCTGATAATAACCTGACTTTTGGCAGCGGCAAAGCCTACGGAATAGAATTTTTTATTAAAAAAGCCAAGGGTAAATTTACGGGATGGGTTGGCTACACGTTGGCCCGAACCACCCGCCAGTTTCCTACACTTAATTTTGGTGAAACCTTTGAAGCAAAATACGACCGCAGACATGATGTATCCGTTATTGCCAGCTACGATATAACAGACCGTTTGAATGTAGCAGCCATTTTTGTTTACTCTACAGGTAATAAACTGACTGTGCCCATTGCCCGTTATGTTTACGAAGGTGATCTGGTAAACGAATACGGTGCCCGCAATGCCTACCGAATGCCCGCCTACCACCGTGCCGACCTTTCCATTACCTACAAAGGAAAACAACGCAAACATTTTCAGGGTAGCTGGAACCTGAGTATTTACAATATTTACAGTCGTCAAAACCCGTTCTTTATCTATTTTGATGCTGACGGAACGCTTGCTGATGGCTCATTGCGTGTGGTGGCAAAACAGGTTTCGCTGTTTCCTATTCTGCCTTCTATTACTTACAATTTTAAATTTTAAGAGATGAAGAATTTCTTACTGAGAATAAAAAGAAGAGCAGTTGTCAGGCTGAGCGTAGTCGAAGCCCTATTATTAAACAGTTCGACTACGCTCACTGTGACAATTCTGCTGCCACTTCTCTTCACCTCCTGCGAGAAAGAAATAACCATTGACCTTCCCGAATCAGAAAAGAAAGTAGTGGTGGAAGGAGTTATAGAACAAGGTAAACATCCTTATGTATTACTTACGCGCAGCTCGCCTTACTTTGCACCCATCGAAGATTTTACCAACAACCTTTTTGTAACCGATGCCACCGTAATCGTTAGCGATGGAATAGTTACAGACACCATGCAGGGCGGATTGAGTTTTGATATTTACACACCCAACCCTGTGTTTGCTTACCAATCCGATTTAATTACCGGAGAAATTGGCAGAACCTATTTCCTTACCGTAATTGCTGACGGGAAAACATTTACAGCATCCACAACCATTCCGCAACCTATTCCTTTAGACAGCCTTTGGTTTAAAGAAGATTTAGGGGCCGAAGATGATAGTCTTGGTTTTATATGGGCTCACCTTACCGATCCTGATACTATGGGAAATTCATACCGTTGGTTTTCGCAAATTCTGGGAAGACAGGAGCGGATTTTACCTGCCGATGGCTCGGTATTCAATGATAAATTCATCAACGGACAAAGTTTTGATTTTGCTTACGACCCTTCAGACGACCCGCTTGCACCCGAAGATACAAGCGATTTGCCGTTATTTTATTTTGCTGTTGGCGATACGGTAATTGTAAAGTTCTGCACCATGGATAAAAACACCTACAACTTTTTAAACTCATTGGAAAATATCAGATTTGCCAACGGAAATCCCTTTGCTTCGCCAGCATCTGTTTTCACAAATATTGAAGGTGGCGGATTAGGTGGTTGGTGCGGTTACGGTGCAAGTTATGATACGATTGTTTTAACATTGCCTCAATAAAGCACTAAACATTTTGAATAATATTTTGTTGAATAGCTCAAATAAATAGAATGGAAAACGAACACGTAAAATGCCTTATCATAGGCTCTGGACCTGCAGGATATACAGCCGCAATTTATGCTGCCCGCGCTGATATGAAACCTGTTATGTACACCGGCCTGCAACCCGGAGGACAATTAACCATTACCACCGAAGTGGAGAACTATCCCGGTTATCCCGATGGAATACAGGGACCTGAAATGATGGAGCATTTCCGCAAACAGGCGGAACGGTTTAAAACCGACATCCGTTATGAATATGTTACGGGAGTTGACTTTTCTTCCACACCGCACAAAGTATTTATTGACAAGAAAACAGTGCTTGCCGATTCGGTAATCATTGCTACTGGCGCTTCGGCAAAATGGCTGGGCCTGCCTTCTGAGCAGCGCTTGAATGGCTACGGAGTTTCGGCCTGTGCCGTTTGCGATGGTTTCTTTTTCAAAGGACAGGAAGTAGCCATTGTAGGTGCAGGTGATACTGCTGCCGAAGAGGCATCGTACCTTGCCAAGTTGTGCAAAAAAGTTTACATGCTGGTGCGCAAAGGCGAAATGCGCGCTTCAAAAGCCATGCAACACCGCGTGATGAATACGCCTAATATTGAAATTCTATTTAACACCGAACCTATAGATGTGTTGGGCGACAAAGGCGTAACGGGTGTGCAGATAAAAAACAATAAAACAGGCGAAGAAAAAGTTCTGGACATTACCGGCTTTTTTGTTGCCATTGGCCATAAACCCAACACCGATATTTTTAATGACTGGTTAGACATGGACGAAACGGGCTACCTGATTAACACCCCCGGCACCTCCAAAACAAAAATTGAAGGTGTGTTTGTAGCCGGTGATGCTGCCGACAAAGTTTACCGCCAGGCGGTAACCGCTGCCGGCACAGGTTGCATGGCTGCCTTGGATGCGGAAAGGTATTTGGCGGATAAGGGGATACATTAAGAGAAGGTAATCGGTAGTTAAGGTGACAAACAAATGGGCGGAAAAATTTCCGCCCATTTGCATTTTATATCGGTAAGATACTATATTTGCTGTACCAAAATCAGCCTATATGTTTCTTCACGCAAACATAAATCATTCTGAAAGCCTTGTCCCTGTTGAGATTTGCGGGGGGGGGGTAATACATCACTTCTAAGCACCCAAAAAAAATTTTACGATTCCCCTGCCGGTCAAAAGACCAAAGTTGCTTATACAGCTTGTAATTCATTTTCAACATGTTTTATTTCAGGGCTTGAAAAGCAAAAAAATAATTATAAAAATCAACCTTCACAAACCAGTGAGGTTACATTTTCTTCCGCTTTTTCATGTTCACTAAACAGTGAACCCCAATTTTCCACCGCATTTACAACCTCACTAACTAGTGAAGGTCAAAATCCTTTAGCTTTTTCAGGTTCACTAGTTAGTGAAGCTCCAATTTCTATAGCTTTTTACCGCTCACTAATTAGTGAAGCTAAAAATCCCTTGGCTTTTAAGGCTCACTATCCTGTGGAGCTTAATCCGCCACAGTTTTCCAGCCTTCACTATCCTGTGATATATAAAAATTTACTCTAAACCACTAATAATTAACTAAATAAACAAACACCATGAGCACAATAGCACGCGATTTACCAGAAACAAACGAAGGCCGTCACAAAGCACTGCACCTTGCCGACAACAAACGGCTGAGCATACCTGCGACACAAAATCCGTTAACGGCCAACACCACTAATCGGCTTATTAATGTACTTGCCGATTACAACACAAAATCACTTGCCATTACTACTGCCCGGCTGGCCTACCGCACCGGCACACCCGGTAAAGAAGAGGCAGGCGATACACTGCGTTTGTTGATCAATCATTTCATTCAGGTGTTTAACCTGGGAGTGGCAAGGGGCAAATACCCTGCGGCACACCGCAGCTCGTATGAGCTGCCGGTTGACAGCAGCGCGCTTCCCGATTTAAGCAAAGACAGCGACCTGCTGATGTGGGCAAACAATTTAATAACAGGTGATGCGCTGCGCCTTGCAGCAGGCGGCTTGCCTATGGCAAACCCCGACATCAGCGAGGTACAGGCGGCACTCACTGTTTTTAGTCCGCTGTTTACCAACCAAAGTAATCTTAAAGATGCGTATGATAATACACAGGAAGCATTGGATGGTATTATTCCCGAAATAGATAAAGTGATTAAAAAAATATGGGACGAGCTGGAAGCTCATTACAATGAAGAAACACCCGAAAGCCGCAGAGAAAACATGCGCGAGTGGGGTGTAGTGTATATCACCATCGGAAATTCAAAAGTATTAAGCGGTACAGTAACCTACAACGGGGCACCCGGAGCAGGTTTATCGGTGCGCTTTAAAAGCGGAAAATCGGCAAGCATCTGCACAGCAGCCGGTGGCTACTCATTAACTACTACACTTATGGATGCTCAAAAAGTAGTGGTTGAAAAATTAGACGAAGACGGTGAAGTAATCAAAGTTTGGGAGTTTGAAGTTACCCTGAACGAGGATGGAGATAAGACCGCGAATTTTACGGTGAATGATTAAATTCGCTAATTCACCAAATCATTAAATCAAAAATAAAATCCCTTCTTCTTTTTTTTAAGTATGTGAAAAAGAAGAGGGGATTTTTATTTAATATTACAAATCCTTAACAAATCAAAATCAATGAAAAAAATACCACTACTTTTATTTATCTGTGGCTTGTTTACTTTTAATTCAGTAGAAGCCCAAAAATCAGAAAAGAAATCCAAAGGAGTTGAGGAAGTGTATCAATATTTACCATTTGATTCAGTTCAGGGTAAGTACATATATGAAGAGTTAATACAAGTCGAAGGTATTTCACAAAAAGATATTTATACTAGAGCTAAAGCTTGGATAGTAAGAAGCTTAAAATCTTCTGATAATATGACTCAACTGGACGATCCAACTATGTCATCACTTGTAGCAACAGGCTTCATCGGGATGGCGGCCTACCAAGGCTTATCTTATGGTTTTAAATGGAGTGTCTATTGTAAGGAAGGAAGGTATAAGGTCATTATCGATAATTTTAATTTAAACAATTCTTTTTTTGGAATTTCAGGTCCTTTGGAAGAACCGAATAATAAAAAAATATTAGGTCCTCCCCTATTAAAAAAAAGCATGTTGGAAATTTCTGAAAAAAACAAAGCTATGATTCAAGATTTAAAATCTGCTATTGCTTCAGGATCAATTCCTGGTGACCAAGGTGATTGGTAATCCCGCCAAGCGCAATTTACAATTGCGCTTTTAATACCTGTTTGAATTAAAATGGCAAAAAGCATACTCTTATTATTCCTAAATCTTTTTTGTCTTACACTTTGCGCACAACAGGGGGGCATTAAAAAAGATATAGAAGATATGTATTTAGAGAAAATGTTTTTAAAAGATGACAGTTCTGCGATAGCCCAATTTCAAAATTATGCACTTGATTTATTTATCAAAGGGGAAAAGATTGATGAGGGGGTGCTCAAAAACGAAAAGAAAATTTACACAGGTGTTTGTATAGAAATTAACTGGGACTCTCTGCTGGGTGATATAAAAGGTTTTAATCTATATACTACCAGATATATGGATATGCGTCAAAAAAATTTTCACAAGAGCATATATTACGGAGCAGGCAGAGAAGGTATTGCTAATTTCTTTTTGATCTGTAATGATGAGGAACAGGAAGGCATGAAGAGAGAGGCATTGGACTCTTATTTGAAATATGATTCAATTCCATTTGCAAATGAGGCATATAAATTCATGAAAACTTACACACCTGAAAATAAAAAATATTATAAGTTTTTTGATTCTGATAAATTATCTACTGTAATTATCGGAGATGATTTTTATGCTTATGTAAGACAAAATGGTAATTACTTAATTCAAATAAGAGGAGGTCCTGATTTATCTTTAAATGTAGATAGTGAGGAATTGTATGTTACAGATTATTTTCTGACCAATTGGAATATGATGAGTGTATTTATTATTGATGAGTCAAAGGGCAAAGCTTATAATAAATCATTCGAATAATGTTTGCCTTTCTAAGCGCAATTTGCAATTGCGCTTAGAACACACAGGAATTTTCAATTCCGGACTCAGCAAAGGCATTTATTTACTAAGTCCGCCTCAGGCGGATGAGCAGCAGGTAAACAGGAAGATTGTGAAAGAGTAAAACGAAACCAAACGAAATGAAACAAATAATATTAGTTGCAGGAGTATTGTTTTTGTTTTTTCAAACAAAAGCACAAACTAAACAAGGTTATACCTACTATTATGATCTCGGGCTTGATGCTTATAAATCCAAGGATTATAAAAAAGCTGATTCACTATTTACACGAGCTCTTGAATTAAGGCCGGTGGAGGATGCTTTTTACAACCGGGCTATTTGTCGTTTTAATGAGGGAGATAAGGCCGGTTACTGTGAGGATATGCGCCAGGCAACAGATATGGGAGATGCGGAAGCAAAAAAATTATTTTATAAAAACTGCGTTGCAATACAAACTCTTTACCTTGATAGTTTAAAACAGCAATCGTTGGAAAAGTATTGGTTCACAGAAACCAAAGAAATATATAATTACAAATCCTATATTGATTATAAACTTACCAATCGTAAGGGAGATGTGGTTGAGCAATATTGTATAAAAAACGGTGATACCATATTCAATTTAGAAATCGAAAACGAAAATATTGAAATACCTCAATTTCCGGGTGGTGAACAAGCTCGCTTGAATTTTATAAATAAAAACGTGAAGTATCCTGTATGGTCAAGAGACCACGATATTCAAGGAACAGTTTATGCAGCATTTGTGGTAAATAGTGAGGGAACTATAGGTGATATAAAGATCATGCGTTATCCAACGGGTGGAGGTGAACTCGTTGATGAGACACTCAGACTTCTGAGACTAATGCCTGCCTGGAAACCAGGTACATTAAATGGCAAGCCTGTTCAAGTTCAATTTTATATGCCTATAAAATTTGAACTTAGATATTAACCACTCTAAAGCGGCATTTGTAATGCCGCTTGCACCACAAAGGAATTTTCAATTCATTCATTAGTACATTACTTCACCTTCGTGTACTCCACCAACCTCACCCCTTTATAATAGTAGCCAAGGATTTTCTTGTAGCTATACCCTTTGCGCGCCATTTCAATGGCACCCTGCTGACAAAGGCCAACTCCGTGTCCTGAGCCGCGCCCTGAGAAAATGATGTTGTCGGCATC
Source organism: Bacteroidia bacterium (assembly GCA_050186075.1). Taxonomy (GTDB): domain Bacteria; phylum Bacteroidota; class Bacteroidia; order SXHM01; family SXHM01; genus SXHM01. The sequence goes on from JBFWYU010000053.1 coordinate 16,447, forward strand.
CTGTTCAATATGGAAAAAGGTAGAGCTTAGTTTAAAGTCTTTCCGCACCTGCGTAAGCGGTATTTTAGTGCCGAACAATTCAACATCGCTTTTGCGTTCGGGTTGGTAAAAGCAGTAGAGCGAGTCCACAGGTTTTATGTAATTCTTGTTTTGTTTTACAAGGTATTTTTCCCAGTCGTGCAGCGAAATAACCTTTTCCCAATTGGCGTTTCGTGAGCTGATGCAAAAGGTGTCAACCACCGGTTTCAGGTAACTCTTTTCGGTTTTCCAAACGTTCTCCGAGTAATCGGTTTGTCCGCCACAGTTGCTGTGGTAAGCAGCAAAAATAGGTTTGTTGGTTGAGTCAACCAGCACAATACCACTCGTAGCGGCAACGGCTAATTTTATTTCGGGCTTGCGGTTGTTTCTTCCTTTAAAAACCTGGCAGTGCTCACGGTCACACAGGTCGTAGCCATCGGCCTTGTGCTTGCCTCTGCTTTCAATGGCAAAGGTGCGGCACATAATTGCCTGTATCTTGTAATACTCGTCAGACACCGAATAGCCACTCTCGGCTTCCACCACTCCTGCTACATAATTATCCAAGTCAACATGGTTGATGATAGTAAGCGAACCTTTTCCGGGATTAATAAAAAGATCGTTGTCTAAATGCGTTTCTGTTTTGCCGTCAGCAGGTTTTATTTTCAGTGAAGCATGTTTTGTAAGTGCCATCAGCTGCACTCTTTTGAAGGTGCCAAAAGTTTGAGCAATGGTTTTTACTTCCACCGAATCATTTATAAGCGTAAGTGAAAGCGCATCGTTGCGCTTTATCAGCGTAAGCATGCTGTCGCCTGCAAACACGCTGTACACATCCGATACAGGCGCAACCAACAGCCTCGTAATTTTTTTGCCGCTTAAAAGTCCTACATCAATTCGTTCTGATTGCGAAAAACAATAAGGCGAACTGATTAAAAATAAAAAGAGCAGAAGAGAAACTCTTCTGCTCTTTTTTATAACGGTTGCGATAGTCATTTATTAGCGCAACATTCTTCTCAGAATTTTACCTACCGGAGTTTTTGGTAATTCATTTCTGAACTCAATAAACTTAGGCAGTTTGTAGCCTGTAAGGTTTTTCTTGCAGTGCTCCATCAGCTCGGCTTCGGTAAGCGATTGATCTTTTTTAACCACAAAAATCTTCACCACTTCACCCGATTTTTCGTCAGGAACACCCACTGCCGCAACCTCCATTACTTTGTCGTACATGGCAACAACTTCTTCTACCTCATTTGGGAACACGTTGAAACCCGAAACCAAAATCATATCTTTTTTGCGGTCAACAATTTTGAAGAAACCGTCTTCGCTTACTACGGCAATATCACCGGTTTTCAGCCAGCCGTCTGCTGTTAGCACCTTTGCTGTTTCTTCAGGCTTGTTGTAATAACCTTGCATTACCTGCGGGCCTTTAATCCAGATTTCGCCCGACTCGCCTTGTTTTACTTCGTTCCCGTCATCATCCACTAATTTCATGTCGGTTGATGAAACCGGAATTCCGATTGTTCCAATTCTGTCGCTTCCATTCAGAAGGTTGCAACTTGCTACAGGTGAACTTTCCGTCAGTCCGTAACCCTCTACCAGTGTTTTTCCTGTCAGTTGCTTCCATTTTTCAGCAACAGGTCTTTGGATAGCGGTTGCACCGCCTACAATTCCTTTAGTATGGCTGAAATCTATCTTCCCGAAATTAGGATCGGCCATCAGCGCATTAAACAAGGTGTTTACTCCGGTCAGGAAAGTGAATTGATGTTTTTGAAGTTCCTTTACAAATCCGGGAATATCACGCGGGTTGGTAATCAAAACGTTTTTGCCGCCCATGCTCATAAAGGCAAGGCAGTTAACAGTAAGCGAGAAGATATGGTAAAGTGGAAGTGGCGTAATAATAATCTCTTTCCCATCTTCAAGATGTGCCCGCATCAGTGCCCGTATCTGCTCCATGTTGGCAATGATGTTACGGTGTGTAAGCACCGCACCTTTTGAAACACCGGTAGTTCCCCCTGTATATTGCAGAAAAGCTGTGTCGGTATTTTTAGCAGTAACGGGTGTGTATTTTAATCCTGCATCTTTAACCACTTCACGGAAACTGATTGCCTGCGGAAGGTTGTAAGCAGGAACCATCTTCTTCACATTCTTCACTACAAAGTTTACAATAAGCCTTTTCAGTCCGGGAAACAAGTCAGGGATTTCGGTAACAATCACCGTTTTGATTTCGGTTTTTGCAACAATTTCTTCCAGACTTTTCGCGAAGTTGGCAACAATAACAATTGCCTTAGCACCCGAATCCTTGAACTGGTATTCCATTTCGCGGGCGGTGTAAAGCGGGTTGGTGTTTACAATTACCAATCCTGCAAGCATGGAGCCGTAAATGGCAACAGGATACGATAATATGTTGGGCATTTGCAGCGCAATTTTATCGCCCGGTTTCAGGTTGGTTTTATTTTGCAGGTAAGCAGCAAAGTTATGAGCCATGCGGTCAAGGTCGCGGTAGGTAACACCAACGCCCATGTTCTCAAATGCTACATTGTCGCCAAACTTTTTACAGCTTTCGCTAAACAGTGCAACAATGTTTTTGTAGCTGTCGGGATTGATTTCGGCAGGCATGGTTGCCGGGTAATGTTTAAGCCAAACTTTTTCCATTTTTATTCTGTGATTTTAGTTTTAGGGGCGGTAAATATAGATAAATGTGGGATTAAAAGTCGATGGTCTGAAATTTCTTTTTCCGGGTTTTTTCGTAACCCAAAATTCCTACTTTTACCGTCCCCTAAAAACGGGTTATATACAGAGGATACAGATTGATGAAGATTTTTTCGCGCTTAGTTATTTCACTTCTTTTTATTGCAGTTTTCAGTCCGGGAAAAGTAATCTCGCAGGTAAGTTTTGAATCGGAAGAACAATTGGTGGCGCAGGCCAATAAATTGTTTGTTGCGGCAGATTATGTAAATGCAATGCCTTTGTTTTCGCAATTGCTGAGTTTACACCCTAAGGAGGCTAATTACAATTATAAATTCGGTGTTTGTGTTTTGCACAATGACGAAGACAAAACAAAATCACTTCATTATTTTGATTTTGCGGTGAAAGAAAGTGCGGTTGATAAAGAAGCATTTTTTTATGCCGGCAAGGGCTATCAGCTCAATGCCCGTTTTGATGAAGCGCTTGGTTTTTACGAAAAGTACAAATCCAAACTTGGAGCCTCTGCCGATCCCTTGGATGCTGCACGTTACATTCAGCAATGTAAAAACGGAAAAATACTTTACGATAAAAATGTTACGCTTCAGGCATTGGAAAAAACCGAAACGCTGGAAAAAGAATTTTACCGCAACTATGATTTAAAGTCAATGAAAGGGCGCATTATTCCTAAGCCCCTGAATTTTAAATCAAAGAAAGATGTGAAGATAGAAGACAATACACTGATTTTTGTAGGAACCGAAAATCAAAGCATTGTTTATTCAGGTTATGCTGACGAAGGCGTAAATACCAGTCGCGAACTTTTCAGAGTAAATAAATTACCAAATGGCGAGTGGGCTATACCTGTAAATATCGGAGAGCCGGTAAATACCGCTTTTGATGAAGAATTTGCATTTCTGCATCCCGATGGAAAAACCTTGTATTTCTCTTCAAAAGGTCACAATACAATGGGCGGTTACGATATTTTCCGTTCTGTTTTTGACGAGCAAAGCGGGAAATGGTCAGCTCCTATAAACCTTGCGCATCCTGTCAATTCACCCGATGATGATATATTTTATGCTTCCGATGAAGCAGGAACATTTGCTTATTTCGCCAGCAAAAATTTTACAAAGCCCGGAAAAATAAAAGTATATAAAATTAGTACTCAAGGTGCTGTTCAGTCTAATCAGCCTTTAGCAATTAAAGGTGCGTTTGCTATAAATGGCGAACGCATTTATACTAAGGCTGAAATAAAAGTAACCGATAAAGCAACCAATGTTCTGTTGGGTACTTATGCTTCCAACCGTCTGAATGGAAAATATCTTTTGTTGTTACCTCCCGGAAAAAATTATGAAGTTGAAGTTACACCCGAAGATTTTGTGTCGCACAAATTTGAGTTGACTGTTCCTGCAAAAGCAAGTCAGGAATTTTTTGAACAAAAAATCAATTTGCAGAAAGATGCAACAGGCGAAACGCTTACCATTACTAATTGGTTTGATGCCACCGGAAAAACTGCCGGAGCAAATCTTCGTAGTGTTTATACTAATGAACAAATTGCCGAAAAAGCAAAAGCAGAGAACAAGAAAATTATTTCTGATGCAGAGTTTGTAAGTTATAAAACGCAAAAATCCGAAGAAGAAAAACTACATGCTTCAGCACAAAACAAAGTAGTTGCTGAGATTGAATCCAATAAACAGGAAGCATTACTGAGGGCGGAAAAAGAAAAACAGGAAGCAGCAGCCGCTGTTGTAAAAGCAGAAGAAGAAAAACGCAAAGTCGAAGAATTGGCAAAAGCAAAAGCAGAGGAAGAAAAGAAAACAGCAGAGGCTGCCAAATTGAAAGCAGAACAGGATGCATTGGCTAAAGCAGAAGCAGATAAGAAAGCAGCAGAGGAAGAAAAGAAGCTTGCCGCAGCTAAAGCCGAAGAAGAAAAACGCAAATTAGAAGAAACTGCTAAAGCAAAACAAAACGAAGAGTTACGCTTAGCTGCTGAAAAGCAAAAAGCTGAACAGGAAGCCGCAACCAAAGCAGAGGCAGAAAAAAAAGTTGCTGAAGAAGCAAAATTGAAAGCAGAGCAGGAACTGGCAGCCAAAGCAGAAGCCGAGAAGAAAGCAGCCGAAGAAGAAAAGCGTAAAGCCGATGAATTGGCTTCAAAAGCAAAAGAAGAAGAAGAGAAAAAACTGGCAGCAGCTAAATCAGAAGATGAGAAAAAGCAAGCTGAACTTACAGAAGCAGAACGTGAACGACTTGAAAACGAACAAAGGGAAGCTGAGCGTGTAGCCCGAATCAATGCAGATTTGTTAGAAAAAGAACGCAGACTGAAAGAGCTTTTGGCAAAGGCGGAGCAACAGAATGTGAAAGTGGAAACCAAACATGAATTTAAGTTGGCAACCGATTCGCTTTCACCGGAGCAAGCTGCAGCGTATGAGAAAATTTCGCGCGAGAAAGAAGAAGGCAAAAAAGCAGTAGAAGAACAACTTAAAAAAGATGCAGAGTTGAAAGCGCAGCAGGCAAAAGCTGATGCGCTTGCTCAGGAAAAGTTTCTTGCTGAAAAAGCTGCAATAGAAAAAGTACAGAAAGAAAAAGAGGAGCAGAACCGCAAAGCGATTGAAGAACAAAAACTGAGAGAACAGCAGGCTGCAGCAGAAATCGAGCGCAGGAACAAAGCGGTTCTCGATTCAATTGCACAGGCAAAAAATAAATCTGAAAAAGTGGTTAACACAGATTCTTTAGCTGCAAGTAATGAAGCAAAACGCCTGCAGCAATTGGAAGAAGAGGCTAAACTCAGAGCAGAAGCTGAAAAACAAAAGATTGAAATTGCAGCAAAAGCAAAAGAGGTGGAAGAACAACGCATAGCGGCAGAAAAATTAAAAGCAGAAATGGCTGCTGCTGAGAAGAAAGCAATAGAGCAGGCAAATGCAGAAAAAGAAAAACAGCAACAGGAGGAATTATTGCGAGAGCAGGAAAAGCTGAAAGCAAATCTGGAAGAACAGAAAAAGTTAATGGAAGAGGCAATCCGTCAGCAGGAAAAACTGAAACGGGTTGCAGATTCCATTGCTCTTGCTGAGAAGCAAATGGATAAGGTAGTTGCAGCAGCAGATGCAACTGAAAAAATAAAAATGGAAGAAGCTGCTGCAAAAGCAGAAGAACAGCGCAAAGCCTCGGAGCTGAAAGCTGCGGAAGAAAAACGTAAAACAGCTGAACTTGCCAAAGCAAGGGAATTGGAAGAACAACGCATAGAAGCTGAAAAAGAAAAAGCTGAAAAAGAGGCATTAGCTAAAACAGAAACGGAAAGAAAAGCTTCAGAAGAAAATCGCAAAACTGAAGAAGCTACTAAAGCAAAACAACAAGAAGAACAACGCCTTGCGGATGAAAAACATAAAGCAGAGATAGAAGAATTAAGGAAATCTGGAGCAGAAGGTTTTTATCCAGAAAGTCCAGGCGTGTTAGCCAAAGCCGAAGCTAAGGCTAAAGAAGAAATGATTAGACATGAGCAAGAAGTAAAAGCAAAACTGGAACAGGAAAAACAACTTGCCCTTGAACAACAGATAAAGCAAGAAGACAAAGGCATTAACAAAATTATTGAAGCTAAATCTGAAGCTGGTGAACAATCAAACGAAACTCCTGAACAAAAGAAGCTACGCCTGCTCTTAGAAAGAATGAATGCCGAGCAAAAAGGTCGTCAGATAGTTGAGAATAATCTTAAAACTCAGCAGCAATCAGGTAATGGTGCCCTGGCAAATTCGCAGCGCTACAAAGAAGTTGTTACCAATAAAGAAGTGGTGCAGGTACATAAAAAAGAAGAAAAACTGCGTCCGCCATTTGATAAAACAGATTTGTTAAGCCATCAGGGTGTTATCTATAAATTGGAGCTAAAGCTTCCTCCTGTAAAGCTTTCGGATGATATTGCGGCTTTATTGAAGCCCGGAACCGGAACTTCCGAAGAACCTGTTTATTATTCAAGTGGCGCCTACACCACGCTGGCCGAAGCTACACTTGACAAGAATGAATTAGGCTACAAAGGATTTACAGCAGGGATTGTTGCCTATCTCAATGGTGAAGAAATCAACATCAGCGAGGCAAAGAAACAGCCTGTGGTTGAATAGAATCATTTTCATACCTTTAGCGTAAGTTTTAAACGAAAAAATCATGAACCCATTTCCCGAAACAATTACTGAAACCGACATTGAAGAAGAAATTCTTCGGGCGGAGAAGAAACTGAACGAGTTGGTCATTTACAATGATGATTTCAATACGTTTGATTATGTGATTGATACGCTTATCCGAGTTTGCGGTCACGATGCGCTGCAGGCCGAACAATGCACATTGATGATTCACTACAACGGAAAGTGTTCCGTAAAAAGAGGTGAATTCAAGAAGCTGCGTCCGCTTTGCGAGAATATTCTTGAGCGTGGTTTAACCGCAGAAATAATATAAGCAATTGTTGTCACCCTGAGCGTAGTCGAAGGGTAATAATTAATACTTCGACTACGTTTAGCACGATATCCAATCACTAATCTCCAATATCCAACCTTGTCTCTCACCGCCATAATTCTTCTTATTGTTCTCGGCTTAGTCTTTATTCTGCTTGAATTATTGATTGTTCCGGGTAGCACTTTTGTAGGTGTTATTGGTGCCGTGCTGATGATTGCAGGTATCTGGTTTGTGTTTTCAAAGCACGGAACACAGGCAGGGGTTTATGTTCTGGCGGGTTCAATCGGTTTAACTTTGTTATTGGTGTATATCGGTTTCAAAACCAATACCTGGAAAAAGTTTACACTTGAAACCAAGTTGCATGGAAAAGTAAATACTTTTGAGCACGCAGAATTGAATGTTGGCGATAGTGGAAAAACAATTTCGCGCCTTGCACCTTCTGGAAAAGCATTGATTAACGGAAACTATGTTGAAGTGCATACTCAAGGCGAATTTATTAACGAGAATACCGATATCACTATTACCAAACGAACAGAAAACAAATTATTTGTAACCACTAAAACCACCTAAACTATGGAACTACCTTTTTTTATTATCATCGGCATTGCATCACTTGTCGGACTTTGGATTCTATTTTATTTTATTCCTGTCGGACTTTGGTTCTCGGCATTGGTTTCGGGCGTAAAAATTTCGCTTATTCAGTTGATTCTGATGCGTTGGAGAAAAGTTCCGCCAGCAGTTATTGTAAATGCGTTGATTGCAAGTTCTAAAGCAGGATTGAAACTCAACCGCGATGAACTGGAGGCTCACTTTCTTGCAGGCGGTCGCGTGCAATTAGTAGTAAATGCACTTATTTCAGCCGATAAGGCAAATATTCCCTTGGATTTTAAATCAGCAACCGCTATTGATTTGGCAGGCCGTGATGTATTGGAAGCTGTGCAGATGTCGGTAAACCCAAAGGTGATTAACACCCCTCCGGTTGCTGCCGTTGCAAAAGACGGTATTCAGTTGATATGCAAAGCACGTGTAACCGTTCGTGCCAATATCAAACAATTGGTGGGTGGAGCAGGAGAGGAAACCATTCTGGCTCGTATCGGTGAGGGTGTTGTATCGTCTATCGGTTCGGCTCAATCACATAAGCTTGTGCTTGAAAATCCTGATTCCATTTCAAAAGTGGTATTAGCAAAAGGTTTAGATGCAGGAACAGCATTTGAAATTCTTTCCATTGATATTGCCGACATTGATGTGGGTATCAACATTGGTGCAAAACTGCAGATGGACCAGGCAAATGCCGATAAAAACATTGCACAGGCAAGAGCCGAAGAGCGCAGGGCTATGGCGGTTGCATTAGAACAAGAGATGAAAGCCAAAGCACAGGAAGCCCGCGCAAAGGTTATTGAAGCCGAAGCTGAAGTACCTAAAGCAATGGCAGAAGCATTCCGCAACGGAAACCTGGGTATTATGGACTACTACAAAATGGAAAACGTAAAGGCCGACACCGGAATGCGTGATGCTATTTCGGGTAAAGGAGCAGGAAAAGGACCGGAAGGAGAGAAGAAGTAATACTTCATTAACTTTATAATCAAAGAGGGAGCAATTGCTCCCTCTTTTGTTTTCCATATCTTTGTCCCCGACAAACTGTTCTATCGTTCTTTTATCCCGCAGCAGTGCGGGAGTAAAGGGAAGGAAAGTCCGGGCAACACAGGGCACCATACTCTTCGAAAGCGGAGGTGTTTAGCAGAAATGTTGAACAACAGAAAGTGCCGCAGAAAATAACCACCTCGCAGCAATGCGCGGAAAGGGTGAAAATGTGAGGTAAGAGCTCACAATGTACGGCAGCAATGTCGCACATGGGAAAACCTTATGGGTTGTAAGACCAAATATACCGGAGATTGAGGGCTGCCCGCCCAATTCCGGAGGGTAGGTTGCATAGATAAATGATAGGGCTAGACAGAACCCGGCTTATAGGTTTGTTATTTTATGAAGAGCTGCTTGTGAAAACAGGTGGCTCTTCGCCTTTTTTGCAATTATACCCCCTTTTGGAAAAAAAACCTCTCTCTTGGAAAAGGAAACCTCCCTCTTGGAAAAAGAAACCTCCCTCTTGGAAAAAGAAACCTCCCTCTTGGAAAAAGAAACCTCCCTCTTGGAAAAAGAAACCTCCCTCTTGGAAAAAGAAACCTCCCTCTTGGAAAAAG
>JBFWYU010000054.1:0-25724 GCA_050186075.1 Bacteroidia bacterium
CTCAGCTACGAAAAAGACAAACTCCTAACCCTCCTGAACGAAGAAGTGGGCAAACAAGTAATTGAAGAAGTAGTATTATTGTAGCAGAAAAAATAGAAATAAATCCCGTCATTGCGAGGGTTTTTCACCCGAAGCAATCTCACACTAAAAAACAGCTTGCTTCGCTAAAGCTCGCAATGACGAACTAAATAACACTAACAAAACCTTATGCGTACCCTCCTCACTGCCCTCTGCCTACTGCTAACTGCCACCTTCTCCTTCGCCCAGCCCTTTGTCAACGGCCAGTTCCTTGTGCAGCTCAAATCAGGAAAAAATATAGAATCGCTAACCCGCAGCTTTCAGCAGTTTGAAGGCAGCAATATCAACCTCAGTGCAAAGAAATTTATTTCCCCACCCATGAACATCTGGCTGGTGGAATACAACTACCAAAGCGTGAATCAGGAACGTGTGCTTAATGCCGTAAAATTTCATCCCGCAGTAAACCAAGCACAATTGAATCATCATATCTATTACCGCTCTACCGTTCCCAACGACCCGCAGTTCAATCAGCAATGGCAATACGTAAACACCGGTCAGGGCAGCGGCACCGCAGGTGCCGATATTGATGCCGACCTTGCCTGGGATATTACCACAGGCGGCCTCACCGCCTTTGGCGATACCATTGTGGTATGTGTGGTTGACGATGGTCTCAGCGGCACTCATCCCGATTTTGCAGGAAACAAATGGTTCAACTATGCCGAAATTCCTGATAACAACATTGACGATGACGGCAATGGTTACGAAGACGACTACCGCGGCTGGAATGCAGATAACAACACCGATGATATTACCGGAGGACAGTTTGGCGGAGGCCACGGAACTTCAGTAGCCGGCATTGTGGGCGCAAAAGGCAACAACGGAGTAGGTGTAACCGGTGTAAACTGGGATGTAAAACTGATGATAGTAGTAGGTGGCGGCAACGAAGCACAGGCAGTGGAAGCTTATACCTATCCTTTAGTAATGCGCAAACGCTACAACCAAAGCGGAGGAACTGAAGGCGCATTTGTAGTAGCCACCAATTCATCATGGGGTATTGATGGCGGTCAGCCCGATGATTCACCGCTGTGGTGTGCTATGTATGATACGCTCGGAGCCTATGGAATACTAAGTGCAGGAGCAACCATTAATGGTAACCAAAACGTAGATGTATTCGGTGATTTACCAACGGCTTGTCCAAGCGATTGGCTTATATCTGTTACCAATACCAATAACGATGACGTGAAAGTAACTCAGGCAGGCTATGGCTTAACAACCATTGACCTTGGCGCGCCCGGTGACGGAACGCACACACCCGAATACCCTAACGGCTATGGAGGTTTTGGCGGAACATCAGGTGCTACGCCTCACGTTGCAGGAACAATAGGCTTGCTGTATTCCGTTCAATGCTCATCTTTTATGGCGCTTGCCTATGCCGATCCGGCAGCAGCAGCCCTACAGATAAAACAATACATCTTAGACGGAGTTGATGCCAACGCAAGTCTTAACAACATAACCGTAACAGGCGGAAGACTGAATGTATTCAATGCCGTAAACGAATTACTCAATAATTGCAGCGCAGGCGGATGTGTTACACCGTTTTCACTCAATACAAATGCCGTAAGCGATACCGGAGCAACCTTTACATGGGGCAGCGCACCGGGTACTGTAGGCTTTGATTTAATCTACCGCCCAACAGGCAGCAACATCTGGACATCTGCTCCCGGAGTAACATCACCCTTTTCTGTTACTGATTTAGTTGCCTGCACCGAATACGAGTTTCAGGTGCTTGCCATCTGCGATACCGACAGCAGCAACTGGTCGCAAAGCCATGTGTTTACTACCGATGGCTGCTGCCTGCCGCCAACCGGCTTAGCGCTAACGGCCGCTACCGATACTTCGGCAACATTCACATGGGATGATTTGCTGGCCGCAGAATCTTACAATGTAGAGTATAGTGTTGAAGGTTCATCGTCATGGACTGCTTTCGGAAATATAACCGACAATACGTATGAGCTTACCGGCCTTGAGCCCTGCAAAGATTATCAGTTTCGTGTGCAGACTGTTTGCGATACCGGCTTAACTGACTTCTCGGATATTTTATCGTTTACCACACAAGGCTGCGGAGCCTGCACCGACTTGGCTTACTGCGAAACCAAGGGCGAAGATGCCACCGAAGAATGGATAGCCGGTGTGGAACTTAATCAGATTGACAACACCTCAGGTTCTGATGATGGCTATGGTGATTATACAGACCAATCTACTGTTTTGGGAAGAAATCAGATTTATAACATCATACTTACTCCCGGGTTTCCCGGAGGCAGTTTCAATGAAGTTTTCCGTGTTTGGATAGATTATAATCAGAACGGAAGTTTTGGTGACGCAGGCGAAAACGTTTACGCCTCGGGTACAACCACAGCTGCTGTAACCGGAACATTTACTGTTCCTGCTACAGCAACGTTGGGCAGTACGCGTATGCGTGTAAGTATGAAGTTCAGCAGTGCGGCACAGGCCTGCACCAACCCCTTCAATTATGGTGAAGCTGAAGATTATTGCGTGGAAATTATTGAACACGATTCAAGTAATACCAACAGTATTGCCGATGCCGAACAGCAACTAAACGTAATGGTTTATCCAAACCCGTTTACCGATGCTGCCGTTCTGGAATTCAGCAATACTGCAAACGAAAGCTATATGCTTAATATCGTTGATGTGCAGGGCAGGGTAGTGCAGACTTACAGCAATATCAATACCGGCAGAGTGGTTATAGAAAAGAAAAACCTGACAGCAGGAATGTATTTCTACGAATTGCGTAACAGCAAAACAAAACTACAGGCGAGAGGAAAGATAGTGCTGAGGTAATTATTCACCGGCACTCTTCCACGAAATACGCGAAAGAATGTCGAAAATTTCAAAGCATGCTGCTTTGTTTTTGTAATAGTAGAAGTAAGAGCCATTACGGAATTTCTTGCGCAACTCACTGAAATTGGTGTCGAGCAGGTGTTTTAACTTCTCATTTTCCGAGGGCAGCTCTGCTTTCCCTGATAGTACAAATCCCGGTAGTGTTTGATTCTTTTCACGCAACTTAGCCAATACTTTTATACCATTGGTTTTATCGTTGTTATCAGTGCCTATGTAATAGTCAAGTATAGCAATATCGGGTTTTACTCTGCTTTTCAGACAATCCGCATAATTCGAAAATTCATAAATGGTAAAGTCCGTAAACTTGGAAAGGCAGGAAGTAATCAGTTTCAGAAAAAACTCATCATCATCCACAATAAAAATCTTCAGTTCCTTAGCAGGAATTAGCGAACCCGAAAGTCCCTCAATAGTTGTGTGAACCGAATTTCTCTTTTTCATCGTCTAAAACTTAAAGCCTATTACAAGCACATCATCAATCTGCAGCAAATCACCCTTCCATTCATTGAATGTGTTTTCAATCATAGGTAATTGTTCGCTGCAAGGCAGACTGCTCATTGTTTTGAGCATACTTTTATACTGATCGTATTTGAATTTTTTTCCTTTTGGTCCGCCAAACTGGTCAGGGAAACCGTCAGTGAAAATGTAGAACATATCACCGGGTTGTATGTCAACCGTATGGTTGCTGAATTTATTGAAATTATCTTTAAACGATATGCCGATGGGAAATTTATCACCCTTGGTTTCCATCAGTTGTCCGTCACGGAAATGGTAAAGAGGATTGTATGCACCTGAATATTGCAGTTGCATTTTTTTAGTGTCAATTGAGCAGAAGGCAATATCCATCCCGTCTTTAATTGACATATCGTCTTTGTTCTGACGCAGTGTTTTATTTACACCCTGATTTAACTGGTCAAGAACAAGATTAGGTTGTGTTAACTGATTTTGTTTTACAGCAGTGGTCAATAAATTATAACCTACAATAGACATGAATGCACCGGGAACACCGTGTCCTGTGCAGTCAACAGCAGCAATCATGGCTTTGCCTTCGTGTTCCTCGAGCCAGTAAAAGTCACCGCTTACAAGGTCGCGCGGTTTAAAGAATATAAAATGGTCGGGAACTAATTTTTTAAATGCAGTATCGGGCGGAAGTATGGCTTCCTGAATCATTTTCGCATAACGGATACTGCTCAGAAGGTCGTTGTTTTTTTCTTCCAGATCTTTAAAAAGTGTCATCAGCTTTTTATTGGCCTGAGTAAGCTCAATAGAGTTCAGCTCCACCGTGCGTTCCAGCATCAGGCGGTCTTCCTCATAATGGTCATAAGCATGGCTCACGGCTTTCAGCAACTCTTCTGCTTCCGGTGGAAGCGGAGGATTATTACGTAAATACCTTTTAAGCTGGCGGTCTAAAAGTCCGTTGTTCACTTTAGTTTTCTATCTCTTTATGAATCCAAAAACCTGTCCGCTAAAACGGACAGGCTTCAGGATAGTTTCAGTCTTTTTTATCAAGCTTCTGTAAACGTTGTTATAGTCATAGTCTGATTGTGGAGCTCACATTTTACAGTGGAAAGCAGCGGAGAAATTTCACCGTATGAATAAAATCCTGTTATAGATGGAGAGTTTCCAAGAATATCTCTTACAGCTTCTACTTCTTCTTCAATTCGTTGGTCAAGTACCAGTTTACGGCCTACACAGCTGATCAGGATTGCAAAATCAGATTCTGCACCCAATGACTGATAACTGTTTTCGGCAGCATTTCCGGCTCCGTCAATCAGTTTGTCAAAGTTGGCTTTCATCAAACGAACAGTTGCTCCTTGCGGAATATCGCCTGCAAATGTCATTGATTTATCTGCTTCGCTTACCGCCAATACCGTTCTTACAAGAGATTCTGAATCTTCGTTTACTTTCATACCCAATGGGAAGAGCAGGGCAGAACCCGGAAGGTCTTTTGCTTTATCACCCAGATACATTTTGTATAAATCAAGTGCAGGTTGCCCGTCTAACTCATACAATACGTTACCTACTGATTTTGTAACATGGCGTTCTACACCAAATACATCCCATCCACCGACAGAACCAAAGCCTACTTTTAAGTCATTCCCGTAAAATCCAACGGCTACAATGTTTCCTTCAGAAGGTGTTTCATTCAGGCCTACTAATGTTTTTTCAAATTTTGCAGCATCACCGGCCAGTCCGCCTGTTACGGTAACTTTGTTTTCAAGCGCGTCATTCAGTCCTCTTGATAATTCGCTGCCGTTTACTTTTAATCCGTCAGAAAGGATAAATACGTGTTTAAGGTCATCAGCTTTTAGTTGTTTTGCAATGGCAGCACCGGTTGCATAGCTATCGCCATTGTGTTCGCTGATAGTTGCTTTAACTGTTTTTATTTTTGTTTTTTCAAACTCTACCGCTGATACAACAATAGAATCGTCATAAACCGAGTCATTGAAAATTTCGCCCGATGTACTGCCAGACATAATCTGAGCGTTGGGATAAAAGGCTTTTATTTCGTTAAAGCGGGCAGGGTCGCTTAAGGCACCGCGTGAACCAAATACGGTTACAAAATTGGCAGAGCCGTTAAGCCCTTTGTCTGATGCCTGTTGCCAGCCTTTGTTTGATGTCCAGTTACGTTGTTCTGTTTTCATTTTTTGCGAGGGTTAAATTATTTTTTGTTAGTGTACGTATTTTTAATTTTTAGACCGATACTGCTATTAAAGCTACTAATGCTTTAAATGCAGTTACGGATTTTAATAGCGCGGTTTTTAACGCAACTAAAGGTGTTAAGGTTTCCGTTGGGCGTAAATATTTTTCTGTTCATCCATTTGCAAAAACAGAGAAATAGTTCAACTGTAAATTCTTTTTACCTTAGTCCCCTCTTGAATAATATCAATGGCTAAAGCAAAATCAAGCATACTTTCTAATCAGGCGCAGCACGAAATGCTTGAAAACTTCCGCCATGAAACCAAACGCTGGCAAAGCGAAATTGATTTCTGGAAAGTAGAAGGTTTGTTTTTTAAACGTTTGCTAGATATTTATTCACTCAAGATATCAAACGATGACGACCGGCTTGCCTTTTCCAGTTTTGAAGAAAAACTGAAACAGTATATTGAAAACGTAATGGATAATCTGAAGAAGGAAATTCATTTACATGAAGAATATCTTACGGAAGTATTGGACAAAAAAGCATTTTCAGAAGAATACACCTATAAACTGCGCCACGAGAAACTGGCAAAGAATACCGCAGCACTGAAAAGAGAATTCGTGCTGTTTAAAGAGCGGCTTTATAAATTTACAGACACTATTTAGTTGATGAAAAAGATATTGGTTGCCAACCGTGGCGAAATTGCTTTGCGCATTATGCGCTCGGCAAAAGAGATGGGAATAAAAACCGTTGCCGTTTTTTCTGAAGCCGACCGCAATGCCTTGCATGTGCGCTATGCCGATGAAGCAGTTTGCATTGGTCCGCCACAAAGTTCAAAGTCCTATTTAGATATTGATAAGATAGTGGATGCCTGCCGTAAAACAGGTGCAGATGCAGTGCATCCCGGTTACGGTTTCTTATCAGAGAATGCCAAGTTTGCCGAACGTTTGAAGAAAGAAAAGATAACCTTCATTGGCCCTTCGCCTGAAGCCATGGAAATGATGGGAAGTAAACTGCAGGCAAAGGCAGCCGCTAAGAAATACAATATTCCGCTTGTTCCCGGAACAGATAAAGCCATTGACGATATTGAAGAAGCAAAGAAGATTGCAAAAGCAACCGGCTTCCCTGTTCTGATTAAAGCCAGTGCAGGTGGTGGCGGAAAGGGTATGCGCCTGGTTGAAAGCGAAGAAAATCTGGAAGAGCAAATGAAACATGCTATCAGTGAGGCTGTATCAGCATTTGGTGATGGCTCGGTGTTTATTGAGCGTTTTGTTACTTCTCCGCGACATGTGGAAATTCAGGTGTTGGCAGATAATCATGGTAATGTGGTTCATCTTTTTGAGCGTGAATGTTCTATTCAGCGCAGGCACCAGAAAGTGATTGAAGAATCGCCATCATCGGTGCTTACGCCTGAAATAAGACAGAAGATGGGCGAGTGTGCAAAAGATGTGGCCCGTGCCTGCAACTATTCAGGCGCAGGAACAGTTGAGTTTCTGGTTGATGATAAGCTGAATTTCTATTTCCTTGAAATGAACACACGATTACAGGTTGAACATCCTGTAACGGAAATGATAACCGGTATTGACCTGGTAAAAGAGCAAATCAAAGTTGCACGCAACGAAAAACTTTCGTTCACACAAGAGGATCTGAAAATAAACGGACATGCAATAGAAGTGCGTGTGTATGCCGAAGACCCGACTAATAATTTCCTGCCGGATATTGGAAAGTTGCTGACTTATCGCAGACCGCAAGGGCCGGGTATTCGTGTGGACGATGGTTTTGAAGAAGGAATGGATATTCCTATTTATTACGACCCGATGATTGCAAAACTTACCGTTCATTCGGATAGCCGCAAAGCGGCAATTGATAAAATGATTCGTGCCATTGATGAATATGCCATTGCGGGAATAGAAACCACATTGCCGTTTTGTCGATTTGTTTTGCAGCACGATAGTTTTACATCGGGTAAGTTTGATACCAACTTTATCAAACATCATTACGAGCCTTCGATGCTTGAAAATAATAATGCCGAAGAAGCTGAGATTGCAGCTGTTCTGGCTTCAAAACTGCTTGCTGAAAAACAAGACCACAACACTAATTATAACGGTTCAACTGTTAAAACATCAGCGTGGAAAAGAAATCGTGTTTAATGCGCGGCACGCTTTTGGTATAAGGGTTTGCATCATGAGTAAACTTTCTTATTTATTTTCTCTTATCTTCTTAGTTGTTTTTTCTGCCCATGCGCAGGACACAATTCCTGCTCAGAATTCATTAAAGAAAAAAACTAAGCCTTCTAAAAAGGAACAGGAGCGAACCGTAATTAACGGTGATACCTTAGCTGTTTATAATCTGCCCGTTGTGAGCATTGGAGGTGAGCGTACGTTTAAAACCAAGAAGGAAGAAAAGAAGTATTGGCGCATGGTGCGTAATGTGAAGAAAGCATTGCCTTATGCCAAAATTGCCAGAGAAAAATTAGATAAATACGAGGCGCAATTAGATGGAAAAAGCAAAGGCGAACGCAAACGTATTATGAAGCAGGTAGAACAGGAACTGCTTGCAGAGTATGAAACGGAGTTGCGAGGATTTACGCTTACGCAGGGACGTATTTTATTGAAACTTATTGACCGCGAAACCGGACACACATCTTATGATTTAGTGGAAAGCCTGCGTGGCTGGTTTTCAGCCAATTTCTGGCAGGGGATTGCAGTCTTGTTTGATGCCGATATGAAGAGCGAATTCAATCCGAAGGATAACGCTGATGATGCCATGATTGATGAAATTGTGGTGAGGATTGAGAACGGGGAGCTTTAGAATTACTTAATCGTTATTGATAATCCAATGTTAAAACTTCTCGAATTTAATGTTGGTTGATAAAAGGCCTGTTGATGTAATCCGCTATTATCTTCATTGGTTTTTAGTTTATAGTTTTTGACCTCTGTTGTTCCATTGTGGTTTTTAGTTTCATTGACATTATATTCTGTAATTTGAGTTTTGAAAATTTCATAAGCGGAATAGTTTATTGTTAGATAAAAAGGTTTATAAAGTCTTATATATAAACCAACTGAATAATAGATTCCTAAATTAATTTTGAGTGGAGTTGTTTCTTTGGTATTAATATTTGTCGTATTAACATTGCCAAATATCCATTGGCCACTCCAATGTTCAAAATACGCAAATTGACTTGTATCATTTGATGAAGTGTTCCACTCTAATTTAGATAAAGAAAGACAATATCCTAAATCTAAATATCCATGAAAGTTTTTTAGTATTGGTGTGTGTAGTTTTATAGTATTAGAAAATCTAAAACAGTTTGTGCTTAGTTTGAGTTCACTATAATAATTGTGTTTTCCAGGTGAACTCACATTTTGCATATCTGTATATGCCATTATTACATCATTTGAATGATAAACTAAGTTGATTGAACTGCCAATTTTCTTTGTAAATATTTTTGTAATAGATGCTCCAAAATTTATTCCTGAAGAAATATTTCTTGACATATTAAAGCTGTCTGTTTCAAAGGAGTATTTTTCTCGTGAAATTCCATATCCATCTGGATGATGAAAAGCACTTGGAGAATAACCTATTTCTAAAGTTACAATAATAGATTTGTCAAGTGGTTTTAATAGGTGAGGTGGATTGTTTTCTACTATTTGAAGTTTTAATGAATCTGTTTCGGTTGTAGGAATGAAAAATGTATTGCCTTCAAGTGAGTTTATTTGAATTATCCCTGTGTCGGACTGTTCAATAATTTTTCCTCGTATAAAACCTCCATTTTTTAGATATAAAACATCATATTTATCTTGAGCAGAGCACACTACTGATAGTATTAAAAATATAAGAAAGGGAAGTGCTCTTTTCAAGACTATTTTTATTAGTTGGAAGCAATTTATGAATTGTATTTGTACAATACAATTAAAACTTCTCAAACACCCCCAATCCAAACAGCGCAAAATCATACTTTACAGGGTCTTTAGCATCAAACTTCCTCAAGGCTTTTGTGAGTTCCTCTGTTGTCTGCCAGTCATTTTGCTTCCGTTTCAGCAGTTTTAGTTTTCGGGCAACATTGCCGGAGTGCACATCTAAGGGGCAGTAGAGCAAATCAGGAGAGATGCTTTTCCAGATTCCGAAATCAACACCGCGTTTGTCGTTGCGTACCATCCAACGTAAAAACATATTCAGCCTTTTAGAAGCCGAGCCCGCAGCAGGATTGGAAACGTGCTTCTCTGTTCGTTTAGGATGCAGGATAGAAAAGAATACGTTGTTGAAATGAACCAATGCGTCTTTGATGTGGTCTTCTTTGCTGAAGACTTTTTCCATTCCACCGTGCTGAGTATAGATGTTGCGCAGTGATAAAATGAAAAACGCTAAATCCTCAGCATTGAAGGTGCGGTGTTTAAAATGTTCCAGTCTTTGTAATTCTTTGTTATTTGCCTCCATTACAAAATCATAAGGACTTAAGTCCATTGCCTCCACCAGTTTTTTTGCGTTGTTGATGATGGTAGTGCGTTGTCCCCAGGCAATGGTAGCAGCAAGAAACGCGCTGATTTCAATGTCTTCTTTTTTTGTAAACAGATGCGGAATGCTTATAGGGTCGGAAGTGATGAACTCGGGGCGATTGTATTTATCGTAAGCAGTTTCCAGAAAATCATGCAGCTGCTCTTTGTTAAGTACCGCCATTAGTAGCCTGCTATTTTTTTGTAGCCTTCTGTATTTTGCAGCGCGATAAATAAGGTCTCAGCTCTCAGTCTTTCAGCATCTGCAAAGCCAAGTGCTGCAGCTTCATTCAACGCCTTTTCTGCTTCGGCAGTATTGTTCATCATCATAAAATAGCTGGTGCGCAGGTAGGCGTGTTCAGCATTATCAGGATCAACCAATTTGTAAATGCTCAGGAATTTATCTGCTTCGGGTAATCTGCGGCTGTTTAAAGCTGAGTTGGAATAACTGAACGCGACAAGACTGAGGAAATTCTTCAGTCTTATGTTCATGAACTTTTCATCGCCATTGGTTTTGGCAATCCTTTGTTCAAGGTTTTTAAATTCATTTTTCCACCAGTTTAAATCGTTTTTAGCAAAAGCTTCAGAGTAGAATTGTTTTTGTTGCTTTTCGCGTTCAATTATTTTCTTGTCGATAGTGTTTCCAATTTCTTTGGATGGGGTAGGCGAGAGGCAGAAAGTAATTGCCTCGCTCATTGCTTCCAAGGGTGGCCATTCGTGCGGACCATCAAAGTAGTTGATCAAATGTTTAATCCCTGAATTTTTCAGTGCCTCACCGGCATCATAAATTTCGGTAAGGTTCATGTCTTCTTTTCCTGCAATGCCCACAAAAATTAAATCAGTTCTTAGTTGTGAGGGTTGCGCAGGCAGACCTGCAGAGCAGGAGATGACACCTGCGATGTAGTTGTTGTGTACTGCAAGGTTTGCTGCAATTCTTCCGCCACCTGAAAAGCCGCAGGTGAAGATTTTCTGTTCGTTTATTTTTAGTTTTTGTCTGGTGTCGGCAAACAAGTGATTGGCTGTGCTGCTTACTTCCGCCCATTGCATGCCGTTTTTGGTGGCATTACTTCCGATGAAAATGATACCTGAGCTATCGGCTATGGATTTGTATTTTTCTACCGGAAAATTTCCTTTCCCCTGCGGGTCGAAGAAGTAGATTACGGGGAAGGTTTTTGTGGTGTCGTAATTCAGGGGCAGGTAAAGGGAGTAGGTTTTTGAAGCGTTTCCATTACAACTTACGGTGTAGGTTTTGCCGCCTGTATATTGGATTGCAGAAAGAGGAGCGGGGCTTTTAGTTGTTGTTGATTTTTGTCCGCATGAAAAGAAGGTTGTGAGGAGAAGTAAGAAAAACGGAAAGTGTTTTTTCATTGTTCTGTTCGTCATTCCGAACTTGTTTCGGAATCTATAAATGAGATGCTGAAACAAGTTCAGCATGACGTTATTAATTTACCGTTTGCAATATCCAGCTATCCTTCACCGCTATTTCCCAATTATTTTCCCAGTCTTTTTTGGTGGTAACAAGGTTGTTGAAAATAACAGTGTTCTCTGTTAGTTCTCCTTTTTCAAGCAAAGTTGAAACCTGAGGAAGCTTAACTGTTTTTATTTCTCCGTCTTTGCGGTAGGCAATCTGCATGCGGTCTAACAAATCGGTATTGAAATCGGCTTCAATCTTTTTAACCAATGCTACTGATTTATCAATGGAGCACCCGCTGGCTGCCGCTTGTTGTTCGTCAACACCAATTACTAAAAAACGGTTGTGCAAAATTTCTGCCGCAGCTTTAAGGGCAGCACCGTGTGCCGACCATGTTGTTACAAACTCTGTGGCAAGGGCATTTAGTTGCTGAACTTCAGCGGCAGTAAATGCTCTGCTGCTCTGGTATATCCAGATGCGTGAAGAGGGGGGAAGTTGGGATAGTGTTGTCATGGAGTGCAAAATTAGGGATTTAACCGCAAAGAACTACCAGTCTATCGCATATCCTGTGGCGCTGCCGGCAGCGTTGTAAAAATGAAAAGCAGAGCAGGGCAGGGGATTTTATTCCTGGGAAAGAAAAAAGAAGATTTTTTAACTAATCACCCGAGCCAACTGTAGTAAAATGCTCCTGTGCTGTTTCGGCAGTTATTTCATTTTTCTCGGAAACAAAGTTGCCTTCCGCATCAAACTTTACATGATGCAGTATGCCGTTATGGTCAATATCCAGAATATATAATACCGTGTTGTTAAACATCTGTCGCACTATTCCTAAAACAATATCGTTGTTGAAATGTACATTAATATACGTAGCAATACCTGCGGGAATATCTTTCATAGCAATTGTTTTTCCTGAATAGGTTTCATTTCTTTTCATAAAAACTGTCTATTTGTTTTTATTTTTTTTCGCTGCTTTCTTTTTAGTCTTGCTCATTAGTTTTCCGTCCTGAGCAACCCGGGCTATGTAAGCCTGTTTTCCGTTTGAAACTTCCACATCGTAATAGGGCGGTGCAATCATATCCTGTTTTTCGTTTTCGCGGAATGTTACCACTACATAGCGGGGAAATTCTTTGTCAATAGTTGCTTTTACATGTTCAGGAAGTTCGGATGAACCAACTGTTCCTTTATAAACGGGTGTGCTTTCTGCTGCACTGCCGGTTTGTGCATACGATGCAGCACTTATCATTATAACAAGGCAAAGCGAATAGATAATCTTTTTCATAATTTTTAGTTTTAGAATGTTGCGCAAAGGTGGGGCGCTATGCAGCTCTGTGCTTTACACAATTCGGTAAATGAGTTACATCATTCACACATGGTGTGCAGGCCCGCCAAAACCTCACTAACTTTGTACTAACTAAAAATCTATTGCATGAAAACGCTGCAACTCTTAATGCGTGAGATTTTAGAACTCACCACCCAGATAGAAACAGAATATCCCGAATTATATAAAACGCTGGACGAAACTCCGGTTGACCTTGGATCACCTAAATCCGACACGGTTTCGCACAAAGACCTGCATCATTATTTAGAAACCTTGCGCAACCTGCTGATGAAGTATGTGGAGGAGCATCCCAAAGGGTAGGGCAAGAGAATTCTGCTCAACGTTTTTTCAATAATTAACAGTAAGTCCTGCGCCAAAGCCCATGTCGCTGTCGTAGTGTGCACTGATGCTCATGTTTTTATGAATGATGTATTGCAAGCCCGTCATATATTCAAGGTCGGTGTTGAGCATGAAGTGCATCCTTAAACGTTTTGAGAGAGGAATGTCTTCACGCATGAGTTGTACTCTTACTTTTCCATCGTGAAACACCTCGGTTTCCAGTTTTATGAGCAAGGGCAGGGTGTATTCAAATCCTATGCTTGCTGCTGTGCGGTTATCTTTTGTGTTGCTTTGACCGAAGATGTTTTTTTCGCGTTCATCCATTCCTAATTTGCGGTAGCGCCAATCAAAACCGATGAAGGGCATGAACCATTGCATTTTTCCGATGTATCGTCCGATGTGTGTTTCGGTTTCCCAGCCGTGCATGGTGTTATATCCTAACCGCCATTCGGTGCCTATGCTCCATCGTGTGTTTTGCACCATCATTTCACCATCGTTTCCGTTGGTGGCAAAATCGTTTTCAATCATAAAATGAAATTCCCGGTCGTCAGCAAAGAGTTTGCGTTGTGCCAGTTTCGGGTTGGGTATTTCAGGATTTGGTGCCTGATTTTCATAAGTAAAAATCCTGCCCATGCCGCTCATCATGTGGTAAAGAATATGGCAATGAAAAAACCAATCGCCTTCTTCGTTGGCGTTAAATTCCAGTGTATCGGTTTCCATGGGCATAATGTCAACAATGTTTTTGAGCGGTGCATACTCACCTTGTCCGTTCAGCAAACGAAAATCGTGTCCGTGCAGGTGCATCGGGTGTCGCATCATGCTGCCATTGTAAATGATCATGCGTACATTTTCGCCTTTTTTAATTAAAATCCTGTCGGTTTCTGAAACAACTTTGTTGTTTAAGCTCCAGACATAGCGGTTCATGTTTCCGGTGAGCTCAAACTCCAAAACCTTTGTTGCAGCAGCAGGCAATGTTGTTTTTATCGGTGATTTCAGCATGGCATAGTTGAGGGTAACTATGTCGGAAAGTGCATTGGAGTTGTATTGATTTCCCCCATTCATTTCTTGCATCTTTTCTTTGTTTTTCTTCTTTGCTTCGCCAGTTATTTCGGGATACATCACAACATTCATGTCCATTTGATTTAAACTCATCTGCATTCCCATATCGTCTAAATCTCCGTTCATTTTCATCATGCTGTTCATCATTTTCATTCCTTCAAAGTATTTTAATTTCGGGAATGGATTTGCTAACTGCTTTACTCCGCTTCCCAACCAGAGCGATGCAGATTTTATTCTGTCTTCAGATGTAACCAGAAATTCATAAGCGATATCCTTTGCAGGAATGGTAACAATAACATCGTAGGTTTCGGAAACTGCAATAATCAGTCTGTCCACTTCAACAGGTTCTACATCGTTGCCATCGTTTGCCACTACGGTAATTTTTCCGCCTGCCCAGGCGAGCCAGAAATAGGTGGATGCTCCACCGTTTGAAATTTGCAAATGCACTTTATCTCCTGCTTTGAATTGTGAAAGCTGCGTTTCGTTTGCACCATTGATTAAGAATTTGTCGTAATAGACATCACTCACATCCATTGCCAGCATTCGTTTCCATTCGTTGGTGAGCTTGGTTTTAAAGTGCCGTGCTTTCATGGCTTCAAAATAACTTTGTGTTGTTCCTTTTTTTATGGCAAACCAGTCGGTAGCGTTGTGCAACATGCGATGAACATTCTCGGGTTTGTAATCTGTCCACTCGCTTAATGTTACAGGAATGGTTGGTAAATCGTCAATACCTTTTCTGAAAGTCGGGTCGTCCCTTCGTTTGTTTAAAATCATGGAGCCATACATACCTATCTGTTCCTGCAGTTCGGTATGGCTGTGATACCAATGCGTGCCATGCTGGATAACCGGAAACCTGTATAGATGTGTAGTGTGTGCTTTTATCGGCATTTGCGTAAGGTTGGGCACACCATCGTATTGATTAGGCAGAAATAAGCCATGCCAATGCAGCGAAGTTTCTTCGTTCAACTCGTTGTGAACATAAATTTCGGCTGTATCACCTTCCGTGAAGGTGAGTGTTGGCATAGGGATTTGTCCGTTTACGGCTATGGCTCTTTTTTCTTTGCCTGTAAAATTTACAATGGTATCGCGTACATACAAATCATAACGCACTACACTTTGTCCGAAAGAACTTTGCGTAATTAAAAGCAAGAGGAAAAGGCAAAGACGCTTCATTATTTTATTGTTTCAATTGTTTTGCCGCAGGTGAGCATCATTGCACCATAATAGGGGTTTTTGATTCCGCTTTCTTTGCTTAGCCAATCAGCACCTTTGTTGTCGTTATACATAGGGCAATGGTTGTAATACACATCGTATTCGGGGTTGGCAACTTTAATCAGTTCATACATGTTTTTTGAAAGTGTGGCAAAATGTTCGCGCTGATGTTCCGCTTCTTTGGTGTCCTCAATGTGTCCGGCATCGTAGCTTAACTTATCCATGTAGTTCATCCATACACTATGAACTTCGTGAGTGAGTGATTCCATTTTCACCCTATCAATTGCTTTGAATAACTCTTTTGCTTTTGCAGAAGCTGTAGTGCCATCATCCTTTACCAACGCATCTTTGATTGCAAAATAATTGGCAAAAACATCAGCAAGCGGATCTGTTGGTTTTGGCTTTACTGTATCTTGTTTTACTTCAGTTGCAACATCGGTAGGCTGCTCAGTTTCAGTTGCCACAACGGCTGCTTCTTTTTTTGGTCTTTCATATTGGCAGCATTCGGGAAGCTTACTGTAGGCTGCATCCGGTGCAAGGTACTGTTCGTTGTCGTATCCGGCATAGGCTATGCGTTTCAGCACTTCGTCAGCAGTGGTTTGTGTGCTGTCAAATGTAATGACTGCCTTTTTGGTGTCTTTATCCCAATCGGCTTTTGCCACTTTTTTAAGGTAGGCAGCATCTTCAATGGTTGTTTCGCACATGCCACAGTTACCATAAATATGTACGGTAAGCTCCTTGGCATTTTTAACGGGCTGGCTGCATGCATTGAATGATACAAGCAGGAACAACAGCAATACTGATTTAATGGAGGTTTTCATGATTTCTTTTTTTAGATTAGTTGAATAACAGCATGGCCAAACTCATGCCACTCATGGCAATCATCAGCGCATCTTCAATAATGGTAACAGTGCTCATGGGCAAATTAAATACGGCACCCAGGCAGGCACATTGTATTTTGCGTTTGTTCAATACGCTTTGCAATACACCAATAATGCTTATTCCCATTAACAGTAATGTTGCTGCATTGGTAATAAGCGGATGGAAGTTAATAAGAAAGGCAATACCCAGTGCCAGTTCAATAAAGGGATAGATATAGCCCCATGCCGGTAGGGGCTTTGCAACGATATCATACATTGCATAACTGTCTGCAAAGCCTTTTATATCCAGCAGCTTGAAAAACGAAAAGGTGAGAAAGAAGCCTGCCATAAAATAGTTCATCCACATCATGGTATTGAACTGCCCGTTATTAAAAGCGGTAACGATGGAAATGCCGGTGATAAAAGCGAAGATGAGCAGAATGGGTTTATAGGTTGCAAACCATGTTTTGGTTTGCTCTGCAGCTTCATTATGATGCTCTGCCGAAATAGTGTAATTCCCCTTTGCTCCAATTGCTTTTTGCAAATCGGCTAAAGCAATGTGTTTATCCATTGTAAGGGTTGCTGTTCCTTTTTCTTTTGAAACTTCTGCTGATGTTATATCAGGTAAAGTGAGCAAAGCACTTTTAACTTTGGCCTCGCAGCTGGCGCAAGTCATTCCTGAAATGTTATACGTGTGTGTCATTGTTTTTTAGTTTTAAATTAACGACACAAAGTTGCACCTAACCGCAGGAAGGGCTGTTATACAATTTTGGAATTGATTGGTATAATTTACAGTTCTTCCAGCGGCCTGCGTTTGTTTTCGCGCAGTTGCTTGAAGTGAGAAGGAGTGAGTCCAGTTACCTTCTTAAACTGTTTGCTCAGGTGCGAAACACTGCTGTAGCCCATATCATCAGCTATCTGGCTTAACGAAAATTCATCGTAAACCAACAGCTCTTTTACCCGTTCTATTTTTTGAGCAATAAAATATTGCTCAATGGTTGTACCCTCAACCTGGGTAAACAGGTTGGTGATGTAGGTATAGTCGTGATGAATCTCTGTGCTTAAATAATCTGAAAGGTTGGTTTTAAGCTGACTGTTTTTGTTCTGCACCAAATCCACAATCAGATTTTTTACTTTTTCAATGATGCGGATTTTCTTGTCGTCTATTAACGCAAAACCCAATAAAAGTAATTGTTCGTTGAGTTGATTTTTCTTTTGCTCACTCAGTTCTTCGGTAATTTCTACTTCGCCCAACTCAATAGAAACAGGATGCAGCCCTGATTTTTCCAACTCAGATTTTACAACCATTTTACAACGGTTGCAGACCATGTTTTTGATAAAGAGTTTCATAATTGGTTTAACAAAGATACCATTGGATAGTATTAATAATTGAACGAATATAAATTAAACAACAGCTGAATTATCGTGTGCTCAATTTAATCCTCTATTGCTTCAATACCAAGTTGCTTCAGTCGCTCAAGGTTTTCTTTCATGGCTTTTATTTGTTCGGGAGGGTGAGCCTGCCAGATGGTTACTTCACCAATTACCCGAAGCGGGTGCATTGTACGATAAGACTTTGTTGGATTTCCTGGAAACTTTTTGTCTGTTAAATTCGGATCGTCTTCAAAAGGTCCGGTAGGCTCTACTATGTAAATTCTGCCTGCCCCTTCGCCTAAGGCAAGTTCAGCTCCCCAGATGGCAGCATCTAAGGTGGCAGTTAAATATACATATTTTGCTTTTTTTCGTTGCCCGTAGTTTGAATTAAATCCCGGTTCAATCAGGTCACCTTGGTTCATATCTGACTTAGTGCCATGATAAAACCGCTCTGAATTTTTGTCCATGCCTTTTATCTTAAAATTTTATCCATCTTACGGCCTTTAGCCAGTTCATCTATCAGCTTGTCAAGATAGCGTACCTGTTGTGTTAAGGGTTCTTTTATATCCTCAACCCTGTAGCCGCAAATTACTCCTGTTATCAGGTGTGCATTGGGGTTCAGTGTTGCACGCTTAAAAAAGGTTTCAAACGTTGCTTTTTCTGCAATAAGCTGTTGCAGTTTTTTTTCATCAAAGCCGGTTAGCCATGCAATTACCTGATGCAGTTCTTCTTTGGTTCTGCCTTTCTTTTCTACCTTGGTAACATAGTGCGGATACACCGAGGAAAAGGTCATTTTTGCAAAACGTTCATCGTGGGTGTTGGTGTTTTTCATGGTTTGTGGTTAATGATTGCGTTGCAAATGCAGCTTAGCGCAATTGCGTTGAATATTAAGCCGGGCGCGGTAAAGCTTCGCTTAAAGAATTGAGAACTCACCTGCCAGATAGCGAAACTCATCTTCTGTAAGCCTCAAAGCTTTTTCAAATAATGCTATGCTTTCATTGATTTTTTCTTCAATGCTTCCTTCTGCTTGCGTGTGCCATCTGAAAGTTCTGCTAACCTTGATATCGCAATCATCCTCATCGTAATTGGGTGAAGGCTCAACACCGTATTGAATTATATTCTTGCTCAGTGCTTTCATAAACCTTCTGGGGTTCCATAGCAGTTCATCCCCAAGCACTAAATAATACTCCAGTGAAAACGTTTTTCCATTTCGTTTTATAGCTATGTTATTTGTCAGCCCGTTCAGCAGGGGTACAGACAAACTGCACCATATATCCAGTTTATCGGGATATTCCAGGCAGGGGTAGTGCTTTATTTTTTGTAATAGTGTATCATCATCCAAACAATCTCCGTTGGTATATTCATTGTTATAATACTCAAATTCTACAGGCTCGGGCTGCCCATTAATATACAAGGTATAGCCCTTGTCATGCTCTTTCAACTCAATGCTCATGGTTTAATCAAATTATTGGTTTTGCCCAAAACTAAGAATTAATTTTCCTGCTTACATTAATGTATCCCTATAGACACTGCTATTTTATAAACACCGGTAGTAGTGTTGTGGGGACGACAAAGAATAAACCGCACGAGGCAAAGAGCCTTGCGCGAGCTGGAATTAAGGATTTAACCACAACGTAAACATTTGTCGGCAAATGATTTTTAAATCTTAATTAGTGATAATTATATCTAATTACAGTTATTTTTTTATTTACATGAAAATTTACATATTATTAATAAAATGATTTATCAAATTAATAAAATAATTGACATTAAAATAAAAAGTTTATTATTAATATAATATATTTATATTTAAATTATAATATTTTAGTTAAAAATAATAATTAGTTTGATTTTTTAATATAAATTTTGATATTTGTATGAAAATTATTATAAAAAATATCAAAAATGCCATATGCAAACATTCATACATCGCTTTCAGATGCAGACCTTCAGGATATTAATAATTTCCTTAATCAAAGCCGACTGAAACTTCCTTTTCTGGTAAACCTTACTACCAAAGAACGAAAGAAATCATCGAAGCAAGGAGCGAAAATAATGGCCTTTAACCGCAAAACGCTCAGATATGCGCATTTAAATCCGCACTTTGTTCCAAACTATATGGATATAAACGGAACGCAGGCCGATCAGGATTTGCATGATAAGCTGAAAACGATAAAGGCTCAACTTACAGTGTTAAGCCTTGATATTGACAACACAATGCTTGCTTTGCAGAACGAACTGTATGCTTCAACACGTGTGGTTTACCGTTCTATAGAAAGTGCAACCAAACAAAATGTGCCCGGAAGTTCTGAGATCTATAACGACCTGAAACAACATTTTCCAAGAACAGGAAAAAAGAAGAAAAAAGCTTAGGAGTGTAGCTTACAAATCCTGTACCTGAAACCTTGAAAGTTTTTTAATCGCATGGGCAGAAAATTTCTGCATATACTTTTTAATATACAGAATATTATAAATTTGTGT
Source organism: Bacteroidia bacterium (assembly GCA_050186075.1). Classification (GTDB taxonomy): domain Bacteria; phylum Bacteroidota; class Bacteroidia; order SXHM01; family SXHM01; genus SXHM01. The sequence goes on from JBFWYU010000054.1 coordinate 20,123, forward strand.
AGGCAAAATAAAAATTGCTGAACTAACAATAAATTCTTTTATTGTCAGTTACTAAGAATAGAGTATAACCTAAAAACGTATGCTATGCGCTCAGTAATTCACAATTATCAGGTCAACAAACAGAGCATTAACCTGGGCTCTGAATCCCTTGCACTTCGTTGCGCTTATGTATTATCCGATGCGGTGCTCAGTACAGGTACATCCTATGCTTTCATTTGCTACGACCATTATTTCAGATCCATGAGCCCTGAAAATAAAATAAGAGCCATGGAAGCACAATCGCCCGAAGAATTTGCAAAACTGGGAGCAGGCACCGCAGACCAGATGATAAATATGCTCAAGCTTCATAAAAAGGTCAAGCATCCGGTGCCCGGTCAAATCATTGCTTTTAAAAAACTTGAAAAGTCAATTAATACGCTTTGGGAATTTGATCATCAGGAAAACCTTGCCAGAATGATGCTTACCGGTATGCCGCAACTGGAACCGCTGATGAAGGATGAAAACTTTCTTGTGCTGTCGGTACACAGTGTGCAGTCCGAGTTAAACGATAAATATTTTTATCCCTGCAGCAAAATCATGAATCTGGATTTTGAAGAAGATGATGCCATTGACTTGTTTTTTCTGCCCATGGAATTTATCACCTATGTTGAAACTCAATCCATCCCCCGCAGTCATAAACCCTTTTTTACGGAGCATCTTTTTATGTTTCCCAATGTAAACAGTTTAAGCTCCGAAGAACTGAAAGCAGTTCGTTCCTCGCTTAGCAGTGAAACAGCACCGTTTCGCAGCAAAGTAGATGAATGGGTAAAGGCCTGTGCTAAAGACTCACCCGGGCAAACCCGTAATTTTTTTGATAAAGAAATTAAACCCTTAGCTGCAACTATTCAGCAAAAAATGGAGCAAAATCAACTACTTCAGTATGTTGACAAACATTATGAAAACGAAAAGCCGCGCATAGAAGTAGTGGGTGGCGAGGTATGCTTATCCGTTATATGGGCATTTTATCATGCTCTTGGTATTATACCCGATGAAACCTGGAAAATGCTGGAAGCACTTAATACCACTGAAAAAGCGGGCGAAAGGCGCGTACCTGTGCTGATAAATAAAATGAAAAAAGAGTCCAAAGGCTTCTTCTCTAAATTAAAAGAACTGAAAGAAGAGATTGTTCTGCCAACCCGTAAAACATTAGATATTGATTAACTGAAAAACTAAACGTTAATTATTAAATAAAGAGCCATGGAAAAATACAATTATTTCGCGGTAAACCTTATTCACAGCGAGCACCTGCTTGAATTTACCGCACTAAAAGACTTTAACCGTTTTCTTATTACCCAAAAACAGTCAACCATATTTGTGCTCAATAACAGCGATGGCAAAGCAGAACATTTTGCCATAAGCTATAAAGGCGGTTTGCTGCGCCAGGCCACCGAAGGGTTTAAAACCCTTGAAGATTATAATGAGTCGCTGCGTGATCAGTTTCCTGATTCCGAATCATTTTATTCGGCCCGGCAAATGGGCTATAAATCCTATGCCGATTATAAGCTGGTAAGTGAGGCAGGCATAACCAATGCCGATGACTACAAAGCCATGAAAGAAAAAGGCTTTGCTGAAGGCTTTGCCGAATGGAAAGCCGCAGCAGGCAGTGATTCTGAAAAGTATAGCAATGTTTATGAATTTTATAAAGATGCTGTTGCCAAAGGATTTGAAAGTTATGCTGAGTTTAATAAAGCAACTAAGAATGGCTTTGCTGACGGACATGCATATAAAATTGCTCTTGCCAAAGGATTTGAAACCAATGATGATTTTAACCTTGCTATAAAACTTGGAATCGACACGGGCAATGAGCTTGAATTTGTGCGCAAAAACAATCTGCGCGACCGTGCAGATTATTTGCGTTTTCTTGATCTTGAGTTGTTCAGAAAGTCAGGTTGTAAACATGATCAGTGTGTAACAATAGTAATGCTTAGCAAGCTGCCTCAGAATAAAAAGATCTCCATCAACAAACTGGAAGAGTTACTTGCCCGTGAAATAGCAACCTATCATTATTCCGATACAAAGGCTTTGCCTCCCTGGTTTACCATTGCCTATAACGGCAAACAAAGCTTTGTTGATTTTTTACTGAATAACAATTTTGTAAAAAAATACGGGCATTACGATAATGACGGAGAATACTTTGAAACAAAAGCTCTTCAGGACCGCAAAGTGGTGATAGACGGCAGCAATGTTGCCCATAACTCTCAGGGAAATCAGAATTCAAAGCCTTATGCACTTAATGTTATCAGGCTGGTAAGAGAGCTTAAGAGAAAAGGGTTCACTGATATCAGCGTTATTGCTGATGCATCGCTCCGTCACCGGATAGAGGATAAAGAAAACCTGAACGAGTTGAAAAAAATTGCGGATTACAGTGAATCACCTGCCGAAACACCTGCCGATATTTTTATACTTAATTACATAAAGCATCACCATTGTCTGCTTATCAGTAATGACCTCTTTCGTGAGTGGAAGAAGTTAGATCCCTGGATAGCCCTTAATATTGACTACTACCGCTTTACTTTTATGATTAAAGAAGATGTGGTGTTGTTACCCGATTTGGATAAAGCGTAGCAGAAGCGCTTACACAAGGAAGGGTTAAAAAGAAAGCTTACAAATCCTGTGCGCTGGCAATCAACTCCGCCACATCATACACCTTTACTTCACCTTCTTTGTTAAAGTGTTTTACGCCATCGGTCATCATGGTCATGCAGAAGGGGCAGCCGGTTGCAATTACGTTGGGGTTCAGTGCAAGGGCTTCTTCGGCACGCTCTACGTTTACTTCTTTATCACCGTGTTCGGCTTCTTTAAACATCTGCGCACCGCCTGCACCGCAGCATAGTCCGTTAGCGCGGCTGCGTTTCATTTCGGTCAGTTCGCTGTCTAATTTTTCAATAACACTGCGGGGAGCCTCGTATTCGTTGTTGGCGCGGCCCAGGTAGCAAGGGTCGTGGAAGGTTATTTTTTTGCCTTTGAATGAACCGCCTTCTACTTTCAGTTTGCCGGAGTCAATAAGTTGCTGAATAAGCTGGGTGTGGTGGATTACTTCGTAGTTGCCACCTAAATCGGGATATTCGTTTTTCAACGTATTGAAGCAATGCGGGCAGCCGGTTACTATTTTCTTTACCTCATAACCGTTCAGCACCTGAATATTGGTAAAAGCCTGCATCTGAAATAGGAATTCGTTTCCTGCACGTTTGGCGGGGTCGCCTGTGCATGATTCCTCGGTGCCCAGCACCGCAAATTTTACTTCGGCTTTATTTAAAATCTTTACGATGGCTTTGGTTATTTTCTTGGCACGGTCGTCAAAACTTCCGGCACAACCTACCCAGAAAAGTATTTCGGGAACTTCGCCATTGGCGATACATTCAGCCATTGTTGGAACTTTCATATTCTCCATTTTTTTGTTTTTTTACCACTAAGGATTTTTTACCACTGAGGACACAAGGTCACAAAGTGTAATATGAGTGGTGAGTGTATTATTATTTAATTGTTTTTACTACTATGAAATAAAAGTTTACTAAGTGTGCTTAGTGTTCTTAGTGGTGAATAATTATCCCTCGTTAGCCCAGTTCAGTCTGTCGGCCTGAGCGAATTGCCAAGGTGCACCGTTGTTCTCTACATTGGTAAACATACCTGCCAATGCAGCAGGAGCGTTTGATTCTTCCATTACCAGGTTTCTGCGCAGGTCAACGATGATACTCAAAGGGTCAATGTTTACCGGACAAGCCTCTACACAAGCATTGCACGAAGTGCAGGCCCATAATTCTTCGGGCGTTATATAATCGTGTAACAATGATTTGGTGTCGGGTGTGTTTTTGTCCAGATTTTTACCATACTCTTCCAGGCGGTCGCGGGTATCCATCATAATCTTGCGTGGCGAAAGTTTTTTGCCCGTAATGTTGGCCGGGCAATTAGAGGTACAGCGTCCGCACTCGGTGCAGGAGTATGCATTCATCAATTGTATCCATGATAAATCGTTTACATCCTTTGCTCCGAATTTAACGGGAGCAGCATCAGCCGGTGGGGGAGTAGCAGAGGAATCAAACATCAGCTTTACCTCATTGGTAACCGATTCCATGTTGCTGAATTTGCCTTTTGCATTCAGGTTTGAATAAAATACATTCGGGAAAGCCAGCAGAATGTGAAAGTGTTTGGAGTAGGGAACGTAATTGAGGAAGAACAGAATACCGCAGATGTGGAACCACCAAACGGAACGCTCAATCATAATGAGTGTTTCGCTGCTGAGGCCGGTAAACAATGCTGAATAGTATTGTGAAAACGGATACCAACCTGCCTGAACATAATGTTCTACACCGCGGCTTTGCAACACCTGATCGGTTGCATTCATGGTGAAGAAAGCGGTCATTAATAATATCTCAATGGTAAGAATCAAATTGGCATCGCTGCGCGGCCATGAAGTCATTTCGGCCGACCAGAAACGTTTTAGTTTAAGCACGTTTCTGCGGATAAGAAATACGATACAGGCAATAAGAACACCTAAACCAAGAAATTCAAACGAGCCGATTACAAAATTATAAAAGCCACCGAGGAAGGCGAATACACGGTGTGTGCCAGTTATTCCGTCAATAACAATCTCGAGTAACTCAATATTCATAATCACAAAGCCGATGTAAATTAAAATGTGCATGATACCGGCTACGGGGCGCACTACCATTTTAGACTGTCCGATGGCCACCAGCGACATTACTTTAAGCCGTTCAGCAAAGTTGTCGTTCAGGTTTTGATCTCTGCCCAGTCTTATGTTGCGGACAATGGTTTTGATTTTAAGCGCGAACAGCGTGAAGGCGCCAATGAACAGCAGTAAGAAGATTATGTTGGAGATACCCATTGTGGATTCTGTATCAGGGTTAAACGTTAGAATTATTTATTAGCTTTCTTTTCCTTGCTTCCGAAAACCGAAATGGTTACGTAGCGGCCCGGATGCTCTTTGATGTCAATGAACAGGTTGTCGAGGTTTTTAGAAGCGTTGTTAAGGTTGTTATAAAGGCTGTCGTTATTCACGAGCATACCTATTGAACCTTCACCGTTGTTAATCTTATTGAAAATATCGGCAGCTTCGGTCAATGCTTTATCAGCACTTTGAATAGCTGATTTGAAATTAGATTTTGCCAGCGTATCGCTCAAGGCAGAAAAGTTGGTAAGGATGTTCTGAATTTTATCGTTGTTGTTTTTGATGTTTCCGGTAATGGATTCAAGGTTATCGAAAATCTTAGCCAGCTTGTCTTTTTCTTCGGTTACGAGTGTATCCAAGCCGCCTGTGGCGCTTTCCAGATTGGCAAGCGTTGATTTTAAACTGGCCACGCTTTTAGAAAGGTTGTCGCGGTTTTCTTTGTTTACAATGTGGCGGATATCGCCCATTACCGAATCTAACTGCGCGAAAATGGAAATGGCGCGGGCTTTCAGGGGCTCAACTGTTTTGTTCAGTTCGTCTGTAAGTGTGGCTTTAATATCGGGAAGCAAGGTATCACCGCTTTCGGCATAAACAAGGGTGTCTTTCATTACTAACTCAATTGCTTTGGAACCCAATAAGTCTGCACTGATAATACGT
>JBFWYU010000055.1:0-23331 GCA_050186075.1 Bacteroidia bacterium
GCTGCTTCCAAGCCAACATCCTAGCTGTCAAAGCAATCGGACCACGTTAGATCAACTTAACATACATTTGGGGACCTTAGCTGATGGTCTGGGTTCTTTCCCTCTCGGCCATGGACCTTAGCACCCACGGCCTCACTCCCGGTCACATGTCGTAGTATTCGGAGTTCGTCAGGATTTGGTAGGCTGTGAAGCCCCCTAGTCCAATCGGTAGCTCTACCTCTACGACAATAAATACCGAGGCTGTTCCTAAAAACATTTCGGGGAGTACGAGCTATTTCCCAGTTTGATTAGCCTTTCACCCCTACCCACAACTCATCCAAAATCTTTTCAACGATAACTGGTTCGGTCCTCCACTCTGTGTTACCAGAGCTTCAACCTGGTCATGGGTAGATCACAAGGTTTCGCGTCTACCCCCACTGACTGTGCGCCCTATTCAGACTTGCTTTCGCTTCGGCTACAGATCTTAAATCTTTAACCTTGCCAGTGAGGAGTAACTCGTAGGTTCATTATGCAAAAGGCACGCTGTCACCCCAAAAGGGGCTCCAACCGCTTGTAAGCGTACGGTTTCAGGTTCTATTTCACTCCCTTTTTCAGGGTGCTTTTCACCTTTCCTTCACAGTACTGGTTCACTATCGGTCTCTCAGGAGTATTTAGCCTTGCCAAGATGGTCCTGGCAGATTCCCACAGAATTTCACGGGTTCCGTGGTACTCAGGATACTACTAGGTAACGGATTTATTTCGTGTACGGGCCTATCACCCTCTTTGGAGCTACTTTCCAGAAGCTTCCACTATAAATCCATAGTCCACATTGTAGTCCTACAACCCCAGCCTTGCCTTAACAAGACTGGTTTGGGCTGTTCCCTTTTCGCTCGCCACTACTAGGGGAATAACTATTGTTTTCTTTTCCACCGGGTACTTAGATGTTTCAGTTCTCCGGGTTAGCTTCCTTTCGGATGTTATACCTTCAGTATAACGGGTTGCCCCATTCGGAAATCTTCGGATCGATTTGTATTTGCCAATTCCCGAAGCTTATCGCAGCTTATCGCGTCCTTCATAGCCTCTGAGAGCCAAGGCATTCGCCATACGCTCTTATTTACTTTCTTAACTTGTAATTTTTATTACTTACTTTCTTATGTATTTTCTTCCAATATGTCAAAGAACGAATGATGTTCATTTCTGAACTTCAAATGTGAGTTAGTTGGTGTTGAACCAATTCCGCCTGAGGCGAATGCTTCCTATTTAAGCCTAATTCAATAATTCAATTTATCCTGTAGTTAACCGTTGTTAACTATTTAATCCTGTGGAGAATATCGGAGTCGAACCGATGACCCCCTGCTTGCAAAGCAGGTGCTCTAGCCAGCTGAGCTAATTCCCCAAATTCGAGTTTAAGTAGTCCCGAGCAGATTTGAACTGCTGACCCCTACATTATCAGTGTAGTGCTCTAACCAACTGAGCTACGGGACTATTTTTGATTTGACAATCCTGTCGCTCTATATTAGGTTATGCACCTCCCTGAGCTCGTTTTGGGTATTTTTAAAATAATTAAAGAAGAAAACAGAAGGCAAGTATCATTTCTGATTTGCATCAGAAAAGTGACATTAGTCTCTAAAAAGGAGGTATTCCAGCCGCACCTTCCGATACGGCTACCTTGTTACGACTTAGCCCCAGTCATTGGTTTTACCCTAGGACACTCCTTGCGGTGATGTACTTCAGGTACTCCCAACTTCCATGGCTTGACGGGCGGTGTGTACAAGGCCCGGGAACGTATTCACCGTAGCATTGCTGATCTACGATTACTAGCGAATCCAGCTTCATGAAGTCGAGTTGCAGACTTCAATCCGAACTGAGACGAAGTTTAGAGATTAGCATCATATCACTATGTAGCTGCCCATTGTCTTCGCCATTGTAGCACGTGTGTAGCCCTGGACGTAAGGGCCGTGCTGACTTGACGTCATCCCCACCTTCCTCACCGTTTACACGGGCAGTTTCTCTAGAGTCCCCGACATTACTCGCTGGCAACTAAAGATAGGGGTTGCGCTCGTTGCGGGACTTAACCCAACACCTCACGGCACGAGCTGACGACAGCCATGCAGCACCTAGTTTCGTGTCCTTGCGGAAAGTCTGCTTTCACAGACGGTCACTAACTTTCAAGCCCAGGTAAGGTTCCTCGCGTATCATCGAATTAAACCACATGCTCCTCCGCTTGTGCGGGCCCCCGTCAATTCCTTTGAGTTTCAACCTTGCGATCGTACTCCCCAGGTGGATTACTTAACGCTTTCGCTAGGACGCGTGCTGTGTATCGCACACATCGAGTAATCATCGTTTAAGGCGTGGATTACCAGGGTATCTAATCCTGTTCACTCCCCACGCTTTCGTGCCTCAGCGTCAGTTACAGTTTTGTGAGCTGCCTTCGCAATTGGTGTTCTGTGTAATATCTAAGCATTTCACCGCTACACTACACATTCCGCCCACATCATATGTACTCAAGGCTTGCAGTATCAATGGCAGTTCTACAGTTAAGCTGCAGGATTTCACCACTGACTTACAAACCCGCCTACGCACCCTTTAAACCCAATAAATCCGGATAACGCTCGGATCCTCCGTATTACCGCGGCTGCTGGCACGGAGTTAGCCGATCCTTATTCTTACGGTACCATCAGCCCTCTACACGTAGAGGGGTTTTTTCCCGTATAAAAGCAGTTTACAACCCATAGGGCCGTCATCCTGCACGCGGCATGGCTGGATCAGGCTTGCGCCCATTGTCCAATATTCCTTACTGCTGCCTCCCGTAGGAGTCTGGTCCGTGTCTCAGTACCAGTGTGGGGGTTAATCCTCTCAGATCCCCTAAACATCGTAGCCTTGGTGAGCCGTTACCTCACCAACAAGCTAATGTCCCGCATGCCCATCTTCAACCGACTGATCTTTAATTGGAAAGTGATGCCACTCTCGAATATTATGGGGTATTAATTCACCTTTCGGTGAGCTATCCCCCAGTTGAAGGAAGGTTGCATACGTGTTACGCACCCGTGCGCCACTCGCCACCAGATATTGCTACCCGTGCTGCCGTTCGACTTGCATGTATTAAGCCTGCCGCTAGCGTTCATCCTGAGCCAGGATCAAACTCTCCATTGTAAAGTTTGATTTCTGTGCTCCGATAAAATCGAAGCGATTTGTTATTATTTAAGAATTGTTACTCTTTTCAAATTAATGAAAAGGATACTTGCATTCTGTTTGTCTTCTTCAATATTTTCAAAGAACGTTAATATATGTTTCCCTTTAAATTCGGGTGATATATGTCTGTTTTAAACCTTTTGTCGTTTCAAAAGGGGTGGCAAAAGTAGTATGTTGGTTTGACCTGACAAAACTTTTTTTTATTTTTTTTCTCTTTTTCACATATCTGCCTGATTTACAGGTTGAAAATTTTAAGTTGAGTATTATTCAAATTATTACTGTGAAGTGAGCGAAAAAACGGCTTTGTTGTTTTACCTGCCTACTACTTTAACTCAAAGAACTGTCCCTGTTAGGGGGCTGCAAATGTAGCGGCTTTTATGTATGCTCCAAATTTTTAGTTACAAAACTTATTAACAAATAGCTAAACGATTGATTTCATTAGTCTTTAGTTGCAAAAAATAATAAAATTCCTCATTGTTTTTAGAGGAACTATACAACTTCAAACATGGCAAAAAGGTCTTTTCAACCTGTTTGTGTCCAGATTATCCTTCAAAAAACTATGGTGTGGATAATGAAACCGGCAGAATTTTTCCGTTAAAGAAACTACTGCCCGTTAGGGCAAAATTTGAAATGAAAGTTGCCATTTGCGCTGCTGTTAGCGGGGCTTTGTAGCCGGGAAAGGCTTCTTCAAGCATTTTAGTTTGCGCTGCACCAAGTGCAAGACAGTTTACCTTTATGTTGTCGTTTTTAAATTCCTCAGCAAGACATTCGGTAAGCACTGCTGCTGCACCTTTTGATGAACTATATGCTGAAAGTCCTGAAAACTTAGCACTACCCTGAAAACCGCCCATGCTGCTTATGTTTACAATGTGTGTTTGTTTTTCTCCGCCCATTTGATGTTTCAATATTTTCAATAATCTAAAAAGAGAAAACACATTTACATTGTATGCACGATAAATATCTTCCTCGCTTAAGTCGCTGAAATTCTTTTTTATTAACAGACCTGCGTTGTTTATAAGTATATCAACATGAGGCATTTCACTTTGGAATAAGGCTGAATGAGTTTGAGATAGTTTAACAGATGATATATCAGCAGCCACAGAGACTATAGCAACGGAAGAATTAATTACAGAGCATTCATTTTTCAGTTGTTCTAATTTCTGTGCATTACGCGAAATAGCAATGATTTTACCGCTTTTAAGTTGACGACAAAAATCTTTTACCAACTCATAACCTATACCCTGACTGGCTCCTGTTACTATTATATTCATTTTACAAAAGTATTATTCTTAGAAAAGCACATCCGCATATTCCGCTGTTTTCTCCATTACCTTTTTAGCATAAGGGCAAAGTGGAAGTATCTTAAAACCTTTTTCGCGAGCAAAATCAACAGCTGCATTTACCAATTGCTTGCCCAATCCTTTGCCTTCGTTGCCTGGAAATACCTCAGTGTGGTCAATGATGAATTTCGCAGGTCCTGCAAATACATAGGTCATTTCTGCTTGGCGTTTACCGTTTTCTTCTAAATAAAAAGTTCCGTTCTTTTCGTTATGATCATTTATTAGTTCCATATTATTTTCATTTTAGTTCTTCTGCTTTGCTCTGCAGCCATGTTAAATCGGCAATCTGCTTTACATGTTCAATTTCCTGTATCACATTCTCCAATGGAAGTTTGCTACCCATTTTTATTCTGGTGAGTTTGCGCACAAACTTAACAAGATTGGTGTAAGTGGTACGCTGGTATTCAGAAATAAGCTTATTGCGTTTAAGATAAATTTTAAACGTGTTGAATAGGGATAACAGTGGTTCCCAATCTTCCAGTTCATAATAAATACGTAACAATAAAGATTTTGAATCCAAGTGGTAATAGACATCGGTAAACTCTACTTCCAACAACAAACGCAGTGCATCGCGGTATTGTTTTTTGGAATAAAATAAGCGCGCTAGATTATAGTTAATGGCATTTTTGCGAAAATCAGCACTTAAAAGCGGGCTGTATTTTTCAATAAATTTTTCGGTCCATTTATATTCATCTAAGCGCAGAGCAATGGTTACAATGTTTTTGAAGTCGAACTGTGCGAGGTTATTATTTTCAATGATAATTTCATTTTCAAGCAATATTTTATAATTCTCGAAAAGTTCACGCAGGTAATTATTGTTTCCTAAGTTGATTTGACGAATGCAATAGTTCTGAACAAATCCATAAATATCGCGCAGTTCAGTGTTAGGAAATTTACCGATGTATTCAGCTAAATATATTTTCAGTTTTCTATAATGCTGCTCGTTTTCGCTTTCACGCAAAGTGAGCAAGACTTGATAATAAATGGTAATAGCAGGTATGTGGGCGAATGAGTTGTTTTTCAAAAACTCCAGTGTATTATCAAGAAATGACAGATTATACTGCACTTTCAAAACATTCATACGGTTAATAATTTCGCAGGAGTATTTGAGTTTCTTGGTCAAATAATGAATATCAATGTTATCAACTAAGCTTTGCAGGCTGCTGTCAATGGCGCGATTGTCTTTGCGTGAAGTCCATGAGTAGCTATCTTCTTCCAGCATTGCCTGCCGCTCATAATAGATAGTATCACGATAAGGCGATTTTTCCTGAAAAGCATAAGCATCATTCATGTGCTGTAAAAAATATTTATCCAAATCGCGCTGGTTAAGCGACTGCATCAGTAAATGTTTCCGAAGGGTTTCGTTTTCACTAAATTGTTTTTGCACCAAAAACTCCTCCAGTAAACGGGTGAGGTCTGTCATTAAATAACGCAGCTTTTTCTCATCAAACCGCTTTCCGTTGAAAAGCATTTTGTAAACAACTTTCATTTCAGTTTCCTTTTCATAAAAATGCGGATGGTGCTTTTTCAATTCGGCAAACAAAGCAGATACTCCCTCATTTACATTAAAAAAAGGCGAATCAACCAGCTTTTCAAATGCATTGAGTTCCCTTGCTGTAAGGGCTTTAAGAATGGTTATGAGTTTACTGCTATTCAATTTATAACGAACAATTGACAATTAACATTTAAGCAATATTTGAATATAAAATCAAATTATTAATCCGATAAAATATAAATTATGTATAAATATATTTATAGCAAAAATACAGTAATTTCAATGCAATTAAATAATTTAAGAAACAATAATTATAAATTTACAATCCGATAAATGCCTAAATTTGTTTTTGTTGTATGGAAAATACCGTTGCATCTTTGTAGCGTGAAATAATACCCAGACGGGAACAACAAACAGAGAACGACAATAATTTAATACCATTGTGATATGAAAAAGCCACTACAAATATCAAAAACCGGAAGCCTGAAAACTTTTGTCAGCGCTTGTATTATGGTATCAGCTGCTTTAACAGCAAATGCTCAGAGTTACTTTGAACTAACTTTCGGAAATCCGGGAACTCAGTATGAACGATTTAACTCAGGAACTTATTTCGGTGGTGACTTGGTAGGTGCAGGATACGCCACTTCGCCAAGCGGGTCTTATGTTGTTCGCGTTAATTCTACAACAGGACAATATGTATGGCAGGTAAGATTAGGTGATGCAACCGAAGTTAATTCTATCCAAAATACTTCAGACAACAATATGATTATGGGTGGAACCAAACTAAACGGATCCAACTCCAGCAAAATGGCTTTGATAAAAATTAACGGAAACGGTGGCTGGTTGTGGGCAAAAACATTCAGCAGCAATTTTCAATGCCAGGCCGAGAAAGCAATACAAACTTCTGACGGTGGCTACGCAATTTTCGGAATAAGAGATTGGGACTTAATGAATCAATTTGCATCGGGAAAATTATATTTAGTTAAAACCAATTCTAACGGAGATTCATTGTGGGCAAAGAATTACGGAGTTCCTGCAGGCTGGCAGCGCGGACACGATATGATTGAACTTTCAGGAGGCGGTTATGCACTGGCAGGCGAAAGCTATAATTCAATCTCAGGAGTTGGCGGAAGTATTATTATCCGCACCAACGCAAATGGTGATACACTTTGGACTCGCACAGTAGGAACAGGTTATGACGGGGCAAAAAAACTAATTCAATCAGGCAACTACATTTATGTTTTGAACCAACTAAGCATGAATTCGCAAGGTCAGATTTTGGTTTTTGACATGAACGGAAATCACACTGTACTTTCAAACTTACCTACAAACGTTGGTCTTGGCGGATTTGTAAGAAATCAGGGAGGCTCATTTTCTGTTTCACTTACAGATTATAACAGCGATAACGCAAAGATCTATAACGTAAACACCGCAGGGGTTGCACAACTGATTCATACCTTCAGCGGAGATTATCAGTTAGATGCAAATCAACTTATTCCCACATGGACAAACCAACTGGCTGTTTTCGGGCGTGACTATGATTATCAGGCAGGCGCAGAAGATGCCTGGGTTGCTTCATTTGATACGCTTGGTAATGTGCAGCAAATAGGAAATAACTGTTGGGTAGAAATAGGTGTTTCTGATACAATAGTTTGTCAGGGTGCCTTTGTTCCAAACCCACAGCCGACCGGTGTTGCACCTTTCACCTATTATTGGACACCACCTATTGGAATGAGTAATCCTAACATAGCAAATCCCACCATTGAAGAAGTTTTCAACCAGAATTATACACTGATAGTTACCGATGCCAACGGCTGCACAGCAACTGATAATGTAACCGTAACTTCTTATGTTGCCAGCAACGACAGTGTTTACCTCTGCAACAACGGAACAGCAGTACTTGATTTTGGTCCCGGAGCTACTGCATATACATGGCAAACATGGGTTGATACTAACGGTGTTTCGCATGCACTGAATACCAATTCACAAACACTTACTGTTAACGAACCCGGAACTTACCTTGGATTTGAATACATCACAGGCGGGTGCGGACTTATCACCAGCCAGTTTAACGTTGGTCTTTGCGAAGATTTATGCGACAACGCATGGAACCAGTTTACCTACCAGCACAACCCTTTCTGCGGAGGCGACAGCATCTTATTTATTGGAACTGGCGGTGGAATTATCAACAATTGGACATGGAATGCCTTTGGAAATACGTTCGGAAACACATCAACTGCATGGCTGGTGGTAAATGGAACGCAAACGTTTCCGGTATATTTAAACACCATTGATAATAACGGATGCTCTGCCGGCTCAGTGATGATGATTACTCCTCAAACCAACAGCCTTGATGTTGATTTAGGACAGGACACTGTTATATGCAACGGTGATTATACTATAAATCCGATAATTACAGGCGGAAGCGCACCATACACTTATCAATGGCAGCCTGCATCAGAAATAGTTGATCCAAACCAACTTATCCAGACTTTTTCTGACGTTTACAATCAAACTTATTGGTTATGGGTAACTGATGCGCAAGGCTGCGAAACATTAGATACTGTAAACATTACAGCGGTAAATACACTTGATTATATAGATACGGTATATGCATGCAATAGCCAAACTTATTTAGAACTTGCTCCGGGCGCAACAAGTTATCAATGGACGAACGGTGCAACCACGCAAGGTATTATTTACAGCGGCACAGGCCAGATAAATGGCTGGGGTGTTTATTCAAACTGCACACTTCACCGCGTCACTACTGTTTTGCCCTGCAATAATAATTGCACCAATACATTTACTTACCAGCACAATCCTTTCTGCGGAGGCGATAGCATTTACTTTGTGGGAACCGGAAACTCGCAAATCATTTCTTGGCAATGGTATGCAAGCCCTAATTTTTTCAGCACAACACCTACGGGCTGGCTGGTATTAACCAACCCTGTTCCACAATTAGTAGAACTCATCACCATTGATGCCAACAACTGTACAGCTTATTCAAGCATGACAGTGACGCCCATAATCAGCAACATAGATGTAGATGCTGGACAGGACACAGTGGTGTGCAGCGGCAGCTATACTGCTATTGCTCAGGCTACAGGTGGCAGCGGAAACTATACCTATCTCTGGGAGCCTCAATCTTATTTTACAAATCCAACACTTCAGTCGCAAACATTCAGCAATGTGTATAACGCAACATTCTGGGTGTGGGCAACCGATGAAAACGGCTGTACTTCGCTTGACACGGTTAACATTACTGCATTACCAAATCCAAATCAATTGCATGATACCGTTTACCTGTGCAACTCTTCGGCATATCTTGAACTTGCACCTGGCGCATTTTATTATAGCTGGCAAAACGGACAATCAACACAAGGAATTACGGTAACACAGACAGGAAACTACTTGGGTTACGGAACTTATCCCGGAAACTGCGGTCCGCTGATGGTCAATTTCCATGTGCTGCCCTGCAACCCGACCTGCTTCAACGTTTTCACTTATCAGCATAATCCCTGGGCCTGTGGCGACTCTGTATTGTTTGTGGGTACAGCAGGAAATCAGGTGGTGAACTGGACATGGGATTTCGGTGACGGACATATTGAAACCAACTCCTACCCTACTATTTATCATTATTACCCGCCTGCCAACGGAGTTACGTATTTAGTTACCCTTACCACAACCGATGTAAATGGTTGCACAACTACTTCATACAACAACATTGTTATTCAGGGAGGAGCTCCTGTTACAGTTTTTGCAGGAAGCGACCAGACCTATTGCCAGCCCGGAACCTATCAACTGAACGGTGTTGCAACGGGAGGAACCGGAACATACACCTACGCATGGTCGCCTGCAACAGGATTGAGCAATCCCAATATTTCAGACCCATTGGTAATTGTGCAGGGGCCAATCTGCTATACACTTACAGCAACAGACGTTAATGGCTGTTCTGGCACCGACACCTTATGCCTGGATTATGTTCAGCCAATAAACGATACACTTTATTTATGCAACGGAACCGTTGAATTGTGTATGCAGGCAAATTCACAGAATTATATCTGGAATCCGGGAGGATCGCAGGGACAATGTATTACCGTTAGCGATACCGGAACCTATTTCGGCATGTCCTGGCCGGG
Organism: Bacteroidia bacterium; assembly: GCA_050186075.1. GTDB lineage: Bacteria > Bacteroidota > Bacteroidia > SXHM01 > SXHM01 > SXHM01. The sequence continues at coordinate 10,146 of JBFWYU010000055.1, forward strand.
TAACTGCCCCACAACTCAAAATTACTTTCATGTACTTGCTTGCGAGGACAACTGCTTCAACGATTTCAATTACCAGAGCAATCCATGGGCTTGCGGAGACTCGGTGTTATTTAATGCAAGCACTTCAGCTCAATGCAACCAATTCAGTTGGAATTTTGGGGACGGCACTACACTTAACACCGTTAATGCAAGCGTTTACCATTATTTCAGTTCAGGAACATATACGGTAACACTTACAACTGTTGATGTTGACGGGTGCACTTCGGTAATGACACAAACCATAACTATTGCAGATGGTTTTGATGTTAATATTTCGGCATACTACAGCAATGTGGAACAATGGAACATCAATGCGGGAAGTAACATCACCACCTGTGGCGGTAGTTTATACGACTCAGGCGGACCAAACGGAAATTACCAGAACAATGAAAACCTGGCTTTCACGGTTTACCCGGCCACACAAGGAAATGTAGCCAGTCTTAATTTCACCTATTTTAATTCTGAGGCCAATTATGATTTTATAACAATATACAACAACAGCAGCGCAAACGGAACTATTCTGTATGGTCCTGCCTCGGGTTCGCTTTCAATAGGAACCATTACAGCCAACCTTACCAATAACCCAACCGGTGCGCTTACCATCAAATTCACCACTGATTTCAGTATTACGCTGGGTGGTTTTGAAGCAGTGGTTTCATGTCAGGCACCAAATGGCCAGCCACAATATCCCGACAGCATTTTTGCTTGCCAGGGTGTGGCTAACCTTAATGCAACGCCAAGTGTTCCCGGAAATTATTTCTATCAGTGGAGTCCGGCAACAGGTCTGGATAATCCATACATAGCTAATCCGGTGGCAAGCATGGTAAACAATATAGAATACACGGTTACTGTTACCGATATAAATACGGGCTGCTCTGCAACTGACGAAATTGTAGTTACCTCTTATACCTGGAGTGTTGATACCTTTCAAGTTTGTGGCGATAGCATAACACTTGACTTTGGACCAGGTGCTATAAATTACTACTGGCAGTATTACAGCGACCCGCAAGGCAACGGAAGCGGCATCAATGTTTATTCGCAGACATTGAACGTTATTAACCCGGGTACTTATTCAGGTTATGCGTACTTCCCGGGATGTGGCGCGCTTACCAGCCTGTTTTATGTAACAGCCTGCCAGACAGATTCGGTTTGGCCGGGCGATGCCAACTCTGACGGACAGGCGCACAACATGGACTTGCTGACCATAGGAATTGGTTACGGAACAAATGGTTTGCTAAGACCAAACGCAACCATTAACTGGCAGCCCGAGGCCTCACCTGCATGGGGATTACAATTGCAATCGGGTGTGGATTACAAACACATTGACTGCAACGGTGATGCGGTAATTGATGTGGACGACACCTTAGCCGTAATTCAAAACTATGCACTTACGCACAACTTTGCCGGTATAGAAACACGTGATGATAATGACCCGATGCTTTATCTTGTTGCGCCCGTTGATACGGTTTTAACAGGCAGCACCGTAGTTGTTCCTGTTAACCTTGGAAGCGAAACTGTTAAAGCCAATGCTGTTTACGGAATTGCATTTACCGTGCATTATAATCCCGATTTGCTTGAAGCAAACAGTATGGGAATCAGTTTTAATAATTCATGGTTTGGAGTTCACGGACTGAACGCAATTTCTATCCGTAAAAACTTTCATGCGCAGGGCATAATTGATGTAGCCTTAACACGCATTGACCATCAGAATATTTCAGGACATGGAACTATAGGCGAACTCAGTTTCATTACCATTGATAACCTGAGCGGGAAACAAACACTTTACGAAACATTGCAACTTGAAATTACAGATGTAAGGCTTATCCGCAACGATGAAAGCCAGGTGCCGATTGGCGTTCAAAATGATTCAATTGTTGTTACCGACCTTGATAATGCGGTAAATGAACTTAGCAGCCTTGAAGCGGGAATAAGCATTTACCCTAACCCTGCTAAAGATGTGTTGAATGTGGTATTTTTGGATGTCACCCTGAGTGTAGTCGAAGGACAAACCACAGCCGAAATACTGAACGCAACCGGACAAGTAATTTCAATCTCAAATCTTACATCTAATATCTCACATCTTGATGTTTCTGATTTAGCAGCCGGAATTTATTTTGTAAGAATTTCAACCGAAAAGGGAATGATCAGCAAACGGTTTACTGTGATAAAATAGTGTGTGTGTTTAGTTGGGTGAAGCCCGTTCCCTTGTTGTGTGGGGAGCGGGCTTTTTTAATTACTTACTTCTTGTGTAGTAAATAAAATCAGTAGCAGGAATTTCCTCCACTCCTGCATTGCGCAGCATGGTAACTATTTGTCCGCGATGAAAAGTAGAATGATTGAAAATATGCTGTAACACCTCGTTGCGCGGATTGCGGTATTCAGCACCTTTCAGATTTTTATAAACGCAGTCGCCTGTAAAATCTGCTTCTGATAATTGCTCCACCAATTCTTTAAACGCTTGTGAAGTTTCCAGAAATTTATCAATCGGTGTATCAGCACCGTATTGTTTACTTGGCCAGTCGCTTAACGAAAGTCCGTTCAGCCGCTGCAGCCAGATAAACTCGGCATCCCAGATATGAAAAACCGTTTTGCGGATAGAGTTAAAACTGCTGGGGATTTCTTTATCAAGAACAGAAGCATCCAATCCTTTCAACACATTGGCAATTCGTTGGTTTGCCCAAAGGTTGTAGGCAGCATAGTTCACTAATAGGTCTCTCATGGTTTTAAGTATTGATGCTTACAAAGGTGTATAAAATATGTTTGTTCAGAACTTAGATTTCTGAAATTTCAGCACACCGTAAATAATGTTTAATTTTAGGTTCATAATGTGTCGGCAACCTGTTAGTTAAATGTTAATAACCCTAGTTCAAAAACAAGAGGCTTACCAAGACTAAGATTTTTCGACCAACAATATGAACGAAATAACAAGCAGTAATTTTGTTTGAAAATATAAACTGTTAACACTAAAAATGAAGGCGCATTTTGCACCTATATTTGCAGCATGGAAAAAATAGGAGATAAAATAAAAACATTACGCAAAACCAAGTCAGCAGGGCAACTTCCGAGTATTGAACTTGGGAAATTACCGCCACAGGCCGTTGATTTGGAAGAAGCAGTGCTTGGCGCCTTGATGCTTGAAAAAGATGCACTTAATGATGTTATAGAAATACTGAAACCGGAGAGTTTTTACAAGCAGGAGAACCAGAAAATATACGCTGCTATCATGAAACTTTTTGAACAATCGCAGCCGGTTGATATATTAACAGTTACCCAGCAATTACGCAAAACCGGAGAACTTGAACTGGTTGGCGGCCCTTATTATATTACCCGCCTTACCAACAGGGTTGCCTCTTCGGCCAATGCCGAATTTCATGCCCGTATTATTGCCCAGAAATTTATTCAGCGCGAGCTTATTCGTGTTTCGGGCGAAATTTATAACGATGCATTTGAAGATACTTCGGATGTATTTGACCTTTTAGATAAAGCAGAAACAGGCCTGTTCGGAATTGCTCAGGGTAATATCCGCAAGAACTATGATAAAATGAGTTCGTTGTTATACGAAGCCATTAAAGAAATTGAAAAAGCAAAAAACAATGATGGTCACTTAACAGGTGTGCCATCAGGATTTACTGCACTTGACCGCGTAACAGCAGGCTGGCAAAAATCAGATTTAATTATCGTGGCAGCAAGACCAGGTATGGGTAAAACAGCTTTTGTATTATCCATGGCGCGCAACATTGCAGTTGATTTCAAAAAACCGATTGCCTTGTTTTCATTAGAGATGTCGTCCATTCAGTTGGTGAACAGGCTTATTTCCAGCGAAACCGAATTACCTGCCGATAAACTAAGACGCGGTCAATTAGAAAGCCATGAATGGCAGCAACTGCAATCGAAAATAACTCCGCTTGCCGATGCGCCTTTATTTATTGACGACACCCCTGCCCTATCCATTTTTGAACTTCGTGCCAAGTGCCGCAGACTTAAAACGCAGCACGATGTTTCAATGATTATCATTGACTATCTTCAACTGATGACTTCCGGCACCGAAAGCAAAAACGGAAACCGCGAACAGGAAATCAGCATGATTTCGCGCTCGCTGAAAAGCATAGCCAAAGAGTTGGAAATTCCGGTAATTGCACTTTCGCAGTTGAGCCGTCAGGTTGAAACCCGCTCGGGCGATAAACGTCCGCAACTTTCTGATTTACGTGAATCGGGAGCTATTGAGCAGGATGCCGACATTGTGTTATTTCTTTACCGCCCTGAATATTACAAACTGGAAACCTTTGCAAACGGTGACCCTGCAGCAGGACAAGGCGAAGTGATTATTGCCAAACACCGAAACGGTTCGCTGGAAGATGTGCGCCTGAAATTTATTGACCGTTTGGCTAAATTCACCAACAATGACGAGATGGGAAGTTTTGATCCACAAGGTGGCATTTCAAATTCCACCGATTTTATTGCGCCAACTACAACCAAATCTTCGCGGATGAATAACATTGAGGAAGATGATAACCTTTCTCCATTTTAATTGAATCAGGGTTTAATCCAATTTCTTTCCGAAATTTGCGTTAGTATTTTATAAAAATGAAACGCATATTATTCATTGTTGCTTTTGTATTGTTAGCCGGAAGTTTGCGCGCTGCCTACATCCTTATTCCTATGGATGAATCGCAGAAAGACCACCTGAAAGCCTACGGGATTGCTTATTGGGTTTTAACTAAAGATGTGGAAGTTGACTGGCTGTTGAACTACCGTGGCGGCAGTTTTATGATTAAGCAAAGCAAGACGATAGAAAACGAATGTGTCATTCGCGGTGTTTCTTACGAGATAATTGCAGATGTGCAGGCAACATCCATTTTACAGGAAATTGCCGACCCGGAAGTAAACATGGATGTGGCTAAATTGGAAAAGGCGCCCAAAGTTGCCGTGTATTCACCCAAAAATAAGCAACCGTGGGATGATGCGGTAACATTGGTTCTCACCTATGCAGAAGTTCCTTATGAAGTAATTTATGACGATGAAATTCTGGACGGAAAACTTCCACTTTATGATTGGCTGCACCTGCACCACGAAGATTTTACCGGACAGTACGGAAGGTTTTATGCTTCTTATCAAAATGCGCCTTGGTATCAGGAACAGGTGCGTTATTCCGAATCAAGTGCAAAGGCACGCGGTTTTGACAAAGTATCAAAACTAAAACTGGCTGTTGCGCAACGGATAAAAGAATTTACTGCCGGTGGAGGATTTCTTTTTACCATGTGTTCAGCAACAGATTCGTATGATATAGCAATGGCCGCTCAGGATTTAGACATCTGCGAAAGCATGTTTGACGGTGACGGTACAACTGCCGATTACAACAAAAAATTAGACTTTTCGCAAACGTTTGCCTTCAAAGATTTCTCGCTGAAAACAAATCCGATGGAATACGAATTTTCAAATATTGATGCTACTCAAACAAGAGCTGCAAAAGTGAGAAGAGACACCGATTTTTTCACATTATTTGATTTCTCCGCAAAATGGGATCCGATACCAACAATGCTTTGCCAGAACCATCAACAAATCATCAAAGGCTTTATGGGACAGAGCACTGCTTTCAACAAAAAATTCATAAAATCGGAAGTGCTGATTATGGGCGAAAACAAGGCATTGGATGAAGCACGCTACATACACGGAACTTTTGGCAACGGAACCTGGACTTTCTATGGAGGCCACGACCCTGAGGATTATCAACACTTTGTTGGAGACCCGCCAACCGATTTAGCACTGCACCCCAATTCACCGGGCTACCGACTTATTCTTAACAACATTCTTTTTCCTGCTGCTAAAAAGAAAAAGCAGAAGACTTAAACAGCAACAACCTTCATTTTAATTCCATCCTTAGGGCGCATAGTAACCAGCGGATCTTTTTCAATCTCGTGGGTTTCGGTTCTGCGGAATTTAAACCGTTGAGCAAGTGTTGCAATAACAATCTGCATTTCCATCATGGCAAAACTGTTGCCTATGCATAGCCTTGGACCGCCACCAAAAGGAAAGTAGGCAAACTTCTTTATGTTTTTAGCATTCTCATCACTGAAACGCTCCGGCATAAACTTATCAGGCTGTTCCCAATAATCGGGATGGCGATGAACATGATAAGTCATCAGCATCATGTTTTGTGCAGGAGAAATGTTATAACCGTCAATTTCATCTGCGGCTATAGACTTTCTTCCGATTGTCCATGCCGGAGGATAAAGGCGCATGGTTTCTTCAATAAGTTGTTTGGTGTATTTCAGTTTGGGAATATCTGCAAAGCCTGGCGTTCTGCCATCCAGCACTGTTTTAAGCTCATCGTGCAGCTTCTGTTCTTCTTCGGGATGTTGGTCCATCAACATCCAGAACCATGAAAGTGCAAGCGAAGTAGTTTCGTGTCCGGCCAGAAAGATAGTCATACACTCATCGCGCAATTGCAGGTCACTCATGCATTCTCCGGTTTCCTCATCCACAGCATCCATCAGCATTGAAAGCAAATCATTCGGCTTCTCTTTTTCATTTCTCCGACTTTCAATAAAATTATAGATAACGGTATCTAGTTCACGACCAGCTTTTCTGAATTCACGATTAGCTTTAACCGGCATCCACAAAGGCCAACCAATAGGATGCTTAATTCTGCTGATGGCGAATTCATTGGCAACAGTAAGTGAATCGCGGATAACTTCCATCTTGTCGCTTACATTGGTACTGAACAACGCTGCTGCCACAATATCCAAGGTAACCTCGTTCATATATTCGGTAATGTCAATTTCTTTCCCACGCTGTTTTACCTCTTCCAGTTTAGCAGTAAGTGCTTCTGCAGAACGCGACATTTGCTTGGTAATTTCAATCAGCTTCTCTTTATGAAAAGCAGGCTGAGCCAGCCTGCGCTGCTTACGCCAGAAATCACCTTCGCTCGTAAGCAAACCATTTCCCAGAAATAGTTTCAGCACTTCGTAACTGAAACTTTTCACATAGTTTTTATTGTTTTCCTGCAACACATGGCGTATATAATCGGGCTTGGTGATGACAATAACCTTAAATACAAAAACATCTACATAAAATATATCGCCAAGTAGTTTGCGCTGCTCACCGGTATAGCCCAGTATATCATTGTTCATCTCTTTTAAAGAGCCAAAAAGCCAATGGCCTTTTGCAAGCGGAATTTGTTTTTCGGTTGACATTTTTGAAGAAAATTTTGTGTAAAAGTATAAAGGTTTATTAGGTTCTCTTTCAAATCTCAAACATTAAAAACATTTTTTCTACATTTGATAATCCTAAAACCTGAAAAAATGAATGCAAAATATTTTCTAATCCTTCTTTTATCATCATTGGTTGTAATACAAGGCTGCGATGAACTTGACCCTGATGATCCCTATCAGTTAACACTTTCCGATTTTCTGCAGAATAATAAACCTGCATTGCAAACATTTACGGTACAGGCTGGAACTGCATCTGAGATAAACGGAGCAAAAGGTTGCACTATTAATTTCAATGCCAATTCATTTTCAACCCTTGCTGGAGTCCCTGTTACTTCGGGAGACATTGAAATACAATTAAGAGAAGCAACTACTAAAAAGGACATGGTATTAAGCCAAACACCAACTATCAGTGATAATGAGCTGATTGTTTCGCAAGGAGTTTACTATTTGAAAGCATTGCAAAATGGCTTTGAACTTAGAATTGAAAATTTCAGCATTGAAAAAACAGTAGCAGCCGACACAAATAACCTGAACATGTTTGTAGGGGTTATTGATGGTGATGATTTTAATTGGATTGTCAATGATTCATCAGGGGCGTATGGTTTTCCTATTGGCAATATTAATTACAGTACATCTGGAGATTCAACTTATTATCAAATGAATATTGCTTCAACCTACTTTGCTACTCAAAATTACAACTGGATAAACTGTGATTATTTTTACAATTCTTCTGCTCCGAGAGTAGCCGTTTTCTTTCCTACAACAGATTCAATCAACGCTTATTACTTCCAGTCATACCTTGTATTCAATAACCTGAATGCAGTTCTGCATTACAATGGCTACAGCACCAACCAAATTGAGTTTTATAACATTCCGCAAGGCTTAGATGCTACGTTGGTAACTTATTACATTGTTGACGGCACTCCATTTGTAGCAACTGCCGATATTACTGTTTCTGATGCGCTTTCAACGCCAATCACGTTTACAGAAACTACGGAGCAGGGGCTGCTGGATATTCTGGAAGGGCTTTAGCGTAAACTAAGTCATGCTGTCCGCCTGAGGCGGATTCAGCATCTGAAAAAGAAGACACTGAAACAAGTTCAGTGTTACATCAGGTACCACACCGCAAATCCAATCAATGGCAGCGGCAGCAGAAAAAACACAAACGAAAACACCCACGATATTACCCACCATTTTGCAAAGGCAATTTTCTCTTTGGCGGTGGGGTTTTCGTTTCCGGTTGATTTTATTTCCAGAAAAGTGCGCAACTCTGCAATGGTCATTTGTTTGGCTTGTTGGGGTGTAAGCAAATAATGGTACAAGTTGCGTGAGCGCAGCCCGCGCACAAACTCATTGAAAACCATTTTAGGATAAATCCAGATGCCCAGCGCCATCAATCCAAGATCAAGTACCCATGCCGCATAATAATCGTTACAGCCGGAACCTATTTCCCAGGCACTGATGCTGAACTCACCTTTCCACTCGGCCGAGTAGCCCGTTACCAGGTGATGTATATCGTGAAACACCAATGCCCGTTTACGCGATTCCGGATTTGGAATCGGAATATAAAAACTGCCTACTTTTACTTTTCCCCAGGCCTTATCTAATCCACCATCTTTACCAAGCCCGTATTTTTCAAAATAAGCATCAAGCGCTTCACCTACAAGTTGGTGGTCATTTGTCATTGCCTAGTGTTTAAAAGCTCTTTTTTTAATCATACCGCCACGCGTATCTTTCACACTGTTCATCACCACAAAAGCATTCGGGTCAATCTTTTCAATTTCAGCGCGCAGCTTGCTTATCTCTAATCGTGTAATAACGGTAAAAATAATATCGGTATCGTTCTGATGCCCGTTTTTTCCGAAACCGCGTTTACCTTTATAAATGGTTACACCCATGCCTAATTTTTCAGTAACCATTGAACGTATTTCCTCGCTGTGGCTTGATACGATGGTAATACCGGTATATTCTTCAATACCTTCAATAATAAAATCCAGTGTTTTGGATGCCGCCAGATAAGTAATGATGGAGTATAAAGCTGTTTCAATGGAAATGAAATAAGCAGCGGTTGAAAATATCACAATATTGATGAGCAGAATAACATCACCGATGGTTAATCCTGTTTTGCGGCTTACTGCAATGGCAAGCACTTCGGTTCCGTCAAGCACTGCAGTTCCGCGAACGGTGAGGCCAATTCCTGCTCCAAGAAAAAAACCACCAAAAACAGAGACTAACAATTTATCCTGTGTAATATCCGGAAAATGAACGGTAGCAATAACCAATGCCAGAAACGAAATAGCAATTGCCGCACGAATTGCAAACGATTTACTGATTACACTGTAAGCAAGAACAATAAAAGGAATGTTAATCAGCAGAAGCAGCAAAGGCAGAGGCAAATCAAAAATGCCTGCAAGCAAAAGTGCTATACCTGTGGCACCGCCATCAATAAAATGATTAGGAATAAGAAAACTTTCCAACCCGAAACCTGCAGAAAAAATTCCGGCTGTAATCAGAAAAATATCTCTGAAAAAGTTAACTACATTGATGCGAAGCTCCCTCAACCCCTTTGCCAACTCAAATTGTGAGTAGGCATTATCTTTCCCGATATTCTGCTTTTTCTTTTGCAGAATGGTGTCGGCTACTATTTTGGCAAGGATTGTATTCATAAAATAAACAGATACCTGTTTTTCAAAAATAAGGTTAATTCCTCAATCAGCAATAAAGGAAGAATAAACTCAGGCGTAATCTAAATCCACACTAAACCGTTCGGGATGGCGGCCTTTTATGTTGCGGTAAAAATCCATTATTTCATGCATATCCTTTTTTATATCGCCTGAGGGATAAATAACTTTACCGATGCCCGCTTCTTTCTTTTCAAAATCCATATAACCCAATGCAATCGGCACTTTTGCGCCAAGTGCCACATAATAAAAACCGGTTTTCCATTTGGTAACTTTCTTACGGGTGCCTTCGGGTGTTACCAACAAATTCAGTTCATCATTTTCTGCAAATAAATCAATCATTGCCTGTGTCATGCTCTTTTTATCTGCACCCTTTTCTTTTGGATTGCGGTTAATGGCAATGCCTCCCATGGGTTTAAAAATAAGCGAGAGCGGAAATTTCATGTAACTGTCCTTAATAGCAAAACGAATTTTGATTCCTACAATATCGTAATAGGCAAAACCGATTATTCCGTCCCAGTTACTGGTGTGTGGCGCTGCAACTACCACTGCTTTCCTGAGATGCAGATTTTCAGGCGTGATTATTTTAAACCCGTATAACCTGAAAAGAATTCTGAAGAGAAAGAGAACCATCTGGTGTTTGTGTTTTGGACAAACATATGAAAAAACACAGATAACCGGAATGAATTATTCTGCCGGGTTTAATCAGGCATATTCAGCATCAATACTGAATTTTTCGGGATGCTGCCCTTTGATGTCTTTGTAAAAGTCCATGATTATTTTCATATCTTTCTTAATATCTCCTGATGGATAAACCATTCCACCTACTCCTGCTACTTTGTTCTTGTAGTCAAGATAACCCAGGCCTATCGGCACTTTAGCATTCAGCGCTACATAATAGAAACCTGTTTTCCATTTCTTATTTAATGAACGCGTTCCTTCGGGAGTAACCATAATATTCAGATGGTCGCGACCGTTGAACAAGTCAACCATTGCCTCGGTCATACTTCTGCGCTCTCCGCCTGCAACCTTTGGTCTGCGATCGATTGCAATAGCGCCAATCGGTTTAAAAATAAGGCTGAGCGGAAATTTCATGAACTCATCTTTCAAGGTAAAGCGCATGGGAATTCCCATCATATCATAAGCTGCTAAGGCATAAACCAGATCCCAGTTGCTGGTATGCGGTGCCGCAATCATAACACACTTGTCGATGTTTGCGGGCATTTTGTTATTCAATGTCCAGCCGCTAAGCTTAAAAATAAGCCTGCAAATAAATTTAATCATTTAGAATGGCAGATCATCATCAGGAGCAGATGTGCTTGCAATCTGTTCCATAGGTTGTGATGATTGTTGCTGCGCTGGTGCAGGTGCTGCACTGCCTTTGCTCAGTGAATCAACTCTCCAGGCTTCAAGATTAGTGAAGTAACTCACTTTGCCATCTTTTTCATAGCGTCTGCCGCGCAGGTTGAAAGTTATTTTTACGTCTTCATTCAGGTTAACATTATCTAAAAGAGCACATTTATCCTGAGTTAACTGAAACTTTATTGACTCAATAAATTCTCTGTCGTTCTTCGATTCGCGGGTTTCAACCACAAACTCGCGTTTGCGGAAACTATCCGTAACTTTCTGTTCATTGTATTTTTCAACTAATCTGCCGGTGAGTTCGTAACTTGCCATGATGCTTAATTTTTAAAGTGAGTAATTTTGCAGCGAAGTTAATTTTTTTTGACAAACGAAGTAAAACAGATTTAGAAAAAAAATGGAAGAAAAAATAAAGAAATCCGATGCCGAATGGAAAGCAGAACTGACACCCGAACAATACCGTGTATTGCGCGAAAAAGGAACCGAACGTGCTTTCACAGGCAAATACAATATCCACAAGGAAAAAGGGATGTACGTTTGTGCTGGTTGCGGAAGTCCTTTATTCTCGTCCGACACAAAATTTGATTCAGGTTGTGGCTGGCCCAGTTTTTACGAAGCCTTAGACAAAGAAAAAATAAAAGAAGTGCGCGACCTGAGTTTTGGCATGATCCGCATCGAGATTTTATGCGCAAAATGTGACGGGCATCTTGGTCATGTGTTTGACGATGGCCCCAAACCAACCGGTTTGCGCTATTGCGTAAACTCGCTTTCGCTGGATTTTAAGAAGGATAGCTGAGTTAAGTATGAGTTAAGTAATTATAAAGTTATTATTAAGCTCAGTTCTGTTTTTTTATACTTTCGCAAAAAACGGAACATGCAAATAAATAAACTCTTCCATTACTTCCTAACGGCTGTATTTATATTTTCCATTTCATCCTGCCAGAAAGATGAACTGCCGGAACCTAATCATGATGCACACATTCACCCGTCTGCACCTATTTATTCCGGCTTTCCCGAAACAATGGAGGCCGGGAGCAAAACAAGCTATACCACAGCAGATGTAACGCTTTCAACAGGCAGCTGGAACTTTAACAATGCACTTATAGGCACTTCTGCATCCGACAGAAAAGCAGGATTAAAATCTGCCCGTATTCAAAGCACCGGAATGCTGACCATGAATTTCAATTTAACCAATGGTGCATCTCTGGTTACAATCAGTCATGGTGTTTACGGAACAGATGCTGCAAGCACCTGGGATTTATATGCCTCCACCAATTCGGGAAGCACATGGACTAAAATAGGTTCAACTATTACAACAAGTTCAACCACACTTTCTGCTGTTAGCTTTACAATGGCTTACAGCGGCAATGTGCGTTTTCAGATACGCAAGCTAACAGGCGGGAGACTGAATATTGATAACATCATAGTAGAGGAAGATATTCCTGTTCCCACACGCGATAACAACATGGCAATGGGCAATCCCAGCAATGCGGTTACCAGCATCAGTTCGCCAAACAATTACCTGTTGGTGAAATCGCAATATGCACTCTCCTACAACAATTCAAAAGGCATAGCCAACTGGGTTAGCTGGCACCTGAGTACAGCCTGGCAGGGCGATGCTCCGCGCTGTAATTACTTTGTGTCTGACAACACACTGCCTTCAACATTTTTCAAAGCTACCTCATCGCATTATACCAACACCGGATTTGACCGCGGACACTTATGCAATTCAGAAGACCGCGATGCAAATCATGCCGATAATCAGGCAACATTTCTGATGACCAACATTTTTCCTCAGGCCCCGATTAACAATCAGCGCACCTGGCTAAGTGTAGAAACCTACGGGCGCACTCTTACACTGCAGGGTTATGAGGTTTATATTATTGCAGGCGG
>JBFWYU010000056.1:0-20740 GCA_050186075.1 Bacteroidia bacterium
ATAAGTCTGCACTGATAATACGTGCAGTGGATTGAACAGGAACATTGAAGCTGGTATTGGTAAGCTGCATTTTTACAATTACGTTTCCTGAATTATCGGGATGGAAATACATGGTTTGTACAAATCCGATTTTGTAGCCGTTAATGAGCACCGGGCTTGAAATGGTTAAGCCTTCCACCTTTGGGTAAACTGCATAAAAGTGGCGCTGTGTTCCGAAAATGTTAAAACCTTTGAGGAAGTTAAACCCCCAGAACGAGAAGGCAATGGTTAACACGATAACCGCACCTATTTTTATTTCTTTTGAATACTTCATTCGTTACTTGTTCAAAATTTCCCTTGCCTTTGCCATGTCAATGCGCTCTCCGTTAAGGAAAGCTACCACAAATGCATCTGCAAAACCTTGCTTGCGCACTTTAGCCTGATGTGCAGTTGCGGCTTCAATACTATCAAAATTTCCTGAAGCGTATTTATGCAATCCGCCTGCCTGGTATTCATAGATATTATCAATACCCGAAAATTTTGGCGAAGATAATGGAAACGCAGTTGGTGAACTAAAAAATTGCACCCTAAAAATCAGCTTTCCGGTTGCAAGGGTTTCTTTAGGTTTGGTTTCGGGTTGTGTTTTGGGTGGCAGAGCCTGTTCTTTTACTTCTGTTTTCTTTGGCTCTTCTTTCTTTGGTTCTGTTTTTACTTCTGTTTTCGCATCAGGATTATCTAAGGATTCTCTGATTTTGCGCAGCAGTTCTTCTTTTTTAGCCAGCATTACTTCGCGCTCCAGTTCAGCTACTTCTTCGGCTTTTATTCGGGCAATGGCTTCCTTTTTTGCTTTTTCTTCTAATTCGGCATCTTCTTTTGTTTTGCTATCGGCCTCGGCTTTTGCTTTTGCAGCAGCTTCTTCTTTCAGTTTGTTTTCAGCATCGGCTTTAGCTTTAGCATCCGCGTCTTGTTTGGCTTTCAACTCAGCCTGCTCTTTTGCCTTTTGTTCGGCTTCCGTTTTTTTCTTTGCTTCTTCGGCCAGTTTTTTTGTTTCGGCTTCCTGTTTTGCTTTCAGTTCGGCCTGTTCTTTCGCTTTTTTATCAGCTTGGGCTTTTGCTTCGGCCTCGGCCAGTTTTTTTGCTTCCTCCGTTTCTGCAGCATTTAAATCACCTTCCGCTTTTTTACGTATTTCGGCTTCTAAGCGAGCATTTTCATCCGCTACTGTTTTTGCTCTTGCCAATGCCTCATCCTGTTGTTTTTTTATGGCTTCCAGTTCCTCTTTTTCTTTCATACGCATTTCAAACTCGGCCATCAGTTTTTCTTTCTCCAGCTTTTTCTTTTCCTCTTCCAGTAAGGCTTTTGCTTCTTCCTGTTGCTTTGCGTTTTTTTCGGCAGCAGTTAATGCAGCCTGTTGTTTTTGATCCTCTTCTTTGATTGCTTTCAGCTTAGCGAGTCTTTCAGCTTCTTCTTTTGTTTTTTGTTCGGTTTCTGTTTTTGCTTTGGCCTCGGCCTCTTGCTTAGCTTTCAGGGCAGCTTCATCTTTAGCTTTCTGATCGGCCTGCAGTTTGGCAGTCATTTCAGCAAAAGCTTTTTCGCGTGCTTCGGCTTCCTGTTTTGCTTTTAAGTCAGCCTCAGCCTTTGTTTTCTTTTCGGTTTCTTCTTTTGCCTTCTTCTCCGATTGAGCTTTCAGTTCTGCTTCTGCTTCTGCTTCTGCTTTAGCCTCGGCTTTGGCTTTAACCTCTGCCTCTTGCTTTGCTTTTAATTCAGCCTCGGCCTTTAGTTTTGCTTCCGCTTCCTGTTTCGCTTTCAGATCGGCTTCCGCTTTTGCTTTGGTCTCGGCTTCCTGCTTTGCCTTTAATTCAGCTTCTTTTGCAGCGGCAGCATTTTTAGCTGCTTCGTCTTGTTTAGCTTTTAAAGCGGCTGCTTCTTTTGCTTTCAGTTCTTCCTGTTTAGCTTTCAGTGCAGCGTTTTCTTCCTGCAAGCGTTTTTGTTCCGCTTCCAGTTTGGCTTTAAGTTCGGCTTCTTCTTTTATTTTTTTATCGGCTTCTGCTTTTGCCTTTGCATCGGCCTCTGCTTTGATTTGTTCAGGTGTTTTTTTGTTTTCAATTTCAGATGGAGCAACTCCGGAGCCATCGGTTTCGTGTTTGCTCTTATAGGTTTTGAATGCGTTGAAAATAGCCAGCGACATTTTTTCTTTTCCGTTTGCCGAAACCAGATAATCTTCGTCTGTTTTATTGGTAAGAAAGCCCAGCTCTATCAATATAGAAGGCATGGTTGTTTTACGCAACACAAGAAAGCCGGCCTGTTTTACTCCGCGCTCCTCACGATGGGTTTGTTTCACAAATTCGTCCTGTACATGCGCTGACAGTTCAATACTTTGATTCAGAAAAGCGCTTTGCATCATAGTGAGCGCAATAATGCTTTCGGCAGAATTAGGGTCAAAGCCTTCGTATTTGGCTTCGTAATCATCTTCCATAAAAATTACCGAGTTCTCCTGTTGTGCAATCAGCAGGTTTTCTTCGGTTTTGTGCAATCCAAGTACAAACGTTTCGGTTCCATTGGCGCCAAGGTTTTTAGCGGCATTGCAGTGGATGGAAATAAATAAATCGGCATTGGCATCATTGGCAATCTTAGCACGTTCATCTAAACCAATGAACACATCTTTATCGCGGGTGTAAATCACTTTTATCTCGGGAAACTCTGCTTTTATTTTCTCTCCTAATTTAAGAGCAACTTCAAGCGCAACATGTTTTTCGGTGGTTTTATACCTGCCCGTACCCATGTTTCCGGGGTCTTTGCCTCCATGGCCGGCATCAATTACAATGGTTTTTATTTTGTAGCCGCCACCCGGAAGAAAAGTCCAGGCGCAGGAGAAATAAGCAGCAAAAACAATAAAAAGACTTATTAGCCGTTTATTCACAGAGATAATTAATTGAGATAATTGCGCAGGCCGAAAACCCTGTTACCGTTCATAAAAATATGTAGTTTTGCCCTCTTCTGAAAACAACGTTATTCCTGCAAAAATAGTATAAATTGCGCTTGACTAAACCCCTCTTAATTTTAGTTTTATCAACAGCGCTTGGTTTATTCAGTGATGCGGTTCAGGCGCAGATAAACAAACGAAAAAATGTTTCTGAAAGCGACAGCACCAAAGCGGATAGTTTGCTGCCGGTTGTTTTTTCAATTCCCGATACCATTCCTGCAAAAAAGGATACGGTTGTAATTATGAAATCAGCGGGTGATGGTTTTCTGAAATCCAAAGTGCATTACACGGCCGATGATTCTATACGGTTTGATGTAAAGGAAAAGAAGGTTTATCTCTACGGGAATGCGGATATTACCTATGAAGAGATTAACTTGAAGGCAGCCCGTATTACCATTGACTGGAACACAAATGCTGTACACGCTATAGGTGTTGCAGACAGCACTGGCAAAATGCAGGGAAACCCTGTATTTACTGAAGGTGATCAAAGCTTCAGAACCAAAGAAATTACCTATAATTTTGAAACCAAGAAAGGGAAAATTAAAGAGGTAATTACCACCGAAGGCGAGGGACATATACATGGCGGAGTGGTGAAGAAGATGGAAGACGACAATTACTTTATCAGTAAAGGCGGATACACCACCTGCGATTTGGATGATCCTCACTTTTTGATTGCCGCCAATAAACTGAAAGTTATTCCTAACGACAAAGTGGTAACAGGTCCGGCTTATTTGGTGATTGAAGATGTGCCCATGCCATTGGTATTGCCATTCGGTTTTTTTCCGAATAAGAAAGACCGGACAACAGGGATGAAGTTGCCTGCATACGGAGAATCGCCTTCACTTGGTTTTTTTCTGAAAGAGGGAGGCTATTATTTTACAATCGGGCAAAAAATGGATTTGCTCTTGCTGGGCGATATTTACTCGAAAGGCAGTTATGGCGCTAAAGTGATTTCAAACTATAAACAACGCTATAAATATTCGGGAAATCTTCAACTGAGTTATGCAAGCGTAAAAGAAGGTTATAAAGATTTTCCCAACTATTCGGTGAACAATAACTTTTTCGTGCGCTGGAAGCATATCCAAGATCCTAAAGCCCGTCCTAACAGCACCTTTTCTGCTGATGTAAATGCCGGAAGCCGCAACAATTTTAAAAACGGAACAACAAGCAATGTACAGAACTTTCTGACCAATACCTTTCAGAGTAATATCTCGTGGAGCAAATCATGGGCCGGAACTCCGTTTAATCTTTCGGCAAGCATGGCGCATAGCCAGAATACATTGAATAAAACAGTTGACTTAACGCTGCCGCAGGTGGCATTTACAGTTAACAGGATTTACCCCTTAAAGAGAAAAATTGCAGTTGGTAAATCACGCTGGTATGAGAAGATAGGAACAAGTGCAACACTGGATTTGAAAAATTCTGTGCATACAGCCGATTCGCTGTTCTTCAGAACACAGACGTTTAATAACATGGTAAACGGGGCGCAACTTTCCGTTCCTGTAACAACACAGTTTAAAGTGCTGAAATATTTTAACATAACACCTACATTTAACAGCAATGCAAGACTGTATTTTCAGACCATTAGAAAATACTGGGATAACGAAACGCAAACAGCGGTTACCGATACTTTGCAGGATATTCGTGCAAACGCAGACTACAGCGTGAACGCCAATATTAATACCATTATTTATGGTATGTTTAAATTCAAAAAAGGAAAGGTGCAGGCCATTCGCCATGTAATGACTCCCAATGTTGGGTTCACCTATCGCCCTGATTTTGGGACAGAACAATACGGTTATTACGGTTCAGGCGGTGCGCTTACTTCTTATTCTATTTATAATATTGGTTATGGTGCGCCACCTTCGGGCGAAACAGGTTCCATCAGTTTCAGTCTGAATAATAATCTGGAGATGAAAGTGAAAACACCAAAAGATACGGTTAGTTCAACTAAGAAAGTTCCGATTTTTGATGTTCTTTCTATTGGAGGTTCTTACAATTTCTTTGCTGACTCATTAAAACTTTCCGATTTCTCGTTAAGCGCCAGAACAACTATTTTAAAAGCAATCAATGTTGTGTTCTCGTCATCATTTACTCCTTATGTTTTAGATTCGCTGAACAGAAGAATTGATACGTATCGCTGGCAGGCAAAACAAGGATGGGTTAAGTTGACTACCGCCTCGCTTGCCGTTGGATTTAGTTTAAACAGGCAGGGTAATCAACAGCGTAGCAGCAGCAAAGGCTCAGAAGCCGAACAGAATATGGTGAACGAGTACCCCGATCAGTTTATTGATTTTAATATCCCGTGGCAGTTTTCGGCAAACTATAATGTTACCTATAACGCCTTGAAAGAAAAAGACAATGTAACACAGGCTTTCAGTTTTAACGGAAATATAAACCTTACACCGAAATGGAAGTTAGGCTTTAACTCAGGTTATGATTTTGTTGCAAAAAAGCTCACTCAAACGTCACTGAATATCTATCGTGATTTGCATTGCTGGCAGGCTACATTCAACTGGGTTCCGTTTGGAACAATTCAGAGTTATAGTATTGATATTAACGTGAAATCTTCTATTCTTCAGGACTTAAAATTATCAAGGAAGAGAGATTGGTATGACTTTTAAGAGGCCGGAGTTTTTTTACCACTAAGATCACAAGAACACAAGTTTTTATGAAAGACGTTTAGCATGAAAGAACTAATAAATCCGGAGTTTTTTTACCACTAAGATCACAAGAACACAAGTTTTTAGAAAGAAAGTTTTAGCATGAAAGAACTGATAAAAAAATACATGATTGAAGGCGATGCAATAACCGCATGGCTGATTATGAAAGCTCCTTTTCTGGTGGCTCTTATTTATGCATTCTTTGCTGTAAAAGGTGATATGCAGGCTGTTTGGGTAGCACTTTTCTTTTTTCCTTGTGTGTATTTGCTGATAAAAAACCTCTGGCTTGAAATTGTACATGCCGAACTGCTTACAAAATTGAAAACAGAAAGCGGGCTGGAAATTGAAGTGATTAAGAAACTGTTCAGAATTACGCGTTTCAGCATTGCTGTGCTTGGTGCAGCTGAAATTTTTCTGGTACCTGTATTGCTTAATTTGCCGGGCAGTCCAAAACTAAGTGATATTCCGCTGATGATGCTTACAAGTCTTGCTTTGATAGGAACCTTGTCTTTGTTTTTCTTTCAGGTAAGGTTTACTTATCACATCGGTAAGTTGCTTCATGTTGTTGAAACCAAACGAAAGTTTGATCCTTTGAAAGAATTGAACAGCGAACACCGCATCAGAATTCTGAACCCTGTGGCTTTCAAAAAATACCACGAACGGATAAAGAAAATTTTAAAATAATTTCGACAGATTTGGATTTTTTGTCGGCAAGTTTATATATTTGCCTCACCATTAAATTACGAATCATGAAACGAGTTTCCGAGTTTCCGAGTTTCCGAGTTTCCGAGTTTCCGAGTTTCCGAGTTTCCGAGTTTCAGCGATAATTTCGCCCTATTAGTTTCTTCTTTTTCCTGTCCTCAGTCCTTTAGTTTTTCAAGGGCCAAAAATCATAAAAACGCTTCTGTTTTTTCTTCCTACGGCAACCCCGTAACCTCCCTGTTCTTTACCGGATTAACTTTAGCAAGTCTGCTAACCACAATGTGCTATACTATATTGACTTTAGCAGACCTGCTAAACCCAATATGCTATACAATATTCACTTTAGCAGGTCTGCTAAGCCCGATGTGCTATGCAATATTCACTTTAGCAGGTCTGCTAAACCCAATGTGCTATGCAATATTCACTTTAGCAGGTCTGCTAAACCCAATGTGCTATACAATATTCACTTTAGCAGGTCTGCTAAACCCGATGTGCTACACCATATCCTTCTTAAACGCTTCCTTTTATAAATAAAAACAACTAAAACCCAATTCATTAATCTAAAAAACAAAAACAATGAGCTCAATTTCTCGTGACTTACCACAAACTTTCGAAGACCGTTATGAAGCCCTCGGATTTGCCCGTAACAAACGCGACAGCATCCCGGCAGCAAACAACCCATTAACAGCAGCCACCAATAACCGGCTTGATGCTATATGGCTTGACATCAACACCAAGCGCACCGCGCTTATAAACGCAAAAGCCACTTATAATGGCAACACAGTGGCAAAAAACACAGCGGGTGCTGCGCTGCGATTGCTTAACAGCCATTTTATACAGGTATTTAACTTTGGTGTGGCACGCGGAAAATATCCCAAAGCCCACCGCGATTATTATACACTACCGGTGGAGGATAGCCCGCTGCCCGATTTTAAAAAAGATAGTGATGCCCTTAAATGGGGAAATTACATTGTGGATGGCGATGCCCTGCGCATGGCAGCCGGTGGCTTACCCATGAGCAACCCCGATGCAGTTGAAATGAATGTAGCCAAAACCACATTCAGCACCTTGTTTACCAACCAAAGCACTTATAAAGATGCGCTGGATAACGCTCAGGAAGCGCTGGAAGCCATTGAGCCCGAAACCGACAAGGTGATTAAAAAAATATGGGACGAACTGGAAGCCTATTATAATGAGGAAACAGACGAAAGCCGCAGAGAAAACATGCGCGAATGGGGCGTAGTATATGTTACCACCGGAAATCCCAAAGTGCTTAGTGGCACTGTAACCTATAACGGTGCGCCCGGTGCAGGGCTGGTAGTGCGTTTTAAACGCGGAAAAAACAAAACCACTGCCAATGCAGCAGGAGCTTACTCATTGAACACCTCGCTAATGGGCAACTACAAAATTGTAATAGAAAAATTAGACGAGTTTGATGAAGTAGTAAAAAGCTGGGAATTTGAAATTACCCTGCCCGAAAGTGGAGATAGGACTGAGAATTTTACGGTGAATGATTAAGTGATTTTTTTAATCCCCTCTTCTTTTTTAACAATGTTTGAACTGGAAGAGGGGATTTTTATTATATGAAATTCAGACACAAATTATTTCTTGCCTGTTTTACAGTATTTTTTCTTTCACTCTTTATTTGGCCTACAGCAATTAAAAATGTACACAATAAAGCTGTAAGCGGATTTACGCTGCTTTGTGTAATTGAAGTTTTTTCCATTACCGTATTTCTTTTATTGAGATTATTATACCATTCTTTTCAAAAAAGTAAAAATATAATCTTTTCAGTTGCAGCTTTAGTTATAAGTTTTGGTATCCTGTTTATTTTATTCGAAACTATGCTTAGGTTTAGCATGACCTATGCAACTTATGATGAATTAAACAATAAACACCCGTTTAATCAGGTTTATCAAAACAGAAAAAATGTAAAAAAAAATAATTTAAAAGGATATTCAGGCAGGCAAAGAACGGACACTAAAAAAGAATTTACCTATACCTATCCTGTAAATGAGTGTGGCTGTATTGATTCAAATTTTAAAAAAAACGAATCAACAAAAAAAAAGAAAATCCTGTGCCTTGGAGATTCATTTACTCAGGGGGTGGGTGCATCCTTTGAAAACTCTTATCCTCGCCAACTTCAAAACGAATTGGAAAAATGCAATTACCCGGCAAGAGTTTATAACTGTGGTATTGGAGGAGCATATCCGCAAAGCCAATTCATTTATTTTAAAGATTTAATTGAAAAAAAAAATTACAAGTTGATATAGCTTTATATGGCTTACATTCCTCAGACTTTTATGACGTAGCAGGATTAATAGCTCCTTTGCCTTGGTTTGACAATGTTTTTGGAACAGGGCTTAGTTTATATGGAATGTCTTATGTGGTGCGTTACCTAACTCATAAAATATTTCGGTATGATTTAAACCTGATTAAGATTAAAGAACATGAACTCTATCAATTAAAAGCAAAAGATGAGCTATTCAAAACACTAATTGAGTTTGATGCGTATGCCAAAGCTCAAGGAATTCAGCTATCTGTTGTTTATTTACCAGTTATCCATGAAATTCAAAATAAAGAGGCAAATGAAATAACTCAATCATTAATCACACAATTAAAAGAGCGCGGAATACCAACATTTGACCTCACCGTTGATGCAAGCACTGCAATAGCAAATGAAAACATTTATAATTATTATTATCCGATTGATATGCATCCTAATGCCAAAGGTTACGCAATTTTTGCCAAGCTCATTGCTGAAAAAAAAATCTTCAAACCCCTGACTGAACAGCATCTTCGCTAAGCTGAATTTGCAATTCAGTTTGTAATACAAAGGCATTTATTTACTTAGCCTGATTGATGGTGAGCAGCAGGTAAACAGGAAGGTTGTAAAAGAGTAAAAGTGCAGGAGTTAAAAGAGAAGCCCCGCGCCTTTGGCGCGGGGCTTTTGTTTTTTTTAATGCAATCATTTATCTTTGGTAAAAATTTACAACTATGAATAACGAAGAAAGGTTAATAGAAGTAATGGCAGAACTACTTGCCGAAGTGCATGAAATGCGCACCGATACTAAAGCGCAGCTAACCACACTTAATAATAAAGTTGAAGGGTTAAACGGAAGAGTTGATAAACTTGAAGGAGAAATGGTGAAAATGAATGTTCAACTTGCCGAAAATACGCGGGCTATTATCAAACTTGCAGATAAGATTGAGACGATTCCTAATATAATAGAACGAATAGTAAAACTGGAAACAACCGTTTACCGAAAAGCATCCTGATTTAGCTATAAGCATACTTAGTACCGCCTGAGGCATACGAGCAGCAGGTAAACAGGAAGATTGTAAAAGAGTAAGAGGGCAAGAGTTAAAAGAGAAGTCCCGTTCCGCAGTATTGCGGAACGGGGCTTTTTTATTTAATAAAACTACGTGCGCTTAGTGCCCTTAGTGGTAAAAACGTTGCCTGTTAAAAAAAAACATAATTTCACAGCCCTGATTTCAGAAAATATGTCAGTCTTTAAAACCAAAATAAACCGCAATTCCGACAGCTATAAAAACAATCTTGCATTGATGCAGGAGAAGATAAAAGAGCTGGATGGAAAGATGCAGGAAGCGCTTTTTCAGGGCGAAGAAAAATACCTTGCCCGCACCAAAAAAGCAGGAAGATTATTAGCGCGTGAGCGCATTGAATTATTGCTCGACCGCGATTCGCCTTTTATGGAATTATGTCCGTTGGCAGGCTGGGGAATGGATGGTTTTGGTCCGGGCGGCACCATTGTTTGCGGAATTGGTTTTGTGAGCGGAAGGCTGTGTATGATAAACTCCAACGTAGGAACTATAAAAGGCGGAGCCATTGATTATGCTACCTTGCAGAAAGGTTTACGCATTGGTGAAATTGCATTGGAAAATGGTTTGCCCGGAATTAATATGGTTGAATCGGCAGGAGCAAATCTTCCTGATCAGGCTAAGATTTTCAATTATGGCGGAGCAAATTTTCGCGAAATAACAAGACGTTCAAAAGAAGGTATTCCAACTATTAGTATTGTTTTCGGAAACAGCACCGCAGGCGGTGCTTACATTCCCGGAATGAGCGATTATGTGATTATGGTGAAGAACGAAGCCAAAGTTTTTCTTGCCGGACCACCGCTTGTTAAAATGGCTACGAATGAAGTTACAGATGAAGAAAGTCTGGGCGGAGCAAAAATGCACAGCACCGTTTCAGGCGTTTCGGATTACATGGCAGAAGATGAGTTGGATGCGTTGCGCTTAGCCAGAGAAATACTTTCCAATCTTAAAACACCACAGGAAAAAGAAAATCTTGACATAAAAGAACCGCTTTACGATAAAGAAGAAATTCTTGGAGTTGTTTCTGCTGATGTTCGCATTCCGTTTGATCAGCGTGAGTTGATTGCACGGATTGTTGACGGCTCGGAATTTTCAGAATTTAAACCGCTTTATGGTAGCACATTAGTTACAGGCTATGCCAGTATCAATGGTTTCAGAATTGGAATTATAGCCAACAACGGAGTGTTGTTTTCCGAAGCGGCAAATAAAGGCGCACAGTTTATTCAACTTTGTAATCAGAATAACACACCGCTGCTTTTTCTGCAAAATATTACCGGTTTCATGGTTGGGAAGAAATATGAAGAAGAAGGAATTATAAAAAACGGAGCGAAGCTGATTAATGCAGTAAGTAACTCAACTGTTCCTGCTATCACCATTATTACAGGTGCCAGTTATGGTGCAGGAAATTATGCCATGTGCGGAAGAGCCTACAAGCCACGGTTTTTGTTCAGCTATCCTCATTCTAAAATTGCTGTAATGGGCCCCGACCAGCTTGCCGGTGTGATGCAGATAATTGGTCGCGCTGCTGCTGAAAAGTCAGGAATTACTTATGATGAGGAACAAGGCAGACAGATGGCTCAATACATGGTAAAAGAAGCCGAAAAGCAAAGTAACGCATGGTATGCAAGCGGACAATTGTGGGACGATGGTGTGATTGACCCGCGCGAAACAAGAAATTATTTAAAGATGTGTATGGATGTAATTCATAACACAGAGTTTAAAGGTGCGGAAGGATTTGGGGTATTTAGAATGTAAATTTTACCACTAAGTGCACAAGAACACGAAGAAGAATATGAAGATTACAAAGAAATATATTAATGAGTTGTCTTATATCATCATAGGGTGTGCTATTGAAGTAAATAAACATATGGGGCCGGGATTGCTTGAATCGGTTTATGAACGTTGTTTAATTGATGAACTTGAAGTAAAAGGAATAAGCTATCAATCACAGGTAAGAATACCTATTTTGTATAAGGAGAAGGATTTGGGCGGGCATTTGATTATTGATATTTTAGTTGAAGATTTAATTGTTGTTGAATTAAAGGCTGTTGATGAACTGATTCCTATCTATGAAGCACAATTACTCTCATATCTTAAACTAACAAATAAACCTAAGGGCTTGTTGATTAATTTTAATTCAACAAATATTACAAAATCAACTATTCCTCTTGTAACTAAACTATTTGCTGAACTTCCTGAAGATAATCTTAGTGAACTAAGTAAAAAACAAATCACCACTAAGTTCACTCAGAACACTTAGGAATAACTTAGTGAGCTTAGTGCACTTAGTGGTAAAAATTAAAGATGACTAAAATAAAGAAAATACTGATTGCAAACCGTGGTGAAATAGCCATCCGTATTGCGCGTACGGCACAGGATATGGGCATTGTAAGCGTTGCAGTTTATTCTGATGCGGATAAGAATGCATTGTTTGTAAAATCAATGGATGAGGCAATTGGCATTGGTGGAATGCATGCTTCTGAAAGTTATTTAGTGCAGGATAAAATTATTGATGCTGCAAAACGTTCAGGCGCTGATGCCATTCATCCGGGATATGGTTTTTTGTCAGAGAATGCTTCGTTTGCTAAACGTTGCAAGGATGAAGGAATTATTTTTATCGGTCCTTCGCATAAGGCGATAGAAAAACTTGGTTCAAAAATGGGCGCGAAGGAAATTGCTGTAAAAGCAGGTGTTCCGGTAGTTCCCGGGTATAGTGGCGATGACCAGAATTTTGAGCGTTTTAAATACGAGGCGGGAGAAATAGGTTTTCCTGTTTTGCTGAAAGCAAGCGCAGGTGGCGGTGGAAAAGGAATGCGCATTGTGAATAAAGCCTCTGAATTGAAAGAAGCATTTGATGCTGCAAAACGCGAAGCAGAAAAAAGTTTTGGTGATGGCACTTTGTTAATGGAAAAATATTTTCCGTCAGCAAAGCATATTGAGTTCCAGATTTTTGGTGACACACATGGTACTTACACACATTTTTTTGACCGTGAATGTTCCATGCAAAGACGCTACCAGAAGGTGATTGAGGAAAGTCCTTCCCCTTCATTAACACCCGAACTGCGCGAGCAAATGGGTAATGCTTCAGTTGAATTAGCCCGAGCTGTTAAATACACCAGCGCTGGAACTGTTGAGTTTCTCTTTATTCCTGCTTCCGGAAATCAGGAAGCAGCATTTTATTTTCTGGAAGTGAATGCACGTTTACAGGTGGAGCATCCTGTTACCGAAGCGGTAACATGGTTGGATCTGGTGCGTTTGCAGATTGAAGTGGCGCAGGGAATGCCCTTGCAGTTTACCAACGAAAATGTACAACAGGTGGGTCATGCTATTGAATGCAGAATTTGCGCGGAAGACCCTGAAAATAATTTCTTCCCGGCAACAGGTGAGTTACTTTATTATCAGGAACCACATTTGCCAAACATGCGCTACGACAGCGGTGTGATGACCGGTTCGGAAATAAGTGTGTTTTATGATTCCATGATTTCAAAAGTTATTTCGTTTTCTGAAAAACGTGAAAGTGCAATAACACACATGGTTCATGCGCTCAAGAAAATGAGCATTCTTGGTATTACCACTAATAAAGACTTCTTAATTGATTTGCTCAATAATTCGTCTTTTATTGACGGTAGTTTTGATACCAAATTAATAGAGCGCGAATACAGTTCATACAAAAGAGAAGTCTCTGAAGATGTGTTGATGGAAATGGCGATTGTAGCTACTGTTTACGATTATTTGGATCGCAACATGGGGCATAATTTTCCACCCGGATTACTTGGTTGGAGAAATATATTTTATCAACATCAATTTTATCAGTTAGATTTCAATGGAAGGGTATTGAAGGTTGAATATACGTATTTGCAGAAGGGCAAATTTGATTTCAAAATAGGTGAGAATAAGTTTACTGTAGAAACAGGAGAAAATCATAAAAACCTTATTGCCTGCAGCATTAACGGATACCGTAAGCATTTTTTTATTGTAAAAAACAAAGAAGAAATTTTTATCCAGCATCCTACAGATGGTACTTATAAGTTCAAAGAAATTTCGCGTTTTCCTGAGCCGGGTGCTGCCGCTGCAAAAGAAGGATATGTTGCACCCATGCCGGGTGAAATTATTAAAGTACTGGTAAAAGCAGGAGACAAAGTTCAAAGTGGTAAAGGCTTGCTGGTAATGAGTTCTATGAAGATGGAAACCACTATTGAGGCGTATGCTGACGGAGAAGTGGAAGAAGTTTATGTAAGCGATAAAAACTTTGTGGAAGCCGGAACTGTTTTATTAAAAATGAAAGAATGATTTACGCTGCTGAACAGGCTCTGAAACTGAAAGAATTTACGTTTGCGCATTTGCTGGTGGAAGAAAATAATCACCTGCTTACGCTTACCTTAAATCGTCCTGAAAAGAAGAATGCGCTGAACCCTGTGTTGTTTAAAGAGATTGCTTTTGCATTGAATTATGCGCACTACAATCACGAAATATGGGCTGTAGTGATTGCTGCAAAAGGTGATGTGTTTTGTGCTGGTGCTGATTTGAAAGCATTTTCCGGACAAACGGAAGAAACCATTTCAACTGTTCCTGAACCAAGTGGAGAAGTAGTGATGGGTGATGTTTTTAACAACCTGCATAAACCTTGCATTGCCAAAGTTCACGCACCTGTTTTCGCAGGTGGTTTTCTGATTATCTGCGGTTGCACACATGTGATTGCAACAACAAACGCAACATTCAGTTTGCCTGAAGTAAAAAGAGGTTTGTTCCCGTTTCAGGTTATGCAAAGTATGTTGCAGATAATGCCGCCAAGAGCAGTGCTGGATTTTTGCATTCGTGCAAAATCGGCAACCGCTGATGAAGCGCAGAAACTTGGATTGGTAAGCAAAGTGGTGGAAAGTGCAAATCTTGATTCAGAAGTTCAGGCATTGGTTGATGAGATTTTTCAGTTCTCACCTTCTGCAATTCGTTTAGGTTTGCAGGCGTTTGATAATTTGAAAAATATACCTGCTACCGATGCACATAAATATTTAAAAGAAATGTTGGGACAAGCCATACAGACTGAAGATGCAGCGGAGGGAATGATGGCATTTATGCAGAAAAGAAAACCTGAGTGGAAAGGAAAATAAACTCACCACTAAGGACACAAGTTCACTAAAGTTTTTCTTAGTGTCCTAAGTGTACTTAGTGGTAAAATAAAAAAAGAAAATGGCAAAAAAAATAGTAATCACCGCATCGTTAACAGGAGTATTGGCAAGACGTGAACAGTGTCCATATATTCCTTATACCCCAAAAGAAATTGCAGAAGAAGGCAAGCGTGCAGTTGATGCAGGCGCAAGTGTTTTACACATTCATGCAAGGCAGGATGATGGTTCACCGGCTTATGATATTGAAACGTACAGACAGATAGGAGAGGAGGTTCGCAAACTTTGCCCTACTGCAATTATTAACTACAGCACAGGTGCTGTTGGGCTTTCAAGAGAAGAGCGTATTCATCACATTATAGCTTTAAAACCGGATATGGCTGCACTGAATATGGGTTCTATGAACTATGGCATCTATTCAACCAAACAGAAACGTTTCTACCATGATTTCGTTTTTCAAAATCCGTTCAGTGATATACAATTCTACCTTGAGAAAATGAAAGAAGCCGGAACAATTCCTGAGATGGAAGTGTTTGATAACGGACACATCAATAACGCTGAACCTTTGATTGACATGGGACTTTTACAAAAACCGTATGTATTCAGTTTTGTAATGGGCGTTTTGGGTGGTATTCCTATTTCAACAAAAAATATTTTACATCAGGCATCTTGTGTTCCAGCGGGTTCGCACTGGCAGGTGATTGGTATCGGGCGGAAACAGTGGCAAGCCATTGCAGCTGCTATTACCGTTGATGGTCATATCCGTGCAGGACTGGAAGATAATTTTTACCTGCCCGAAGGTGAAATGGCAAAGAGTAACGGAGAGTTGATTGATGCCGCTGCAAAGTTGGTTCGTATGCTGGGCAGGGAAGTGGCAAGCATTGAAGAAACCCGTGCTATGCTTAATATTCCATTGAAGAAATAAAAAACTACATTCTTAATTATTACAAAAACTAAAATTTAATAACAATGATTTCTACCAATCCTTTTACCGAAGAACACAACCTGCTCCGCGATAGCTTTTCGCAATTTGTTGACAAAGAAATTCGTCCCAATATTGAGAAGTGGGAAAAAGAAAAAATCTGTGATCGCGAAGTGTTTCGCAAAATGGGCGAACAGGGATTTTTTGGAGTAAGTTTTCCTGTAGCTTATGGCGGCAGCGGAATGGATATGTGGTCGGCAGTGGTTATTGCCGAAGAATTATCACAAGCCAATATTGGCGGACTTTCTATGTCGTTGTATGCACATACGTATTTGCCTTTGCCGGTTATTAATGCGCTGGGAACCGAAGAGCAAAAACAGAATTATCTTGCTCCGGCTTTGCGTGGTGAAAAAATTGCAGCACTTGGTATTACCGAGCCCGGTGCAGGTTCTGATGTTGGTGGAATAAAAACTACTGCAGAAGATAAAGGCGACCATTTTGTGGTAAACGGTTCAAAAACCTTTATCACCAACGGAACAATGGCTGATTTTATAGTATTGGTGGTGCGTACGGGAGAAGGACATAACCTGTCTCTTTTGTTGTTTGACACAAAAACTCCTGGCTTTTCTGCCAATTCTATCCACAATAAGTTAGGTATGCACTCGTCTGATACAGGTGAGTTATTTTTCGAGAATTGTATTGTTCCAAAATCTGCTCTGTTGGGCGAACAGAATTTTGGCTTTTATTACATCATGAGTAATTTTCAGGAAGAGCGTCTGATAGCTGCTATTACCGGAACAGCTGCGGCTGAATCGGCAATGGAGAAAGCAAAAAAATACATGAAAGAGCGTCAGGCATTTGGCCGTCCTATTGGTAAATTTCAGGTGCTGCGTCATAAACTGGCTAAAATGTCAATCGGTGTGGAGGCCTGTCGTTCGCTTTCTTACCGTGCTGTTGCCGAGTTTATTGAAAAGGGACCTGAGGCCTATAAAATTATTTCCATTGCCAAAGCCTTTGTTTGCGAAGAAGCGTTCAACATTATCAATGAATCATTGCAGATACATGGCGGTTGGGGATACATGGAGGATTATGGTATTGCCCGTTCGTTCCGCGATATCCGCTTAATGACTGTTGGTGCAGGAACTACCGAAATCATGTACGAAATCATCAGCAAGATTGAGATTGATGAAGTGAAGCACAAACGTCAGATTAAGGCGAGGGTTTAAAAAACTGTTCGCTGAAATTTACCAGATACAATTTTTGTGATGCGCGCGTAAACGCGGTGTAGAGCCAGCGCAGGTACTCGGTATTTACCATTTCATCAGTAAGGTAGCCTTGGTCAACAAACACGGCAGGCCATTGTCCGCCCTGGGCTTTGTGGCACGTAACAGCGTATCCGAATTTTATTTGCAAGGCATTGTAATACGGGTCTTCTTTTATCTTTTTGTTGCGCTCAATTTTTAAGGGAATATCCTTGTATTGCTGCGCAACAGCCTGATACAATTCATTGCTTTGTTCAAAGGTAAGTGAGGGCGATTCCGATGCAACGGTATCCAGAATAACTTTCCCTTCAATGGCAGGCTGGTCGGGATAATCCATCATGCGGAAGGTGGCATCGCCAAAGCGAAAGCCGTGCATTTCATGTATGTTTTTTATTTTCAAGAGTTCAATCATATCGCCATTGGCAATAAAGCCGGCCTCTGACTCGGGCGGTAGCCAGTGGTAATTATTTTTTACCACCATCAGGTAATCACCGGGTGAGATTTCTTCTTCGCGACCGAGCAGGCGGTTGCGCACTTCCTGATTGTACTGATAAGCACGTTTATTTGACCTTGTTATAAAAATACATCCATCTCTTCCGTACTCATGATAAGCCTCATTCAGTGCATCTTCCAGTTCGTTACCGATGACTTTTTTTACATCGGGATAAACCTGAATGCTGATTTGTTTTATTTTGTTTTCAAGATTGCTGCGCAGGGTGGTGGCGTTGGAAAGTATTCCCGAATCTTTTTGCTGACGCACTACTTCGCGCAGGGTAATGGTGTCAATCTTTTGTCCGAAAAAGTGGCTTTCCAGGTATTTTACATCCAGAGCAGGACTTACCAAAAGACCTACAGGCGGTAACTGCGCCACATCGCCAATAAAAATAATCTTGCAGTTCACTCCGTTTTGTACAAACTGCATAAGGTCGTCAAGCAGGTTACCCGATTTTGCAAAGTTGCTGTTGCTTTCGCTGCCCGAAATCATAGAGGCTTCGTCCACAATAAACACTGCGTTGCTGAAGGTGTTTTCTTTCAACTGAAAATAAGCACCACCGTGCGGTGCTACTTTCATTCGGTAAATTATTTTGTGAACGGTAAAGGCTTTTCTGCCAGTGTAATTGCTTAATACTTTTGCTGCGCGACCTGTGGGAGCTAATAGCACGGTAGTTTTATCTAATCGCGAAAGCGTTTTGGCAATCGCACTAACCATGCTCGTTTTGCCTGTGCCTGCGTAGCCTTTAATGACAAATATTCTCTCCTCGCTTTCGGGATTGATGAATGCGGCCAGTTTTTCAATCAGCGCGGTTTGGTCGCCTGTGGGTTGGTGTTGAAAGAATTTGGTGAGGAGGGCAGTGGTTTCCAAATTTTTATTGAAGTGCAGGCAAAGGTAAATTATAATAACGGGGTTTAAGCAGCATGATTTTATCAAAAAATCATTAAAAAATGTCTGCTTTTTTCACCTGTTGAAAAATAAATATGTACCCTGTTAATATGTTAATAACAGTATGCTCATATGTAAAAATATTTAATAATCAATAATTTGTAATTACATTGTTATAAACAACTATTTAACAGGTAGTTGACATCGCTTACATGAAGTAATATCTGCCCTTTTTCAGCTATACATTTGCCCAATCAAATCAATAAAATCATTAACTAATAAAAACAAAAAAAATGGCAAACATTACAGACAATTTATTAAACACCTCTATTCCTGCTGCAGGGTTGGCTGCAGTGCAAACAGGTATTACGGGCATAGCCACTGTGCTTGACCCTATTACGCACACGCTTATTGATGAGCAGCGCGAATCGCTGCTGTCGCTAAACGTTGACAACAAAGTTTTTGTTGAAGAAGCACTGGTTGAAATTACAACAAACGGAGCTATACTGCCTTCGGCTGTAAACGCTGCGTTTCTTGCTAATGACCTTTTGTTCTTTAATCAACTTTCGGGCATTGAAACCCAGCTTGAAAATTTGCTTATAAGAATTAAAGACACCAAACGCCTGGCAGGGCACGAAGCCTATGCTATGGCACTTACTATTTACACCTTGTATAAAGCGCTGGCAGCAGCAGGGGTGCCGGGCGCACAGCAAAGTGCAGACAAGCTGGGCGAGCGTTTTAATCAGCAGGGCGGGGGAGCACCGGCACCACAGAACCCGTAATTTTAAATAAGGGCTAAAACAGCGCTTTTAAAGTGTTGTTTTAGCCCTTAATGCGGGCTTATCAGGCACCTTATAATGGCTTTTTAAGCCCCTGATGGATGCTGTTAAAGCCCATACAAAGAGCTGATAAAGCCAATTGTATGGGTTTTTAATACCCCTTTAAGGGTATAAAACAACACCTTACAGGTGCTTTAAAAGCACTTTAAAGGAGCAGTTGTAGCCCTTTTATGCGTTAAATTATTAAACCCCTACCCATGACAGGCAAACAAAAGAAATACCTTATCAGGCAAACCGACAAAGCTCCCGATACAGGTAAAATGCTTACCGAATACATTAAAAGCAACCGCATCTATCAAAGCGCCTTGTCGCGCAAACTGGGGCGCAATGTTTCTACCCTAAAGCGATTTAAAAAGCGAAGCACCATACAAACCGCCATATTGTGGGAACTATGTAATGCCCTTAACTACAATTTTATTTCAGACCTGGCCGCCCAATTACCCCCTGAGATGCCCGCCCGCCCCACCTTAAAAGACCAACGCATAGCCGAATTGGAAAAGCAAGTGCAGGAACTTAAATCCGAGCGCGATAATCTGCAGCGGGTTATTGACATTTTTCAACGCAAATAACACAATACTTAACTATTCTGAAAGGTAAACTTATTTATCTTTTTAAGTATCAGGCTAAATGCAGCTGTTTAACACCAATTTGTTAGTAACATACTGCCAATGCCTGTTTAATACCGATTAAATATTGCCGAAATTTGCAGGTAAGGTAAATATACCCTTTCGGAAAGTTAATTATTTAAAAAAAATGGTTTGATAAACCTCACAAACCAACATATATTTGATCGAAATACACTCAAAACCCGCAATTATGAAACTAAAATTACTTTTTACCGCAGCAGCCGCTACAGTAATTTTTCATGCCGCATCAGGCCAAACCGATGGAGTGTCCATAGATTATTCGGTAACCCCTGCCCGCGAACCTAAAGCCATACTGCAGCTCAACTCAACGCAGCAAGGTTTTATTGTTCCGCGCATGACAGCTGCCCAAAAAACAGCAATTGCACCTCCGGGCACAGCATCGGCAATGCTTATTTACCAAACAGACGGCACACAAGGATTCTATTATTGGACAGGAGCCGCATGGGTGCTTATAGGTTCGGGTGCCAACATAACAGCCGGAAACGATATAGACCTTACCGCCCCGTTTCAGGTAGATCTGGAACCGCAGTTAGATTTTGTACACACTGCCATAGCCCCTGCGGCCAACAACCTTACCCTGCAGGCACAAACAGCCGTGTAATGCTGTTTAATACCAACGGAGCCAGCGAGCGCATGCGCATAGCATCAGACGGCAATGTAGGTATAGGCGTAAACAATCCCAGACGCCTGCTGCATCTGGAAAGCAACGACCCCCGCGTGCTAACCTACGACATACAGTCACCCATATCAGCCACCCGCCCCGCATGGGAATTTGGCTCCAGTGCCGGAAACTACGTTATCCGCAGCTCTGCCGACTATACCACCTTCACACCCCGTTTATTAAGTGACAACAACGGCATAGTTCAGTTAATTAACTATACAACCAACGGCTTGCTTTAA
>JBFWYU010000057.1:0-19629 GCA_050186075.1 Bacteroidia bacterium
TTTTAAACATCTTTTCTTCTAGGTCTGGGATGCTGTGCAGTACAACCTCTTTTTTTCAACCATGGTTAATTGTGCAAAATCATTCTTAACAAACGGGCTTCTACCCTTCCCTGCTTCTAACTACGAAATACGCAAACTGCAAGACAGCATTACCGAACAGTTTATTGAATATGCCGATAACATTGCATTAGATGAAGCGCACGAAAAGAAACACCTGTACGAACAATTCCGCAGTGTTTACGCTCCGGATTTTGACCACCTGAAAATTAACACGTTTACCATTTGGCTAAAGAAATGGAGCGACTATAAAAAATACCGGTTTAATCCACACAAGGATGGCGGCAGAGATAACAGAAACGGTGTTGACTACATTACCATAGTGAAAGAGAAAAAACAAGAAAATGAAAAAAAATAGAATACACTGCTTCTGTTATAGCATTACTGAAATGGCTTCTTGCCAGAACCGCTTTATCTGCGACCGTAAAATCAGGACCAGTGTGAAGAGTTTTGTAAAAGAGAAAAAACAAGAAGAGAGCGTAAAAAAATAAATTATGGATATCTACATAGATTGCGAATGGTATATAACACAAGATGTGTTTCTGATTGGCTACGCTCACAACGTGCGCGAGAAAGGGCAACTGTATGACGAAAGCCTGAACTACTACGAATTTAACGCCCTGCTTGATAAAGTTGAAGATGATTATATTTTCTTCTATGGTCCCGACATTGCCATGTTGGAAAAACATTTCAGTATCGACATCCGCAATAACTACAAATGCGTGAACCTGCTCAAAGTATTTAAACAGGCACTGCCGCACGAGCGCAGCTACAAACTTTCAGAACTTGAAAGGTCCTACGATATTGAACGCACTTCGCGCAAATACAAAACTTCCATCTTCCAGATTTTTAAAGATTGGCACCATCCGCAGAAAAAGAAAACCGTTCTGAAATACAACGAAGAGGATGTTGTAAACCTACTTCGACTGAAAAAGAAAATCTTTGCCGAAACAGGTATCAAGCGCAAGCATCTTGATAAAGTGCTGTTAAAGTAATTGCAATGAAAAAGAAGCCAAAGACTAACGCTGTAGAAATGCGTGTTTGTCCTGTATGCAAAAAAGAAGTAGGCATGTTCTATTACTCCAGTACTTCAAAAATATTAGTATACGGCATTCACTTTAACAACAATAAGACTTGCTCTAAGTCACATTCTTTTGCGTTGTCTTATTGATAACGGAAAACAATAGCCATCATTTGCCGTCAATCTGTTACACGATCAGCCGGCAGCTGCTTCCATTTTGATAGCATAAACAAGTACCAGGAACAAACCGGTTCTGTGGTTTTGCCTCCATTTCATATTTCTACTGCTTTGCCTGAGTTTCTTAAAGGTTAGCAAAATTACCCACTGCCAACGCGCGTCAAGGTCAAGCCCTTCGGGTCTGTTCACTTTTTTTGTGTATTGGTTTTTTATTGGTTAAAAAAAGAGACATAGAACCGTTGACTTTTCCCAACGCTATGGGCAAGTAGTCTGCTAACCTTTAAGAAACTCATACTATGCAAATCAAAACAATGGTTATCGAAACACTGAAAGAACGCGGATTTCAACACCTGTTCTGTCAAAAGAAGTACAACACGTATTACCGCAAAATGAAGAAAGGAGGCAACAGATACTACATGGCTATGTATATCGCTGACTGCATTTTGCTGAACAGTAAAGTATAGCTATCTTCGCACTGCGAACTATTCCTTTCTTACCGAACACTATCCGTGGCTTTTCTCAAAGCCCGGCAGTCCTGCCTTGGCAGGAGTTCTCTCAGTGTTCGCATTGTCTGGATTAGTTCGCACTCTGCCGGGTGATTCTACTCGGCTATAAAAAACAGTGCAATGGTAGAACCAATTCTGCTGAAAACTAAACAAGGTCCTGAACTGCGGCTGTGCATCCAGAAGCGCGGAGCAGCCCCCGGGCACCTTATCCTTATCGACATCATTAGCACACCGGAAGAACTGGAAGCGCAGATTAAGATTTTAGAAAAGGCAAAAGCCGACTGGATAGAACTGAAGAAATAATTTTCTAACTTTCGTCCATGGCACGAAAGAAAAAACTTCCTACCTGCATTCGTATAATTCTGCACTATTGGCGTTGCATGATTTACGCGGTGTTGTTCCCTCCTGACCATAGGCCGCGGGAGCGAAAATAATCCTTGTAATCTGTACCGGGAAACCGTCCGAAAATTTTTTTTCAAAAGAACCGCTTTCTCTTATTATTATTATTTTTTATTTTTTTATAGAGGTATCTTTATCGTAATGTAATGTTTGCACTTTTGCACTGTAAAAAAGTAAAGGTTTGTAAGTCAAATATTTAATCTTTTATTATCAGTACAAACATCAGTACAAACACAGTACAAAAGAACAATAGAACAAACTTTCCAAGGCAGTACAAAAATTTTTTTTCTCTTTTTCAAGTTTGCACTATTGCAACTAATTGAATTTTAAATTAATACTTCTGAAAAGTACAGAAGTACAAAAAGCAGATAGTCGGATACACAGCTATACTGTATTCATTTTTATAGTTAATCTGCCAAGGTTAAAAGAGCCGGAATAGTAAAAAACATTCTGAAAGCCCTATTATTGCTGCATAGTTGTAATAAAACTATTGAAGAATAGTTTAAGAACCGTTCTTTCTGTCACCCTGAGCGTAGTCGATGGGCTAAAATCTTTCCCTCTTATATCCGCTCTCCATATGCTAAGGATAAACGAACCTTTCAGCTACGTTTTTTACAGGTAAAAAAAGCGGTAAAATTTTTACCGCGCGACAAGTCCCCTCTGAGGGACAGGCATTCTTTACATTCAGAAAATACCAAAACCCGAAAACAGGTTGTGCCAAGGTTCTCATTTTGTCACCCTGAGCATAGTCGAAGGGTTTATTTTAAATTGCTATTGAAAAAAATAAATTGCCCTTGCATGTTTGCAAAAAATTATTTATAGCGATGGGCAAACGAATTTTTCTTTACATCAAAGATTTACAAACCTTGACCGGAAACACCTATAAAAGCAGTCAGGTGAAGTATCAGCAGATAAAAGACGCACTGGGTAAAAAGGCAAACCAACACATCACTATCAAAGAGTATTGCGAATATGAAGGAATATCGGAAACAGAAGTTCATCAATCATTAGGACTATAACACCATGGAAAAAACAACCTACAAACCGCGCAAGCGTGTAAAGTTCACGGATAAATACTACCGCGAATATCCCTTAGAAAAAATAAAAAAAATACGCAGGAACGAACCCTGTCCCTGCGGCAGCGGATTGAAGTTTAAAAAATGTTGCGCGGAATGAAAATAAAAATTGTCAGAGGACCAGTAACGCTATTTGAAGAAGAAGGGTTTGAACAACTTTCAGAAGCGGGCGAACAAAAGATAAAGGAGCTTTGTGATAATCAAGTGATTTCATTCAATATTGAGTTTCACCAAAACGTTACGCTTGCCGAAGCCTTAGAATCGGGCAAACCCCTTCCAAGTCTTTCAAAACAAATTACTGTGAAATTGGAATGATAAAAAACATCCCTTGAAAATACTTAATGCTGACTGCCATTGGTGATTAAGTGAATGAGAAAAGAGCCGCAAATTTTGTGGCTCTTTTCTTTTTTCCTGCACCCTTAAACACCCGATTATACCCTTTTTTACCCGAATATATCCTGTTTTATCCAAACTGTTTATTGGTTGTAGAAACATTTGCAGCGTTAAATACAAACGAAAACGCACTGCTATGTTGTTACAAATTCTCAGTAAAGTTTGGTTCTTTATCAGAATAATCTTTGTAAAACTTGCGCCCTACTTCAAATACATTCAGTATGTAATTCAGGTAGTTAATTTTCTGAAACGCACGGCTTCTGATCCTGCATTTGATTACATCACCGCTATAACCGAAAGTTCAAAGGATAACGAAGCCCTTGCAACTATTCGCATTCGTTTAGCAAAAGCAGTTAGTTCACTTGAAATAGTGGACCAGTGCATGAACGAAAAAACGGTTGAAGGTCAAATAAAATGTTTTCTGGACTATATCAATCGTCAGCCTAAAACCATCCGCGAAGCTATCTATATGAAGATTGCGGCAGAGTTGGTAAAGCAGGAGCACAAGGGCATGAGACAGGCCGAGGCTGATACATTGGTACAGCTTGCCTTTGTTAAATCAAAACGCGAAAAAACCGCATGAGTTCAGTTGGTAAAATAATTTTTATCGGAGCGGGTACAGCCTTGGCATTTTGGGGAGTTCCAAAATTGATACAGGGTATAAAAACACAGGGCGCAGCCTCTAAACTACTCTTCAATTTCACAGGCATTTCAGGCTTAAAAATAGCAGGTGGCAAAATAGAATTTAATCTGCAAGCCGAGGCAGCAAACCCCAGCAACTCTGCCTTAAAAATCGAATCGCTTTTTCTGGATGTAAATTTTGTGGATGGTCCTAAAATAGCAAGCATCCGCGAAAGCCGTGTTATTGAAGTTCCGGCAAAATCAAATGTTCCGGTAAAACTCAATATTAAGAGTAATAACATCACCGTGTTAGGTGTGAACATTCTTGCTACTCTTTTTAATAAACTCATTGGCAAACAAGCTGAGTTGCCTAACAAAATAAAAATCACCGGAAACGTTCGCGGTAACGGCTTCCTTACTGATTTTAACGAAGAGAAAGAACTTTATCCGAAAGGGCAAAAGATTTCAGGCTTCGGGCAAACTGTTACCGAAGATGAAGACGGCAACCCTGTAGTTGAATTTGAACCCATTGAATGGAAGCAAAAGCAGGCAGCATGAATGTGAGCTTTGAGGATGTAATGGATTATGTGCGCGGAGCAATTGGCGCAAGTGCAGCAATAACGTTTCCGTTTATGGAAGAATTAAGTGGATTAGTGCAGTTTGCCGGAGGACTTGGAGGACTGTTTTTATTATGGCTAAGCATACGCCACAAAAGGATGCAGATAAAAAACGAACAACGAAAAAAACCTTTTTAAAATGAATTTGAATACTTGGAATTACCTGTTAAGAAGAATGCTCACCTCGTTAGGCAATGTAGCTAATACGAGTTTTAATATTTTGAAAACAACGTTTAACAACCCTACCGAACAAACAGGTGTTGCACGTAGTACCACCGCTATTGTAGGCGTTGACCGAATTGGCTACAATGGAGATGTGCAGGTAA
The DNA here is from genome assembly GCA_050186075.1 of Bacteroidia bacterium. Lineage (GTDB taxonomy): Bacteria > Bacteroidota > Bacteroidia > SXHM01 > SXHM01 > SXHM01. Next base: position 5,194 of record JBFWYU010000057.1, read on the forward strand.
CCATTAGCGGATTACCCGCAGGGCTTACCATTGCTAATACCACAATTGCGGCAGGGCAAAGCACCGCTCCTGTTGCTTACAATTTTGACGGCACCACGCCCGCAGGAAGTTACGATGTTACTGCCACTTACACAGGCGGAAGCATAGTAAAAACATGGTTGATAACATTTGTTGTAACCCCTTAATTTTTTATATCCAATGAATATTTCAAGTAAAAATTTTCTCAGACGCACAGCCACGGTAAACGTGGAAGTAGAAGCAGGTCCCGCAGGACCACAGGGTCCAGCCGGAGCACAGGGTCCAGCCGGAGCACAGGGTCCAGCCGGAGCCGATGGAGCCGATGGAGCATCTATTTTATGGCGCGGCCCTTGGGTATCACCGGGCGAAAGTGATTATTTAGTTAATCATGCCGTTAGTCATGGTGGCTCATCTTACATCTGCATTTTAGACCATCTGAATGCAACATCACTCGAACCGGGCGTTGCTGTAGGATGGGAAAATCAGTGGGATTTAATGGCAGCAGCCGGAGTGTAAAATAAATGAGCACAAAAACTTACATAGGAGCAACCGAAGTACTCAGCCAGAACGGAAGCGTTTTGGACTGCAAAGGCTTTGTGCCTACCTATAAAGTTTTAGACGATTACAGTCATTTGATTTTGCCCGGAGGCAGCAGCGTTGTTTTTGATGGCGACCTTTCTTTTCCGCAAATAGTAAAAATGATTTCGCGGGTTGAAAAGCAATTTCGTCACCGCGTTGCCCCGCTTGCTAAACACTTGCAAGGCGATTCCAATATTCAAAACGTGTTTAACGTTTGGCACTGGATGAAAACCAACCTTGCCTACAAATTTGACAGTCCGGGTAAAGAAGAAATTCGCACACCAAGCCGTTCTTATGCTGACCGCTTTACAGGCGTGGATTGCGAAGACATGGCCATTTTTGGCGTAAGTCTTTTGCAGCAAATGAATGACGGGCCGGAGTTTGAAATTGTTGCTTTCAATAACAAAGAACACTACGGACACATTTACACCGTTTGCAACGGTGTAGTGTGTGATGCTGTGCTAAATGCTTTTAACGAACATCCTAAATACATTACCAAAGACATGAGAGTTCAAGTTCTTGACGGTGTTGAAGAACGCCCTATGATATACGGCCTTGGTGCTGTAGCCCCTGCCGATAATACTACGCTTGCCCTGATGGACAAGCAAAGCGAAATTTTAAAAGCCGCTGAAAACCGCAATTTGCAGGCAAGCGAAAAACGCGAATTGCGTAAAATCCGTTTCTGCATTATGCTGAACGAATTGCCCGAGCGTGATATTGTTCTTGACATTATGCCCCACGTTCACGACATTACCGAAGATGGCGGTTACCACTTTAAAGCCGATGCACCACTAGGCGCAATAGAAGAATATCTTGAAGGGTTGGAAGAAGATGGATATTTTGATTATGACGATGAAGACGAAGACGGCCTTGGAAAAAAGAGCAAAGCTGAACGCAAAAAAGAGCGTCAGGCAAAGCGCAAAAAACGTAAAGAAAAATTCAAAAAATCTAAGTTCGGCAAGTTTCTGAAAAAAGGTGCCCGTGTTTTCAATCGCTTCCTGAACCCTGCCACCATTGCAGCACGGAACGGTTTCTTGTTGGCCATGAAACTAAATCTTTTCAAAATAGCCGGAAAATTAAAGTGGGGCTATTATACCGAACAGGAAGCCATTGCAAAAGGTGCTACTAAAGCAAAGTGGCAGAAAGCGGTTACGTTGGTAAAGCGTGTTGAAAAACTTATTGAAAAATTAGGCGGCAAAGCAAAGAACCTGAAAAATGCCGTGTTGAAAGGCAGGGCTACAAAGAAAGAGCGCAAGGCCGCAAAGAAACAACTGAAAGGCATCTACGGAATTGATGTAGACGCAATTCTGAGCGGTGCCGGACTTGGTGACGGTGGCATTACCGCAGGCGCGGCAATCACCGCAGCCATGGCAGTAATCACAAGCGTTGTAGCTATGATAAAAAAAGGCGGAATGAAAAAAGAAGGCGAGTTTCCCGATGAAGGCGTAGAGGGGCAAGCCGCTGATGCTTCTGCCGCAGACCTGAGCACTGTTGAAAGCGCAACTGAAAAAGAAGTTGAAGAACTGGAAGGTAAAGAGCAAAGCGCGGCAGAAGATGCAGGCTTTAAAACCGATGCAGAAGCAACCACGGCAGCAAAAGCCTTGAAGCCTAACAAAGGTAGCTCTATTGAGAAAAAAGGCAGTGGCGATGAAGAAACCGAAGAGGGCGAAAAGAAAGGCAGCAACATGGTGTTGTATGGCTTATTAGGGCTAGGGCTCTTAGGTGCATTCATCGCATTCAGATAAATCAAAAACCGAAAAATCAAAAATCAATAATCACTAAATCAAAAATCAAAATGAAAATTAAATTCCTTCGCAAAGCCCCGATGAAAACAGCAGGCGAAAAAGCCCTGAACTTCGGGATAAAAACAGGCGCAACAGTAGGCGCAGCCTATGTATGTAACCTTGAAAAAGTTCAGGCAAGCAAAGTTTCAAAATGGATAGGTCCGGGGCTGTTGGCTCTGGAACTTGCCGCTGAAATCTTTGTAGAGCAAGAACAGGTTCTTGCCGCAACCCGTGGCGCAGGCTCTTACGGTGCATTGGCTACTACAGGCGAATTTGTAATAAAAGACAAAGCAAAACTTGGCTTAAGCGGTGCCTCTTACGAAAGCGACATTGAAAAAACTAAAGGCGGTGAAAAAACCGTTGGCGCGCTTGACTGGGAAAAACTGGCTAAAGAAGCTATTGAGGAAGTGCCGGAAGTAAAAACACCTGTTGCGGGAGCGGAAGATGAAGAGCCCGTTGCCGGTCCGCTTTCAAAACGTAAAACCGTTATCCGCATGGATGCCGCTTCAAAGCTAATGGCAGCCTAAACAAAAAACGAAAAACAAACCCCGAAAAATCAATAATTAATCCCCAAAAACAAACAAAATGTACAACGAAGAATTAGAATTAACAGGAGTTGAAGAACAACTTCTTGGAGCTGAAGTAGACTCCGAACTTGGCGCAATCGAAGAAGAGATTGGCGCTCCTTTTACGAAAGCGCAACGTAAAGGTGTTAAAAAATTTGCCGCGCAGGCTATCACCAGACGCGACACCCGTCAGGTGATGAACAAAGGTCAAAAGTTTTTGACTTTGCCACACGTTATCAAAGAATTTGACAAACAGGATCAGGCAGACATTGCAGCAGGTAAAGCCCGCTTCTTTGATGCTGATTACTACCTGCGCAAGCGCGTAGTAGGTGGAACAGGACAGGAAGAACTTGTTATCAAAGCCGAAGCGCAAAGCCGCGGGATTAAAAACTTTGATAAAGATTTTCTTCCTGAAGGTGTAAACTTGGCGGCTTCTACTATTCGCGTGGCGTATGGTGTAGCTGACGTGTTGGCGGCAACTATACCGCTTGCCCACGAAATTATTTACACTAACGCACAGGATGCAGAAACAGGTGTAGGTACTCCTCTCACTATTCCTGCTCAATTGTTAAATGCAGAGTTGTTGATTTCACAGGATGGTAAACCGGTTGTGAGTTTCCCAATGGCAAAATTCTTCCGTGACAGCTTTTCAGTTGGAATTGGAACACAGGGCAACCAAGACAGTGTTCACATGCGCAGTTTCCGCCTGTTGAAAGGTGGAAAACCTTTCACGGCTTCAATTCTGTGGCCTGAGGGTTCAGCAGCGTTAGCAACATTATCGCCAACTAATCCGGGTGTTAACACCCTGAAACACTTCGTTGAAGTGCGCCTGATGGGTGATGCAACTGAGCGTAAATAATCGCTGAGCAAAAGCAAATAGTTTTCACAAAAACGGGTACGCTACAAGCGTACCCGTTTTTAAACTTAAAAACAAAATACAATCCTAACCATGGAACACGAAGAATTTTCAGGAGTTGAAGAACAACTTCTTGGTGTAGAAACCGACAGCGAAATAGGTGCAATCGAGGAAGAGTTAGGAGCGCCTAAAATGCTGCCTGCTCAGAAGAAAGTTGCTAAGACTTTTGCACGTAACAAAGTGCGTCAGGCTTTGAAGCTTGCTAAAAAAGCAAACACAAAACGTGCTGTAAAATACCAAACCGAAACGATTACCATCGTTGCCGGTACTGCCGCAGGAACAGTTACAACACCGCGTATAAATTTTGACGCAAACTATGATGAGTGTACGGGTATGGCAATTACCGACATTTCAGGTACTGTTCCCTTCCGCGTTGGTTTAAAAGATGATATTCGTCAATATCAATCTCCTGTCTTGTCAGAATTTAACAAGTTCGGTTCGTCCGCTCCAATGAACGAACGCTTCACTAATATAGGACCGATTAAAGTAACCAACAACAAAGTGGAATTATCGGTTCAGAATATTCCGCTTCTGGGTGCTGACTTAGTGTTTGAAGTAACCTTTAAACTCGAAAAATAGTGAGTGCTATTTCCGAAATAATAAAATCAGAAATTGGAAAGCGTGGTTGGAATAACTACTCGGTTCAGGCAGAAAGCCTGAACCTTAATTCTATTTTAGGTATTGTCGGAAAAAAGTTAGTCATAAAAACGGGCTTTGCTCTGGTGTATAAAGTTACTACTGAACTTATGCAGCCTGCGGCATTCACACCTTCTGTGAATACCATGGTTCATCTGAAATCAGATACGGGAAACAAAATACACCACACTACCAACCGTAGATTATTAGCGGCAGACCCTGTAGGCTTTCCCGTTACTCCGTGGATTTACGAAACGGAATCGGATATTCTCAGCGTTCACGAACGTGAAATTGTGGTTGACAAAGTGGATTTATTCACGCCTACCGCAGTTTTGCTATTCACCAACATTCAAGTTTTACTAGTAGATAAACGCTGATGCTTACACTTGATAAAATACGCGAATACATCCGCCTGCAAAAACTACCTTGCTGGAACTTGCAATTGGTACAAGGTGGCGGATTTAGTAAGGCTGTGCCCATTGCTTCCTTTAATCCTGAAAAGAAACCTAAGGCAGAAGAGGAAACCGCAGACAGCGCAGATATTGAAGCAAGTATTGCACAGCTTGAAAATACGCTGAAATTCTACAACGATGTCCCCAACGTTTCTTTCAAAATAGTTTTGAAAGCAAGCAAGAACGCAAACCAAGGCAGCGTTTACGGTCCGTTTGATTTTTCAATAAACGGGCAAGCGGCACCGATTGCCGGACTTGCAGGAGTTCAGCAACAGTCGGTAATGAGCGGATTAGGTCAGGTGGCCGAATTAATGGGCATCGTGAACCAGTTGAACCAAGGACCAGAGCAGAAACTGAATCAGCTTGCAGCAAAAGAAGAAATTCTTCAGGCCGCAAAAGACAGGCTTCAGGAAGAACGTATTGCGCTTGCTATTGACAAGCAAGCCTTGGAAAATGCGAAAGAAAAACTGAAAGAGGACCGCGAAAAATTCAAAGAGGAAATCAAAGAGGCAAAAGATAAATATGAAAAAAATCTTAGCCGCGTTGGTGATGCTACCGAAATTGCACTTGGTAAACTGATTGAAACCTTTACCGGAGAAACGAAAACAGCGCCACTGGGCAAAGTGGAAACTACCACAAAAGAAGAGCCTGCAACAGAGGAACAGAAGCTTGTAGAAAGCATTGCTGAAAATATTTTCGAGAATGCAGACGACAAAGCCCACATTACAAATATCGGTGTAGCTGTTCAGCACTTGCTAGACAGGCCTGAACTATATGAAGAGTTCATAACTATAGCAAAAGCAGAATGAGTTTCATAAAGCCGAAAACAACCGTAAGTTTTACTCTCTCTCTGGAAAAGGAGAAAGCGGACAAGGTTGCCACCATTTTAAAAAACATTGCAGAACATGCAAGTATTGAAGAACTGCAACTGCTAGAGAAAGTAGTAACCAATCCGGTTTATAAAAACCTTGCAGTTGCTGAATTAAAAAAACGCTTAAACTAAAATCAACAAAAACAATCATGGCTAAATTACCAAAAAAACCGAAGGCTCCTAAAATGCCTAAAACTCCTAAAATGTCTGCAAGTGCTACAGTTTGGGAAAATTTTGAAACCCGTTGCAAAAACCTGAACAAGGCTTATGCTGCAAAAGTTGCGGATTGGCAGAAAAAAGTGAACGCTTTGAAAAAAGGCGAAACCACAAAAAGCCGTATCGCACAAAAAGCGAAGAAAGGACTTGCAGGGTTCTAACCCTTCTGCGTAATGATGGCAAAACACATTCCTGGGAAAAAGATCCGGAAAGAGTTTTGCCATCATTGCCATTTCGCACAGTAACCCATCAAGCCCTTTCTTCTCATTTTTTGCCATCACACTAATCCTACTCACCCATGCCATTTGAAACAGCCGCTAAAGGTTCAAAAGTAGTTCCGTCAGGAAAAAGCTACGGAGTTTATAAAATTCCGTTTGCCAGTTCTGCCAACCTTTTATTCACGGTTACTGAGCCAAAGAAAAATCATGTTGCTACAGCAACCGGTACATACATGGAAACATCGGGTGTAAAATATTTGCAGATACAGTTTCCGGAAAACGTGGACGAAGATAAACTTGCTTGGTGCAAATGGGGCGAAGTAAAACTTGTTGTTCCTGTGCTGAAAAGCGAAGGAGCAAAAACCGTTGCGAACACCGGGCTTAATCTGTTAAAACTTATTCCGGGAATTGGTCCTGTTGTTACAGCCGCTGAAGTTGGAATAAAAACTACAACAGCAGTAAAATCTTATTCAGACAACAAAACCAAAGAAGCACAGGACTTAATGAATGAGTTGCTGAAAAGCGACCAAGTCCTGTTTCATCGCTTGTTGAATATTTACGCACGTAAAGAAAAACTTGCGCAACGCGGTGTAAAAACTGACAAGGAAGATTTACAGATTGAAATTCTTTCTGAGCAATACAACGCCCGTCAGGAGTGGATAAGAAAGAACGGCACAGGTGTGAAAGCAGGCTACCGCGAAAGCTTTAAGGCCTTGGCTCAAAAATTTGCTTCCGTGGTTGGCATATCAGGCGAAGAGCAACAACTAGGCGCACCGCCCGTGCTTCTTGTTTGCGCTGTAGTTGCCATTGTTTCAATTGCAAGCACAGTAGCACTTATTGCAGCATTGCGCCCTAAATACGATGAAAGCAAGAAGAACCTGAAAGTTTCGGGCGATTTAGAAGCGGCCTTAGATGCTTATGAAAAAGAGCACCCCGGCAGCAAAGAAAAAATTACCGAAGACTTGGAAGAACAAGTTGATGATGCTTACAACGCAGGCAAAAAGGACCAGTGGTGGGAAACTAACGGAAAGTATGTAAAAACCGCAGGTTGGATAATTGTAGGCGTTGTGGCCGCTGTTAAACTTCCTGATATAATAGGAGGCAAAAAAAATGGCTGAGTTTGGTAAATGGCTTTCGTTTCTTCAGGATTGGGAAGGTGGCTTCTCTGATGATAAAGCCGATAGAGGCGGCCAAACTAAATACGGTGTAACGCTTGCTACTTACACCGCACTTGCTCCAAGCATTCTGCGTGAACAAAATCCTACCGCAGAAAAACACAAAAATCTTTCACCATCTGACGCTTCAAGAATTATTCTTTATTACTGGAATAAAGTAGAAGGCAGCAGAATAAATGACCAAGCCCTCGCCAATGCTTTAGCTGATTGGTATTTTCATTCCGGCTTCTGGGCGGTCCACAATCTCCACAAAGTTTTAAATAAAAATTTCGGGACCAGTTTACCCGTAAGTAAAAAAGAGGGCGGAAAATGGAAGCCTGTTACTTTCAGCGAAAAGTCGCTGACGGCCGTAAACTCTGCCAATCCTTCAGCCTTGTTTGATTACCTTTCTAAAGAGCGCGAAAGTTTTCTGCGCCACATTGTAACCAAGGATGCAACGCAGGAAAGATTTCTTAATGGTTGGCTAAATCGCTTAAACGATTTAGTAAAAAAAAAAGGCTTTGGAGCCGAGCAATAAGCGCGGCAAAATCAGCAGGCTCTTTTCTAAAGCCGGTAGCAATCGGGTTCGGAATCGGTTTACTAATCAAAATCCTTAAGAAATGAAAGCCGTCAAAATTCGCGCAGATCTCCGGTGGCGCTCTCAGGTATTGACGGCAAAAAGTTCCGCTGCAGCGAAACCGGCCAGCTCAAAATGCCGTCAGAACATTATCCTGGTCAAATGAAGCTCAGCGCAAAATGACGGCAACTAAAAGCAGACCTTACATTACTTTACTCATGTCGTGCGTAGGGATAGCCACGGCAGAAAAGCCAGTCACAAAATTAATGTTTGGAGTAGGTGCCTTTCTTTCGTGGGCTGATATTGTGAACCAAGAAGAGGAAGCACCCGCGCTTTCAGGAGTAGATAATGAAGTGAATAAGCAACGCAAAGCCCTTATAAAATGGGCTGCGGGGCACCTACCCTCTAAAATCGCATATTCAACAGAACTGCAAAAATCTATTTCATTTACCGTTTCCGACTTACGGCATTCGCTGAGCAGGCACACAGGCGATGCCATGGTAGAAATGAAGGTAATAAAGCAACTGCCCGGACTGCTCTCGAATGCTCACTATACTACTTTTGATAAAAGCCACGAACCGACACCGGACAAAATCGGGATGCATAATTTTGTAAACGTTACATCTATTGATAACGATGTGTATGCAGTGTGGATGAAGGTGAGAGAAGATAAAAGAGGTAAACTCTTTTATTATGACCATGGCATAATAAAAGAGAAACGCTGACAAGACTGGCTTTGATAGGGGCCTCAGTTTTACAACCGTTGGACTTTCCTGCCTTGTCATCTTATCAGCGTTCACCCTTTCGAAGGGAGTAGGCCACAAAAATAATTAAAATTTTGGAAACTGTGTTTTCAGCCGCTCATCCATTCGCGGATTAATCCCTTTCATATACTCGTCAGTAACTGCAATATTACTATGACGGAACAAGTCACGGATGGTTTTTATCGTAAACTGATTTTCATCTAATCTATCCGCGCAAGTATCTTTCAATCCGTAGAACTGCACAGAAGGCGGAAACTCCAATATATCTGCAATCTCACGAAATTTTTCCGCTATCCGCGTGGGGTAAATCTTTTCTGTACCGGGCTTGCAGCCTTTTGCGCAGAGCAGGTAATGTTTAGGAGTAGAAGCAAGATATTTCACCAGTTCATTAAAAAACACATCTGCAATCGGAATTAAACCAACCTTGTCATTTTTTGCAATCTCTGGCGGCACCCGGAACATTTGCTTCTCGAAAACAATATCCTGAACACGCAACTGCACTATTTCATTCGGGCGCAAGGCGCAGTAGTAGCAATAGCCGGAGATTATATAAAAATCGTAATCGTGCTCTTTCAGGTAATCGCTGTAGCGTTGTTGTTGGTCAACGGTAAACGGCTGCTTTGTCTTTGCGCGTTCTTTTATTTTGCCTACTGCATGGAACGGATTAGTTGCAATGTACTTCTGTTTCACTAATAAGTTAAAGAAGGTCCTGTAATCAATCAGGTAGTTGTTGTAGCTGCGCCCTTCCAACTTTCCCGACATCATTAATTCATTCATTAGCTGAATAGCCATATTCTCAGAAAATTCAAAAATGAATTTCCGATCATGGTTATTTTTTTTCAGCCACTCAGTAAGATACCGAATCCGCTGCCGGTAGTTAGGCTTTGACCGCTCACGCAGATAACTTAACTTATAAGTTAATGCGAAGTCCAGTGCTTTCAGCACAGGAGTGTATTGTTTAACATCTTTTTCGGCAATAAACGGATTCCACCCTTCGTCTAAACGGTTGTTAATCGTGTCGATTAACTTACGGGCAAGCCTCTTTTTGTTGGCTTCCGACTTCTGACGGTCAACATAAACGCGCATTCTTTGCAGAATGCCGCTAGCAGGGTTAACGACATAGTAGTAAACGTACCACCGTTGACCAATTGCGCTGAGTTCAGCGTAACGATAATTTACAAGCATGAGCGGATTTATTTATGTCTCCCCAGACAATCAATAAATCCTGCCTCACTTTTGGCGCACTTATTTCGCCATATATCAGAAATGCCGCTATCTTTGCGGCATTGCTGATATGTAGTAGCGGGGGCAGGACTCGAACCTACGGCCTTCGGGTTATGAGCCCGACGAGCTACCAACTGCTCCACCCCGCAATATATCTTCAAAATTTCTGAGGAACGCCTCCAGCAGATTTGGTTGTTTTGTTTTGAAACGGGGTGCAAATATATGATTTAGTTCTTTTAGACGACAAAAAAATCAGACAAATAAAAAACATGGCTCATAAAGCAGGATTTGTAAATATTATTGGTAAGCCAAACGCGGGAAAATCAACACTTACCAACGCATTGGTAGGCGAAAAAATTTCCATAATTACTGCTAAGGCACAAACCACACGCCACCGCATTATGGGTATTATCAGCGATAAAGATTATCAGGTTGTGTTTTCCGATACTCCGGGAATTATTGCACCACACTATAAAATGCACGAAGGCATGATGCAGTTTGTGGATACTTCGTTTAAAGATGCCGATGTGATTGTGTATGTAAGTCCGGGCGATGAGGATGAAGGAAGGGATGAGAAATTTGCAGAAACCTTTGCACGATTGGAGAAAATGGAAGTTCCTGTTTTAGTTGTGATTAATAAAATTGACCTACTGGATAATGCTAAACTGGAAGCAAAGGCTGATTTCTGGAAACAAAAACTGCCGAAGGCAGAGATAATTCCTGTTTCGGCTTCGGAGAAATTTAATACTGATTATTTACTGAAAAGAATTAAAGAATTACTTCCCGATGGTCCTGCATTTTTTCCTGAAGACCAACTAACAGATAAGTCGGAGCGTTTTATTGCTGCTGAAATTATTCGCGAAAAGATTTTGAGATATTACGACAAAGAAATTCCGTATTCGGTGGATGTACACATCGAGCAATTTAAAGACGAGCCAACTATTATAAGAATTGTAGCCGTGATTTATGTAGAACGCGAAAGCCAAAAAATGATTTTGATTGGCCAAGGTGGAAAATCCATTAAAGGAATGGGAATGGCTGCGCGAAAGGATATGGAGAAGTTTTTCGGGAAGAAAATTTTTCTGGAGACAACCGTGAAAGTGAAGAAAGACTGGCGCAATGATGAGAATTATCTGAAAACGCACGGATATTTGGAATAAAGAAAGTCAATGGTCAATTCTCCCGTGAAGGCTTAATTAGAGTATCTTCGCAGCCGATTAAAATTAAGATGGGAAATTTAGTAGCTATAGTAGGACGACCAAATGTTGGGAAATCAACTCTGTTTAACCGTTTGACGGATAGCAAGAGTGCGATTGTTGATGAAGTTGCAGGCGTTACGCGTGACCGCACCTACGGAAAAGGTGAATGGAACGGAAAGAAATTTTCGGTGATTGATACAGGCGGCTACGTTATAGGTTCGGATGACGTTTTTGAAGGTGAAATTCGCAAGCAGGTTAATGTTGCGTTGGAAGAAGCCAATATTATTCTGTTTGTGGTGGATGTAAAAAGCGGCATTATGGATGATGACCAGCGTGTGGCTACGTTGCTGAGAAAAACAAACAAGAAGATTTTTCTTGTGGTGAATAAAGTGGATAATCATGCGTTGCAAAATGATGCTACTGAATTCTATTCATTAGGATTAGGGGAGATTTACAATATATCTTCCATTAACGGAAGTGGCACTGGTGAACTGCTTGACGACATAACAAAAGTTATGGAAGTTGAGGATGACAAAGAAGAAAATGAACTTCCAAAGTTTGCAATTGTGGGCAGACCAAATGTTGGAAAATCTTCCTTGACCAATGCGCTGCTTGGTGCGGACAGAAACATTGTTACCAATATTGCAGGAACAACACGTGATGCCATTCACAGTCATTACAAGGCTTACGGAAAGGATTTTATTCTGGTAGACACTGCCGGTATACGGAAGAAAGGGAAAGTGGAAGAAGGGCTGGAATATTATTCGGTGATGCGCTCGGTGCGCGCCATTGAAAATTGTGATGTATGTATACTGATGTTGGATGCTCAACTTGGTTTTGAGGCGCAGGATATGAACATTTTCGGGCTTGCCCAAAAGAATCACAGAGGAATTGTAATCCTTGTAAACAAATGGGATTTGGTGGAAAAAGACACTTCGACCATGAAAAAAGTGGAAGATGAGATCCGCGCGAAACTTGCGCCTTTCAAGGATGTGCCGATATTGTTTATTTCTGCACTGAATAAACAACGGATTATGAAAGCGGTGGAAACTGCTATTGAGGTTTATGAAAACCGCACGAAGAAAATACCAACTCGTGTATTAAACGAATACATCATTCCGGTTATTGAGAGCTATCCGCCACCGGCAACCAAGGGGAAAAATGTGAAGATTAAGTTTGCACAGCAGCTTCCTACACACGCTCCCACCTTTGCATTTTACTCTAACCTTCCGCAGTATATCCCTGAATCGTATTCACGATTTATTGAGAATAAAATGAGGGCGCACTTTAATTTTACGGGGGTGCCGATTCAGATTTTCTTCAGAAAGAAAGTATAATTACTCCTTCCCTTTCTCTCCCACAAACTGCTGCTCCTTGTTTTTAAAGAGCACATTGAAGGTAGTAAGACTGCCATAAATGCGGGTGATATATTGCTGCAGATTAACCTTATCCTCGTCCGAAAGTTTTTCGTTGCTGTTTATATTCTGTTCCAATACACGCATGCGATCGCGGAGCATTACAATTTTATGGAAGAATGTTTCAATTGGAATTTCTTTGGGCTTTTGCGCAGGATCGGCTGGCTGTAATAACAGTGTACCACCGCTCCATCGGTCGCCAAGCGGAACCACCTCTCCTATTCCGTTCCATTTGCGGAGAACGCGCTCCACTGCTTTTTCTATCTCATCTGCATCAATATCAAACTCTTCATCAACCTGCTTTGGACCTAATACTTCCAGTCCTGCAAATTTCTTGGAAACATCAACTATTCCACGGGCATCAAAATTGATTACGTAGTGATATTCGGCAACATGTTCAACTTTACCAATTCCGAATTGAGGGTGTTTTACCTTAGTTCCAGCTGATACTATTCTGTCTTCCATTTTTTATGATTTTGTTTTGCGAATTAAAACAAAAATCCCGAACAATAATTTTCGTCCGGGATTCTGTTTTTCAATTAACGTTGATTATTTCAAGCCGAATGCTTTTTTCACTTTAGCAACGTAATCTAATTTTTCCCATGTAAACAATTCCACTTTCATAGTTTTTGTTTTCCCATCGGGAGCTTTAAACGTTTTTGTAACTGTTTCGTTTTTCCGACCCATATGTCCGTAGGCAGCTGTTTCACTGTAGATGGGTGTGCGCAGTTTAAAACGCTGCTCAATAAAGTAAGGACGCATATCAAAAATGGCTTCCACTTTTTTAGCGATTTCACCATCGCTCAATTTAACTTTAGCAGTTCCATAAGTATTGATGTAAATACCCATTGGTTTTGCAACACCTATTGCATAAGAAACCTGAACCAATACTTCGTCTGCAACACCCGCAGCCACTAAGTTTTTAGCAATGTGACGCGTTGCATATGCTGCCGAGCGGTCAACTTTTGAAGGATCTTTTCCTGAGAATGCACCACCACCGTGTGCGCCTTTTCCTCCATACGTATCCACAATAATTTTACGTCCTGTTAAACCTGTATCGCCATGCGGACCGCCAATTACAAACTTACCCGTTGGGTTAATGTGATACGCAATTTTGTTATTGAACAGATGAGCATATTTAGGATATTTCTTTTTCACGCGTGGAATTAAAATCTCAATCATATCCTTTTTGATTTTAGCCAGCATCTTTGCTTCGGCATCAAAATCATCGTGCTGTGTTGAAACCACAATGGCATCAATACGCACCGGAACATTGTTGTCGTTGTATTCCAATGTTACCTGCGATTTTGCATCAGGGCGCAGGTATTTTATTTCTTTATTTTCTCTGCGTAAAGCTGCAAGTTCCAATAAAATTCCATGAGCCAAATCAAGAGCCAGCGGCATGTAGTTATCGGTTTCTTTGGTTGCATAACCGAACATCATTCCTTGGTCACCTGCACCTTGCTCTTCTTTCTTTTTACGCTCCACGCCTTGATTAATATCGGATGATTGCTCGTGAATTGCTGAAAGTACACCACAAGAATTGGCTTCAAACATATACTCACTTTTTGTGTAACCTATTTTCTTGATCACATCGCGTGCAATGGTCTGCACATCTAAATAGGCTTTTGATTTCACCTCTCCGGCAAGCACCACCTGACCTGTTGTTACTAATGTTTCGCAGGCAACCTTTGATTGCGGGTCGAAGGCAAGAAAATTGTCAATTAATGCGTCTGAAATATGATCTGCAACTTTATCGGGATGTCCTTCCGATACTGATTCTGATGTAAATAAATAAGCCATTGTTTTAAGTTAAATGTTTAAAAGTTTAATGTATAAAGTTTAAA
>JBFWYU010000058.1:0-19427 GCA_050186075.1 Bacteroidia bacterium
GCTTGCCGCATTGGTAGGAATGGATCTGGATAATGTGCTGATGGAACTGGACGGTCCGGAACTTCCTATTATGGACGGTAGCTCCAAGCCTTTTATGGATGCGTTGAAAAAAGCAGGTATTGAAGAGCAGGATAAAGCCCGCGTTTATTTTGAACTGGAAGATAAATTAGAGTTTCGTGATGACCAGCGCAACGTAGAAATATTTGCTATTCCTGCTGCAGATTACCGTGTTACGGTGATGATTGATTACAACTCACCCGTTCTGGGAAGTCAGCATTTTACATTGGAAAAGCTGGCTGACTTCGGAAAAGAAATTGCATCGAGCCGCACCTTTTGCTTTTTACACGAACTGGAATACCTGCACAAAAACAACCTGATTAAAGGTGGCGATATGAGCAATGCCATTGTGGTAGTTGATAAACCCGTTTCGCAGGAAGAGCTGAACAGCCTTGCTTCTTTATTTAACAAACCAACAGTGGAAGTAGCCAAAGAAGGAATTCTGAATAATGTGGAATTGCATTATCACAATGAACCGGCTCGTCATAAACTACTGGATGTTATTGGCGATTTAGCTTTGCTGGGAGTGCGATTGAAAGCACACGTTTTTGCCACCCGTCCCGGACATGCTGCCAATGTAGAGTTTGCCAAGAAACTGAAAAAGCTGTTGAAGAAATCGCGTTCCGGAAAAAACGCACCTAAATACAATCCCAATACACCTCCGCTTTTTGATATTGAGGCAATACAGAAAATACTTCCGCATCGTCAGCCCTTTTTGCTGGTTGATAAAATTATAGAGATGAGTGAAACGCATGTGGTAGGCGTAAAAAACGTAACCATGAACGAAGAATTCTTTAACGGACATTTTCCGGGAAGCCCTGTTATGCCAGGTGTTTTACAGATAGAAGCTATGGCACAGACAGGAGGAATTTTAGTGCTGAACACCGTTCCCGATCCCGAAAATTACCTTACCTATTTCATGAAAATAGATCAGGTGCGTTTCAGAAGTAAAGTGGTTCCCGGTGATACACTTATTTTTAAATTAGAATTACTTTCGCCCATCCGCAGGGGAATAGCGCAGATGCGCGGCTATGCTTTTGTTGGCGATACTATTGTTATGGAAGCCGAACTGATGGCGCAAATTGTTAAAAAAGCAGAAGCATGATAGATTCATTATCCTCCGTTCATCCGAAATCCCATCTGGGAAAGTTTGTTTCGGTAGGCCCGTTCAGTGTTATTGAAAACGATGTAGTAATTGGTGACGGAACCTGGATTGGCTCCAATGTAAATATTATGAGCGGTGCACGCATCGGCAAAAACTGCCGCATATTTCCGGGTGCTGTTATATCTGCCATTCCACAGGATTTAAAATACGAAGGCGAGGAAACCACCGCTGTTATTGGGGATAACACCACCATCCGTGAGTGTGTTACCATCAACAGGGGAACAAAAGCAAAAGGCTCAACCGAAATCGGTAATAATTGTTTACTGATGGCATACACACATATTGCTCACGATTGTGTGGTTGGTAACCATTGCATTCTTGCCAATGGTTCAACCTTAGCAGGACATATCACTATTGGTGATTATGCTATACTTGGAGGACTTACTGCTGTTCACCAGTTTGTAAATATTGGCCGCCATGCTATGCTATCCGGTGGTTCCCTGGTTGGTAAAGATGTACCGCCTTATACCAAAGCAGCCCGCAGACCACTTTCTTATGCAGGTGTAAATTCTATCGGTTTACGCAGAAGAGGTTTTGATAATAAAACCATCAGCCACATTCAGGATATTTACCGCATACTTTATTTAGGAAAGAATAACACTGCACAGGCTTTGGAAATTATTGAAGCCGAAATTCCGGTAACGGATGAGCGCGATGAAATTATTTCGTTCATCAATAATTCGCAGCGTGGTATCATGAAAAAGTATTCGCGCAACGGAAGAGAGTAAAAACATCACGAATAACGAATGTATTACGAATTTACGAATACATTTGGGCTACAAAACTCTAATTCGCAATTCGTATGGCTGCTATTCGTTATTCGTTGATAAGTACGCTGCTTCTCTTTTCCTTCTGCGTGTACTCCCAAATCCCAGCAACAGAAATTTACCTGCTGGACCTTGATAACCATGGCTCGCACTCACATGTGGGCAAACCTAAAAACATCAGCAACAGCAAAGGTTATGACAGTCAGCCCTGTTTCAGTAAAGAAGGCGGCACCATACTTTTTACCTCTATCAGAGATGGTCAGAAACAAGCCGATATTTATGAGTATCAGGTTGTGGCCGACCAATTGATTCAGGCTACCGAAACATCCGAAAGCGAGTATTCTCCAACTTTCATGGATGACGGCATTCATTTCTCAACCGTGCGTGTTGAGAAAGACTCTGCACAACGGTTGTGGCAGTTTAAATTCCATTCAGCAGATAAACCTGAAAGTCTTTTAGATAAAATTATTGATTCGGTGGGCTACCATTGCTGGTACACGCAGGGTAAACTTGCCTTATTTATTCTTACCGACCCTATCAGTTTGCAGTTGGCTGAGACAGGAAACTGGGAAGTAAAAAAAGTTGCAGAAAATGTGGGGCGTTGTATGCAAAAAGTACCGCTTGAAGAAGCGTTTTACTTTGTGGATAAATCCGACTCTACAGCTTTTTATATTTGTAAATATTCAAATGGAACGATAGAAAAAATGTTTGCTACTCTTCCGGGCAGCGAAGACTTTTGTCTTACACCCGATGGCAATTTCATTATGGCTAATGAAAGTTCAATCTATTTGCTTAACCCTTCAACTAAAACATGGACCCCTTTAGCTGATTTGAAAGGAGAAGGTATTACAGGAATTACGCGAGTAGCCATTAGTCCTGATGGCAAAAGGCTGGCAATAGTTGCAAAAGAAAAGGAATAAAAAAAGCCCCTCGCCTAAGGCGAGGGGCTTTTTATTTATCGTTTTATCATCAGCTTTCGATGCAGTGTTCCTGTATCGGTTTCAATGCTTGCGTTGTAAACACCTTCAGCCAGACTGCGGGGCAGTTCAACCGCATTGTTTTTAATTACAGTTTCAAATACCATTTGCCCGAACGAATTATACAGTGTTATTTTTTCTGCAACTGCTGTTCCTTTAAACTGTAATTGTTCGTTAGCAGGGTTAGGCAGCATTACTAAACTTCCGTTTTCAAAATCGTTGATACCAACCGGTGGCGGCACAATTACATCAATGCAAAATGTATCGTGGCACGAGGTAAGTCCGTCAGCCGAAACAGATGAAAGATAGAGACAAACAAAGTAGATTCCCGGTCCGGGATAGGTATGCGAAGGATTTTGAAGCGTTGAAGTGTTAAGTGGCCCTGACGGAGGATCACCAAAATCCCAGTTCCAGCCAAGGGTTGAGCCTGTTGGCGAGGTAGAGATATCTGTAAAGTTTACGGTGTTACCGATTACCGTGTAACTGAAATTGGCATCCAGGCTATCACAGGGGTCAACCGGGCAGGGATTGCGGCTTGATAAACAGATATTATCTACCCTGATATCAGTTCCTATGGGTCCTGTAGTTTCATTTACTACTACAAAACTTGTGAAGTTGCCTGTAGCCTGAAAAGTACCTGTGCAGGTATAAGTTGGGGGAATGGCCGTAGTTGAGGTAATCTGATCAAATATTTGTGCCTGTGTGGGAGTGAAGGCTCCACTCAACAGTTGCGTAACGGTTACACCCGAAGTAATACCTGCAATAACTAATCGTGAGTTAAACAATGAACCCGACTGCGGAAATTCATAACAGTAGCATAAATCGTAGCAGGTGTCTTGTTTTAATACTACAACTTGCTCAACACCGGTGTTGCTGTTGGTGGTAGCCGGCAGGGCTAAAAACTGGGTGAGGCATCCGTTGTTTGCAGGAAGAACTGTTGCACTTGTTACAGTTCCGTACTGCGACCAGTTCGTCAGGTTGTTGGTAAAATCAGCATTAGTAAGATGGTTGCTGTTGCAAACCTGTGCATAACACTCAAGCATTAAGCCTGAAAGCAGAAAGCATAATAGTAGTAGTTTTTTCATGGTTTGTGGTTTTGGTTAATTTAAAAAGCAGGTGTAAATTACTCAAACTTCACCACCCGTTTGTTGTAAATATTGTCTCCGTTACTGAAAAGTATAATATACTCTCCTTTGCTCAGATTTAGTTTTTGTCCGTCCACTTCAATGCTGTGTTTTCCTGCATTCTGATTACCTGAGAACAAGGTCTCAATTTTCCGTCCGTTTATATCGGTCAGTTCAACCGATACGGTGTTATTTTCGGTTAGTTCATATTCAATGCGGGTGCTGCTGTTGAATGGGTTGGGAAATACGTTAACGTTTAAAACGGGTGATGCATCGGTTTCCTCAATTGAAATTGGAAAATCTTGCTTGATAATGGTAAAATGGTCGCCAATTGTTCCGTTAGCTTTCAGGTATTTTCCGTCAAGGCGATTGGCATCAATGTCAATTACAAAAGAGCCTATGCACGTATCACAACCATTGCCAACAGCCATTGCAGGATGGTCAAGAGCCGGTCCGCCCTCACTGCTTCCGGAGTTTCCGCAAACTACATACACAGTTCCTTTGTTAGGGTCTGGCGTTTGGCGATACTTGTAATAGGCCTGCCCCTGGTCAAAATTTCCGCTATTTCCGTTTACAATATTTGCGTTGGTAAAATTATCAGATGTGCCGGTGTGTCCTTCAATCAGGTACGAACGTTCATAAACGTGACTGTGTCCGCAAACAACAAGGTCAACACCATATTCTTCAAGAATAGGCGTAATGTTATCACGCATGGCTTTAATGTAAAATTCCCAGAAATCATCTGTATCATGTGAGCCTTTTGAGTAAGGGCATTGGTGCCAGTAAGCTATAGTCCATTCTTTTGTATTTGCCTGCAGGTCTTGTCTCAGCCAGCTAACCATAGGCAGGTTTTCAATGTCGCCTGAAAATGCTCCAATATAATCGTAAGCAGCAGTAGTTGACCCCAACTCAGAGTTCAGAGAAACAAAATGTACATTGCTGTAATCAAATGAATAATACAATTCTGTACCCGAAGCAACGCCACCTGCTTCACCGTTTTTTGGAACATCAATAATATCGAAATATGCTCCTGTATGCAATTGCGGGTCAATGGTTCCCGGAGGTGGCGAGATGCTGCCGTAATCATGATTTCCGGGGCAAGGCATAAAGGGCATATAAGTGAAAAGGCTGTTGTAACCATACTGGTCGTTGAATACTTTATCCTGATATTCCTGATCGGTTCCTGTGTCGTATACATTATCTCCAAGCCACAACCAGACATCGTTATGTCCGCTGCCAAGATATTCTACATATGAATCACGCACATCGGCTTCTTTCTGATTTCCCTTACCAAAATCACCTATTGCCCAAACGCGAATAGGTTGTTCAGCACCGGGAGCAAGTGATGTTTTAAAACGGTGGTTGGCACTTGGTCCGGCAAGCACCTGTGTAGTTGTTCCTATTGAATAGTAGTATTGTGTGAAGGGGTCTAAGCCGCTTATTTTTACCGTGTGTTCGGTAGTGGATGTTGACGAATCGACATTAGTTGAAAGAGAACCTTGTGTGGTTCCGAAGGAAACGCGGCTGTCACTTGCAACATCGGTGCGCCACTTGATAACCATGCTGGTTGATGTTGGATTTTGAAGATAAGGCCCGCGCACAACTGTCTGAGCACTTGCTACTGCAGCCGAAAGAATAATGCTTAATAAGTAAAAGTATTTCATGTTTTAAGGTTATTTAATCGGCTAAAATTAGAAATAAACCTTTTGTATTTCCAAATTGTTTAAGACTAAATATAGGTATGTGAGAAGCGTAAACCCGACAATTTTGTAAATTCGCAACTTGTTTTCAATGAAGCATTTTTATTCTCTCGTTTTAATTTTCACTGTTTTTCTTGCCTCGTGCCGCGTTGACGAATTTTCGCCCTGCGATGATGCACCGGGAATGGAAGACCTGCTCTGTAAGGAATTTCGTTTTGAGAACAATGAAACTATCGGATACCTTGCTTACTATTACAACAGTGATAAACAGCTTGTCCGCAAAGACTATAAATCAACTGATGGTGAACTGAAAAAGTACGACACCTTTACCTATATCAACGGCAAAATTTCTGTTGAGAATTCTTATGATGCGCAGGGAACGCTTTTAGCTGAAAAGGAATATCTGTACGATGCACTCTTAAATCTGAGTAACGTTTATCACATTGAGGGCGGGGTAGAGGTTGCCTACAAGCAATACGAGTATAACGATACCTTGCTGAAAAAAGAATCTACCTTTAACCACAACCTGCTTGAGAATTATACGGTTTATCAATATTATAACGGAGAAACCAATCTCTACCGCAAATCGCTTTATTCGGCTGCGGGTGAGTTGTTGAGTTATACCAATATTGAGTACTTCGTAAATAATTATGAGCGCCATAATCATTACACCGGCTCACATGTTTTTAGAGGCTACGATGGTTTTGAATTTGATGCCAGCGGAAAAATTACCCGTTCATCGGTTTATGATTATTCGGGCAAGCGGATGAGCTATATCGAATACTCATATAACAGCAACGGACAGCTTGATACCTCACGCGAGTACGATGAAGACGATAAGCTTCGAAAGAACAATAAATACATTTACCACAACTAAACACATGAGCGAAACCAAAAACACCACCGGAATTATTTCAAAAATTATGAGCGTGCATGAGTTTCACGAAGTGTTTCAGATTGGTAATGCTACCGAAATAGGAATACCTGAAGAGCGCGATTACATGCTGCGCTACAACCTGATAAAAGAAGAAACAGACGAATACCTTGATGCCTGCCGCAAAGGCGATATTCACGAAATTGCAGATGCTTTGGGCGATCAGCTCTACATCATTTTCGGAACTATTTTAAAACACGGTCTGCAACACAAAATTGACGAAGTGTTTGACGAAATTCACCGCAGCAACATGAGTAAGTTGGACGAAAACGGGCAACCCATTTTTCGTGAAGACGGCAAAATTCTGAAAAGCAATCTTTACTTTAAACCCAATATTAAAGGGGTTTTGGAGAAATAAGGTTATCCCACAATAGGAATTCTACCTTTTTTCAGGCGGTTCATTTCTTCCTGCATCATGATGATGATCTCCAGATTTATTTTCTGAACAATATCGGGGTTTTCGGCATCTTCAGGAGTGTATTCGTCAATTGCGTAGGGCGGGAGTACGCTGATGGTAATCTGCGAGGGCAGGGGCAATGAAAAATAAGGCAGATGCCCCACGTGCCAGCCACCCGGAAACGACCAGTAAACAGGCCAGGTATGCAGTTTCAGTATCTTCTTCAATCCAGTTGCTTCGGCAATTTTATCGCCTGCCGAAAGCACAAACACCGTTTCGGCACCGCCAATACCAACTATAGGAACAATGGGCACCTGGGCTTTCAGCGCCAGTTTTACATAACCGGTATGTTCAAAAAAATCAATCTTATTGCGCTCGGCATACGGTTTTGAATTATCGCGGTCGCTGCCGGGATAAACCGTAGCGGCAAAGCCTGACTTCAGCGCATTCAGAGCCTTTTCGGGATTTGCTTCTACCAGACCAAAATCAGACAAGGGCAATTTTAGCAACTTGCCCAATTTATGTGACAGGTTATGAATAAGCGTAACCATGTGCAAAGGACGGTTCATGCTATGGTACTTTGTTAACCACAACAACGATTCGGGCATAAAGTGCATACCGCCATGATTGCCCACACCCAGAAACGGAACTTCGGGAATGTTTTCGAGCCCTAGAAATTTTGCACGATGATATTTCTCAAGCAAAGGCAGGTAAAGGTTTGCGGCTTTACTTACTAATTTCGGATTGAAATTCAGTTCTGTTTCGTCTGACATGGTGCGCAAATCTAACTAAATCTCTGTGAGTTCAGCTCTGTCGTAGCTCAACAAGGTTCAGTCGAAAAACTTAACACTTGCTTTGCATTTATTTCTAATTTAAACCCCGATTAATTCGCGCGTATGAAGAAAAATGAAAACAGAAAGGTTAATGATTCCGACCCAACTGAATTAGATGACAACACGGTTCCCGAATCACGCTACTTTAAAGATAAAACCAAGTTTGACGAATCGGTAGCACTTGATTTTATTGAACATGCCAACAAAGCCACTGAAAAAGGCGAAACCTTTCTGGTAGGTCTTTCGCACGGAAAATCACCGGCAGGGGTTTATAAATACCTGTTGGAGCATTACCGCGACCTCTGGCATCCTGACAGGATACGCTACACCTTTGTGAATTCAAAACTTAAATCACAACGCTCGGTTCCGGGTGTTACCGATGCCACTGAGTTTCTGAAACAACTGCTGCGCACCGAGCGGATAAAAAAAGATCAGATCATAGGCCGTAACCTTGACCGTGAAAACATTGAAACCTATACCAAAGGACTGAACGAACACTTAACAGCGTATTTAAAGAAAGCAGGCAAAAGTGGTCTTGACTTTGTTTTTCTTGCCTGCAATCCTGCGGGGCAGGTGGCGGGTATCAGCCGCAACTCAACCGCTTTTGATTCAAAAGATATTGCAGTAGTGGTAGAAGACGAAAAAAACGAAAAAGAAATTACGTTCACGCCTGCATTTTTGAGCAAATCAATGCGCATTGCATTTCTTGCTACCAAGGCAGATAAGAGAAGGCCACTGGCATGGCTCTTTTATCGCTGGGCAAAGAAAAACGAAAGCCCCGGCTTTTTGCGCTACATGGAAAATGTGCCGCAACGCATGACGGTTTATATTGACGACAAAGCCCTCACCTGGCCGCAGGTAGAAGTAGAGCGTGAAACCCGTTACGGTCCAACCACCATAAGGGTTGACATGGCAAAATCGTATGAAGAAAACGCCAAGAAAAAATTGCCAGTTATTCTGTTTATTCATGGGTTTATGGGATTGAATACCTTTGATGGATTACTGGCTGCTATTCCTTCGCGTAAATACATTGCAGCTGCCATGCACTATGGTACTATACCCAATGATTTGCCGCCTGTGCAGTACTCGCAGTTTGTGGTGTATAACATAGATGCTGTGGTTGCTTATTTCGGTTCGCGCGGGCACTCGGTTTATATTTTTGACCATAGCATGGCCAATATCTATTTTCTGATGGCCGACCGTGCATTTGACAAACTGGAAGGAATGCAGAAATACCTGTGCGGACGCATTGGCGCTAATCCATTTTTCGGAAGCGAAGCTAAACACGCTCTGCTGGGCTTTCTGGACGATGTAATATTACCCTCTAAGCTTGGTATTGCCGAGCGGGCCATGTTTACGGCCGCCCGTTCCATTATTCCCTGGGACAGCAAACGCAGTGTGCGCAGAAGAGGCATTAACCTTACTGAATGGCTGATAGGTGTTGACTCATCCATGCGCGAAAACATCTGGAAGTCAACCAAAGCAAGGATTTTGTTTCTGATGACCAACCTTGACTCATTGCCGCATCTGAACCGCATACCTATTGAGCAAGCGCTGAACCGCCTGCCTGCAAAGGTGTTTGCCATACAGATACACTCGGGACTGGAGGCCTCTAAAAGTTTTGATGAAGAAACCAGTATGATGAATATGCCGCTGCATAACATCCCGGTTCTTATATTGAAAAGTAATCGTGACGGAGTGGCTAAATATGTTCCCGGGATTTATGAAGGCAGTGAGCTTACCGAGGTGGTGGATATTACTACCAAGGAAGAAACCGATTTGTTCCGTGAGCATTTGTATCACATGATACATCCGCAGAACACCACACGGATTATTGAAAAGTTTATTCAAAAGGCCGAGCAGTTAAGGCAAGAGAAGAAATTAGCAGCTGTTAATTAAATAGTAAAAGCATACCCGTCAATGCGAGGGTTTTTCACCCGAAGCAATCTTGTTTGATAATTTAATACGTATACTTGTGAGGTTGCTTCGTTGCACTCGCAATGACGATAACAAACTATGAAAAGCCTTATCAGTTTTACCATTCTTATGTTTTTCAAGGCTTTTGCAAACGTATTTTACCGATTTAAAATAGGCTGGCCCAAAGAGCGCATCCGCTGGAACGATGTGCGTTTAATTGTTTTTCTCAATCACACCTCGTTGATGGAAGTATTGTTTCTCGGTTTTTTGCCTACCCGCTTTTTGCGCAGGTTGAGCAAACGCATGGTAGCTCCGGGTGCTGATAAAACATTAGACCGCCCATTGGTGGGTACTTTGTTTAAATTGTTTAGTCCCGGTATGACCAAAATCACGCGCAAGCGTGATGACAGTTGGGACCAGTTTCTTTCATCCATCTATGCCGATGCTGTTATATTGATTGCTGCTGAAGGTCGCATGAAACGCAAAAACGGTCTGGATACTGAGGGCAAAAAAATGACGGTGCGTGGCGGTGTGGTGGATATACTGAGCCGCCTTAACAAGGGACAAATGGTGATTGCCTACAGTGGCGGCCTGCACCATGTGCAGGTGCCGGGCGAGGGCTTTCCAAAACTGTTCAAGACCATCAAGATGAATCTGGAGGCGTTTGAAATTCCTGATTACAAGGCTATATTTAATTCGGCTGTGGAAGGCAGCGATGAGTGGAGAAAAGCCATGCTGGCCGATTTGCAGCTTCGCTTAGAAACCAAATGTCCGGTTTCGCAGATTACCTGACTAAGGTAACACCGCCCCTGAAGGTTTCTTTGTAACCGCTTTCCAGTTCAATCTGCACTACGTAGGCATACACACCCATTTCTGCTTCGCGCAGTTTATATGTGCCGTCCCAGGTGGAATTAACTCCGCGTGCAAGATGTATTTGCTCGCCCCATCGGTTAAAAATCCTGAATTCAAGGTATTTGATATTGGTACCGTAGATGCGGAAAGCATCGTTGTCGCGGTCGCTGTTAGGCGTAAAAGCATTGGGAATGTAAATAGTAAAACTGTCGGTTACGCACTGGTTAAATACCACATTAACCGATGCCGTAGCATCACAGCCGTTGGCATCGGTAACGGTGGCGGTGTACTGTCCTGGCGAGAGGGTGGCAATCGTTTGAGTATTCTCACCGCTGCTCCATGCGTAGGTGGTATATCCGCTGCCGGCATCCAGTATTACCAGGGAGTCGATGCAGGAGGTAATATCACTGCCAAGGCTAAAGGGAGCTACCGCAATTTCGGTAACATCAGCAGTAGCTGTTCCCGAGCAGCCGCCATCGGTGGCGGTAACGGTGTAGCTGCCTTCGGTAGCTGAAATAGCTGCCGTTGTGCTGCCATCGCTCCAGGTGTAAGCGGTTCCTCCGCTGGCGGTAAGGGTAGTAGTTGAGCCTTCGCAATAGGTTAATGTTCCTGAAATGGTTACGGTTAAATCCGTTGCTTCGGTAACGGTAACGGTTTCATCGTCTGTGCAGCCATTGGCATCTGTTACAGTTACGGTGTAAGTTCCCTGCGCAACCGAAACACTTGCGCTACTGCCGATGTTGGCTCCTCCGGCATCGGTCCAGCTGAAGCCGGTGCCTCCGCTGGCGGTAAGCGTAGTAGTGCCGCCTGTGCAATAGGTAAGTGAACCGCTTATTGAAGCAACAGGCACAACTAACTGTGCATCAATACTGAATGAAGCGCTTGCGCCTGAGTTACAGCTGCCGTCATCGGCCTCAACGGTGTAGTTGGTGGCGGGTGTCATTCCGGTGATAACACCGCCCGGGCCGGCTGCAGGTCCGGCAGGGGTAAAGGTATAATTGAGTGAGCCGTTGTAGTTGGTTATAGCCGCTATTCCGTCTGAAGAGCAGTCGGCAGGAAGGGTTGAAACAGTTGGCACAGCTGGTGGTGCAGTCAAAGCACCGTTGCTGAAGGAGGCACTTGCTGCTGAGGGGCAGTTGCCGTCATCGGCTGTTACGGTATAATTGGTTCCCACGGTCATGCCGCTGATGGCACCGCCACCGCCAGCCGAAGGGCCTGAGGGGGTAAAGGTATAGGTGTAAGCACCATTGTAATTACTGATGGTGCTGCTTCCGTCTGCTATGCACGAGGGTGGAGTAGTAGTAATAGTAGGAACAGCCGGTGTTGCCAATTGTGCTGCCACGCTGAACGAGGCACTTGCGCCTGAACTGCAGCTTCCGTCATCGGCTTCTACGGTGTAGCTAGTTCCGGGTGTTATGCCAGTGATAACACCGCCCACGCCTGCGGCAGGTCCTGCGGGAGTAAAGGTATAGGTAAGCGCACCGCTGTAATTGGTAATAGCCGCCATTCCGGGAGAAGAGCAGGAGGGGGGCAGGGTTGAAACCACTGGCACCGGAGGTGGCGGTGTTATAGCTGCATTGCTGAACGAGGCACTGGCTGCTGACGAACAGTTTCCGTCATTGGCCTGTACGGTGTAATTGGTTCCTGCGGTCATACCGGTGATGGCACCGCCACCGCCAACCGATGGGCCGGCAGGGCTGAAAATATAGGTGTAAGCAGCATTGTAATTACTGATACTGCTGCTTCCGTCTGCTACACAGGTAGCAGGAGTTGATGCTATGGTTGGCACAGCCGGTGCAACCAGTTGGGCTGCTATGCTGAACGATGCGCTTGCCGGAGAAAAGCAACCTCCGCCATCGGCTATTACGGTATAGCTGGTGCCCGGTGTCATTCCGGTGATTACGCCACCTGCACCTGCCGCAGGGCCTGCAGGCGTAAAGTTATAGGTGTATGCAGCATTGTAATTGGTAATGGTGCTAACTCCGTTTGCCGAACAGGTTGGAGGTGCTGAAGTAACAGTTGGTGCAACGGGAGTACCGCCTGCTGCTGCATTGCTGAAGGGTGCGCTTGGTGGTGAAATACAGCTTCCTGTGCCCACCGTTACGGTATATACCTGTCCGGGAGTCATGCCGCCTATAAGTCCACCAGCTTGAGGAAAGGGGCCGATAGGAGAGAAGGTGTAGGTTCCAGAAGGGTCGTAGTTATCAAGGGTGCTGGTACCTGCTGCTATGCAGGTTGCCGGAGTGCTGGTAATGGTAGGTGCTACAATAGGTGAGGTTGTATTAAAGGTGATAAGTATGCCACCGGCTCCGCCACTTCCTCCGGGATCACCGCCACCAACTCCGCCTGCACCACCTGGTCCTCCACCTGCACCACCTGCACCACCACTGCCGCCACTTCCGTTGCTGCCTGCTGTGCCGTTAGTATTGGTTGAGCCACCGCTGGCTGTGCCACCGGCACCGCCTGAACCAGGGCTGCCTTCTGTGCCATCGCCTCCGGTGCCTCTTGCGCCTCCGTTGGCACTAAGGTTTACGGGTGTGCCGCCCGAAGTTGTTCCGTTAAAGGTGGTATTTCCTCCGTTAGTACCGTTATCTCCGTCATCTCCGTCACCTCCCTCGCCACCACCGCAGCCGCCTGCGCCAATGGAGTAGTTGAAGGATGAACCGGGTGTTACGTTGATGGTGATGGTGGTATATCCACCGCCACCGCCACCGCCACCACCGCGTGAATCATAGAAGCCTCCGTTGCTGCCCCCGCCACGGCCGCCCCCGCCCCCGCCACCGCCATAGATTTCGATGGTAATAGAGGTTACATCGCAGGGTACGGTCCATGTTCCATTAACTGCTGCACCGTTGCATCCACCTGGTCCAGCTATGGTAACATCCTGTGCATTAGCGGTAGCTGCAAAGAGCAGAACCAGCAATGAAAGGGTGATTATATTTTTCATGGTATTCAAGATGAGGCCGATAGTTTAAGGATGCAAAAATAATGATTTATGCGTAGGATTTTGCCTTGAATGTTTATCACAGAGACACAGAGTTATGTTGCTCGCAAAGGCGCTAAGACGCGAAGTTAAATCAGCCACAGATTCACAGATTTTATTGAATAAGATCTAACTGTGTTGCTTTCTCTGTGAATCTGTGGCAAACATTTTTTAAAATCAAATTTCATGATTTGTGTCATATTCCGGTTGCAGGCATTGCGTATTCTTGCAGCATTAACTAAAACCCAATTATGGAAATCATCATCAACAAAAACGAGAAACTAAAAGACATACAGCAGCAATTTCAGGAGCATTATCCGTTTCTGAAAATTGAGTTTTATAAAAAATCGCATGAAGAAGGCGAGGGTTCTAAACCTAAATCGCAGTTGGACAGCAGCCTTACAATTGGAGAGGTGCAAACGACTAACAAAGAGGGTTTATTGCACATACGCGCTATCACCAAGGTAAGTGAACTGGAGCATGATCTGATGGAGCAGTTTGGCTTGTCGGCTCAGGTTTTCCGCAAGTCGGGAAACGCATGGCTGCAAACCACCAAAACCGATGACTGGACGCTGGCCGAGCAAAATGAAACGGCTGCTGAAATGGATAAAAATGCTGCGGCCGAGGAGCCTGGCGATTATCACGAGCAGGAATAATTTATTTTTGCCGCTTAATGTCATTTTTTAAGCGCAACGTTAGTTATGAACCCTATAAGCCGATGAGCCGCTGGCGCAAGCTGGCTATCAGCACCTGGCGCACATCGGAAGAAGCAAGTTTTTATGGCTGGATGGATTTTGATGCTGCGCCTCTGAAGACAGTGAGCAGCCGTTTACTGAGCGAGGGCAAAAAAATTTCGCCTACGGCTATTGCTGCTAAGGGTGTGGCTGTTGCTATTGCAAGTTATCCGAAGGTGAACGGGGTTATCCGTTTCGGACGTATTTATCACCGCAGAACGGTGGATATATTTTTTCAGGTGGCTCCTGATGATTCGGGTGATACGCTAACGGGAATTACTATTCGCGACTGCAACAACAAGAGCCTTGAAGAGATACATGACGAGATACGGGCGCGTGTTTTGCGCATCCGCGCAGGCGAAGATGATTTTGCGGGTTTTGGCGAGGTTATGAAATACATACCCACTTTTATGATCGGGTGGATGCAGCGTGTGGTGAGTTTTATCAGTTATCAGTTGAATATATGGTCGCCTGCTTTTGGTATTCCGCAGGATGCTTTTGGCAGTGCTATGGTTACTTCGGTAGGTATGCTGGGTATACAGCGTGGTTTTGCTCCGCTTATGCCTTTTGTGCAATGCCCTATTATTGTGGCTATCGGGAAAATAGAACAAAAGCCGGTGGTGCGTGATGGAGGGGTGGAGGTTATTGATGTTTTGCCGGTTTGCGCTACTATGGACCACCGCCTGGTGGATGGAGTAGGTGCCTCAAAGATGATGAAGGCGCTGAAGGCCTATTTTGAGGATCCGTTTTAGGTTTGGGAGGAAGTAATCTTCCGGGGTGGTGTTCTTGCCACCGATTTTCATTGATTTTACACGGAATTATTTGACAGCAAGAGTCTTTTGAGACTTGCGGCACTGCTTTGTTTGTAGTATCTACTAATGGGGTATTGGCAGAATTTTATGGTTTTGGACAAGAAGCAGGGGAAATATGGCAACACGCAATGAAGATATGGCAGGAATTTAATTAGTGAGAGGTGGATTGAAACACCTAGCGGAGGTTTTCAATAGCCTTCTATTAAAAACTCCCTGCTCAGAGCGGGTTTGTAATCAACGTTGCCAAACAGAATTTTAAGACGTGCAGTAAAACTTTTATTCATTTTAAGTTCCCATGCAATTTGAGCTATTCCGCTGAAAAGGATGCGCAGGGGGTTCATGTTTATTGCAGGCTGACTGGTTAAGCCCAGCTGGGGAAGTTGCGAATAAGGTTTGCGGTAGGTGCGGAAGATGCGGTCCCACAGCTGGAGCGTGCCGCCACCGAGGTTAATGATTTCATCGCTGGGTTTTGCACTGTGGTGCATGAGGTGGTAAACGCCTACATCGCCAAACAGGCGGGACAGGTTGCGGACAAAAAAATTGCGGTAGGCAAAGTTATAGTGTATGGCGCTGTGGTTAAAAATTTCGAGGCAATAGCCGGCCAGAAACCAGAGGCTCATTTCCATGAGCAGGGGTTGTGTGTAAATAATTTTTGAGATGGCAGCGGCAACTATGGTTTGAGGAATAAGCAACACAAAATCGAAGACAAAAGCGGGTGGCGATGCCAAAGGATGCAGAAACTGAGGAGTATGGTGAGGACGATGGAACACATACCAGCAGAAGCGTGATTTGTGGCAGAGCCAGTGGGTGAACCAGCCGGGGAGGGCGGTAAGCAGGATGGTGAGGGGCAGGGCCAGCCAATAGTTGCGGATGTTGAAAAGGGCCGGTATGCGGGTGTCAATAAATTGATAGATGTTAAGGGCTGCCTGCTCGAAAAAATGTTTGCCATCGGCAATAGAAAATCCGGCAAGGGATGAAATGGCTGCGAGCAGGGCAAGCAGCAGCAGACCTGCTGCTGTGGCAATAATAAAGGAAAGGAAATAGGTGTAGAAATACTTTTTGAAAGCGATTTCGCCCAGTGCTTTTTTGGATAGAAAATAACTTGCGGTGATAACGGTGAAGCGTATAACAACGCAGAGTAATGCAAGGCCAAGCCACAGCCGGGTGAAATAAGGCGCAAGAGATGGATTGCCCGGAGGCAGTGTGGTGGTGCAGTTTCTGTAGCCAATAAGGTCGGGAATACTGAAGTGCATGTTGCCGAAATGTGTGTTCATAAACAGTACTTCAAAGACGGGATAGCCTATGGCAATGGTGATGATGAGTGCTGTTAAGAACCATGTGCGCGAAGGTTTGAATTCGCGGAATTGGAAATTACAGAGTTTGCCAAACAGTATTTTCATGCAGTTAATCGGCAAAATTAAAAGAACAAAAGGTAAAGCGGGTATTATGTTATAGAGAAAGGTATATTTGATTTCTCTAAAAAAAACAGTTTATGAATATTTTGGTAAAGCCTTTAGTGTTGGTGGTTGCGGCTACACTGGTGTTTGTTTTTGAAACTGCTACGGCAACAAATCCTGAATATGAGCAACGCAGAACTGACTATATCAATAATGCTTTGGCTAACCCTATTAATCATGCAATAACAATACAGGCGTATGCCAACGGAACGGTTGACCCTGTTTATCTGAATGATTTTTTGAGTGGAATAGCATCGGGTTTGACCAGCGATTTTGATATTGTAGAGCTTGTTCGTGTTTTGTACTTTACCGATGGAATTTATGACAGCCAGATTTTGCCGGTAATTAATTCTGTGCCTTACTGGCTCACTGAAAATGAAGTGCAAAGAACCTATTGGTCAGAAAATCATCACATCATGTGGATGGGTTCGGACTGGCTGCTTCATGAGAAATACGGAAGACCTATTGATGCAGAACTTGATACACGATTGAGGCATTTTTTGCGGATGAAAGTTCAATATGGTTTTTATGAATTCTTTTCGTCTGTTTATGCGCCTTATTGTTTGAGCGGATTATTAAATCTGGCAGATTTTGCAGAGGATCAGGAAATAAAAGATCTTGCTACTCAGGCCTCGCAAATTTTGCTTAAAGATATACTGATGCTTACTAATGATAAAGGCGTATTTTTTCCTGCAGCAGGAAGAAATTATTTTGGAAAATACGATAATGCATATGGACAAAATCATAATAACCTCATTTACCTGCTAACAGGTTTTGGTGAAGTTCCCGAGTCAACTTCGCATGCAGGTGGTTTTCTGGCTACATCAACTATTCCCGTTGATGATGTGATTGATTCGTGGGTGCCAGAATTGGATACTATTTATTCAATTGGTCATTCTTTGGAAAGCAGTTTTTCAATTAACAGCGAACTTTCTGATGTTGACAGGGTGATGGCACAATGGAGTGCGGGCACTTATTTTCATCCCTTGGTTGCCTATGAATCGGGAAAGCTGATAGAAGATTCTAATTTATGGAATCATAATGATTTTGCCGCCTTCACACAGTTTCAAAGCTTAAACGTAAATGATTTTCCAACTCTGGCAGAAGGCGCCAGTGCTATTTCAAAAAGTTCGGTTCTGATGGAAGAAGACATTGCCATTTTTAAGCATAACTCAGTAACGTTATCATCTGTTCAGGATTATTGGAAAGGTAAATTGGGGTATCAGCAATTTCCTGTTGTTGTTAACGCAGGTACCACTTCGGTTTTTACATCATCAGGAGAAGTAATAGATTGGGATTCGCGAGCTCTTCAAAATAGTCACCTGCCATATGTAAAGCAGCAAAGCAATGTTGCATTGGCTATGTATCGCCCCGATCCAACACTTCCATTTTTTGGCTACACTGATTTTGCCGTTTCGCTTCACTGGAAAGATGCAGATTTTGATGAAATAAGAAACAACGGTAACTGGTTGTTAGGCAGACAGGATAATGGTTACGTAGGTGTGCGCAGAAGTTGCACCACGGAAATCAATAACATGATTGCCTGCGATAATCCGGAAGGGCAGGCGTGGGTTTTTGTGGTAGGCGATTCAGCTATGTACGGCAGCTTTGATGCGTTTCAGAGTGTGATTGATTCATCTCAGTTTCAGGAAGAATGGTATTTAGATACGGTAACGGATCAGTGGGTATATTATGCAAGTATTGATATTGATTCTATCAATATTGATTATGCATGGAATCAGGACAGTGCTTCAACCGGTATCTTTTCGCAAGAGTTGAATGATAAAGGTTTTACTGTTTATCCAAATCCGGCAACTGATAAAGTAACGGTTGATTTAACTGCCTATGCAAACACTGGAGTAGCTATAAAAGTTGTGAATGCTATTGGTCAGGAAGTATTTTCAGGGAATAAGAAATTGCTGACAACGCCTGTGTTTACTATAAATACCGAAGCCTGGGCAAAAGGTATTTATCTGTTTACGGTTTCAACCGAAGATTCGGTAATGACTGAAAGGATAGTGCTGAAATAATTCGGTTAATCCGTTTCAGGATTGTTCTTTCTTTTCCTGAAACGCTCTCCGTGAGTTCCTTTTTTGCGTTCTTCTTTAGAAATTCTTTCAACAAGAGGAACGAAGTTTTCCTTGAACGCATTTTTGTCATCTATATTGAACTTAAAGGTATTCCAGTATTTCACAGCAATGGTCTCAATCTTTGCGGGAATATAATCAACCGGTAATTTGTCTTTTCTGGTAAGGAAAGAAATCATGCCGGACTGAAATGGGTCTGTGGCAACTGCAATTTTAGTATATCCCATTTTTTTTGAAAGCTGATATCCGTAAAATAAATTTTCGGTACTGTGTTCTGCGCTGTCTTCAATAAAAATATGTTCCTCCGGAATACCCATTTGCTTTGCAAATTCAGCCATTATTTTGGCTTCAACATAAGGAGAGTGAACAGCAGAGCCTGAAAACATCACATTATTGGTTATGCCTGTACTATAAAGATGGTATGCCCAGAAAATTCGCACCTTGTATATTGTATTAAGATCAGGACGTTTTTCATAAGGAAATCCCGGAACAATAATCATATCGTAGGGTGCTTTTTTTTTTGCTATCTGAAAAGGTATATCTGTAAACACACCGCAGGAAGAGAAAAGAAAAAGAGCCGAAAAAGGAAGTGTGTTTTTAATAAAATTATTCATTCGGCAATTATATATAA
>JBFWYU010000059.1:0-19353 GCA_050186075.1 Bacteroidia bacterium
TCGGTAATAAGAATATCATCCTAGATGCGCACACCAATGTTCCACCACTTGGGGTCGCAATCACTTCCTTCTGGAATATAAATACCTGGCTCTACTGTAATTACACTGTTTACCTTAAGTATATCATACAGCCCCGCATCGTGTACATCCAGCCCTAAATAGTGCGAAGTGCCGTGCATAAAATACTTGCGGTATTCGGCAGCCTCCTTAATAATACCCAGTGCCAAAAGCCGCTCCTGTATAACCTTTACCGCAGCCTGATGCGGAGCCATAAACGGTTTGCCCTTCAAACACTTTTGTATGCCCGCCTCCTGCGCCTCCAATACAATATCATAAACAGCCCTTTGCTCGGGCGAAAACTTACCGTTAATAGGAATAGTGCGCGTAACATCGGCCGTGTAGCCATGATACTCGGCACCAATATCCGAAACCAGCAACTCGGGATTATCCAGATGCTTGCGGTTGGTGGTATAATGCAAAATGCACGAATTTTCGCCACTGCCCAGTATAGAGGGAAAGCCCACATCCTCGGCACCCTTAACCTTAAAGAAAAACTCAACTATAGCCTCGCTCTGATATTCGGTCATGCCCGGCTCCAGAGCCTTCATCAGTTCAATCTCGGCCTCGCAGGTCATGGTTATGGCCTTGCGCAGCAATACCAGCTCCTCCTGCAGCTTAATCTCGCGCAGGCTGGCCATCATCACCTCCAGCCCTGCCACATCGGGCGAGGCGCGCTGCGTATTCTTCTGATAGGTCTGTATCAGGTCATACAAATCGCCATTGTTGCCCGTTTCATCACGCACATCGTTATAGATTTTGCTGTTAAAAACCTTCTCAAACTTGCCAAAGTCAATCCCCGATTTATGAAAATCATCGTTTACCAATGCGGGCTTAATACCCAGCTGCTTCTCTACCCCATCAGTGCCCAATCTTCGACCGGTCCATACCTCGCTGCCGGCATCGCGGTTTTGCACAAAAATCATTTCGGTATTGCCATCAGCAAACTTCTGCTTGTCTTTAAAAACAACCAGCACCGCGTTGGGCTCGGTTAGTCCCGTCAGGTAATAAAAATCAGGATCCTGATGATATTCATAATCTACATCATTGGCGCGGTTGCGCACCGGAGCGGCAAAAAAAACGGCCACCGAGCCTTCGGGCATCAGGGCACGCAAAGCCTCTCTGCGTCCTTTGTGAAAGTCCTTGTTCAGCAAATCATCGTCATAGCGGCTGGGCTGCTGCTCGTTTACAACCTTAGGGGTAATCGTTTCCTGTGCCGTAACCGAAATTACTGCCGAAAGAAAAAGTAAAAGCGCGAGTTTGATTTGCATAAATAAAAAAAGCGTTGCCATGCAAAGATAGCAACGCCTGAATAATATTAGTTAATTACTACTACTTTGTAGTATAACCTTTCTCTCTTGCTTCTTTCAAACAAGCATAAATGCCGTTTTTAGTAACATTTTTCAATGCAGAAGTAGAGATTTTAAGCGTTACAGCTTTATTTTCTTCAGCGATGAAGAAAGTCTTTTTCAACAGATTAGGATAAAATTTCTTCTTTGTTTTAATGTTAGAGTGAGAAACTTTGTGACCTACAATAGCTTTCTTACCGGTTAATTCGCAAACGTTTGCCATGATTTCCTTTCGTTTTTTTAATTGGGGCTGCAAATATAGAATTAATTCTAAAACAAAAACAATACTTTTGTAATTCAATTTTTTAGTCTTCTCCCCATGAAATTTTCAAATCTTCTGTTGCCCGCATTTTTTACAGTGCTGCTGTTTTCATTTTCATCGTGCAAAAAGCAGGGCTGCACCGACCCTCTGGCCAGCAACTACAACAGCGATGCCGGTGAAGACGATGGCTCATGCGAATATTACCACCAGACAGACCTTAGCCTGCACCTCTATCCTATGGCAGGAAACGAGGCCCTTGTTTATAATCAGGAATACAGCGTAAACGGGCGCAAACTTAAGTTTACCCGGGCGCAGTTCTACATCTCGGGAATCAGACTAAGAAAGGCCGACAACAGCACCGCAGCACCAGCCATGCCCTACATTCTTTTTCAGGCGCTTGCCACTGAATACAACAACGGCATGGTTGATACAGGGCATTACAGCTTCCTCGACCTCTCGGTCGGGGTTGATTCGGCATCCAATCATGGTGACCCTGCTCTGTGGGGCACAACACATCCGCTTTACATTGGCGGTGAATACAGCACTTACTGGACCTGGTCACAGGGTTACGTATTCATGCGCCTTGAAGGATATGTTGATTCATCGCCCGCAGGAAATGGCAATGCAGATGCAGGCTTTGCCTATCACGTAGGCAATGATGAGTTTTTAAGAACTGTGAGTATCGCTATCAATAAAAACCTGCAGGGACAGGCAAGCGTTATTGAACTGAATGTGGACTTTGCCAAAATGCTGGAAGATGTGGATTTTACAACCGAACTGGAAACCCACAGCACCAATAACAAGCCGCTGGCTGAAAAAATTGCCAACAAAGCTCCGGAAGCTATTACATTGAGGCCATAAAGAAATTCTTAATTATCTCCAACCCGTGCTCGGTCAGCACCGATTCGGGATGAAACTGCACCCCGCACACATCATTGGTTTTATGGCGGAAAGCCATTACAAAATCGTGTTCATCAGTTGCCGTTAGTGCTAAACAATCGGGCAAGTTCTGTTTCTTTACCGCCCAGGAATGGTAGCGCCCGCAGTTAAATTGATTGGGCAAACC
Organism: Bacteroidia bacterium; assembly: GCA_050186075.1. Classification (GTDB taxonomy): domain Bacteria; phylum Bacteroidota; class Bacteroidia; order SXHM01; family SXHM01; genus SXHM01. The sequence goes on from JBFWYU010000059.1 coordinate 2,735, forward strand.
TTTAAATAATTTGTCTGCCGGGTCAACAACAATGGTTTTGCGCGCCACACCGTGCAACACCTGATTCATGTTTACCAGTTTTCCGCCAAAAGCCTCTGCAATTGCCTGATGCCCGAGGCAAACACCTAAAATCTTTTTGGTTGGCGAATAGCGCTTAATCAATTCGGGCATAATACCCGCATCCTTTGGCAAACCCGGTCCGGGTGAGAGAATAATGGTATCATACTTATCAACCGCATCAAGGCTTATGGTATCATTGCGATGCACCTCAATATCCGCACAAAACTGTTCGGCATAGTGAACAAGGTTATAAGTAAATGAATCGTAATTGTCGAGCAGGAGGGTTTTCACAAGGCACAAAGGAAACGGAATATCGAATATCGAACAAGGAATAATGAATGTCGAACAGAAAACTTTACAATCTTTGCATCATTCCAATCTTTTCAATTATGACAAAAAAAATTATTCAAACCGATAAAGCCCCTGCACCAATAGGACCTTACAGTCAGGCTGTAATGGTAAACAATATGCTGTATGTATCCGGGCAAATAGCCATTAACCCTGCAAACGGGCAATTGGTATTGGATAACATCATTGAAGAAACCCAGCAGGTAATGAACAACCTGAAAGCCATACTGGAAGCAGCCGACATGGATTTCAGCAATGTGATAAAAACCACCATTTTCTTAAAAGACATGAACCAATTCAGCAGCGTGAATGAGGTTTACGGAGCTTATTTTAAAAGCGATTTTCCTGCCCGCGAAACGGTGCAGGTAGCAGCTTTACCTAAGTTTGTGAATGTGGAAATTTCGGTGGTGGCAGCGGTTTAATTACCACTCCCTTCCCGTCCACTTCTTATAATTCTCTTTTTGTGCATCTGATGCATCACGCATTTTTGCCGGCCAGTAGGTGCGGTAATAACGCTCGGTCGTTGGTGTAAGCGCAACTTCTTTGGTTTCGGAAGCACGCAAAACCGTAAGCCTTACAGTTTCTTCCTGAAAATATTTTAACCACTCTTTCAGGTTGTTGAGCAACTTAATTCCGTTTACAGCCACCAGTTCATCACCTTCTGAAAGGCCTGCTTTATCAGCGATTGAGTTGGGTGCAATTTCGGTTATCACCAAGGCCCCGCTGCGTTTGTTTTCGGCTTTAAACCCGAAACGGTTTTCATAATAATACTTCGAGCGACTGTCTTTTATTTCCAAACCTACATAGGCGAATGTTTCGCGCAGAAGCGGCTCATAGCTTTCGGTGCCGTTGTAATACTTAGCAAAGAAATCGGCAAACGAACTTCCTGCAACGGTTTCAAGAGCTTTGCGGTAATCTTCTTCGGTGTAGCCAATACTTTTCTTGCCAAAGTCGTTATATAATTTGCGCAGCACATCGTCCATTGAAAAATCGTTGCCCGTTTGTTTGCGGATAAGCAGATCCAGCATCAGCGCACAAAGAGCGCCTTCGTTATAAATGGAAACCTTGCGATGGGGAATTCCTTTTTCGTAGCCATCCAGCCAGGTATCAAAGGAAGATGCGCCAACCGAAAGGTTGAACCTTCCGTAGTTGTGAAAATACTTTTGCAGCAGCAGATGCAGGTTGCGGTTAAACTCATATTCACTTACCGCTCCTGAACGGAAAAGCATTAAATCGCCATAATAAGTGGTAACACCTTCGGCAACATAACCCAGTTTGCTGTGGTTTTCTTTTGAATAATCATAAGGCTGCATCTCAGCAGGACGAATAGCCTTCACATTCCAGGCATGAAAAAGCTCGTGGCTGCTGATACCGAGAAACTCGTTATACAACTGCTCTTTCATCAAATCATAAGAAGGACCAAGAGCAATCACCGTGCTGTTCTGATGCTCCACACCATGATACAATTGGAAAGGCGCAATCTGAAAGAGGAAGTGGTAATCACTGAACGGAAACCCACCAAACACATTTAACTGTGCAGCAATAAACTTGCGGAAATGGTTTTCTATCTTTTCAAAGTCAGGTTTGCTTTCGCCCTGAAACCAAAGGTGGAATACCCCCTCTGCCTTCGGCATCTCCCCCTTGTTCAAGGGGGAGAACGAAAATGAATGATGCTTTAATGAAGGACTTGCAATAAAAGGACTGTCGGCAAGGATGTGATAATTCTCTGCTGTTAATACCTCACCTGCTTTTGAAAGCGAACATGCAATCTGATAATTCTTCGGCACTCTAACTTCCACCTCACACTTCTCCCCTTCTCTGCCTGGCACATAAAGCAGGCAGTTCACAGGATTTACATATAGTTGTTGCTCGTCAAGAAATGTAGAACCTGCATCCAACACATTGGCATAGTATTCATACTTAACATGCACTTGTTTAACGCCTTCGGTTTTTACCTGCCAGCAGTCTTTGGTTGCTTTTTCAAATGGTAGTACTTTTCCTTTTTCATTATACACAGCAAAGGCACGAACATTCTTTGCAAAATTCTGTAAGGTATAACGGCCGGGACGCCATGCGGGTAATTGTATTGTCAGTGTATCGGTTGAAACAACCGATACAATATATTCTATCTGTATAAAATGGCGATGAGGATTTTCGCAGGAAATAATATAACGCATAGTGCGGCAAATGTAATTTGAATTTTGAGAGTATAAACTCAATTTTTTAGCAGCGATTTTTAGATAAACTATTTATAAGTATAGACGAACAAGCAAGAACAAAAGATTACGACAGTTAATTAAAAAGAACTGATATAAAGCATTACAATATTTCGATTCATATTATACATTTGCTGCCTCATTCAAAAAAAACAAACAACATGTCAGGAAGTAAAATAACAGTAAACAACGGGGTTCTTAATGTACCCAACAACCCTGTAATCCCTTTTATTGAAGGTGATGGAATCGGGGCAGATATTTGGGCAGCATCGGTTCGCGTATTTGATGCAGCCGTTGAAAAAGCCTACGGAGGAACTAAAAAAGTAGAATGGAAAGAAATTCTTGCAGGCGAAAAAGCCTTTAACCAAACAGGCGAATGGTTGCCGAAAGAAACCATTCAGGCTGTTAAAGATTATATCATTGCTATCAAAGGCCCGTTGACAACACCTGTTGGCGGTGGTATCCGCTCACTGAATGTGGCTATCCGTCAGGAACTGGATTTATATACCTGCCTGCGCCCGGTGCGTTATTTCAGCGGTGTACCTTCACCGATGAAACACCCTGAATATGTGGACATGGTTATTTTCCGTGAAAACACAGAAGATATTTATGCCGGTATTGAGTGGATGGCAGGAACGGATGATGCTAAAAAAGTAATCGCCTTTTTAACCGGAGAAATGGGTGTTAAGAAAATCCGTTTCCCTGAAACTTCTTCTATTGGTATTAAACCCGTATCGGTTGAAGGCTCTGAGCGTTTGATCCGTGCAGCTATTAAATATGCCGTAAAACACAAAAAACCTTCTGTAACCATTGTTCACAAAGGAAATATTATGAAATTCACCGAAGGTGGTTTCAAACAATGGGGTTACGCTTTGGCTGAACGTGAGTTTGCGAACGAAACATTTACATGGACTGAATACGACAGAATAGCAGCCGAAAAAGGTGCAGATGCAGCTAACGCAGCGCAAAAAGCAGCGCTGGCTTCAGGAAAAGTATTGGTAAAAGATTCTATTGCAGATGCGTTCCTGCAACAAATTCAATTACGTCCGCAGGAGTATTCGGTAATTGCAACGCTTAACCTGAATGGTGACTATGTTTCTGATGCACTGGCTGCTTCGGTTGGCGGTATCGGTATTGCTCCGGGAGCAAACATCAACTACATCACGCACCACGCGGTATTTGAAGCTACCCACGGTACTGCACCTAAATATGCAGGGCTTGACAAAGTAAACCCTTCATCGGTTATACTTTCAGGAGCTATGATGTTTGAACACCTTGGCTGGGTTGAGGTTACCAACCTGATTTATGCAGGTATCGAAAACAGCATCAACAAGAAGATTGTTACCTATGATTTCGCACGTTTGATGGAAGGAGCAAAAGAAGTTAAATGCTCTGAGTTTGGCGATGCTATTATTGAGAATATGGAGTTGGTGAAGGCGTAAGTTACCACCCCCCTAACCCCCTCCTTGAAATAAGGAGGGGGAACAAAAAAGGCAGGACGAGAGTTCTGCCTTTTTTATGTTATCCTCTTTCAGGATATATAATATGATGTTTTAATACTCACAACGAAAGATTTACCACAGATATAGCTCCTTGGATTTGTTACCATAGTAGTTGCAGAAAATAATAAGGTAACAAAACCACAGACAGGTAATTTTCGGGAATGCGACATGCTGTAATTTGTCACCGTAATATTTTTCAGAAGAACAGTTCTGTGGATTTACAAGCGATAATATATATGGGAAATGCGGCTCTGACAAAACCACAGACAGGTATTTTTCAAAATTTCCTGCTCTTGCAAATTGTCAGTGTTCTATTTCTCAGAATTAGAGTTCTGACAAATCCATAGTAATGTATTTTCAGAAAATACCAGCCTGTGGTTTTGTCAGCCTACTATTTATGGAAAATTGCATGGTGTGTAAATACAAATACAAGATTTATTATTCAACACAGTGTTTGCAATTTGTTTACTAAACTTGCGGTAAAATTTTTAATGACATGCAACTAAAACTGCTCAACAGAACAATACTGAAGGGCATCCCCTCGGCATCGGGAATAGAAATTTACAAAAACAAAATCTACATTATTGGCGATGATGCCGGATGGCTGTTTATCCTTGACATGAAATTGAATTTGCTTGAAAAAGTGCCTCTGCTGAAGAAGAAAAAACTAAGCAACAAACCAATTCCTAAAAAGCACAAGCCCGATCTGGAAGCCATGACTTTTATAAAATACGGTGGCGAAAACATTCTGCTGATATTCGGCTCGGGCTCAAAGCCGGCAAAAAGGGAAAAATTGTTTATGGTTTATCCCGAGCGCAAACATGCTGTAAAGCAATATAGTCTGGCTGATTTGTATGTTGATTTAGTTGGCAAAAAGATACAAACGTCAACACTTAACATTGAAGCTGCTGCTGCAAATACATCCTCTGTTTATTTGTTTCATCGCGGAAATATTTCAAAAAAGAACATCGTCTTTGAATACTCGCTGAAAGAGTTTGTCGGCTTTATTTTGAAAGAAAAGAAAAAAGCACCTTCATCCGGATTCAGGGTATGCAGGCTTCCGCAAATCAATTCTATTCCGGCTGGCTTTTCAGGTGCATCCATGCTTGACGATAAGCGCATACTCTTTTCAGCTTCTGTTGAGGACACCGGAAACGAAATTGATGACGGTGAAGTATTGGGCAGTTTTATAGGCATTCTCAACACAGAAACAAAAGAACTGAAATGCGCTGCCCTGAAGAAAGGGCCAAAACCAATGCCACTTAAAATTGAATCTGTATGCTTGCTGCAATCGCAGGACAATAAAGACACGCTGCTTGCCGTTACTGACAGCGATGGCGGGGATTCGGAGTTGTTGGAATTGGAAATTACAGAATAACAGGCTACATCTTTTCCGGAGCCTGAATTCCAAGCAACCTTAGACTATCAGCAATTACATTACCTGTTAAAGCAGTAAGCTGCAACCTGAAATTTTTCTTTGCTTCATCCTCTTCTTTCAGCACCGGAAAATCATGATAGAACTGATTGTATTCCTTTGCCACTTCGTAGATGTAATTAGCTAACAGTGCCGGACTATACCCCTCGCCTGCTTCTTTTAAAACCGCAGGAAACTGGTAAATGAGTTTTATCAATTCTTTTTCTTTGGGCAGAAGTTCCAACTTCCAACTTCTAACGTCCAACTTCCAATCTCCCGCCCTGCGCAACAACGATTTAATCCGTGCGTGGGTATATTGAATAAACGGTCCTGTGTGCCCGTTAATATCAATACTCTCCTGCGGATTAAACAGCATTTTCTTTTTCGGATCCACTTTAAGGATAAAGTATTTCAGTGCAGCCATGCCAATCATGCGGTAAAGTTCTTCAGCTTCTGCACCGTCCTCTCCTTTTCCTTTCTCCAACGAAATTTCTTTGGCAGTGGTAATCATCTCTTCCATCAAATCATCGGCATCTACCACCGTTCCCTCACGCGATTTCATTTTGCCTGAAGGCAAATCAACCATGCCGTAAGAAAGGTGATAACAGTTTTTTGCCCACTCAAAACCCAGCTTCTGTAAAATGAGAAACAAAACTTTGAAATGGTATTCCTGCTCACTGCCAACGGTGTAAACAATTCCATTTAAATCAGGAAAATCGTGGTAACGCAAAATGGCGGTGCCTATGTCCTGTGTCATATATACCGATGTACCGTCAGAGCGCAACAATACTTTTTCGTCCAATCCGTCTTTGGTTAAATCCACCCAAACCGACTGACCTTCTTTGCGCGTAAAAATGCCTTGCTCTAAACCTTTCAATACCTCCTCTTTTCCACGTTGCCATGTCTGACTTTCATAATACAGCTTGTCAAAATCAACTCCCAGATTTTTGTAAGTAACATCAAAGCCTGAATAAACCCAGCCGTTCATTTTCTCCCATAATGCATATACCTCAGGGTCTTTAGCCTCCCACTTCAATAACATGGCTTGCGCTTCAACTATGGAAGGCGCTTGTTTCTCAGCTTCTTCTTTCGTTAACCCTGTTGCAACCAAATCACCTATCTCAGTTTTATAATGTTTATCAAATTCAACATAATATTTCCCTACCAGTTTATCACCTTTAAATCCTGATGTTTCAGGTGTTTCACCATTACCCCATTTCTGCCATGCCAGCATGGATTTGCAGATGTGAATGCCGCGGTCGTTAATTACCTGCACTTTTAACACCTTGTGTCCGTTAGCCTTCAGTATTTCGGCAACTGAATAACCCAGCAGTATATTACGGATATGACCAAGATGTAAAGGCTTATTGGTGTTGGGTGATGAATATTCCACCATAATAGTCTTGCCGGTGTTGGCAGGCGCAAAACCAAAATGCTGAGTTGCTGAAGCTGTGTTAAAAAACTCTAACCAGAACGAAGACGAAATAACCAGATTGAGAAAACCTTTTACCACATTAAAGTTCTCTACTTCGGCAAGGTTTTCTTTCAGGTAATTACCAATATCAATAGCTGTTTGCTCAGGCGATTTTTTACTGATGCCCGTAAACGGAAATACAACAATGGTAATATCGCCTTCAAAATCCTTGCTGGTCTTTTGAAAGTTGATGCGTTTTTCGTCAGGCTTTTGGTGGTAGAGTTTTTCTATTCCTTCTGCAATGGCTGATTTTAACTTCTCTTCTAAATTCATTTACTCTACGCGCGTTAATTGATTGGTTACTTTTCTTAATATTTTGAAGGCGTTCTCAGCCATCGTATTTTCTCTGTCAAGCGTTGTATTTACTTCAACCATTTCAAAGCAGCAGACTTTGGGGCTTTGCACTAATCGCGAAGCAAAATTAGCTGCTTCAACGCTCGACAAGCCCTTTGGTACTGGCGTTCCCGTTCCTCTTGAAATCTTTGGGTCCATGCTGTCCACATCAAATGAAATATAAATATGGTCGCAATCCTTCAGCATTTTCAGTATACGGTCTGCCGAACGGCTGATGCCTGTTTTTCTCAGTTGTGCTACCGATAGGCGTTTTACTTTATGCTTCTCAAGTAAATGCTCTTCCTGCTCCTCGGTATCACGCAACCCTACATAAACAATGTCTTCGTAATTAATCTTGGGACAAATGCCACCTATTTTTTTCAGCTTGTTCCAGAACATTACTGTTTCTTCAATCGGATCGTTTACGCGACACTCCATATTATCCTCGCCCAGCGAAAGTGCTAAAGGCATTCCGTGCATATTACCCGATGGCGTGGTGTAAGGCGAGTGAATATCGGCATGTGCATCAATCCATATTACACCCAGCCTCTTTTTAGGGGTAGCTATTTTTATCCCTGCAATGGTTCCACCTGCCGTGCTGTGGTCGCCCGCAAGTATTAAAGGAAACTGCTTGCGCTTTACTGATTTTGCTACTTCTTTACTTACACGCTGATAGATTTTATAAACTGCATTGATGTGCTTTGCGTAATGATTGATAATCGGTTCAAACAATTCCTTATTCTCATTTTGTATTTCAACCGACTTCAACTTCTTAAAATACAAACTGTGAAAATCCATAGCAGCAATTTTAATGGCATCTATGCCAAGACTTGCCCCACGGGTGCCTGCACCTATTTCGGATTTTACTTCAATGAGTTTTACGGTTCGCATACAAGGGCAAAGTTATATCAAATGACCACAAATAAAAAAGGCTCTGAAACCAGAGCCTTTTTTAAAACTATAAAAACCGGATTTATTTAGCAACTGTAAATTTAGCAGTAACCTGTGTATCGTTCATAAAAACAACTGCAGTATACATTCCGTTTGCAAGATTGCTGATGTCAGCAGAGAAAACCGAAGTTACATTACTCAAAGTAGTTTCATAAACTTTAGCACCAACTGAGTTGTAAATAATCAGGCCTTTTGCATCAGCAGCATTAACCCCAAAATTGAAGTTTAATGTTGCTCCGGCAGGGTTAGGATATACAGAAACAGCAGAACTGCTTACTTCCTGAACACCAATTGTGGTACACAGAACGTTTTCTGCAGGTGTATTCTGGTTAAATGCAAATGCTGTTACATTACGTGCTGTTAGAGCAACATCTGTAGATACAATATCATTAAGTGCTGTATTTGAAAAGACAGCATAAGCAATAGTGTTTGAAATAGTGTTTTCAACAAAAGCAGCATTGCTTTCATTGCAAAGACTTGCACCGTTAGCATCCGTTCTTACTAACCACAGATTATTTTGTGTTCCGCCAAACGAATTGCTATAGCCTGACAGGTAGAAACCTCCCGAACCATCAAGTGCAACATCCTGAAAATAATCACTACCTGCTCCGCCATAAACTTTTGACCATTGAATAACTCCGTTTGCATCAACCATAACAGCAAATCCTTCGTCTCCGTTTCCAAAGCTGGATGTAGTACCCACCATCAAAACACCTCCTGATGTAGGGTCGTAAATTGCACGCTGCAATGATTCGCTTCCTGTTTCTCCATAAGTTTTGTACCAGTCTAAAACAATAGTTGGGAAAGCAGAAACATCGAAACGGGCAAGAAAAGCTTCACCGCTTCCTTGTCCTATGTTACGGCTGTTTCCGGCAACATATAAAACACCTGAACCGGCATCAATAATTGAACGCGCATCATCATCACCGGGGCCACCGAAAACAAAGCAGGTATTTTTAGTTCCATCTTCATTCAACAGGAAAAACAAATTATCATTTACACCAATAACGTTCACGCCTGTATAACCAACAGCTGCATATCCAACACCGTTAATAGCAAGAAAATCATAAATTACCTCGTTAGAGAATTGAAAACCTATAGTTTTAGCCCAAGTAACTGCTCCTGTTGAAGCATCAAGTTTTGCAACCAAACCATCAGATTTATTTGAACCGATAGATCTGCTGTACTGACCGGCTGCAATAATTGAAGCATCATTACCCTCACCAATTTCAAAAACGCGGTCAACGCTGTCTGTTCCTAATACAGTATAGAAATCCGGACTTCCAGTATTATCTAATTTCAATATCATTGCATCATCAAGACCTAATACAGGAGCCAGCGTGTTTGAGGCTCCACCGATTGCTACTGAACCATCAGTAAATAAACCAACGGCTCTTGCAGTCTCCGAACCTGTTCCGCCTAATTGGCCGCCTCCCTGATGAGCACCTGAAGTGGAAAGATCTTCAACCATCATATCGTAAGAACCTGCACCAGTTGCAGAAGTTGCGCCAACTATATTGACAGAACTACCGTTTACTAAAATTCTGTTGCCGTAATCGTCTCCGGTTAAATCCTGTGAAACCTGAAATTGCTGTGCATTAGCCGACAAGGCTCCCGCAAGTGATAAAATGGAAAATGCTTTTGTAAAATTTTTAATCATATTTATTGTTTTTGGGGTTAATAAAATCTAATCTTAAATCAAGGCTTCAATATTACTAGTTTTTCGTTTACCGATGAGGTATTGCTGAAATAAATTTGAGCTGTATAAATACCATTTGAAAGATTTTCAAACGAGAGACTTATTTTACCTGAATTTTGGGGTGTAGAATAGCTGTAAACCAATCTGCCGGATAAATCTGCAAGTTCTATTTTACTGATAGGGTTAGCTGATGTAAAATAAACCAGACCTGTTGTGGGATTGGGATAAACATCTGTCTTTGAAATTCCATCCTCCACAACTGATGTGATAATATCCATTGTATCTACTTCAATTACGGGCATAATCATATTATCAACATCATAAGTTGGTCGCCAGTTCAGGTCTCTTACCCAACCTTCTGTCATTGGTGGATCAGTATTGTTTATAGTGTGTCTCATACTTCTGTTTTCCATCAGTCCATCTCCTATAGTGCTTGTCCAAATCGCTACCGTATCATCGGTTGTTGTGCTGTTTACTTCCAAAGCCACTATAAAATCAGAATAAATATCAATTGGAGTATCAAATGTTACTACAGTTGGGATTCTTACAAAAAAATCTGTTGGTTGAAAAATTGATGCAGAAAATTCCTGCTCACCCAAAAGAGTAATAGGCAAACTATCCTGAATAATTCCAGCATTAAATGATGATTGATTTTGTAATAATACTCCTGCATCATAAACTTTCAACTTATAAGTATCGTTGATAATGCTATTATTTACCTGTTGCCACAGGGCAATGTAAAAAATCACTTTAGTTAACGAACCTTTCGATGAGAATGAATAATGTTGTCCAACATGGTCATACCATTCTCGACTGGTTCCTGACAGGTAGCCATCTTGCCCGCCTGTCCAAACAAAAAAAGATGCGCGGTCAACATACTCACTCAATGTATCAGTATCTACAGCAACCCATTGTAAATTTGGATTAGATGTAATGGTTACATATTCGCTATCAATAGCTGCAGAGTCTATGCCCGGAACCCATGCAATAATATTGTAAACATCAGTGTAATTAAAAGAAATATCATCAAATGTTGCTACTCCATTTATAACAGGTTTGCTCAATGTTCCACTCATTTTTCCGTTACCTGCCAACTTTCCAATATTCACCATACCCGAATAATGAGTGTCCGGAAGTCCGCTGGTGTTATACAAATTAACAGTAAAAGACGGAAGAATCTCTGCTTCGTTAGCTGACAGCAAACCAACTATTGCTATGCTATCAGGTGCCGGATGGATAAATATGGTATGATTTGATGAATTGTCTGCAGTATCAGATGTTGCAAAAACACTTATGTTGCCACTTATCAAAAAAGATAAACTATCAAAAACAGCTATTCCATTTTGAGCTTTTTCAACATTACCCCTAATTCCGTAATTCAGATAATTTAATGAGTCAATGAAGATATAAATTGAATCGTTAAAGTTTGTGTTGAGCGAATTGTCACTGATATTATAAGCACGGACTTCAAATGATTGCACTAGTTTACCCTGATCGCCTTCTGTTAGAAAATTTACTAATTCAAGCCTCACAGAAGGTTTGTATTGCAATATTTTAATTTTGTATGCTGTATCATTCCTAAATTCAAGCCAAGCAGAAAAAAAATCACTTTCACTGTGCCACAAAATATTAACCCGTTCGTCCGTATTTGTTTCAAAAAACTCCCATCCTGAAGGTTGAGAATAAACAAAAACAGAATCGATAACACTGTCTGTTATTACATTCCTATATAAATTCTGATAAGTGTAACCATTCATTATAAATTGACCTGTTCCATCAATTGTATCGTAACGATAAATAGTACTCCTTTGCATAATGGAATCGTATGGAATACCAAATACTTCACCGGTAAGTTTTGCCAGTGTTACTGAAGTATCGGTAAATGTTTGCCCAAAATTTACAGGAAACGAAAACAACTTGAATTCATCTAAGTTTTTCAGCGGAACCAACAGTGTGTCGTTAACATTAGCAATGGTTCCAATTTCTAACAATTGATTACCGGTTTGTTTAAGGTATTTAATTTTACCAAGAAACTCTGAGTTGTCCTGCCCATTATTAATCATTGCTAAATGTGCATCCTGAAATTCATTTGAAAAAAGATTTCCTGCAGGCTGATCAAAAGTTAACGTATCTGAATTACCCGGGCTCCACTCTGAAAAATCCCATATATAATTAAGACCGGTTTGGTTGAACTGCGAAAAAATAATCGGAGGAGTAACCGGATAGTATTCCTTTAAAATGATAGTATCACCAGCTACGGGAAAACTGGAAATGTTAATTTGAGCAAAGGAATGATTAAATAACACCCCTAAAGTTACGGTTAAAAAGAGTTGACTCAACTTCATATTTATCGTTTAATCTCTACCACACTAAGAGCTCTGTCACTTATCAGGTAACTTCCGCCACTTTTATTATAACCTGTAGTTTCAAAAAGCAAGCGATAATAGTACGTTCCTGCTCCAACGTTATCAATATAATTAAGTGAAACATTGTTTGAGAACTTAAATGCATCACCTGAAATACCAACCATTGATGTAATTCCGCTATACTGCATATAATAATCGCCAACCTGCATTCCTACTATTGCTGAACCAGCAATTAAGGTTGTCCAGTTAGCATTGTCTGTTGATCGTTGCAGATATACCCTGTAACCCGCAACACCATGCCCTAATGATTGCACTGTTTGATAACCGCCAACTCCATTTGCCCAAGTAATATCATTACCCGATGCAGTAACATTAGCAACGAGTAGCACAACACTATAGCCATTATTAGTAGCATTGCCTGATGATTTTGAAAGTGTGACTGTTGAGTTATTTATCACATGCTGCCCTGAGTTTGCACCAACGGTGTAATTGGATGCTGTTGCCTGATTCCATTCTACGTTTTGATTAATAAAATCACCTGTCATTTCCAAGCCCATACCTATGCTTTGGTTGTCATAAAGCCTAATTCTTCTTGTTCCGCTTCCGGCCAACTCTAGTGTTCCCTCTGCCACACCTCCGTTGTGGAATGAAATACCAGCTCTTCTTCCTGTTCCGCTTGTGCTTTCGGCTAATGCAAGAGTTGCATCATTACCGCAACATTCAGTTGCATTATCTCTACTCATTGTTGATTTACCAACAACATTAAAAGTTGAAACAGGGCTCATGGTTCCCACACCTACTCTTTTATTAAATCCATCAAGGCTTAATACATTGTCTCCATTATTGATGTTGGCGTGTGGGTTAGAGCGTCCGCTTGCATCAGAAAATCCGAAATCAAGAAATCCTCTGCGGGCTCCCCAGTTTCCCTGATTGATTACAAATTTTCTATAATCAGCAGTATTGCCGGGATTGTATGTTGCAAACGTAAGTGTAGAACCATGATTGTCGTTTCCTTCGCTGGAGGCAATTACAAGATCGCTATAGGATGAAGATAAAACCAGTTGTGCTCTTCCGTTTGCGCTCGTAGGATCATCCAAACCTGCAAAATTGGGATCGCCTCCCTGATTTTGGAGGATATATACACGTCCTGATTTATCAATACGCATTCTTTCGCCCATACCATTAACGGTTCCGTTTTCGGTAGCAAATATTAAATCGCCTGCGCACCAGTTTGCATCGGTTCCTTGTCCTGTAACCTGCGCTCCAATTGCTGCAAAGGCACTGTTGTAGGCGGTTCCGTTACTTCTTCGCGAAAAGGTAATAAAAGGAGCATAAACGTTATTGGTAGTATTGTCATTATGCAGGTCAAGACCGATGAGGGCTGCACGGTTTGTGCTGGCTGAATTAGCTGAAATAACCATCTGAGGAGTAACACCGTCTGCCTGCCATCCACTTTGGTTACTGGTTAATAATCTTCCGTTCAGATTGGTAAAGGAACTTCCCACTTGCGCATTTCCGTTTATCCAGAAACTGGCAGTTTGGGCAGAAGTATATTGATTTAAAATTGCACTACTTGAGATATTGCTTGTTGTAAGCATTTTTGACCAAGCTGTAGTAGCACTGTTGTTAGTTTTCCTTACCCAAAAATCCTGATCAAAAAAACTGCCGGCTATTTGCATAGCATAATTATTACCGGTGTTGCTGTGTCTTGTTTCTAAAAGATGTTGCCAACTTGATGCACCTGTATACCAATTTGCGGCAGGTGCTGGCACCGATGTTTCATAAAATCCGCTTCGTCCTCCCATTAAACCAGCATCATCCCGCGTTTCTGTTCTTGTTCCTGCATTACCCCAATACATTACACCTGTTGCTCTTGCATTACCAGCAATGTCAAGCCTTTCTATAGGGCTATTACTTCCTATTCCAATGTTTCCATCAACAATACCATTTCCATATGAGTGAAAAAGTCCATCACTTGCTCGTATTTCAAATTTAATAGTTGGAGTTGTAGTATTTGCAGCCGATTCAAAAGTCCAACCATAGCCACCGGCATTTTCAATATATTCTCTTAATGCCCAACTGTTGACAAAAGTACCGGTTGGTGCTGTAAGGTCACCGTGCGGCCCAACTGATGTTTGAGTTGCTTGCGCCATATATGTACTCCAACTTGGGTAGCTTTGCGAATACCAGGAAATACCACTTCTGGCATATGAATCTCGGTTTATGTCAAGATAAGCATTGGATAGTACTGATGCTCCTCCGTTTACATCTAATTTTCCGGTTGGTGCTGTTGAACCTATACCTACATTTCCTCCTGCTGAGTTTAGTGCTAAATCTGCCCAACCTGTTAGCGTTGCATTATGACCTCCTATTTGTGCAACACCATTTAATTGCCCCATTATTACGGTCGCTGTTGCATATCCAAAAGCCCCTCCTCCTTTCCAGCTTGACGGTGAGTTACTGTAACCTCTTATAGTAACAGGTTGACCATCTGATGTAGCAACACCTACACTTAGCTGATGTCCGGGAGCGGCATTTCCGATTCCTACATTTCCATTGCTCTGCATCGTAAAGTGGTCAGCATCACCAATACCTGCTCCATAATTTATTTTAAATTTTCCTGCATCTGAACGATCAATGCCGAGCGCATAATGATAATCTCCCGGGTCGTGTAATCGCATTCCCACATCGGCATTGTCTCTGTAAATTTCAAGTGCCTGTCCTGGTGTAGTTGTTCCTATTCCCACACTTGTTCCGTTATCGTAAGTAGCACCTATTCCAAGTGTGTTGGCCGTTATCCAACGAGCAAGATAATTGGGTGTTCCGCTGCCGGTGGGAAAAGAACCGTTACCTGATATTATTCGCAACCACGAACTGCCGTTCCAGTAGTAAAAACCGGGCGTTACATCACTTACGGTTGCTGTATTGTAAACAAGTAGTGATGTTGCTTCTGTCCCTGCAATGGTAGTTGCATCCGTAGTTCCGGTTAATGCTACGCGGGGTAAAAGCAATCCCCCATAGAGCGGAGAACCGGGTGTGTTTGTATTAGCATTAATTTCAAAAGCCGCTGATGCATCGCGGGTGGCTGAATTAGTAGCATCAAATAATAGTCCGTTTACGTTTTGTGCAGAAACAGAACCAAACGCAACTAATTGAATGGCTGCAATAAGTAGTTTATGTTTCATGGTATTAGTGGTTAAATAATTCATGTCGCAAAGTTAGTAAACATATCCCCCTTAATATTAAAATTTGTAAATGATTTTAAACATATTTTTCCTGATAATTAAGTTTCTGAAATGAGTTAATCGGGTGGTTTATTTAATCTATTTTTGCGCTGCACATTTGTAACAGGAAATGCCCCACAAAATTCTTTTAGTTGAAGACGAAGAAAGTTTGCTTGACATCATCAAGTTAAATCTGGAATTGGAGGGGTATGAAGTTACTGATGTAAGCAACGGAAGGGTTGCGCTTAATGAGATTCGCAGCAAGCGGTTTGACCTTGTTGTTCTGGATGTGATGCTGCCGGAGATGGATGGCTTTAGTATTTGCCAGGCGGTGCGGTTAGATAATAATCAGGTTCCCATTCTGTTTCTTACTGCAAAAAATTCAAGTGAAGACCGTGTATTCGGGCTAAAGATTGGCGGTGATGATTACCTTTCCAAACCGTTTAATCTGGAGGAGCTTTTATTGCGGGTGCAGTTGCTTTTAAAAAGAAACACAAATGCATCAGCTAAACACGATGATGTGCTGAAATTCGGAAACTGCGAGGTAAACTTTATTACGTACGAAGTGAAAGGGCATGACGGCAAAATGCATCAGATTACCAAACGCGAAATTCTGTTACTAAAACTACTTGCCGAACGCAAAAACGAAGTGGTTTCGCGTGATGAGATTATAGAAAAAATATGGGGCGAAGATGTAACCACTACTACGCGCACCATTGACAATTACATTGTTGCTTTTCGTAAATACTTTGAAGAAAATCCCAAGGAACCTAAGTATTTTCATTCCATAAGAGGTGTTGGGTATAGGTTTACGCCTTAACGCCTTTTTCTTTACCACATAGGCACATAGGGCACAATAGAAAAGCACATAGACTTCTATGTGAAACCCTATGTTTCTATGTGCCTATGTGGTTAAAATAAAAATATCTTTGATCGCTTTTTAAAATTAAACAATGAACTTAGAATTCAATAAGAACGAAGACGTGATGCGAAGACTTATTTCTGCGATGAACAAACGATTAGAAAAAATGA
>JBFWYU010000060.1:0-18290 GCA_050186075.1 Bacteroidia bacterium
CAAAACTGGCTGAACAGGTGAAACGGTGCTACAATACCTAATACCTCTGCGGGTGCTCCCATTAATGCCAAAGGCAGTGTAGCCACGGTGGTTAAGTTGGTTATCATGGTAATTCCCTGGCGAAGTGCGCAGGGCAGATTAAACTCTTCGCTGCTATGGTGCACCACATGATGCCCCCAGAAAAAATTAACACTGTGGCTCAACCGGTGAAGCCAGTAGTACATAAAATCAATAGTAATAAATACAATGACGTATGTCCACACACTGTTAGCACTTAACTTCATCAGGTGCAAATGCGATTCCATCCATTTGTATGAAATAATAATAATGGTAAGACCCAGTGTAGACTTTAAAATATTGGTAAAACCGGAAGCTATGCTGGCAATAGAGTCGATGAGTGGTTGCTGTTCATTGTGTTTCCATCTGGCCCAGAACATTTCGAGCATGATGAGCACAAAGAAACCGGGCATGGCAATCAATAAAGCATTTCCGAATTGGTTCATACTAAAGGCTGGCAATTACTTATTCAGCGCAAATGTAGGCTGTTAATTGACATTGTTATTTTTATTTTTGAAGTATCATTTAACAGGGCACGAGAAATTTTATTTGCTGAATGTGCCGCAGGCAAAGGAACAAATGGCACGTGCGAGACGTCCGCGCCTGCAGGGTTAAATACTTACACCGAAAAGATAACCAACCAGGGCAGATAGCGCCATTGCAATTGTTCCCCAGACAGTTATTCGCAAAATTGCTTTTTTAATGCTTGAACCACCTGTTTTTGCTGATGTAGCACCTAAAATGATAAGAAAAACTATAGTGAAACCATATAACCAATATTCCATACCCTTAACTGTTGCAAAAAGAACAACTAAAAGCGGTAACACGCCCCCTACAGTAAAGGAGGCTCCCGATGCCAAAGCTGCCTGAATTGGGTTGGCCTGACTGATTTCATTGATGCCTAATTCCTCTCTCATGTGTGTTCCCAAGGCATCTTTCTCTGTCAGTTCAATAGCTACCTGCATTGCAGTTTCTTTCTTCAATCCACGTTTTTCATAAATCTGAGCCAAAATAATAAGTTCTTCTTTCGGCATTTCTTTCAGTTCCTTAATTTCTCTTTCAATATCTGCTTTTTCGGTGTCTGTTTGTGAACTTACCGAAACATATTCGCCTGCCGCCATTGATAAAGCACCGGCAGCAAGACCTGCAACGGTTGCTAATACAATAGGCTCTCTTGCAGAACTTGCAGCTGCAACTCCGATTGCAAGACTTGAAATAGAAATTATCCCATCATTTGCACCAAGTACAGCGGCTCTTAACCAGTTGCTTCTATGGATATAATGGCTGTCTAAATAGTTGTCAATGGTTATCATTATTCTGTTGTTACAGGTTATGTTAAAATCTGGCCAGGTCTTTCGAGGAAAGCACGGGATAAAAGTAATCAATCAGGCACCGCACCAAAGTTAAATAAAAGCAGAAATTTATTTACTGAATGTGCCGGAGGCAAAGCAAGAGGCGGCACGGGCAGGCAGCCTATGCTTAGCGGGGAAAGAATAATTTAACAAACCGTTTTTTGTTTGCAGATTATTTTATCTAATTAATATATTTGAAAAAAAATCATACCATGAAAGACCATCACGAAAAACTGATGCCCTGGTTTATTATAGCCGGCTATTTTCTTTTTTTAATGGGAGGAGTTTTTGGCGGAGGAATTTTTGAATCAAAAAGCACGGGGCAAATAGTAAGCTGGCAAATAGGAAATGCAGGTGCTATTTGCGCATCGGTGCTTGCCGGGGCGCTGCTTACCAAACAGAACTGGCATTTGCCATCGGCTGGTTTTATAATACTGGGCATTGTTCACAGCATCTTTTTCTCGTCACTTGTTATGGACGAAATTGATGAACGCATTTTTGCCACCGGTGCTATTATACTTGTGCCTGCAGTTTTCCTCATTAATTTCTACACTGTATTTCCTTTAGGACTGCGGATACTTGGCTGGCTTACCTGCGTGTTTTTTCTTATCATGTACGGACGTATGATGGCGGGCATTTTTGTGTATGACGAGTGGTCTCAGAATGTTTGCTACATGCTGGAAGAATTTACCATAATAGGATGGTGTTATTATTTCTGGAACACGCTGATAAAGAAAACATAATCAGGGCACCCTATGCTCATCAGGGTTTTGATTTCCAGATTTTTTCTGAAAAAGGAAGGTATTGAGGTAAGGCAGCCGAACCGTACCAGGTAAAAATGTCGTAGTCCAGAATTTTGTTTTTTATGGCAGGATCCGTTTGCAACAGCTCTCTGGCTTCTTCAGTTGATTGAATGTTATTTAAAATAAATATGCCTCTGTAATGCTTTTCATTTTTTTCCAGAGGGCCGGCAACAATTAGTTTACCTTCATCTACCAGACGGTGGATATTGCTCATGTGTCCTGCGAAACTTTCACTTATAAATTCTTTATCTGTTGTGGTATTTTCACCTGTTTTAAGTATCACCAGATAATAACTTTTCATTCCATATTCATCTCCGCCCAGTTTTTCGGCCAATGCCTTGTCAAAATCAGGATTAGCGATTAAGGTGTCATTAGCTGAATTTGATTGGGCAAAAATTAAGTTGGTGAAAACAAAAAGTGTGAGGGTTAAAATACATTTCATCGGCTTACTGTTTTTTATGCTGTGTGGTTTTGGTGCAGACACCGCACCAAAGATAATTAAACGCAGCATTTTTATTTACTGAATGTGCCGCAGGCTAAGCAACAGGCTATAAGAGCTGGACGCCCGCGCTTGCTGATATTATTTATGTTTTTATATATTTGCTTAAACTAAAACCCAATTCATATGAACTTTATCGCAATTTTTGTAGCCGGTCTGATACCAATGGTATTGGGCTTTATCTGGTATCATCCAAAAGTATTAGGTACTGTATGGATGAAAGAAAGCGGAATGACCGAAGAAAAAACCAAACAAGGAAACCTGGCATTGAAATTAGGCTTATCACTATTGTTCAGTCTGTTGCTTTCCATGGTGCTGAGCAGCTTAGTTGTGCACGATGCATTTATTGATGGCGCGGTTTATTACGAAGCCAAGAAAAGTGCCGGTGGCCAGTTAAGTGTTGAAACCACGCAGTGGGTTGATTATTATAAAACCAATCTGGCAGCAGATAATCACACCGCTCAACATGGCTCTTTTCATGCCCTTGTGCTGATTGGAATTCTTATTATTTTGCCTGTATTTGCTACCAATGCCCTGTTTGAGGCAAAAAGTTTCAGGTATGTGGCAGTTAATGTAGCCTACTGGTTGCTATGCGTTTCATTGATGGGCGGACTACTTGCTGCCTGGAGATAAGTGCTCCGGTTTTATTTACTGAATATGCCGCAGGCTAAGCAACAGGCTGAACGGGCGTATTGTTTCAGGAGCCGGCAAAGGGCGAGCCTATAAGGCCTACGGCCAGCTCGGCCCAGATAAATATAAGCGCTACTAAAATAGCGCTGCAAACCAATAATCTGTACTTCAGGCTTTTTACCTTGCGCAAAACAAACTCGCACAAACATACGGTAGCGAAAAGCAACAGGCCCATGATGACAAAGTCTGCGGTGCTCCAGTTTACTCCGGTGCTGAATTGCATGGCAATGAAGGGCACCGATAGCAGTAGTGTCGCTGTTGCCAACATGATAATTAGTCGGGTGTTGTTCATGGTTTTTTATTTAGTAAGTATATCTAACTAAACGGTGGTTGCATAAATTTATTGTGCTTGTTGAAACAGGGTAAACAATCTTCAATCCTGCACCGCACCAAAAATAATTAAAAGCAGAATTATTTACCCAATGTAGCGGAGGCAAGGCAACAGGGGCCTACTATTTTGTTTCTGTAAGGTCTTTAATTACCAACCAGCCTATAGTTAGTTGCCAAAGCACAATAATAGGTTCAATAGTGCCTTTGCCCTTGGGTATGATTTTTATAACATCGGGAAGATAAAACAGAATCAACCCAAGAAGACCGGCAATAAAGCCGGCAAGGAGGTATTTCCGGCCACGGACATCGAGTAAACTATCATTGTAAAAAATCACTCTTTTGATTAGCAGGCCACCCAGGCCACCAACAACAGGTATAGCAAATCCCCAGGTTAAAAACGAAGCCAGAAATGCAGCCAGGTAATAGAAAAATAAAACCGATAGCGTTACCATCATTCGCAGCACCGACCATTTTTTATACTGCGTAAACAGAATAAAAAGTGAGAAAAAAACACCGGGGCCATAGTTTGCGATGCGGTCAATTGTTTTGTTCAATGGCTGGTCGGGAAAGAAGTGTTGATAGTTTAGGAATGCAACTTCTAACAAAAGAACAAGGAATAGACAGGTGTATAATTTAGGCTTTGTCATGTTCATGGTTTGATTGAGTAATGCTGTTCTTTTAAGCTACAGATTGTATGTTAATATTTGGCTTATTAATAGTAGCAAAAATAATAATCGGGAGGTACTATTTACGCTGCGGGTGCACCGCACCAAAGATAATAAAAAGCAAAAATTTATTTACTGAATATGCCGGAGGTATAGCAACAGGCAGCACGCTCGCGCCTGCATGCAAATGTGCTGTTACCTGCAGTGCCCTCTTCGGTTATCATATTATTTCGCAACTACCATTCGTCCACTAATTGAATTTCGATTGTCAATTGTTACCATATAAGTATAAATGCCATTTTGCAGGTCGTCAGCACTGATTGTCAATGAATGATTGCCTGTCGGATAATTTGAGTTAAAAGGTTTGGAAATAATTTGGCCTGATGAATTGTAAATGATTATTTGAACATTGGCAGTTGTGAAAAGCGATAAGTTAATTGTAGTAGTTTGGTTGAAGGGATTGGGAAAGTTTTGTCCTATTTTTATTTCGTCTTTTAAGTGGTCATTAATACCTGTGCCTGCTGAAGCAACCGGTTGTTGTTGCGTAACGCAATGAACCATGCCGCCATTTTCGTATAAATTCCGACAATCAATTCCGACAACTGTTCTTCCCGGATGCAGCGCCTGAATGATAGCATTGGCAACCGCATCATTGGGGTCGTTGTAGTTTGGCACCAATACCACATTGTTAGCAATGTAGTAATTGCAATACGAACCTTTGTAGCCTAAATTATTTCCATAAGTTGTTACCACATTATTTTGGGTAAGGGGAACATACACCTTATTGTAAGCAACATTACTGACATTACTTGCTGCATAAAGAGTTGCAATATCATTTGATGATAGTCCCCAATAAAGTAAGTCGGCATTATTCATTGTTACCAATGTGCTGTCGTCAGCAAACTTGGCAAAGCCATCAATGTGAGCATCAGTAATATCATCCGGGCCTAAAAAACCATCTAACCAGATAAATTTGGTGGCACCGATGTATTGTGTAAAAATAGTTTCTGCTTGTGTTTGTGTCATTCCGGGGTTTCTGATTGCTAAGGCACCGCCCGAATTTGTCTGTGTTAATATGGAGCTTTTTGTAGCCAATAACACCCCGTTTCCGTCTAATTCATATGAACCACCTTCAACGAACATAATTGAATTTAAATTAACTACAGGAACACTTAGTGCTGTTCCTACGCTTGTTGGTATTGGATTACAAAGATTATAATTGTAATCGCCTCCCCAACCGTTAAAGCCCCAATCTTCAATGTTTAGATTTCCTCCTGTATCTCTTACGAAAATTGGTCCGTTGTCCCTTACCCAAACATCATTTGTTTGAAACAACCTGAAATCAATAGCAGTCAAACTTACATTCGCAGCTGTAAGCAAGTTAGTAATTCGTGTTTGTTCGGTTGTGTTGTAAGCTATGATGTGAACCTTTTCACTACCAACCAAAGCACCCGTCATAGCAACCCAGGTGGCGTCTAACCTGTTGCGATATGTTAAACCGTATTCATATTGATGAGGCCACTGTAGCCGGGTTCCTTCATGCGGCAGGCTCTCGGCAGGCATCTGATAGGTCTGTGCAAATGGTGTAATTGGCAGTGTTAGCAGAATTAAAATTGTTGCACGTAGTTTCATACTATTTATTTTAATTCTGCCGGGCAGTCTGCCTAAGGCGGACCGAAACCCCGCCTATTTCAAATGTGCTGTTAGTTGCCGTTTTTCTTTCCATTCTGTCTGTTAGTTGAAAATGTCATAAAATCTCCAATACACAAACAGTCCGATTAGTATACTGTAAATAAGATTGTTTAAGGTAAATAGCCACCTGGCAAGTAAACTCCAGCTTTTCTCTTTTATCAGTCTGTAATTAATTATAGAAAAAGGCAGTATAAGCAGTAGCAGCAGAAATGGAATATAGGAGGTTAAACTTATAAAAACATTTGCAGGGTCTTTATAGGGTGCAGAAAAGTAGAAAACGTTAACAGGGCCGCTTAACACATACATATAACAGAACAAAGTCAGACCAATCGGAAACAGCAATAGTTGAACATAAGAATACTTTTTACCCTCCCTTCTTCTGAAATACTGAATTAGAAAAAATATGGAAGTCAGTAAAAAAAATCCGGCAGAAGCAAGTATAAATACTCCTATTAAAATACTGTCTTTCGGGGTTTTGTAATTGCGTAATTTTTCAAATTCAGGGTTGTATGGAAATAGTGTTTCTATTGCAATAATATGGTCGCCCTTTTTTAACTCTTCGCTCAGGTTGAATTGAACGGTTGATTTATAGTCGTGATAAAAATACAAGTTCACCGTTCCTCTATTTAAGTCCCATATAGAAGAAAGTAAAGTTCCATCTCCGATTTTTTTTCTGCAAACGTGCATTGTATCTGACAAGGCGGTGCAGAACGCTAACGTAGTGTCAATGCCGTTCTTCAGAAATGCTGCACCGTTTCTGTATCTGTCAAGTTTATTAGCATTTTGTTCTGGAGTTATGGAAGGGCAAAAATTTGCTATGACGTATGTTGGTTCATTACCAATTGTCAATTGGTATGGCTCTGCAATTAAATAGTTGCCTGATTTGTCAACGTAAATAAAAACATCTTCTATAAAATAGCTGTGGTCGTATTTGCTGATATATTCCTGAACTTCTTCTACTGTTTTGCAGGTGTGTAAAATGTCTTTTAAATAGTTGGTAGGGTTAGCTATCGTTTTTCTGTTTGCAAAGCTTTCTTGTTTGGGGTGGTATGCAACAAGTCTTTCAAATGCCAGACCCATTTCATTCATTCCTGATTGCGGTGCATATCCGTTTTTTCCGTCAAATCGTGCTCCTGTAAATGCTGCACCGTATTTACCCTTAGTTGCGTTTTCAAACCAGATATGAGGTGTTGTAAACCAGGCATCGTGGTTACTTCCAAAAAAAGTTCTGTTGCCAATGGTTATTTTATATCCGCTGCAAGCAATACTGTCTTGCATACCGGCAAAAATTATAATCGTCAATAAAATAAATCTCACCAATTGCATTGTTATTATTTGCTTGTACTAATTAGTCTAACGTGTTATTTGATTTTTAATTGTTCGGTTTATGGTTGCAGTGACGTCCTACTATTGCAACTAACGTTTTGCAGATTTGCGATGGGCTGGCTTTTCAGCAGAAATGTTCATCCGCCTGAGGCGGACTGCGAAGCACTACACCCCGCCTTTGGGGGCAGGTGCTGTTAATGGCTGCTCTTCTTTCTATTGTCATTTCTTAAATCTTTCAAATGTTGTCCCGTTGAATTTAAACGCTCCGTTTTCAGGTGTCCCAAGCCATAAATCGCCTTGATTGTCCTTATACATTGAAACTAAATTAACGTCTGTTGTGCCGTCTTTAACTGCATAATTTGTAATGTTCTTGCCATCATATTTATATACGCCTTTGTCCCAAGTTGTCAACCAAATATTACCGTCATTATCTTCTAAAATGTAGGAATAATAAATATACTCATCGCCACCAAATAGTTGTTTGTTTCCAATTCCTTCTGTTTTCTGATATTGGAGTCGGTCACTATTTTTAGTTTTTTCAAAGTCGAAAATATACTTGTGCAAGGTGTTACAAAGCCAAAAACTACCTTCTTTATCTTCAAAAATGGAACGAATACCAAAAGTGCCGCCATCAGGTACATAGGTCAAATCGTCTTCATACATCCATTTTACTGTTTCTCCATCAAAACGGCAAGCTCCAAAAACGGAAGTGCCAAACCATATTGCACCTTTTCTGTCTTTATAAATGGAATATACTTCGTATGGACTAAAAAACGAATTGACAACACGTGGATAAATTTCATCGTGAAGATAGTGTTTGGGAAACTCCAAATCATATAGTTTTTTTCCATCATAGCGATAAGCACCCTCATTCTTTTTACCCAATATATAGAACCACAAATCATTGGGTTCTAATTTCCACTCTTTGCTTTTGATTGGTTGCAAAGTAGTAAATGTGTTTCCATCAAACTTGCTGATACCACTGAAAGTTGAAATAAATATGTTTCCAAATTTGTCTTCCTGAATTTGTCTTATTGTGTCGTTTGCAAGTCCATCTTTTGTTGTGAAATTAACGATGATTTTTCCGTCATAACGATACACACCTTCGCCATTACTACCAAACCAATAGTTGTTTTTTGTGTCTTGAAAAACGTACCATAAATGTTTGCCAAGTTCATTTACAGATTTTCCGATAGTCTTTTGTCCGTTACACGAAGTGAATAATGTAAGTAATGTTAAAAATAAAATCACGTTCTTCTTCATTGTTTGATTATTCAATATTTAAGGTGTCCCGGCAGAGTTGTCGCTAACGTTTCGGGGGGTGCGATGGCGGGCTCCCGATAGCTTCTACTGATTATTTGTCATCAACATAGTTGCCGTCTTGATAGATTGTTATGCGCTTAGGTTTCTGTCCGTTTAGGTGTAAATAATTTTCAAACTCTATTTTGTTCAACTCAAATCTGTCTGATGAAGTGTTGTAGTTGAAATTAATAAAGTAATCATACTGATGTTCTGCACCGTTTGCGAAAACTACTAATACAAACTCTGCTTTTTCTTTGTCAACCCATCCCATCATATTCACATAAACCAGCGATTTTCTTTCTGCCTGTATTTTTTGTCCAACTTCGGGGCTAACAAGTCGTATTTGAGTTTTCTCAATTGTTTCCGGCAGTTCTATATCAGGAAAGTCATCAGGCTGCCCGTAAATATGTTTTCCAAAATATAAGGTGTCAAAAGTGATCTTGTCCTTTTTGTAAGCTGCTTTTATAAACTCAGCAATGGCTTGGGTATAAATTTTTGTCAGCTCATTTTTCTGCACAGTCAAACTGTCGGCAATGAGTTTGTCTGCCTGTGGTTTGTTGTCCGTATGATTTGAGCAAGCCGTTAAGCCAATGCAAATTGTCAACATTAATACTGTCATTATGTAGTTGTGTCTGTTCATTTTTTACTCTATTAAGCGGAATGTTGTGCGGCTGAGCAGTCCGCCTCAGGCGGACCACTCAGCTATGATGCCGCTTTGCATAACACCTAAAATGGAACATTCGGCTCAGCGGGGCCAGTTATTTTATTCTGTTTGAAAAGATGTTATAAAGTCGTTTTTTTCTTTTTCATTAAAATACTCTGGTCTAGTTAGGTAAGAAATGCAAAATGATTTATTTTTTTTAATTATTAATTTTCTTACTTCTACTAAAGGCAAGTCGGAGTATTCAAGTTTGTATGTCACCTCTGTTGCATTGTTTTTTATTTCAATATTTTTATTAATTATCTTAATGCTTCCAGCGCAGGAGCTCTCTTGCATTTGGATTACGCCATTCTTAATTTCTTTATAAAAGGCAGAAGTGTCGGTTTTACCTATTGGCATAAAAATTTCGCCAATAATTCTATAAGTTACATTGTATTTAACGATGCCAGATACTTGTTGTGTGTCCGCAACAATTCTTATTCGAGAAATATTTGCAAATCCAGCGTCTATGCTTTGTTTTTGGGACTCTTTTATTGAAGGTAAAGAAACTGAAAAGCCGTACTCTTCGTTCGTATATTTCTTCAGATTATTTTGTCCTTGAAATAAAAAAAATAATGAAAGAATTAAGATTGTTCTCATAATAATTGGCCCTAACGTTTGAGGTATTGCCGAAGGCGGGGAATTAAAGGTTGCGACCTGTTCCACCGCACGAAAGTAACAAAACGGGAAGAAGGTTGAAGTTCCGATGACAACCCCGCTTGCAACAAGGCCATGTTACCTGCCGTTTTTCTATCTTGTTGTAATTGTGTATGCAAATCTGTCGTTCTCATATTTTTTGCCTTGTGTCAATTTAAAAGTTACTACATGGTCAGTATTAATTACTTCGTAATAGCCTTTTGTCTGAAGTGATTTAACGATGTCGTCATTTTTTAATTGTTTAATGTCATTGCTTAGAAGTCTTAGAAAGTTGTCTATTGCGGTTGGATTGTCCTGCAAGTCAAAAAGCACTGAACAAGTAAAGGATGTAATTATATTTCTGTCGGTCGTGATGTGCAATGAAGGAAGCCACTCACCGTCATTATAATTAATGAGTGGTTCTCCTAAATACAAAAAAGCGTCTTTTCCTGTCGAGTCGATTTTACCGTCTTCGTCATCCATAGCTGCCCAATGCCAGTCTATAATTTTGTCGCTGGTTTTATAGTTATCTCCTATTGAAATTTTGTAAGTGTCGCTTTTGTAGTCAACGAGTATTGGTTCTATTGTTGGTGTCGGGCCAGCAGTTTTTTGTCTGCCAGTTTCATTTGTTGGCTGTTTGTCTGTCTGTCCACAAGAGGTTAAAACAGTCAGCGTAAATATTGTGCTTATGAGCAAAAGTTGTGTCAATGGTCGGTTGTTTTAAAATGGCAGGTAACGTTTGAGGGCTTGGCGAAGGCGGGCAATTAAAAGCACTTCACTGTCGCACCGCACCAAAGATAATTAAAAGCAGAAATTTATTTACTGAATATGCCGGAGGCAAAGCAACAGGCGGCACGAGCGGGACGCTCGCGCCTGCGGGAGTATGCCGTGAATGAAATTTTACACTTATCGTCTGTAAAAAACAGCGGTGTAAAAAAATCCAAAATCTGATTTTGTTTCATAGATAGCAAAATCATAGCTCTGGTTTTGATAGCAAAAAATAGTTTCTTTTGGTGACGGTTTTGCTTCACATTTTATTGACACATATTTATGCGCCTTAATTTCCGGTTCATAAAAATAGATCAAATCTTCGGATACATTTAATTCAATAGAAATGGAGTGATTATTCCAGAGCTTAAAGGTTAAATGCTCTGTAAAGCCGGTGCTTTCAACCACTCTGCTATACTTATAGTCCGTTTTATTGCTTTTTATTTGTTTTTCATCAAAACTGAACCCCAATGCTTTGACATCGGTATCAAATTTTGTTTGGGTCATACTTGCCCATGATTCCAGTTTTGAGATACCAGGCAAATGAGTGTTGGTTTGTGCGAATGAAACACTGTTTATAAATGAGCCGATTAGAAATAGGAAAATCGCCCTACTGAGCGGAATGTTCATGTGCGGCTGAGCGGTCCGCCTCAGGCGGACAATGCCGCTCTTAACACTTGATAATTTGTAATTATCATCAAACATTTGCATATTTCTTTTGTGCTAAAGTATATAAAATGCGGAAATGCAATTTCCTTTATGTTCCGACAGGCATTGTCCGCCTCAGGCGGACCGCTCAGCCAAGATGCCGCCCATCTTTATGCCTAAAATAGAACATTCCGCTCAACTGGGGTGTTAGCGATTCGTTGTTCTTCTTTCTTAGTCATTTATAAATGTTACGATATATTCTTGAATTTCCTTTCGTTGTTCGTCAATAGCATTGTCGTCCATTTCATTGTGGGTTGTATTTGCCAATTTTATTATTTTCATTTTATACTTTCTAGTTTCCTTTTCTGTCGGTAAAACACCTTCGTCTGCTGGTTGGTCGCTTGAACGTAACGAGTAAACTTTAACCTTTTTTGTTTTGGGCAACGCCATTCTTCTGTTATCCAACGTAATTATTTTTTCAACTGTATTCGAATATTTTTGTGGGAAAAGAGCAATCATATCTCCACCGTTAGAATGTCCAACTAGGGTAATGTGTTTAAAGTCTAAATCTGGATTTGTTCTTTTGAGTTCGTTGATAACAAATAAGATATTGTCTGCACCTCGTTCCCAAAATGGTCGTCTTACGATTTGTGGATTTCCTGTCAATGGCAATAAACTGTCAGTCGCAAGTTCGTGTTGAATGCTTACAACGAAATATCCTTTTGTTGCTAAAAATTCTGTCAGGTATGAATACGCTAAATAATCACCACCTTTATTTTGTCCATAGCCGTGACTGAAAATGACAAGTTTTTGCTTCCCAGAAACTTTTGAGGTTGGTTTATAAATTGCAATAGGAATTTCTCTCTGTCTGCTTTGGTCGTATAATTTCAAAGTGTCCAAACTAAACTCAAATAGAGATTTGTCTTCAACAGATTTTCCAAACGTTGAGTAACTCGTCAAAAGTCCTATTGTGAATATGTAAAGTATTTTAATCATTTAATTTCATAGCTGAGCGGTCCGCCTCAGGCGGACCGCTCAGCCAAGATGCCGCCCATCTTTATGCCTAAAATAGAACATTCCGCTCAGCGGGGCTATTCAATTAGTTTTTTATCCCTTTTGGTGGCAAGCGTCTTAAGTCCCACAAAGAACCAAAGAAGTTCAATAGCTATAATTGTAGTGTTAAGGTTATGGTTGCCCCAAAAAGAGCCTTTAGGGTAAGTTGGGATGTTGTCGCTCCACTCTGAATCTCCAGAACCAGTTTCATTGTCTGCATAATATTCATATCCACCGGTTATTTCAAATCCATCAATAAAGTTAGTTCCTATCCATATCTCCACTTCTCTATTATTAAATATCCCCAAAAATGGAATAATAAATAAAGCTCCGTATAATGTAATAGCAAGCCATGAGTTCTGTTTATGATTTCCCCATCTCCAGTAAGCAATTAAAAAAGGAATTACTATAAAAGCAAAAGCCCAAATAAATGTATAGTTGTAAAAAATATAAATAGACGCAACGGCAATAATCAGAAGAGCTGCAATAGTTAAATTGGCTTTTATATTATCTTTCATAATCCTGTTAATAAATATTCGTCCGTCTTGCGTTGATACAATGGGCTGAAAGCCTTGTTGTTGCGAGCGTAGCGTCTCGCTACACTTAACAAAAAGACAGCCTACACTCAACGGGGTCTATTTTACTTTTGTTGTGTCGTTGATTATCGAGTTTATTCTATAAGATAGTTCATTTACTTTGTCTTGAAGTGCTTTTTGTTGAGTTATATATATACTATCTCTATAATCAGTTTTTGTCAGATTATTTACTGTTACTGTATAGTTCAACCAAGTAACGAATAGTGTCCCACTTATAATCAAGAGTGTAAGCACAATGTTTATATTCTGATTTCTATTAAGTTTTATTGTAGTTCTTTCTAAGGCAACTTGTCTTTCTTTAGCATCTGAAATGTCTTTTAGCCATTTTAACCATCCACCTGCACGCATTACTTCTTTTGCTTTATAAGTATGGTCATAAGAAGTTAAGTTGTCCTTTTTAGTAATAGTGTACAGACCTTCACTTTCTAACAAATAGGCTAATCTGTCAAATTTAAGCAATTGTATCGTCTCTTTAAATTTATACTCATCATCAACATTTGGTTCATAATTGAAGTTCATAGGCAAGAACATATCAATTATTTCATCATCAGTCATGTGATAATATCGCCTCATATAGGCTTGGGTTTCGGGTTTTAAACTTTTTATGCTTTCCTCAAAAGTTGCATCCGTGTAATTTTCTTTTTTTTCTTTTTCCATCATCTTTTAATGGTCTTTCGCTGCTTTAATAACTAAAATTCTCAAAGTTTACAACCATCTGATTTGATTGAATTACCGTCAACTTTTTCGGGCTTTGCGTTCGGGCGAGTTTCTGAGCACAAAACTCCAAGTTTGCATGTCACCATGCCTGAGGCAAAACCAGTGTTATAGCCAGTTTTTCTATTCTTCATCAGGGTATTCTTTTTCTGTTACAATAAATTCTTGATGATTTTTAAACCACCCAAGCAATTCTACGTCCTTTCTGATTTGTTCTTCTTGTTCTTTAGGAAAAGGAGCAATGTCTTTCATTAGTCCCATTTTGAATTGTTTGTATTCATTTGTTGTTGCAATTAATATAATTGTTTTGCTTTTATAGTTTGAATAAACACAAAAGCTGTCTAAAGCAATTCCAAGTAAAGTATTTACCATTTCCTGTGGCATTTCCATTGGATAAAACGCAAATACAATTCCAACTCCATCAAAGTCAGCGTACCTTCTTGCTAGGTAATTTCCTTTTACATCTTTATATGCGTCATAGAATTGCAGAAAATTGTTTGAAATAACTCTGCGATTAAATCGATTAAATGACAAAATAGCTGTAGCTAATTCAACTGAATTTTTATGGTGATTAGTAAGAACTTCTCTTTTTACAAGCTCATCAAGAAAGTAGCTGTTTTTGTCTAAATCTCTTTTGGCTTTTACCTGATTTCTTTGATTGTAGTCTGTCCAATTGCCGTCAAGTTGAACAAACATTCCGTTATATTCTTTTGATTGAATGTACTCTGGAAAAGAACGTTCGTTCATTAAGTAACTTGCTAAAATGTCGTGTTCGGTTCCAGAAACCAGTATACTTTTTTTTTCATTAGGATTGAAATTCTGTTCTGCGTATTCAAAAAACTGTTTTGCTGTGTCTAAAGGAAAGTCATTTTCGTCTCCTGGTAGTATAGTGGCTGTTTTGTCCGCAAATAATATTTCTCTTTTTCTTAAATAATCTATAAAATCAGGTATTGTGTCTAGTTCACGCACTATTGTCTGAAAAGCTTCTTTATCTAAAAGCGTAATGAATTTGTCATCTTTAGTTGCTTTGTTGAAAGGATAAAACCGAACCCCTTCTCCGAGATTAATTATTACTCGATGAATATTTGCAACTTTTTCTTTCGGAAATCTCTCAATTTCACGTTTGGGATGTTTTATAAAAATGTCTCTTTCACTGTTTAAAAGCTTTCTTTCAGCACCATAAATTTGTTTTACAGCTTTGTCGATAGTTCGTCTAAAATATCTCGAATAAAAGTCCTTGAACTCATGATTTTTTACAGAGATTATTATCAAACTATCACCAAATAAAATTAGCAAATCGCAAATTTCTTTTTTATCTCCGTATTCATCTTCTGGACTTGGATAACACCAATAATCAAGAAAAGAGCTATAAGCAATTTCGTTTACAAATTCTTCTCCTATGTTTCCTTTTTCTGTTGAGTCCATTCGTATTGTTGTGTCGTCCTAAAAATTGGCTATAACTTGTATATCCCCCTTCCATAACCATCCTTATCTCTCCATTTTGGTCAGATAAGCCTGACAATCATCAGCCTTGGTAAATATAAATAAATTTAATTTATACATCCAAATCTCTACCCGGTGTTTAAAACCTTTTTTGGTGGTTTAAATAATTTTACTATTTTTGTATAAAGGTATTGTGTTCAGATACGCAGCTTAGCCTGTTTTTTACGCTCCTATATATAGACTGATTTTCTGTTTTTTTTAAAGCCGGTGTAAGCCGGCCATTACGGATGTATGCAGCAACCTGAACACCATATCCCTCATCCTGAGCATCAGGGCCTGCGCTATATACAGGGCTGCCCCAGCTGCGGCACCAATCTTGCCGTTATTCAGCAGGGTATATTGATTGAGCTTCCGGGCAAAGATGGTAATGAGCTGGTATGCATTTTTGATATTTTGCTGGCAGAGGCCGATGATGTGTATGTGCATTTTTATGTAGTACGCTCGTGGCTGCAGGGCATTGTAGAGGTTATAACCGTTTGCCGCACGCTTAAAAAAGTAAGCGAAATGCCCACCCTTATCGGTTTTATGCGGGTACACCGCAAGCACATTATTAACCTGCGCACCATCCGTTTCAGGGGTGCTGACGGCCTTATAAAGCTGTGCCTGCTGCCCAAAAAATGTATTTACCTGAGCCGCGAAAACAAAGAGGCCTTTGATGATGCCTACAGGAATTATAAGCTGCCCCACTAAGCTATAGAGGTTTAGTGTTTTACCCTTCCCTTAGTGAAAACGGTTGTTCACCCTGTTAATTAAAGCCTGCACAAAGTTATTACCCCTGTAAAAGGCCTGTTGCTCTACTATTGCAGCAGTTCTTTGACATACTGGTCCACAAAAACAAATTCACTTAAGCGTTAAGTCGCTTTATCCGATTACCGAAGTAATCACTTCATCTGTTGGAGACATCTTTCAATCTGTTGAAGACATCTTTCAATCCGCTGGAGTCATTTATCAATCTGTTGAAGAAATCACTCCATCCGTTGGTGACATTTATCAATCTGTTGAAGATATCATTCAATCCCTTGAAGAAATTTATCAATCTGTTGAAGAAATCATTCCATCTGTTGAAGACATTTATCAATCTGTTGAAGAAATCATTCAATCCGCTGGAGACATTTATCAATCTGTTGAAGAAATCACTCCATCCGTTGAAGACATGATTCAATTTGTTGAAGAAATCATTCAATCTGTTGAAGACATGTATCCATCTGTTGGAGACATTATTCAATCTGTTTAATCAATCTATTCAATCATTTATTAACCTTAAAAAACTAAACAAAATGAAAATCCGTTGCAAAGTAAATTACAGAAGCATTAAAAAAAGTCTGCTTGCAGGCTTTGCTAACAATGTGTTGAATACACTGTATGTAAATACAGCAATATTTCTGACACCGCCCCTTCCCGCAGCCACGCTGCTGGCTTTAAAAATCGATTTTGATGATAAATACGACCGCTATACCAAGCGCACCATTTCAAAAGGCGATATGCTGGCTTCGCGGGCAGCGCTGATAGCCGCGCTGGATACGCTGAGTGCGTATGTAAACACGGTAGCCGATGGCGATGCTATTATTATTCTGGAAGGTGGATTTGAACCCACCAAGGGAAATGCCAACAATGCCAACCCGCCTGCGCAGCCCGTAGGTGTTACGCTGGAGCGTGGCAGCAGCCGTGAGCTTATTGCCGACTGCACACCGGCAGATGGTGTTATGTTTAACGGTGCTGTGCTGATAGCTAATCATGAATTGCCCGAAAATATCACCATCAGCGATGGCGGACAAATAGTGGTGGAAGATGATGGAACAGTTACTCCATCTTCAGCAGCATCGGGAATACAATACATTCTTGACCTTAACAAAGGGCGCAAAAAAAGCTTTAAAAATCTGCAGGTAGGTGTAACCTATTATGTTTATTTCTGGGCTGCCAACACCGCAGGGGTAAGCATCCTGAGCGAGATGGCAAGTAAAAAGGTGGTAGAGTAAACCTCACCTCTTATCCTCTCCTTGGAAACCTCATCCGCCCTTCGGGCACCTTCTCCTTGAAATAGGAGAAGGGAAGCGGAATAAAGTTTTTGAGGAAGCAGAGGGCTACACAGCAGATGGAAGTAAAACTGCCCACAAAAAAAGCCCATTCGTTGATAAAACGGGTGGGCTTTTTTTTTGCTGTTGCCTTCCCATAAAACCTTCAAGGTTTGCAGGTATAATTGAGTGTAATATGTGAATATTTTTACTTTTGTCACGCCTCAAAAAAACTAACACCCTCCTTTTATGAAACCGGCTACCCTTTTTATCTCAGCTATAAGAACCTTTACCATTGTTCTTTTTCTCTGTCTTGCACAACTAAATGCCTCAGCCTTAATTGGTATTAACGATGCACCTGTGCTTGATAATATTCCGGCATTAGGCTTTAGTACCCTGGCTGGCTCGGGAGCACCTGCAGGCGCTGCAGGTATGCCGGTGGGCACGTTTACGGGAGGTGTTTTTGATCAGGATGATAATGAAGGTGAAGGTCCGGCACTGAAGGGAATAGCCATTACAGCAGCCGATATTACAAACGGATCATGGTATTATTCAATCAACAATGGTAGTACATGGTTTCTGCTGGGCTCTGTATCCTCTTCAAATGCAAGATTACTGGCCGATAACGGCAGTACCAGGATATATTTTCAACCGAATACAGGTTTTACCGGAATAGTTAGTACAGGAATTACCTTCCGTGCCTGGGACCAAACCAGCGGCACAAATGGTGCAATAGCATCAACAACATCAAATGGCGGCACTACTGCATTTTCTGTAGCTACCGATGTGGTTAGTGTAACGGTAAACCCCGCCCCTGTAAACAATGCACCCATACTCGACCCTACTAAATCACCCGCTTTAAACCCGATAAATGAAGATGCCTCTGCTCCTGTGGGTGCAGTTGGTACGCTGGTAAGCAACTTAATAGATAACGCTGTACCGGC
>JBFWYU010000061.1:0-17780 GCA_050186075.1 Bacteroidia bacterium
TTAGAAATACAAAGGATATGTAGTTTTTTCATGCAGAAAAATTAGTTATTAATAAATGGGATGGATGCCCGTCCTTTTTCGGAAAGCAGAGTTATGAAATATATTCCGTTGGCAAATTGGCTAACGTCTATTTTGTGTTGAAGTGTTGTTGTGTGTTTCAATACTGTAGCAGCAACTAATTGCTGACCTAACACATTGGTGAATTGAATGGAAATATCGGTTGGTGTGGCAAAGTCAGCTTGCACGAATACGGCTTCGCTTCCCGGATTAGGGTAAATACCAAAATTAGTAAGCCCTTCAATCTCCTGTACAGAAATATAGGTATGTTCCAGAATATTTGATTGGCCGGTGCAGCCGTTTCCATAGGTTATAACCACATAGTAGTTTCCGCTTTCTGTAGCGGTATAGGTTTGGCTGGTTGCCCCGGCAATCGGATTTCCGTTAAAATACCATTGATAAGCAGTTCCGGGCGGGTTTGCTGTAAATGTATTTCCCTGTGATGAGGCGGTAGCGGTTTGCCCGAAGTTGATGAGTGCAAATGCAGGGTAGGCATAATTGCTCCAATTGCTGATGCTAAGCAGGTCGTAGCCCCCGCTGGTTCCTGTGGTAGCGGTTGAGGTGTTTTCCCATTGAGGAATATTTTGCCAGTGACCAATTCCCGACCAGCTTCCGTCAAGAATTTGATTGTAATAGACAGCAACAGATGCTGCAGTGTTTCCTGAGGTGTGGTCAATCAGATGATAAAATTCATCGTTTATGCCGCAAACATTCTGGGCTTTTATGGAGCGGTCATACCCTTCGTTTGATGGGTCGGTGTTTGCAAAGCGAACTGAATAAACGTTTGGAGCAGCCTGAGCAGGTGTTATTCTTACAGGTCGTATGCGGGGTGTTCCCAAACTTGAACCAACAGGATAAACATATTGACTGCTAAGGTTGGTAGCCCATGCTAAACGACCGTTTCCGGTGCTGCTTACAAAACCTCCGCTGTTCTGAATTGCATTTGCAGATTGGTTGTCAATATGCATAAAATTATTTCCTGTAGCCAGTTCAAGGCTGCCGAGGTCAAGGGTGTTGGTAACCCGGGCATCAATGGTTTGTGATTTTATTCCGCTTCCGGTAAGTGTAAGGTCGTAAAATGTAGTAACAGAAGAGCCTGTTATTTGTTGGTTGTCGCCATAAAGCAATACTTTGCTCTGGTCGGCAATAAACGCATCATTATTAATGAAATCTCCCTGCACTTTGTAAAGCCCTGCGGCATTTCCGCCTGTTGCAGTATCGTTATTTATAAAATCGTTTTCAATAGTAAATAGGCCTGCATTTTTTATAATACCGGTGTTGTTTTTTACATCGCCATCGTTTATGAATACAATGCATCCCGGGTTCATGCGTGCCACCGTTCCGTTGTTGAACAGAACAGTTTGTGCATTGCTTTTACTGATAAGAATAAATAGAAATAAAATAAGGGTTGGGCGCATCAGATTTTTTGGAAAAGCAAATGTATTAAAACTGTTGGGTAATGCAGATGTTTTTGTCATTTTTGTGTTGAACGGTTCTTTGGCTAAGTTTGCGAACAAATAATCCAAGTCATGATTCAACGTAAACAAACCGCTTTTCTTGCTCTTGCAGTACTGCTGCTGTTGCAACTTTTTATTTTTCCTGTTTATTCATTTGAAAAAGGGGAGGAGCAGTTGCTGTTTTATATCTATGGATTGGGACAAATCAATCCTGATTATTTTGCGACTATTGCATTGAATGTGTTCAGTGTTTTTTTGTTGGTCGCCATCATTTTTCTCTATAAAAACCGTAAGAACCAGATGCTGCTTTGCAAAATTGCCACCTTGCTGATTACGGGTTTAATTGTTGCCATTTTTTACTTTGCCGAAAATGCAAAATCGCTGCCCGAACTTTCAGGTCATACCTCCGAAATCCGCCCGATGATGGTGGCTCCTTTGGCAGCTTTGGTATTGGTTATTCTTGCTAACCGCGCTATTAAGCAGGATGAAGAACTGGTGCGTTCTGCTGACCGTTTACGCTAAAAATTATGTATACCGGAGATCAATAATTATTTTTATCTCCAATTTGCAGTAGTGCAGCCAATAGCTGCACTACGGTAGCCTTCATATGAATTAGTTCAGATTGAATTTTCACTGCTTCATGATTGATTTGCACTAACAGCAGGTTAACCTGTTTGAAACAGGTTAACCTGCTGTTAGTGCAAATTGAATTTGAACGTATTCAAATCAGATAAGAGTATATGCAAAATTTGGTTGTGCTGATGCAAGCATACCCATACTCATTCATATTGAATTTGCACTAGTGCAACCGGAGCGTGAATCAGGAATTTATACCAAACTTCCTTCCTTGTTATTCTTAAACTGCAACTCAAACAGGGTTTTGTAGTGCCCGTTGTTTTTCAGAAGTTGCTGGTGGGTACCCATTTCAAGGATTTCGCCTTTGTCGAGCACAATAATCTTATCGGCTTTTTGAACCGTTGCAAGGCGATGGGCAATAACGATGGAAGTACGATTTTCGGTGAGTTTGTTCATTGCCTGCTGAATGAGGAACTCCGATTCGGTGTCAATAGAGGATGTGGCTTCGTCCAGCACCAGTATTTTAGGGTTATAAATATAGGCACGAATAAAAGAGATTAGCTGGCGCTGACCAACGCTTAACATGGCTCCACGCTCCATTACATTGTAATCATAATTTCCGGGAAGCGAAGAAATGAATGCATCTGCACCAACCGCTATTGCTGCCTCACGGATTTGTTCCTTGGTAACCGCCTCATTCTTCATGGAAATATTGTTGGCAATGGTGTCTGAAAAGAGGAACACATCCTGTAATACCACGGCTATGTTTTTTCGCAATTCGTTCAGTTCATAATCGCGGATATCAATGCCGTCAATGGTAATTTTGCCTTTGTTATATTCGTAAAAGCGGCTGAGCAAACTGATGATACTCGATTTTCCTGAACCCGTTGCGCCCACCAACGCCATTGTTTCGCCCGGTTTTACCGTAAACGAAACGCCTTTTAAAACCCAGTCCTCCTCATTGTAGGCAAACCAAACGTTCTCGAATTTAATTTCACCTTTTAAGGTGTCCATTTTTTGTGTTCCCTTGTTGTCAATTACCGAAATGGTATCCATTACCTTGAAAACACGCTCACTGCTTACCATGCCCATTTGCAGGGTGTTAAACCTGTCGGCAAGCTCTCGTATAGGACGGAAAAGCATGTGGATGTAAAGAATAAAAGCAACAAGGTTTCCTAAAGTTACTTGGTCGCGAATAACACCTTTAGAACCCCACCAAACCAACAGCCCGATGGAAACAGCAGACAAAACCTCTACCACGGGAAGAAACACCGAATAATACCATATAGAGCGGATGTTGGCATCGCGGTGGCGGGCGTTTATCTTTTTAAAGCGCTCCAATTCTTCATCCTCGCGGTTGAATATCTGAACCACATTCATACCGGTGATGTGTTCCTGCAAAAAGGCATTGAGTTTAGCCACCTCGTTACGCACCTCCTGAAACGATGATTTGATTCCGTTTTTAAATAACCAGGTGCTGAACAGCAGAACCGGAATAGTGGAGAGGCTTATTAAAGCCAAACGGTAATCCACCCAAAACATTACACCAATCACCACAATCAATTTAAGCACATCACCAATAATAACCAGCAAACCTTCCGAAAAAATATCGGCAATGGTTTCCATATCCGAGATAACGCGGGTAACTAAGGTTCCAATAGGAGTGTGGTCAAAATACTTTAAGCGGAATTGATTAATATGTGCATAGAGTTTTACGCGCATGTCACGGATAACCACCTGGCCCAACCAATTGGCTAAATAGATGTAATAGAAGTTGAGGATGGCTTCTGCAAAGAGCAAAATCACCATCAATAAAGTCATGTAGAGCAGGCTTTGCGCATCACCATTGGCAATGTGATGGTCAAACGTATATTGAATTAACCATGGGCGTAAAGGTGAAAGAAATGCCAGCGCAATGGTGAGGAACAGCGTAATGGCAAACGTTTTTTTGTAAGGTTTTACAAACTCAAATACCCTGCTCAGAACCGGAAAATCTACTGCGTTGCCTGTAACTTTACTCATATAAATACATCATCCTTATATTCAATCTTTACTAATGACAAGCCCTGAGCCGGTACTGAAAAGCCTGCCATTGCCCGGTCTTGTCCTTCCACAATTTTATCAAGTTGCTCAAAGGTTATTTTGTTTTTACCTACACCTACCAATGTGCCTACTATGGCGCGTACCATGTTGCGCAAAAAGCGGTTGGCTCTTATGGTAAACACAAGTATATCGCCTTCTTGTTTCCATTCTGCAAACTGCACATCACAGATATAGTTATCAACTTGGGTATTGCCTTTTGTGAAACTTTTAAAATCCTTTTTACCCAACAATGATGCTGCTCCTTTGTTCATTTTGTCAATATCTAAATCGCCATAAATAAACCAGGCATAGTCGCGTAAAAACGGGTTAGGAGTATGGGTTATCTGATATTTGTAAGTGCGGGCAATGGCATCAAAACGTGCATGGGCATTGTCGCGCACACGAATAATGTCCAGCACAGCAACATCTTTATTAAGCGTGCAGTTGATGTGATAAATTAAATCTTTTTTACCCGGAATTAAATCCCTGCTGCAATCAAAATGAGCATACATTTCGGCAGCATGAACCCCTGTGTCGGTGCGCCCTGCTCCGTAAACATAAATCTCTTCGCGCAATACTTTTGATAAAACAGAAATCAGTTCTGCCTGCACCGAATGCGCATTAGCCTGCACCTGCCAGCCATGAAAGTTGGTGCCTTTGTAAGCAAGTTTTAAAAAATAGCGGGGGTAGAGCGGCATAATCAGTTCGGGCGACAAAAGTAGTATTCCACAGAAATTTCAGCCGCAGAACAACAAAATGAAAAATCTGGCGTTAAAGTCTTGTAATCCTTTAATAAAAGAATGAAAATGTTGACGTTTGAAGAATTGACGGAGCTTGTTTATGCACATCCCGATAAAACAAGCACAGAGGCGATTGCGCTGAACAAATCTTTGGAAAAAGAAATCTGGTTCAGTGAAGAATATGAAATGACCCGCGAACTGCAATCGCTGATTGATGCTATGGAGTTTTTACCTAATGAGAAAACATTGCTGAACATACTGAACTTTGCCAGTTTAGCCCGCAAGCGAAACGAAAAGGTGGATAAGTACTTTAAAGTTGCGCAGAATTAAGTTGCTGAACTAATTTCACAGCTTCTATCGCTTCTTTTACATCATGCACCCGCAGAATAGCTGCACCTTTTTCTAATAGTAAGGTGTTCAGAACAGTAGTTCCGTTCAAGGCAGTTTCAGGCTTTGTCCCCAAAACTTTATTAATCATTGATTTTCGCGAAACACCTGCTAAAACTGGTTTGTCAAATATCCTAAACTGCTCAAAATCTCTTAGCAGTTCATAATTCTGCTCCAGTGTTTTCCCGAAACCAAAGCCAGGGTCAATAATAATATCATTTACTCCGAGGCGGTGAAGTTTGTTTAGCCTTTCGGAGAAGTAATACATTACTTCCTTCAGTATTTTTCCTTCCTGCAAATTCTGTTGCATCGTTTGCGGTGTGCCTTTTATATGCATCAATATATAAGGTACACCAAGTTCTCTTACAGTTTTAGATAGTTCATCATTTCCACCCGAAATATCATTGATAATAGCCGCTCCGTTTTCAATTGCTTTATGCGCAACATTTACCCTGAACGTATCAACCGAAAAAGCAGTATCCGGGAAATTGTTCACTAA
Source organism: Bacteroidia bacterium (assembly GCA_050186075.1). GTDB lineage: Bacteria > Bacteroidota > Bacteroidia > SXHM01 > SXHM01 > SXHM01. The sequence continues at coordinate 5,799 of JBFWYU010000061.1, forward strand.
CTCTTTAAGGTAAGGCAACAATCGTTTCATCTCTTCCTCTTCAGTTATATCTTCTGCGCCCGGGCGACTGGAATAGGCGCCTATGTCAATTATTGCAGCACCATCGTTCAGCATTTTTGCGCATTTCTGTATAGCTGCATCAATGGTGTTCAGTTCACCGCCATCGTAAAACGAATCGGGTGTAAGATTCAGAATTCCCATCACCACAGGCGTTGATAAATCGAGGAGTTTGCCCCTGCAATTCAGCGTTTTTTTCTTTGTAAAAACTGTATCTTTCGCCACCTTTTAATAGATAATTTCCAGCGCAAATATCCTAAAATAATGAGCAATACCTCGCGGCAGTTTGAACAGGTGATAGAACAATGCAGAAGCCTTTTCCTTAAAAAGATGAAAGATTACGGAACAGCATGGCGTGTACTGCGCATCAGTTCCATCACCGACCAGATTTTTATTAAAGCCAACCGCATCCGCAGTATTGAAGAAAAAGGAACACAGAAAGTAGCCGAAGATATTCGTTCGGAGTACATTGGCATGGTTAACTATTCGGTGATTGGCTTGATACAACTTTCGCTGGGTGTTGCAGAAAATACGGAGATGGACCCGTTGGAAGTAGAAAAACTTTACAATAAATACATATACGAGGCTAAGAGTTTAATGGAAGATAAAAACCATGATTACGGTGAAGCATGGCGCGATATGCGACTGAGCTCTCTTACCGATTTAATTTTAATGAAACTTCTTCGCATCAAACAGATTGAAGATAATAAAGGCAAAACCCTGGTTTCAGAGGGTATTGATGCTAACTATCACGACATTATTAATTACAGCATTTTTGCGCTGATACGTTTGAACGAATCAGGGAAGTAAATTTTAACAACGCATTAACAGCAATCAGAAATTCTGTTGCTGAATTTCGCAGAAAAATTAAACGCCATGAACTACATCACAAAAATTGCACGTTACTTAGTAGGTACACTTTTTATCTTCTCAGGATTGGTAAAAGCCAACGACCCGATTGGTTTTTCTTACAAGCTGCAGGAGTACTTTGAAGAGTTTGAAAAACTAAAAGTTTACTTCTCTCCACTGGAGGGTTTCTTCAAATTGCTACACGACCTTTCGCTGGAACAGGCAATCTTTATGGTTATTCTGGAGATTGTTTTGGGTATAGCTATTATTTCAGGTTATCTGCCCAAACTGACGGCATGGCTTCTCTTATTGTTGATACTATTCTTTACAGCTTTAACATTTGCATCTGCACAATACGAGATAGTTCGCTCTTGCGGCTGTTTTGGTGATGCCATTCCGCTTACGCCATGGGAATCCTTTTATAAAGACATAATTCTGCTTACACTTATCCTATTCATCTTCACTCAGAAAAATAAAATTGAGCCAAACAAAGTGGATGTATTGGATATTGTAATGGCTGTGCTTTGTATCGGAGCATTGGCATGGCTTTCATTCAGTTTGCTTAAATGGGCTTTCCCGTTTGTTGTGGGATTGGTGCTGATTGGAGGGTATGTTGTTTGGAGTTTTGTGGCTCCAAAGCAAAATGTTGCAATGTATAAAACACTCATTGGACTTATTATTTCCGGCTATTTCACTTACCGTTGTTATGCGCATTTACCGGCTAAAGATTTTCGTGCTTATGCAATAGGTAAAAGTATTCCTGAACAGATGCAGGGAATTCCTGATAAAGTGCAATATCATTATTTGCTAACCAATAAAGCAACGGGTAAACAACAGGAGTTTATAGCGTTTCCGCCAAACTATGAAGCAGAATGGAACTACGATACACTAAGAATTGAGGTGCTTGAAAAAGGTGTGGAAGCAAAAATTACTGATTTCAGCATTAGTAATAATGATGGGGATGAATACACCGATGATTTTTTTCAGGGCTACCAATTTTTGCTGATTTACTATGATTTGGCTAAAGCTTGTAAAGACAAGCAATCTGAGATAAATGTTTTTGCCGAAAAAGCGAAGAAAGATGGATTTAACTTTAACGGATTAACAGCATCTATCGGTAAAACGCAGGAAGATTTTGTTGCTGAAAACAAACCGGCTTATGATTTCTGGGTTTGTGATCAGGTGGTTCTGAAAACCATTATTCGTTCTAATCCGGGATTGGTGTTGCTGAAAGATGGTGTGGTGCTTGGGCAATGGCATCACAATGATTTTCCGGAATATGAAAAAGTGAAAGAAAAGCTTTTAAAATAACTACTCTTGCTGAACTACCTCACCGGAAGAATTTTATACAGCCTGCTGGTTATCCTCGGCATTATTACGGTGGTGTTCTTGCTGTTCAGTGTTCTTCCGGGCGACCCGGCACGGATGATGCTTGGACAGCGTGCTGACAAGGAATCAGTTGAAGCAATTAACAAAGATTTAGGTCGCGACAAACCGATGTTTCAGCAATATCTGAAATTTCTGAATGATGTTTCACCGCTTTCATTTCACGACACAAAAGATGAAGCACATTTTCTGTTTTTAGATGAAACGAAATACGAGAATTATGTCACACTTTTTTCTGTTTCATCAAAGGCTGTTGTATTAAAAGCACCATATCTAAGGCGTTCGTATCAAAGTCAGCGTAATGTGAGTTCAATTTTATTGGAAGCTCTGCCGGGTACAACCATTCTGGCAATAGTCTCAATGCTGATTGCAACCATACTTGGAATTTTTCTGGGAGTTTATGCTGCTGTAAATAAGAATACATATGCCGATAGAATTAGCACAGTGTTGAGCATTTTCGGGATGTCTTTACCATCTTTTGTAGCAGCGATTTTAGTAGTTTGGATATTCGCTTATCTATTGGGAGATATAACAGGTTTACCTGTTACCGGAAGCCTTTATGAGATTGATGAATTTGAAGGGCGCACCATTGCATGGAAAAACTTAATTCTTCCTGCTTTTACTCTCGGCATTCGTCCTCTTGCAATTGTGATGCAGCTTACACGCAGTTCTATGTTGGAAGTGCTTTCCATGGATTATATCCGAACTGCTCGGGCAAAAGGATTACACTTTTATAATATCCTCTTTAAGCATGCGTTGGTAAATGCGCTAAATCCTGTGGTTACTGCAATTTCAGGTTGGTTTGCTTCACTGATGGCTGGTGCAGTTTTCGTAGAGATTATTTTCGGTTGGAAAGGTTTGGGTGTTGTTATGCTTGATGCCTTGAATAAATATGATTTACCTGTGGTTATGGGTTCGGTGTTATTAGTTTCGGTTATATTTGTTGCGGTGAGCATAGCTGTTGATTTTATTTATGCGCTGATTGATCCAAGAGTGAAGGTTTATTAAAAAAAACATAATCATGAGAAAAAAAATAGTTGCCGGAAACTGGAAAATGAATAATACGCTGCAGGAAGGTTTGGCGCTTACATTCCGCATCATTGATTTGCTGAAAGAAAATCCTGCGGATCATGTAAAGGTTATTGTTGCACCGCCTTTTACTTCGTTGCATCCTATATGCGAGTTGATTAATAAAGAAGGTGTTATACATCTTGGTGCGCAGGATTGCCATCAGGAGAAATCAGGTGCATTTACAGGCGAGGTTTCTTCGGATATGTTGTTTGACCTTGGTGTTAAATATGTAATAGTAGGCCATTCAGAACGCAGACAATACTTCAACGAAACCGATGCCTTAGTGCTTGCCAAAGCCGAATCGGCATTGGATGTAGGCCTTCGTCCGATTATGTGTTTTGGTGAAACGCTTGAGCAGCGGAACAGCGGCAAACATCTTGATGCTGTAAAGACACAACTTGAAAATTCATTGTTGAAAATAAATCCTGTTGATATAACACACGTTGTTATTGCTTATGAACCTGTTTGGGCAATAGGTACCGGACAAAATGCAAGTCCCCAACAGGCTCAGGAAATGCACGCTTTTATTCGCAGTCTTGTTTCAGCTAAGTTCGGGAAAGAAGTAGCGGATGATATTTCAATTCTTTATGGCGGAAGCTGCAATGCAAAAAATGCCAAGGAGATTTTTTCGCAATCTGATATTGATGGCGGATTGATAGGAACTGCTTCGCTGAAGGCTGAGGAGTTTGTGGCAATTGTAATGGCGGTATAATTACCCCTCAAAAATAAAATACAATCCTGCCATAATAACACAAATGGCTAATCCGGTGAACCCGAATAAAATCGAATAATAAAATTCGGGAAAAGGATTCAGAATAGAAAGCACGCAGCTTATAAATCCAAGAAAGGCACCAACACCCAAACATATAAAACCGTTAAATTGTTGTTTGGTACTTCGCTGTTTTTTATACTCTTTTATATAGTATTCAATTGATGCATCATCCAGATTTTTGGTCTTCAACTCACTTGCAACCTGTTCTGCAGAATAATTCAGACTTAGCCAATGTTCTAAATGTATGTTGTTATCATGTTGTGCAGTAGCCATGGTTTTTGGGTTAAATGGATTAATACAAAAGATTAGGCGGCTTTAAATTATTACAATTTTTGTAATAAGCAAATCATATCAGTGTTTTTGTATCTCAAATCAAAACTTTTGCTCATTTTTTGTTAGTAAAATTTAACATCGCAACGGAAATAAAACAGCTACTTTTGAAAATCGTTTATTTCTCAATTTTCTCCATTGGACTATATACTTCTTTCCTGTAAAATAATTCCTGCTGATCCGGGTATTGATATTATTACAGCCCAACTGGCGGATATAGATTTTGAAAGTTTTGAAGAAACCGAACAAGGTGTAAATGCTTACATCCAAGAGCGTTATTTTGATGAAGAAAAAGTGAAAGCTGTTTTTTCAACGATTGAAAATATAACGGTTGAATATGAGCAGCAACTTATTCCTGCCCAAAACTGGAATGCGGTATGGGAAAGTAATTTTGAGCCGGTTATAATTGACGGCAAATGTTCTGTCCGTGCACCATTTCATCCTAAGCCGGAAGGAGTTGAGTATGATTTGGTGATTGAACCTAAAATGTCGTTTGGCACTGCTCACCATGAAACCACATCACTTATGATTTCTTATTTGCTGAAATCGGATGTAAAAGGTAAAGATGTTTTGGATATGGGCAGCGGCACAGCTGTATTAGCAATACTTGCCGGTATGAAAGGTGCGAAAAATATAACAGCAATTGATATTGATCCCTGGCCGGTAGAAAATGCCAAAGAAAATGCGCTGAACAATAATATGCATCACATTGAAGTCATTATGGGAGGAGCCGAGCAACTCGGTAAAAAGATGTTTGATTTTATTCTTGCAAATATTAACCGAAATGTCTTGCTGGCCGATATGGCTGCCTATTCAATAGTTTTAAATAAAAACGGAACGTTATTTCTGAGCGGGTTTTATAAAGAAGATTTAGAACAAATTACCAACACTGCTTTTGAAAACGGTTTGGAATTTGTTTCTTTCGAAACAAAAAACAACTGGACTGCTGCACAGTTCTTAAAAAAATAATTTTCACAATGATGCAATTGAAATTAAAACACCTGTTGTTAACGCTTTTTACCCTTGCTATAACGCAACTGGCTTCAGCACAAACTCCTAAGCAGTTTACACACGATAAAGTAAAGTTCCTTACTGAGATGCAGGCTTTTCTTGAATCGAGTAACGAGAAAGAAACCAAGGAGTTTTTTAAAATATTCACTCCTGTTTGGGAAAGCCCTTCGCTTTCTGATGCTCAGCGCGAACGCATTTATACCTTCTGCGAAACTCTTTTGAAAAAGCGTAAAAAAGCATCTGACTTTAATCTGTATTTACAGGCTGTTATGAATTTTGTGAAGTATCAGCAACCCGCAGGGAATTTTGATCCCTGGATGCTTTCGTTGGAAAAAACTATTGAGAAAGAAGCACGTGGTGGTTTTACAAAATACCTTGAAATAAGTGCCGGATTATTTAAAGATAACACGCTGTATGAATCACGTGCAGTGCGTTGGGCAGCAGACAATAATAATTATGTCTTCAGTTTCGATTCTATCCCGGTAATTAGTTTTTCTGCGCTTACATTGGCCTGTCATACTAAAGGCGACAGTTCTGTTATTTTGAATACTAAAGGCAAGTATTATCCCACAGAAGAAATCTTTAAAGGTGAGCAAGGAAGAGTAACCTGGCAACGTGCCGGTCTTGAACCCGGAAAATGTTATGCTGAATTTGATAATTACAAAATTGATGTTACTAAATCGCAATACAATATTGATTCAGTTACCTTTCATAACTCAGATTATTTTAAAGATCCCTTATTCGGACAACTAACCGATAAAGTAAAAGCAAATGTAGATGAAGATAATGCAACCTATCCGCGTTTTGATTCATATTTAGTAAATCTTCAAATTAAAGATTTGCAGAAAAACGTAGACTATGAAGGTGGTTTCTCCATGCACGGGGCCAAGTTTATCGGTTCGGGAAACAAGCAGAATGATGCTATGCTCACTTTCAGATGGACCAATCCGGATACCAAAATTGAATACAAACTCATAAAAGCCCGAGCTAAAAATTTTGTGATAAAGAAAGATCGGATTGTATCTGAAAAAGCTTCCATTACACTTTATTGGGACAAGGATTCATTGTTTCATCCCGGACTTGAGTTGAAATTTAATATCGAAGACAGAGAACTCGCGCTTATCAGAAGTGAGCAGGGAATGGGCAAAACACCATTCTTTGATACGTATCATAAAGTTGATTTATACATAGAAGGAGTTTATTGGAAAATTGACGACCCTGTAATTGGCATGAAAATGATTTCGGGTGGTGCTGAAAGTAAGGCCTTATTTGAATCGGCTAATTTCTGGGACGATTTCCGTTACACAAAAATTCAGGGATTGGATGATGTTAATCCGCTGATAAAAATTAAAAAATACTCTGAAATACGCGGAACTAAAACACTGAATGCATCAGATATTTCAGGTTATTTTAAAATATCAGATTCGGAAATGCGCGGAACACTGATGCGCCTCTCTACAATGGGTTTTTTGATTTACAATGTGGAAACAGATGTGGTTACAATTAAAGACCGGTTGTACGATTATATTAATGCAAAATCACGCAAAACCGATTACGATGTTATACAGTTTAATTCTGTAATCAGCAAATACGATAATGCATCAATCAACCTGCTGAATTTTGATGTGAAAATCCGTGGTGTGGCGCAGATTTTTCTCAGCGATTCACAAGACGTATTTATTTTCCCTCGCGAGCAGGAAGTTATTCTGCAAAAGAACAGAGACTTTACTTTTGACGGAAAAGTTGTTTCCGGCAGGTTCGATATTTTCGGAAAAGAATTTGCCTTCAATTACGATGAGTTTAAGATTGACATGAAGAAGATTGACTCGCTGCGGATGAAAGTCCCGGAAGGAGAACCTGATGAATTTGGTAAAGTAAAATTAGTGCCGGTGCGGACGGTGTTACAAGATCTGGAAGGCGAGGTGCTTATTGATCATCCCAACAACAAATCAGGTTTGGAAGATTTTCCGAAATATCCGGTGTTCAACAGTAAGCGAGAATCATTTGTTTATTACGACAAAAAATCAATTCAACGAGGAGCTTACGACAAAGAGCGTTTCTATTTTAGGTTAGAACCATTTACTGTTGACAGCCTGGACAACTTCACTAAAGAAGGGCTTGCCTTTGACGGAGAATTTATGTCAGCCGGAATTTTTCCTGACATGAAGGAAACGCTTAAGCTGCAACCTGATTTTTCGCTTGGTTTTGTTAAAGAAACTCCTCCGGGTGGCTATGAAGTATATGGAGGAAAAGGAACATACAATGCTACCATCAGCCTTAGCAACCAAGGTCTGAAAGGTGATGGTACGTTGGATTATCTTACTTCAACATCAACATCAAATGAGTTTATTTTTTATCCCGATTCAACTAATGCGGTGGCACAGGATTTCGTACTGAAACCGCAGGCAAGCGGTGTTCAGTATCCCGAAGCAAATGGCAAAGATGTAGCTATACACTGGGAACCCAAAGCAGAGCATTTTTATGCAAGCAAAATAAACACACCATTAAATATGTATGACGCGCAAAGCGTATTGCATGGCAGTCTTGACCTTACGCCTAAAGGACTTTCAGGTAATGGCAAAATGGAGTTTGTGCAATCAGAATTGGAGTCTGAAAAGTTTGTTTACCAATTTGAAGATTTCCGGGCAGATACTTCTAATTTTAAGTTGAAAGGATCGGATGCATCTTCACTTGCATTTTCTACCAAAAATGTAAATGCTCATATCAATTTTAAAGAACGCTGGGGCGAGTTTAAATCAAACGGACAAGGCTCATTTGTTGATTTTCCTGAGAACCAGTACATCTGTTACATAGACCAGTTCAAATGGTTTATGGATCAGGAGGATATTCAGATTACTGCTGGCACAGATGCCAAGAGCATGGAAATGGGGGGCTCGAAGTTTATCTCGGTTCACCCGGCTCAGGATTCCCTGCAATTTATTGCGCCATCTGCACACTTTAGTTTGAAAGATTACACCATTGCTGCAGAAGATGTTAAGAAAATTGATGTTGCCGATGCTGAGATTTATCCCGATGGAGGTGATGTGTTAATTTTAAAACATGCACGTATGCAAACATTGGAAAGTGCTAAGATTATGGCAAACCGCACCACACAGTATCACAATTTTTATGACGCTACTATTGATATAGCATCACGTAATAGTTACAAGGGCAAGGCAACCTATGATTATGTGGATGTAGCCGGTCAGAAGCGAGCTATAAAACTTGATCCCTTGACTGTAGACTCTGCTTTCCAGACCTACGGAAGAGGCGAAGTTTCAGAGGAAGAAAATTTTACGCTCAGCCCAAATTTTAAATATAAAGGTACGGTTGAATTGTATGCAAGTAAGCCTAACCTGCGTTATACAGGCAGTACACGTATTGTTCAGAACTGCGAGGGTATTGGTTCAAGCTGGCTGAAGTTTGATGCGGAAATTGATCCGAAAGAGATTTTTATTCCGATTGAGAAAAATCCGCGTGATGCTTCCGGTAAGGCGGTTTCAACAGGTATTGTGTTGCAAAAGGATTCAACAAATATTTATCCGACCTTTCTTTCACCAAAAGTCAATACGTCTGATATTGATATCGTTGCTGCCGAAGGTTATTTGTTTTATGACAATGCTAGCAAGGAGTATCGTATCTCTAACAAAGAAAAGCTGAGAGGCGCAACCGTTCCCGGAAATTTCATCAGCCTGAGTGAAAATTGTATTGCCACAGGACAAGGGAAACTTGATCTCGGAATAAGTTTAGGACAGGTTGAATTAACTCCGGTTGGTAGTGTGTTTCATAATATGAATAACGACTCAACCAAGTTTGATATTTATCTGGGTGTGAACTTCTTTTTTAATGACGAAAGTATGCGGATAATGACAGAAAGACTGGCAACATTCTTTCCGCCATTAGATGCAGTTTATTATGGTAACAACTATGAAAAGGCTCTTTATGAAATAATGGGTAAGGAAAAAGGGGATAAGAAATTAGCCGAGATGAATTTGTATGGTTCATTCAAAAAATTCCCGGAAGAATTGGGTATGACATTATTCCTGACAGATGTAAAACTGGAATGGAATCAGAATACCAGTTCGTACCGCTATAAAGGTTACTTTGGCGTTGCCAGCGCCAACAAGGTAGAACTGAATAAAATGATGTACGGTATGATTGAGTTAACCAAAAAGCGCAGTGGCGATAAATTGAGTATTTACCTTGAGCCGGGTGAGGATACCTGGTATTTCTTTGAGTATTCAAAAGGCCTGATGGGTGCTATTTCTTCAGATCCTAATTTCAATAATCCGATAAAAGATACCAAACCCGAAGCACGCCAAGGAAAGGGGAAAGAAGGTTCACAGCCTTACCAGTACACCATTTCATCTGAGATTAAGAGAAGAAACTTTGTGAAATCATTTGAAGGAGCAGGTGCAGACGAATAGTTGTTGTTTGAACGAGAAATACTATATTTGCAGCCCTTTTGCAAAAAAAGGAAATGCACCCGTAGCTCAACTGGATAGAGCATCGCACTACGGATGCGAAGGTTTGGGGTTCGAATCCCTACGGGTGCACAAAAAAGGATTTGATTAATTTCAAATCCTTTTTTTTATTTCTATTTTAACCGCTCAAAATACAGGAAATGAATAAGAAGAATTTACTTGTTTTATCGGTTGTGCTCATTGCATTGGCGGGTGCACTTTCATTCGCGGCCGTTGAAGGTTGGATAGGATTTCCTCCGTTGGCTTTAACAGTATTTCGTTGGTTGGCGCTTTCTACACTTATATACTATGCCATTGTAAGAAAATCGCTGACCACCACCATTCTTATCAGCATGGTAATAGGAGTGGAGGTGGGGTTAGATTTTCCAGAGTTTTCGCAAAACCTGAAAGTGCTTTCACAGATTTTCCTGCGCCTGATTAAAACCATTATTGCGCCTTTGCTTTTTGCAACATTGGTTTATGGCATAGCCGGCCACAGCAATCTGAAACAGGTTGGCCGCATGGGTTGGAAAAGTATTTTGTATTTTGAAGTGGTTACTACTATTGCCTTGTTTATAGGGCTTGCCGCAATCAATATCTCTAAAGCAGGAGCAGGAATTCAATTACCGCCTGTTACCGATACAGATAAGCTCCCTGTTCATAAGCAAACCATCACCGATATTATTCTTCATATTTTCCCTGAAAATATTGCTAAAAGCATTTACGATGGGGCTGTACTGGAAATTGTAGTCTTTAGTATTCTGTTCGGAATTGCAACGGCCATGATTGGCGAGAAGCACCGCAAACCGATTGTGAATTTTGTGGAAGCATTGAGCGAAGTGATGTTTAAATTCACCAATATCATTATGATGTTTGCGCCCATTGCCGTTGGCGCTGCCATTGCCTACACAGTGGGACACATGGGCTTAGGAATTCTGGTAAATCTGATGAAGTTATTGCTCACGCTTTATGCTGCACTTGCGTTTTTTCTTGTGTTTGTATTACTTCCTGTTGCCTTGCTTTTTAAAGTGCCGATCAAAGAATTTATCAATGCTATCATTGAGCCCGTATCTATTGCATTTGCGACTACATCATCGGAATCCGCTTTGCCAAAGGCCATGAAAGCCATGGAGAATATTGGTGTGCCTCGCAAAATTGTAGCTTTTGTAATGCCCATGGGCTATAGCTTTAATCTGGACGGAACTACGCTTTACCTGGCACTTGCTTCGGTATTTGTGGCTCAGGCTGCCGGAGTAGAACTTTCGCTTTCAACACAACTGATTATGGTATTTACGTTGATGCTGACCAGCAAAGGTGTGGCAGGTGTTCCCCGAGCTTCGCTGGTTATTTTGTTGGGCACCTTGGCTTCGTTTGATTTGCCGATTGAACCTGTCTTTATCATTCTTGCCATTGACGAGTTAATGGATATGGCCCGTACTTCGGTGAATGTAATCGGCAATTGCCTTGCTACGGTGGTGATTGCAAAGTGGGAGGGGGAGTTTAAGAAGCCTGAAACATTGGTTCAATGAGGTCATTAATCATCCTGCGCGGCCTCCCCGGCAGCGGAAAGTCAACACTTGCAAAGGTTTTAAGTGAGGACGGTAAATACCCTGTCCTTTCTATTGATGATTACTTTATTAATACTGAAACCGGAGAATATAAATTTGAATTTTCAGAAAATCATTTGGCTTATAAAAGCTGTGAGGAGCGCACAGAAGCCTCTATGAAAAATGGTATAGAAAAAATTTTTCTTGACAATTGCTTTACATTGGAGTGGGAGATGGAACCTTATTTCCAATTAGCTGCTGAATATAATTATCAGGTTTTTGTAGTCACTGTTGAAAACCGCCACGGCAGCGAAAATATTCATGCTGTCAGCAACGAGCAACTAAAAAAAATGGCCGAGAAATACAAGGTTGTTTTACTTCCCTGATTTCTCAGCCATTACAATACATAATCAACCTTATTGCAGTTGAATAATATGTTCGTTTCCGTTTACGGTAACAGTTGCCTGATTATCGCAACTCCCGACACCAAAATCAA
>JBFWYU010000062.1:0-17695 GCA_050186075.1 Bacteroidia bacterium
CTCACTCGCTCTCCTTCTCCCCTTCTCACTTATTGCCCAAACACCCGACTTCTCCGTTTACCTTATGGGCGATGCCGGAAACGATACCGTTACCAACCAAACAATGACCTGGTTGCAACAAGATGCGCTTACCAAATCCAACAGTGCTATTCTTTTTCTGGGCGATAATATTTATCCACAAGGATTGGAAACACTAAGTAAATCAGAAAAAAAACGCAGGCTGTCAACCAAGAGATTATTATCTCAAGTTGAACCCCTGAAAACCTACCAAGGGCAAGTGTATTTTGTACCCGGCAACCACGATTGGAAACAGGGAAAATGGCAAGGCCTGAAATACATAAAAGAAGAAGCGCGCTACATTGAAGAGTATTTCAAAACCACCGAAGTAGGCAACCGCAACGAACATACTTTTATTCCGCAAAACGGTTTGCCCGGCCCATATTCGGTAATGCTTTCAGAAAAAATACGCCTCATTGCCATTGACACCCAATGGTGGTTGCAAAGCCAGTTTTTTCACAAAACACCCAAGCCCGATGGCCTGAACCGCAAACAAACCACCGCACAATTTTACCGTCAATTAGACAGCCTGCTGAACGCTGCAAAAACAAACAACGAGAAAGTGGTTATTGCTGCGCACCATCCTATGTTTACCAACGGGCATCACTCTAACCGCTTAGAGCCCTTGCGCTCCTTAGTTAACTACATGCCTCTGCAATTCTTCGGGTTAATTGGTTTAAACCGCATGCTGGTTCAGGATATACCACAGCCGCGTTATCACAAAATGCGCAAAAAACTGCTGGCTACCTTTAATAAGTACGAGCATCTGATTGTAGTTGCCGGCCACGAACACACCTTACAATATTATGAAGACGGAAACAACACGCACATCGTAAGCGGATCAGGCAGCAAACGGACGCACATCAACAAAAACCGCTACAAGGCCAACTTTATGAACGACATAGAAAACGGTTTTTTTCGCCTTGATTTTTACAACGATGGAAGCGTAAAAGCAAACATCTTCGGCTCAACTACAGGAGGAATTATTCACGAACAAAACGTGAAGTAACCCAATCCAACGGTTAATAACTCACCGTCTGCTGTTAAAAAATATAGGGCGAAATACTTGACTTTGAAGTAATTTTCGTAACTTTCCGCATCATAATTATGCGCCTATGAAAATTTATACAAAACTTTCAGCAGCTTTATTCTTTCTATTTGCCACGCTCAGCGCGGCTTTAGCTAATCCCACCATACTTGAAAAAGGAGACATTCTGGTGTTAGCAGTAAATGCCGACAACGGTCTTGTTTCGGGTATTGCGGGTCAGGATGAGCTTAGTTTCGTTTGTTTTAAAGACATTACAAGCGGAACGGTATTCGAAATCACCGACAACGGTTGGGAACGCCAGAACCCAAATCAGTGGGGCGACAGCGAAGGCACAATCCGCATCACCCGAACGGGAGCAGACATTCCAGCAGGAACGGTCATTACGTTCCGTTTTGCATTCGGAGATTACTCAGCCGTTTCTCCTGATAATTCATGGCAATTTGCTGACCTGAATGGCGGAAGTTCTTTTGACATCAACAACGGTGGCGACCAGATTTTCTTTCTGCAAGGTGGCGCATGGACCAACTCTTCGGGCATGAACAACGCCAGTTATAACAATGGAAATGTAATTCACTCGTTCAGCACCGCATCGGGTTGGGTGGCCGATGGCTCATCCAATCAATCCAACTTATTTCCGGGAACTGATTGTTTTAGTTTTTCGGGTGCTTCATCAGACTTTTTGAAATACACCGGCTCACTTTCAGCAGCAACACACAAAGAATGGATTGAACGCGTTAACAACAGTCTTAATTGGGAAGCATTTGCGGGAAGCACCGAATTTGCTGCTTCAGGAATAAACTACTCATCAGGCCTTACACTTGCTCAAACTCCCGAAACTACAGTTTCAGGAAAATGGACAGGCAGCCGCAGCCGCGACTGGTTTGATTGCGCCAACTGGGACGACCTTTCTGTTCCATCGCAAGGCACCGAAGTTTTCATCAACTCAAACGTTTCTAATACTGTTGAAATTTCTGCAGGCAATGCAATATGCGGCAACATAGAAATTGATGGCGGAGATCTAGCAATGAACGGAACAGCAACGCTAACCATTGCAGGCAACCTCAGTATTTCAAGTAATGGTTCATTCAGGATGGAACAAAACCAACTCAGCCTTTCGGGTAATTTGCTGAATTATTCCGCAACAAATTTCAATACCGGAACTTCAACTATTCACATCAACGGACCTGACCATGTAATTGGCGGAGGAAATGAAACAGAATTTTACAACTTGGTTTTGAATGGCGGAAAAACTTCGCTGTATAATAACATCAAAATCCTGAACAATCTGCACATTCAGAATGCAAGTCTTTCATTAAACACTATGACTTTGTTTATTGAAAATCCGATGAGCAATGCCATCACTACCGCTCAAAACGGACGCATCATCAGCGAAACTTTTCCGGGTTCTTATGGCATAGTGGATTGGAACATCGGACATCGCATCGGAAACTACACCTTGCCTTTCGGAACCAACGAAGCAGCTTCAACAGATCTGACGTTCGGGTACAACATTACTTCATTGGGAACAGGTGCAATGATGGGCAGAGTTCAGTTCATCACCTACCCTACCAATGCACAAAACTATCCGCTGCCTGATGGAGTAAATCAATTGACCAATGCAGCAGGCAAAGAAGTTTATCACCGCGCTGTTGACCGTTTCTGGGTGATTGAAAACAATATTGAAAATATGGCTTTCAGCACTTATCCGCAGATTGCATATGTTTTCAAATACAATGATGCTGATTTAACCAGTGTTGAAAACACTATTGAAAAAGATCGCTTAATTGTACGCGCTTACAATGAGGACACACACCAGTGGACAGATTGGCTGACAAGCCCTGCATTTTCTCAGCCAACAACCAATACCATTTCTGTGAATCTCGGAACTATTGATGATTACAATGGCATCTGGACGTTGATGGACGACAGCAATCCGCTGCCGATTGAGTTACTCGCCTTCAGCGCTACTTGCCAGAACGACAGAACTGAAATTCAATGGACAACAGCATCAGAAACCAACAACAACTTCTTTACAATTGAAAGAAGTGCTGATGCAAATTCATTTGAAGTAGTGAAAACTATTCCAGGTTCAAGCAACAGTAATTACATCATCAGCTATAATACAACAGATGATAAACCATTGACAGGCACATCCTACTACCGCCTGAAACAAACCGATTACGATGGTTCATCTAAATACTCTAATATCATTTCTGTTAGCTGCGGTGGCGCAGAAGATGATTTGAATATTACGTTTGCAACTACTGATGCTCAAGGCAATATTAATCTGAATGTAAATGCTCCGAATGGCGGCAACTACATTATTAATGTTATTGATGCAGTAGGTAAAACATTAATGAGCAAAACTGCAAACTTTGGAAAAGGCAACAATGCCTTATCACTTGATGCTAAAGTTGCAGCAGGAATTTACTTTATCAGTATCGGGAATGAGTTTGATACGGTGAGCAGGAAGTTTATGGTGAATTAATACGTTACAAACACTAAATAAAAAGCCCCGATAAAAAATCGGGGCTTTTTTATTATACATTAATTAATTATGATTAATAAAATTACTATAGTAATAATATTATTGATAACGGTTTGGGTATCATCTAACTTACACTGGAGTGATAAATATTACAAGTCAACAATCCAATGGAATGACGCCACTGGTTATTATGCGTACCTGCCTGCAATCGTAATTTATCACGATTTAAATTTCACTTACCACGATTCATTGGTTAGAAAATATTACAATCCAGCAAAATATTATGATTACAGAATAATTTACAATGGGAAAGTAATCAATAAGTATTATGCAGGAACAGCTCTTTGCATTTTACCTTTTTTCGTAGCAGGACACATCTGGTCATTATACACTGATTATTCAGCAGACGGCTTCTCAACTCCATATTATATTGCTGTTAGTATTGCTTCAATTTTTTATCTTTTTATAGGATTATTATATGTCCAAAAAACTCTAAAAATATATCACACAACAGAAAATGTACAGTCTGCAATTCTTTTAAGTTTGGTTTTTGGAACAAATCTTTTTTATTACGCCTCTGATGAGCCATGCTTATCCCATGTTTATTCATTTACATTTATAAGCGCATTTGTTTATCATGCAAAAAAATATTTCGTTTCTTGGAACAAAAAAGATTTTTACTTATGTTCTTTATTTATTGGTTTTATAATTCTGATCCGACCAATAAATGGCATTATTATTTTTTCAATCCCTTTCATCGCAGGGAATTTAAATTCTTTAGACAATTTATATAAATGGACATTAAATAACAAACTGGTTATATTTTACTCATTTGTTGCTTGTATATTAGTTACAAGTATTCAATTAATAATATACAAAATACAATGTGGTTCATTTTTTATTTATTCATATCAGGAAGAAGGCTTTAATTGGACAAATCCACAAATAGCAAATTTCTTATTCAGTTATAAAAAGGGATTTTTTCTATATACTCCCTTGGCGATATTTTCATTACCAGGATTTGTTTTTCTATTTCGAAAAAATCAATTTGAATTTTATAGTTTCTCAGTATTTGTTATCATTTTAGTTTATGTCCTATCGTCATGGTGGAATTGGTGGTATGGTGGAAGTTTTAGCTCAAGGGTGCTGATAGACTACTATATATTTCTTGCTATTTTATTTTCATTCTCATATCAAATAATTAAAAATAAAATACGAAGTAGTGTATTAATTGCAATCCAATTTATATTAATAATTGTTTGCCAGATACAAACCTATCAATACAGATACTACATAATTATAAATGATGGGATGACCAAAGAGCAATACTGGAATGTCTTCTTAAGAGTAGATAAACTACTAAAATGAAAACTATTAATCGAGCAATTTCAAATAAGAAGTAATGTCGCATTCGCAACCATAAAAGCAGCCATCATAATAATAGGCAAGATCAAAATTAAGGTAGTATTACATTTTTATCGGGGCTTTTTTATTTTCGTTGATAGATACCTGCCCAAAAGTTGGCATTCTCAAATCGCTTAATCTCCTCAAATTCATCAGAATTAGGAATAACATCATACAATTCATCCATCTGATAATTTGTTATGATAGCATATTGTGTGCTATCTGTAAGGCCTTCACCTACTTTGCTAAATCGTTTTTCACCTGATAAAAAACTTGAAAAAGGACTTGTCATTTCATAGCTATTAAGAAACGTTGCATGAATATTCCTATCGTATAAGTTCTGCGCTTCCATATAACTGATAACCTCCTTCTGAAGTGTGATAACTTTTACATAAGACATATTGTCATCACCAGGCAATTTTGTATCAAACAGTTTTAAAGAACAATAAAGAACAGCAAGAATTGAAACTGTAACAAAAGCCCATTTGGTTTGACTGAAATAAATGTGCAGAAAATATGAGAAGCCAAGTGTATAAAGAGGAATCAGGCACAACAAATACCTTTTTGATAAAAAATTAACTGACGAAAAAAGCAAAAATGAAATCATGAAAAGATAGATAACACCAATTGCTTTATCTGATAAAGAAAGACTTTGAGAATAGCTTCTTACTGGAATAAAATAAAATAGTGACAATACAATTAAGCCACAGACTATCAGCGTCAGCAAAGGAGGCAGTAGCCATGCACCAAAAAATATTTTCACACACGCAAACATTAAAAATGCAAGAATTATCCGCCACTTAAATTGCAAAGGATTAAAGAAAAGAAGAAACATAATAACAAACGCCATAGTCAGTCTTCTTCTACCCTGCTCTTCAAATAAAAACATATACACATTTTTGAAACCGGAACTAAAATTAGAGTACGAAACATCAATTATCCCAATGTGTTCCGGATAAAAAAACCAACCGTATTTTTTCCATTGAATAATAAAATAGACTGATGCTATAAAAACCGGCAATAAAAGGATTAATGATTTTTTAAGGAACACAAAAAATGACACTCTTTTCTGGGCGATAAAGAAGCTTTCAATAAACAACCATAATCCAAGAACTGCAATGAGAACAATGCCTGATTCTTTGGTCAGCAGAAGTCCGGTTGCTGCGGCTACATAGATAATATTTGCTTCTTTAAGAAAAAATAAAATGGTGAGTACAACAAACAGTGCAAGCATAACTTCGGGTAAAACAAAGGATGATTGTGCCATAAAAACAGCCTGAACTGAAAGCAAAACAGTTGCTGTAACGGCTACATTTTTATTGAAAATTGTTTTGCCGAAATAATAAACGGAGACTAATAATGCTACTGAAATACAAAGAGCAAATGAGTGTAATGCAACATTGCTTTGTCCGAAAATTTTTATCCACGATGATGCTAAAAAATGAAATAACAAAGGATGACCTCTTGTATAACTTACCGGAATAGCGTCCGGCATAAGGCTTGGAATACCCTCAGCCATTGTTTTAACAGCGGGGACATACACCCACGCTTCATCCCAGAAAAAAGGCAAACTTAAATGCGGAATTTTAAAAACAACTACTGCTATGATGCACAATACAATGATTAGTGAATGTGCATATTGATTAATCAGTGAGCGATTAAACATCGATGAACTATTGAACAATAAGCTTTCCGGTACCAAGCAAGCTATTCTGTTTTGAATAAACAGAAATAAAATAAATTCCGCTGCTGACATTCTGAAGGGAAAGATCAATCCTGTTATTGTTAACAGCTTGATCAATAATCATCATACGACCTGTGGCATCAAAAATATCAAGTTGAATATCTGCAGGATTAATTTCAGCCGGAAAGAAAACACTTGTACTGCCTGAGAAAGGATTGGGATAAATAGTTAAGTGTTTAGCAAAAAGAGCATTTTCTTCTTCGCTCAGGAGAAAATCATCATAAAGTGCAAGCAACTGAATTGGATCAGACTTAATACTATCGCTTACTATCACCATGGCATCTGCCAAACCCGAACTCCAAAGTGGTGTTTCAGTATAGCCTGCCATGTAAAACGATTTATTAGAAGCATATACAGCAGAAAATACCATTTCGTCTTTTGTTGCTCCATAAGAAGCAGAAGCGGGAGTCCACCAACCACCAGCAGTTGCAAGGTAAGCAAACACATCAGTGCCACCCGCACCATTAGAAGTATATCCTGAATAGAGCAGTTCTCCTGAAGGCAATTCCGCAACAACCTTAGCCTCATCCGGAAGCGTAGCATTTCCGTAAACCTGCTGCCATGAAAATGCTCCTGAATAATCTGCCTTAATGTTAAAAATTTCTTTATCTCCTTCTGCTGTATAGCTTTCGCAATAACCTGCCATTGCATAACCCAAATCCTGTGTCTGCACCAATGAATATCCGACTTCATTTAATGAATCACCAAAGGCCTTTGTCCATATCTCATCTCCATAAGAATTAATTTTTTGCAGCAGCAAATCAGCCTTTCCATTTCCCATACTTGATGTTTCTCCGATAAAAACATAATTACCATCACTGTCAATAATAATATCATTGGCTACATCCTCACCTTCTCCTCCATATGTTTTTTCAAACACAGAATTTCCGGAATTGTCTGTTTTAATGATATAGGCATCTGCACCACCTGCTCCGTAGCTGTATGTTTTTCCTGCTATTAATAATCCACCGTCAGCTGTTTCTTTTATTGAATATCCAAAATCCCAATCTGTTCCTCCAAATGTCTTTTGCCATAATACTTCGCCCAAACTATCTGTCTTTACAAGCAAAACATCATATCCACCTGCTCCTGCACTGCCTGTATAACCGGCTATTGCAAACCCGCTGTCTGAAGTAACAACAACGCTGTATCCCCATTCTACTCCCGAGTCTCCAATGTATTTCGACCAGATTTTATGTCCTGCGGAATCAGTTTTTAAAAGATAAATATCACTGTTACCATAACCATATGACCCTGTGTAGCCAACTGAAATAAATGTATTTCCCGGGGCTTCTTTTATCTGAAACAATTTTTCATTTTCAGCACCTCCGTAAGTATAAATATATGCAGTGTCATTCTGAGCAGATATCAGCCGGGCAAATAAAATGAAAGAAAAAAGCAAAGTCATTTTTTTCATAGTACCGCCCTCCTTACTTTTATTAATTTATCCAGTAGTTCTTCCAACTTATCCAGAGCAAGCATATTTGCTCCGTCTGATTTTGCCTGAGCAGGATTGGGATGTGTTTCAATAAAAATGCCGTCAACACCTGTTGCTATTCCTGCTTTGGCTATTGTTTCTATCAGTTGCGGCTTTCCTCCTGTAACACCACTTTCCTGATTGGGTTGCTGAAGTGAATGGGTAACATCTAAAATAACAGGCACACCAAAATTTTTCATTTCCGGTATTCCACGAAAATCAACTACCAAATCCTGATAGCCAAATGTAGTTCCACGTTCGGTTAGCATTACTTTGCTATTTCCGCTTTGTTTTATTTTATCTATTGCAAATTTCATTGCACCTGGTGAGAGAAATTGACCTTTTTTAACATTCACAAATTTACCAGTTTTTGCAGCAGCTACCAACAGGTCGGTTTGGCGGCAAAGAAAAGCGGGTATCTGTAATATGTCCACATAGTTTGCAGCAAAAGCAGCCTCTTCTTCGGTATGAATATCTGTAAGCGTAGGAACAGAAAATTGTTTTCCTGCCTCTTCAATGATGCTTAAAGCCTCTGCATCACCAATACCTGTAAATGAATCAAGACGCGAACGGTTTGCTTTTTTATAAGATACTTTAAAGATGTAGGGTATTTTTAAACGCGCTGTTATTTCTTTCACTTTTCCGGCAACTTCTTCAACAAGATCTTTACTTTCAACCACACAAGGGCCTGCAATAAGAAAAAAATTATTTTCTTCGAGGTGTTTAATATTGGGTATTTGAGAGAGAATACTTACCACTGGTGACACAGATTAAAAATAGCCGATTAAATTAATATATGCCCCAACTCCATTTGCCGCTTTGGTAATCAACAAACCTTCCAGATTATTAGTTCCAAGATTTACTTTAAATGCTTTACCAAACTGTTTGCTTAAGCCTAATCCGATGTTATAGGTTCCGTAACCTCCCCAGGCAAAACGGGTGTTGATATTAAATTCGCCTTTAAACTTATGTTCTGTACCTACATAGATGTAGGGCGAATAATTAGCTGCCATGCGGTAGGCAAAACCTGCGTTGATGTATAAATTCTCTTTCGTTTTGTGAGTATAGCCCAAATGTATCATTGAAGGCAACGGTGTAGAATAACTCAAGTTTTCAGTAATAAAACCCATATCAGTTTTAATGGAGTCGGCATCAAGACTGTTAACTAATGAATCACCAATATCAAAAAGATTATCAATGCTCAGTCCCTCGAAACGGAGGGCTGTATCGTTGTGAGTGGTTTTTGCATTCTGATTCCAGTCAATGAAACCAAAGTCAGAAAGCTCGAAGCGGATGATGCTTTTAGGGTTTTCAATTCCGAGAAAAAGGTCGAGTGCTGCCCCATAACCCTTCATGTCGAAAAACTTTTTGTTAGAATTGTCGGAATTGCGCACTTGCAAAGCCATGTCCACATCAATGAATTGCCCGTCAGCATCGGTAAATACATCGCCTTTACTCAAAAACAGGTTCAGATTTTGTTCGCCTTTTATAAATGACAATGCTGCGCCAAAGCGCACTTTTGAAAAACCTTTGCGCGACACAACATTTAGTCCCAACTGTACCTGACGATAGTTCAGAAAATTGAAACGGGTTTCACCCAGCGTAGCAGTTTTGCCCGCAAACTGTTTGTTCCCGCCAAAATAGGTTTTAAACAAATCGCCCTGAAACAGGGCATCTGCGTGCATTCTGTTTCTTACCGAAACAAACCACCCTGTTTTTTTCTTTGAAGCCGAATCTGGATTATGAACATACCACAAACCATAATTCAAATCAAAACCCAAGCGGTTTTTGTCTTTGGTTTTATTGAAAACACTTTCTTTTAAATCGTTATTAATAAAATCGCCACGATAAAAGGTGTTGAAGAATTTTATGTTTACAGAACTTGAGTTTACTGCATAATCAAAGCCTGCGCCCAAAGCTGAACCGGGTTTGTTTTCGGTGAAGACGGGCGAAAAATTCTGTGCAACGGTATTCAGCGAAAAGATGATACTACAGAGACATAGAAACACAGAGACTTTAAACATTGAACCTGAAACTTTAAACATCGCTTAGGGCTGGTTAATGGTATAGTTAAAGTCTGCAATTATTTTGATGTCCATTTTGTAATGGTCATAAATCTTAAGCAATTGAGGAACCTGCGGAGTATCAAACACTATTTTAATGTTTATACGTTTTGTTGCATTCAGTTTGTCTGCAGTTGTGCTGCTGATGGGTACATCTAAAGTTGACACCAGACTTCCAATTGTTTTAAAATTTGCATCTAATGCCGGTGCTGCAATGTTGTTAAGCGAATAAAGTGAATCAATTGCCAAATTATTTTCGTCTATCAGAATTAAAGTCATAGTGGCACTTAGCGGAAAACTGTTGTCGGCAATGATGCGAAATCCTCCGCTGTTTACGCGGCTGCCTGCCCTTCCTGCATCGGCATTGAAGTCGAGCGTATCACTAAGCGTAAGGTGATCGGAATAAAACGTCATCGGAACTTCAAGTTCAAGATTAGTTTTTATGTTGTTTTCGTAATAGAAAAAATCATTTCCGCTGCTGATGTTACCGAGCGGATTGAGTTTAAAATCCAGTGAGTAGTCCAAACGATGCGGCAGGTTTTCAATAAGTTCACGGATGTTGGAATTTGAATTATCAAAAACATAGGAGTTAAACGTTGGTGTTACGTTTCCTGAATGTATCCAGGCATCGGAAGCGCGGGTGATGTTAATCGGTGTGCCCATTACAGGGTGCTCCAGTTCTATTGAAACTCCGGTGCGTTCGTTAACTGAAGTAATGTTGTGTATTTCAATCTGCGCATCGGCACCTATATAGTTTTCAAGCGACAGCGAAAGCTTTACTTCTTCCAGACCAAGTTTTCCATCAATAATTTTTTTGAGAAAATCGAAGTTGGCGCTTTCGTTTTCCAGCGAAAATTCGGGCGAACCGAAATAGCCGCGAGCATATTGAGGAACAACATCAACAAAACTATTGTTTACGGTAATGAAAGGTTGATTTGCAATTATCTGAACCGGTGGACCATTAACATCAGTGCTTCCTCCAAAGGAGGTAACAAGCGTATTGTAGGAGTTTCCGTTTAACCCGCGCAGATCAAGGTGATAGCCGGAAATGTCAATGGTTTCGGTGAGCGAAGCATTTGCTGCAACATTTCGTGTAATAGCAAAAGCAGTTCCGTTGAGCGTTGCGCTGGGTATAGCGTAATCAATAGTAACACCTGCATTAAGTGAGTTCTGAAATTCAACAACAATTTGTCCGGAGCGTACATACGCTTCAACCAGTTGAGCATCTTTTAAGGCATAACTGGTTTCGGTATTAATAGTGATTAGATCAAGTCCGGGCTGAATGGTGGTGGTTAACGGAAGCGAAAGCGCATTTACCACCGTGGTATCGGGAATAGATAACAAGGTATCAATAACCAGATTACTGAAATCATTTATATATAACAGCTTTAGCGAACTATCGGGATTGGTAACCAAGAGCGAATCATCCACTAAATCCTGAAGTGTAAGTGTGGTGGTAAGTACGGGAGCCAACACATCAATATCCCACTCGGCATTGCCTGCATCTTGTTTGCAGGAAGGCAGTAAGCAATAAATAGCAGGCAAGAAGCAGTAAAGAAGTAGTTTACGCATTTGATTTTTAAAGGAAGCCAAAAATAGGGATTTATTTGCTCGCAAAGGCGCAAAGACGGAAAGAGGGAGATTTACCTTTTAATAAACTTCTTCACCAAAAGCAGTGAAAAATAAACCACAGCGGTAAGTCCCAATATTCCCAACCACAAAAACGGGTTACGCAGTATTTCGCTGAAATCTACTTTACCTCTTGCTTTGCATACAGCCTGCCCTTCAACACCTGCAGGCAAATAGGGAACAAGCCCTTCGCAACAGACATTTTCGTCCCAGACATATACTCCTTCCTGAACGCAATAAGGTTGATCAAAATATTCTTTGCCACACAACTTGTTATTAAAATCATGTAGCGAACAGCGTGTTCCATCAGGCAGTTCAACCGAATCTCCTTTTGTAATACGAAAACCACGCTGCATGGCTTCTTTGTAAACAGGGTCTATCATGGCAGTGGCAGCAGCCATATTCAGCAGAAAAGACAAAGACAAAAAAACAGACTTCACAGAAGCCAAAGATAACTAATGTCTGTTTCAGTTTGGTTATATATTATTACAGTCACCCGTAAGCGTTAAAAACAAACCGCCCCTTTCCGGTGTGCAGGAAAGGGGCGGTTTGAAGCATTGTATTTAAACTTAGTTTAAGGGCAAGTGATACTGGTAAATACTGCAACACCGGCATTTGAAACCGTCATACGCCAGCAAGTGCCGTCAGGCGATTTCATAATTACACCTTTGGTAACATCCGTAATGTAAACATCGCCACCGGTTACAGTTAACCTGGAAGCAGGTGCAGTTGTTCCAATACCTACATTGGTATTGGCAGTAGCACCGTTTACTCCGTTAATACTACCCAGCACCAAACTGTTGCTTGTGGTTACACTGGCATAGTTACCTATTGCTGTTGCATTGGAAAGTACAGAGGCTACTTCAGATGCATAACCTATTGCTGTGTTGCCCGATCCGGTTAAATTGGAATTACCTGCTTCGTATCCAACAAACACATTGTTATTTCCTTCCGTATTTGTACTTCCTGCATATCTTCCGATACCTGTATTCTGAGAACCTGTTGTATTACTGAAAAAAGCATAATTACCGTAAGCAGAGTTACCATCTCCTGAGCTATTGTTTTGCATGGCAACAAAACCAGTAGCAGTATTATAAGATCCCTCTGTGTTTAATACCATGGTATTATAGCCACTGGCATGGTTCTCTGTACCTGTTGTATTATTCATAAGTGCTTGCAGACCAAGTGAGGTATTAAAAGCATCGTTTCCTCCTCCTCTGCCAATTCTTATACCGTTTATTCTGGCATCACCATTTACTTCAAGCTTAAAGGTTGGGCTTGAAGTTCCAATACCCACATTACCATCACCTGCAATTCTCATACGTTCGTTACCGGTGTAGCCTTGGGTTCTAAACGTAATTGCATCTGTTGCGCCTGTTCCTCCTGCAAATCTTAAATCAGAGGCTTCCACACCCATGCTGTAACCATTGGTCTGACTATTGTAGAAATGTATTTTTTGTCCTACACCATCAAACGATAATGGTGCATCAGGGGTAGTAACACCGCCTATGCCTATATTACCTCCATTGTTAAAGATGTTATTGCTGTTCAGCACCCACTGGGTTCCATCCCAATAGGTGGTATTGCCTGCGGCTGTGCCGGTACTCAACAGACCCGTTGCACCGGTTGCACCGGTTGCGCCATTAGCTCCTGCTGTTCCGGTGGCTCCTGTTGCGCCTGTTGCTCCATTAGCTCCCGCTGTTCCTGTTGCGCCTGTAGCACCTGTTGCTCCATTAGCTCCCGCTGTTCCGGTTGCGCCTGTAGCACCTGTTGCGCCATTAGCTCCCGCTGTTCCGGTTGCACCTGTAGCACCTGTTGCTCCATTAGCTCCTTCTGTGCCGGTGGCTCCTGATGCGCCTGTTGCTCCATTAGCTCCCGCTGTTCCGGTGGCTCCGGTAGCACCTGTTGCGCCAGTGCGTCCGGCTGTTCCTGTGGCTCCGGTTGCTCCTGTTGCTCCATTAGCTCCTGCTGTGCCGGTGGCTCCTGTTGCGCCTGTTGCTCCATTAGCTCCTTCTGTGCCGGTGGCTCCTGTTGCGCCTGTTGCACCGTTAGCTCCCACTGTGCCGGTGGCTCCGGTTGCTCCCGTTGCGCCAGTAGCACCTGTTGCGCCTGCTGTTCCGGTTGCACCTGCAGGTCCTTGTATAAGCCCTGCATCTACCCATGAACTACCGTTCCAAACCCAAAGGTGGCCGGTATCCTGTGTTATATAACCATCACCCAGATTTGCTGAAACGGGAAGGTTAGCAGATGTGGCTACGCTACCTTGTATCTGAACCGAAGAGCCGTCAGCTCCTGTGGCACCTGTAGCACCATTATTACCCGTTGCACCTGTTGCACCATTAGCTCCCGCTGTTCCGGTTGCGCCTGTAGCACCTGTTGCGCCATTAGCTCCCGCTGTTCCGGTTGCGCCTGTGGCTCCTGTTGCACCATTAGCTCCCGCAGTTCCGGTTGCACCGGTAGCACCCGTTGTACCATTAGCTCCGGCTGTTCCGGTTGCTCCTGTTGCACCTGTTGCTCCATTGCTTCCGGCTGTTCCGGTGGCACCTGTAGCACCCGTTGCACCATTAGCTCCGGCTGTTCCGGTGGCGCCTGTTGCTCCTGTTGCTCCATTGCTTCCGGCTGTTCCGGTGGCACCTGTAGCACCCGTTGCACCATTAGCTCCCGCTGTTCCGGTTGCACCTGTTGCTCCATTGCTTCCGGCTGTACCCGTTGCACCTGTAGCTCCTGTTGCACCTGTTGCGCCTGCTGTTCCGGTGGCGCCTGCAGGTCCTTGTATAAGCCCTGCAGCTATCCATGCACTGCCGTTCCAAACCCAAAGGTGGCCGTTATCCTGTGTTATGTAACCATCACCCAGATTTGCTGAAACGGGAAGGTTAGCAGATGTGGCTACGCTACCTTGTATCTGAACCGAAGAGCCGTCAGCTCCCGTGGCTCCTGTTGCACCATTGCTACCTGTAGCACCCGTTGCGCCTGTAGCACCTGCTACTCCTGCTCCGGTTGCACCCGTAGCGCCTGTTGCTCCGGTGGCACCATTATTACCCGCTGCTCCGGTGGCTCCCGTTGCACCTGTTGCTCCGGTGGCACCTCCGCTGCCGCTTACCCATGCCAGTGTACCTGAACCGGTGGTGCTAAGCACCTGACCGGCTGTACCATGTGCATTGGGGTAGGTTACTGTTCCTGCGGTGTAGGTGCCGCTGGTTTTTACATCTCCAGCTACCTCTAACTTTGCTGCCGGTATAGATGAGCCTATACCAATATTACCGCTTTTAAGCACTACCATGGCATCGCTTCTATTGGCATCATCTGTTCCGTTACCTATTACAAACATTCGGTCTGCAGCATTCCAATCAACGGTATTTGCAGGAGTATAATCAGTGTTAAAGGCACCAATACTTGTTTCAGCGTTTGATCTGGCAATTGTATTCCTTCCTATTGAGGTGGAAGTAACGCCACTCGCAATTGTAGTATATCCCAATGCGGTGGAAAAATTTCCACTGGCTGTTGTAGAATTTCCCATTGCGATAGAATTTGCTCCGCTGGCGCTTGTACTTTCTCCAATTGCGGTGGAAGCAAATCCGCTGGAGTTTGTATTATATCCTGTTGCGGTGGAATTATCTCCACTGGCGGTTGTCAAACTTCCCATTGCGGTTGAAACAAGTCCACTGGCGGTTGTACGGTCTCCCATTGCGGTGGATACCTCTCCGCTGGCGGTTGTTCGGTCTCCCATTGCAGTGGAAAAAATTCCACTAGCGGTTGTAGAAGACCCCATTGCGGTGGAACCACCTCCGCTGGCGGTTGTATTATCTCCCATTGCGGTGGAATACCCTCCAATATTTCCATCGTCCCACTGGGCTCCATCTACAGAACCAACCCTGAACGCAGCTTTATTAGGATTAAAAAACATACGGGTACCTGCACCGCTTACTTCAATAGCATCACCGCTTTCAAAAGTTCCGGTTACTAATAAACCATCATCACCGGTTACTTTTAATGCACCATCGGTGGCATCAATAATGCGGCCAAGGCCCGCGCCTCCGAAATCGTAGGCAGCGTCAAGGGTTCCGCCTCCTGAAGCGGGTAAGGTTTGCCAGCTGGCCAAGCCGCTGGCATCGGAAGTAAGCACTTTGTTTGCGCCCGGTGAGCCTCCTGTTATTTTTACCTGCCCTGCTACTTCTAATTTAGCAACAGGTGTGTTTATTCCTATACCAACATTACCGTTTGGGGTAATATTAATACGATCAAATCCGTTAACCCAGATAAAATGTCCTCTGCCGGGGGAATATCCGGTTGCTGACAAGTGTTCTGGTCCTGCTACTGATTTATCAAAGCCAATCTCAGCAGGGGTTGGATTATTTGCGGTTCCTATAACATAAATACTGTTTTGGTTGTTATCTGCAATAACTAATTTATGTGCAGGTGAATTTACGCCAATACCCGTATTTCCATTCTTCAATACAACCATGGCATTGCTGCGGTTATTTGCATCTGCACCGTTACCTATTACAAACAGGCGGTCGGCAGCATTCCATGCTGTGGCTGATGCAGGAGTATATTCTGTAGTATAAGAGCCTATAGCTGTTTCACGGAATGATGGGGCAACTGCACCATATCCCAGTGCCGTGGAACCTCCTCCGGTAGCGAATGTAAAAATTCCCATTGCGGTGGAATTTGTTCCGCTGGCGGTTGTGTTATTTCCCATTGCGGTGGAATATCTTCCGCTGGCGGTTGTTCTATTACCCACTGCGGTGGAAACAGCTCCGCTTGCGGTTGTATAATATCCCATTGCGGTGGAATAATATTCGCTGGCGGTTGTATTACCTCCAATTGCTGTAGCGTAATTACCTGATGCCAGAGTTTGTCTGCCTAATGCTGTTGATACAAACCCCGTGGCTCTTGAACTATCACCCATAGCTGTTGCTCTGTTTCCTGTAGCCTGGGTTTTGTAGCCCGATGCGAAGGATGAATTTCCCGTAGCTTTTGTATCATAACCGCTTGCAAAAGAGTATGAACCTACATTGGCGTTATCCCAATTTGCACCATTTACATAACCCGCTCTGAAAGCAGATCTTTTCGGATAAAAAAACATGCGCGTTCCGGCACCTGCGGCATTAACCACATTACCGGAGCCATGCGTACCTTTAACCATTAACCCATCGGTGCCTTCAATATTTACTGATCCGTGAGTGGCATCAATAATGCGGCCAAGGCCCACGCCTCCGAAATCGTAGGCAGCGTCAAGGGTGCCGCCTGCTGAAGCCGGTACCGGTAGGGTTTGCCAGCTGGCCAAGCCGTTGGCATCGGAAGTAAGCACTTTGTTTGCGCCCGGTGCGCCTCCACGTATTTTTATCTGTCCATCCACATCTAATTTGGTGTCGGGGTTAATATTGCCTATAGCTGTATTACCGTTTTTGAGTACTAGCATGGCATTGCTTGGATTGGTTTCGTCTGCACTATTACCTATTACAAACAGGCGGTCGGCAGCATTCCATTCCCATGGCTCAGTTGATGCAGGCGTATAATCTGTATTGTAAGAGCCAATAGCGGTTTCAGCATATGATTTGGCGGTTGTTTGAACTCCCATTGCGGTGGAATATTCTCCGCTGGCGGTTGTAGCACCTCCCATTGCGGTGGAAACAGCTCCGCTGGCGGTTGTTTCAATTCCCATTGCGGTGGAATATTCTCCGCTGGCGGTTGTAGCACCTCCCATTGCGGTGGAACGTTCTCCGCTAGCTACTGTATATGATCCCATTGCAGTGGAAGCAAAATTGCTGGCGGTTGTAGATCT
>JBFWYU010000063.1:0-16579 GCA_050186075.1 Bacteroidia bacterium
GCGGGCTGTGTATAAAGCAGCATCCACCAGGAAATATTCCTGCTCCCAGTTTAGGGTAGCAGTTACTTTGGTAACGTTTTTATCAAAATACTGGCACACCTCCACCGCAGCTTTGTCCATTGCATGTAGTGCTTTTAATAAAGGAGCTTTATGGTCAAGCGCTTCGCCTGTATAAGAAACAAAGATGGTAGGGATGCACAGCGTTTTGCCCATTATAAAAGCGGCAGATGTTGGATCCCATGCTGTATAACCGCGCGCCTCAAAGGTGTTACGGATACCTCCGCTCGGGAAGCTGGATGCATCGGGCTCTTGTTGTACCAACTGTCCGCCATCAAACACTTCTAATGCAGCACCATCAAGTGTTGGCTGAAAGAATGAATCGTGTTTTTCGGCAGTGGTGCCTGTAAGGGGTTGAAACCAGTGCGTATAGTGCGTTACGCCTTTGGTCATTGCCCATGATTTCATGCCCATGGCTACATGGTCAGCAATTTTGCGATCTAACTGAATGCCTTTTTCAATGGCTTCCATTACCTGTTTGTAAACTTCATCGGGTAAAAATTCGCGCATGGCTTTTTTACCAAATACGTTGCTGGCATAAAAGTCTGATATTTTATCAGACGGGGCATCTACCTCCAAGGGTCTGCGGGTGTAAACGCTTTCGAGGGCTTTAAATCTTAAAACTGACATTTTTTGTGATTTAGGGTTATAAATTAGGGGGTGTGAAGAATAAAAATCGTTTTCGGGCGCGAAAGTATGCCTTTTTACACCCCCGAGTCAAATTTTTTTATACTTATTTTATTAACACCCCTGTTTTTTCGGTTAACTACGTCAAAAAATTGCTTTTATTGACTGCATCTATACGAAATCATGATAATATTGCTCTAAGAGGCTGGAAAAACTTCAGGATTGCATCCCGTGTTTCAGGGATTGAGGTTTGAAGGTTCAGGGAAGCATCCCGTGTTTCAGGGATTTGGGTTTGAAGGTTCGGGAGAGCATCCCGCATTTCAGGGATTGGGGTTTGAACATTCAGGAGAGCATCCCGTGTTTCAGGGATTTGGGTTTGAAGGTTCAGGACTGCACCCCGCGTTTCAGGGATTGGGGTTTGAACATTCAGGATAACATCCCGTGTTTCAGGGGTAAAACTTCACTCTCCCTGTATTTCTTTTTGAGGAGCCTGCTTATCTACAGGAAACGGTGGCCCGTCAGCCGGCTTTTGCGCCACCGAGTTTTCGGGAGGCTTTACCTGCGGGGTTTCGGTCTTAGGAGCTTCGGTGGCAGGAGGGGCAGTATTTGCAGCCCGCTCACTTTCGTGTATGCTCTTTTCAATTTCGCGCTGTATGCTTCCGGTGGCATCTTTAAACTGACGCATGCCTTTACCCAGACCTCGAGCCATTTCGGGAATTTTATCGGCCCCGAAAAACATGACTATTACCAGCAGAATGAGGACTAACTCACCACCGCCAATATCTAAGAATAGAAGTGTCATGCTTGTTATAATTATGTGGTGTCATGCTGAGCTCCGGAATACTGCGGAGCTCAGGGTGACAGCCTAAAGCCTATTTAGCCTCAACTTCCTTGTTGCGCTGGAAGTCAATTACAATAGGAGTAGAAATACACAATGAAGAATAGGTTCCGATGATACGGCCAATCAACAACGCAAATACAAACCCGCGGATAACCTCACCACCGAAGATGAAGATAACCACCAGAACGAAGAATACGGTTAATGTAGTATTGATAGTTCTGCTCAGGGTAGCATTCAAGGCTTCGTTGATAACCACTTTATCGTCCATCACTTTTGTTTTGTGCTGACCAAGATATTCGCGAATACGGTCGAATACAACCACCGACTCAGTCATGGTGTAACCCATTACCGTAAGAATAGCCGCAATAAAATGCTGGTCAATCTCCAATGCGATTGGAATAACTCCATTAAGAATAGCGTAGAACGAAAGAACGATAAGCACATCGTGGAACAAGGCCACCGTTGCACCCAAACCATACTGCCATTTTTTGAAACGGATAAAGATGTAGATAAACATCAGGGCGCAGGAGATTAATACTGCCCAAACCGCACCTGTTTTAATATCATTCGCAATGGTTGGTCCTACTTTTTGTGACGAAACCAGGTTGGTTGACTTGAATGTTTCCAAATCAGGAGCTGCGCTGTAAAGCGGTGATAATCCTTCGTACAGTTTTTCAACTACCATGTTATCGGCATTTTTAGCGCTGTCGGTAATCAGGTAAGTAGTAGTAATTTTGAAACGGTTGTCGGTACCAACAGTTTTTACTTCGGGAGCATCGCCAAACGATTTGCTCAGGCTTTTAATAAGGTCATCGCTTGAAAGCGCTTTGTCCATTTGCACCACATACGAACGACCTCCTTTGAAATCCACACCGTAGTGCAATCCTTTAGTTGCAAAAGCAATAACACCACCCAAAATAATCAATGAAGAGAAGATGTAGTAGTATTTACGGTTTTTCACAAAGTCGAAGTGAATGCCGCTGTAGATTTTATCTGAAATAGCATTAGAGAAAGAAACCGTCTTGCCGTTTGCAGTCAATGCTTCTAAAATAATACGGGTAATTAATACCGCAGAGAACAGTGAAGTGATGATACCGATACCTAATGTTACCGCAAAGCCCTGGATAGGTCCGCTTCCGAAAATACCCAATACAATAGCAAGAATTAAAAGCGTAATGTTCGAGTCAAGGATAGAAGACATGGCATGTTTAAAACCATCGTCAATAGCAAGGCGCATTCCTTTACCGGCACGAATTTCTTCACGGATACGCTCAAACAACAGAATGTTGGCATCCACCGAAAGACCGATAGTCAAAATGATACCCGCAATACCCGGAAGCGTTAATACCGCACCCAGCGAGGCAAGCACACCCATAATAAAGAATACGTTTGCAAACAGGGCTACGTTAGCCACCCAACCTGCTTTCATATAATACAAGCCCATGAAAAGCAGGATTACAATAAAGGCTACAATAAAAGAAACCAAACTGTTTTGAATAGCCTCAGCACCTAAAGAAGGACCAACAATAGCCTCCTCCACAATACGTGCAGGAGCAGGAAGTTTACCGGCCTGCAGAATAGTAGCCAAATCTTTTGCCTCATTAATAGTGAAGTTACCGGTGATAGAAGATTTACCACCTGCAATTTCGCCATTAACAGTAGGGAATGAATACACATAGTTATCCAAAACAATAGCAATTGAACGGTCGATGTTTGCACCTGTCAGTTTTTTCCAACCGGCAGCACCCACGTTGTTCATGGTCATCGAGATTTCAGGTTTGCCACCAAACTGTCCAAAGCCCTGGCTTGCGCTAACAATTACATCACCCTCTAAAGGCGCTTTGTTGTCGCGGCTGTTGATTTTTATGGCAACCAATTGTAAAGTTGTTCCTTCTGCATCAAATGCTTTTACAGTCCACAGGAATTTTGCGTTGTTCGGGAAAAGGCCTTTTACTTGTGGTATAGCTAAGAATTTATTTACCTCAGCAGTATCGCGGATTGCAGCATAACCGACAACCGGACCCGGAGCATTCATATACTGTTGTTGCTCGTTCTGGTAAATATTAGGGCGTAGTTTTGCAAACAAAGGATTTTCTTTTGCAAACTCAGCAAACTGTGCATCTTTTGATGTGTCTGCTTTTGCACTGTCAGAAGTTAAACCAGCAAGCGGGTCAGCAGCGCTGTCTTTCAAAGCAGCTAATGGGTCAGCTGCCGGTGTTGCATCGGTTTTAAGAACGCTGTCGGTTTTTAATGAGTCAATTGCAGAAGAAGATAATGAGTCAGTCGTTCCGCCCGAAATGCTGCGCAGATATTCATTGGCTTTACCAAATGATTCAGCAAGCTCACCGTTTTCATAAGTTTCCCAGAACTCCAATTTAGCAGAACTCTGTAAAAGTTTACGTGCACGATCCGGCTCTTTAATACCAGGAAGCTCCACCAGGATACGGTCAGAATTCTGAAGGCGTTGGATGTTAGGTTGTGTTACACCAAACTTATCAATACGTGAACGCAATACGTCAAATGATGAGTTGATGGCACTTTGCGCTTCCTCGTTCAGCACTTTCAGCACATCAGCATTGGCCGTTTTATCACCGATTTTTTCTTTCAGTGTAAATCCAAAAATTTCAGGTGAAGCCAATTGTTTGCCGGGAGCAACTTCATTAAATGCTTCACCAAAAAGGGTTACAAAATCTTTAGTTGAAGTGCTTTGTCTTTGCTTAGCTAAATCAAGTGCTTTGTTAAATTCGGGGTCGGTGCTGTTATTTGAAAGAGCTTTCAAAAGGTCGTAAAGCGATACTTCTAAGGTAACGTTCATACCACCTTTCAAGTCAAGACCTAAGTTGATTTCACGGTCTTTGCACTCGCGGTAGGTATACTGAATAATACCCAGATTATACACCTCTTTGCTGGCAATTGAATCTAAGTAGTTTTTTTCTTTAACTACATCTCCGGCAGCATATTCTGCGGCATCTTTATCGATGCTGCGGGCTACCCATGTAAAGGAAAGCTGGTATAGACAAACGAGAGCTAATAGTATGGCAAAAAGTTGAATGGCGCCTTTGTTCTGCATAATTTCTTTAGGTATTACCGTTTTTTTTGAGCGTGCAAACGTACAAATTTTTAATTATCGCAAAACAAGTATTTTAGGGCATAGGAAATACCCTAAAACAACCTGTTTCGGCTAGCCTGACCCTATGCAACACTCATCACCAGATCATCGGCACTTACCAAACTCCCTCCTGTAAGAAAAATCTTATCAACTGTTAGCTCGTCATGGGCGGTAATGGTGGTTTCCATTTTCATGGCTTCAATAACAAACAACGGCTCGTTCTTTTTAACGGTTTGTCCGGCTTTTACAAACAGCTTACTGAGCAAACCTTGCAAAGGTGCGCCAATATGTTTGGGGTTCTGCTTGTCAGCTTTAAAGTTTTCGTGCTTGGTAATATTGAGTGAGCGATCAGCAATTTCAATATTGCGGGTTTGTCCGTTCATACGAAAGAATACGGTGCGCATTCCATTCTCGTCAGGTGCACCCACCGAAAGCAGTCGTATGATTACCGACTTACCCTCCCCTATCTGTACCTCACATTCTTCGCGCAAATCCAAACCGTAGAAAAAGTTCTTGGTCGGGATTTTTGATACATCACCATACTCCTGTTTCTTCTTGTAATAGTCTTCAAAAACTTTAGGATAAAATTTCCACGAAAGAAAATCAGTAAGGTCTAAACTGCTGTCGAACTTTTTGAGGAATGCTTCGAACTCGTTTTCAAAATCTACGGGCTTCAGATGCTCATTGGGGCGGTCATTATAAGGCTGTTCATCTTTAAGAATTATGCGTTGTAACTCTTTAGGGAAACCTCCCGGTGGCTGACCAATATCACCACGGAAATACGATTTTACTGATTCAGGGAAAGAAATCTGGTCGCCTTTAGTCATTACATCTTCTACCGAAAAACCATTGCTGACAAGGAATTGAGCCATATCACCAACAACCTTTGAACTTGGTGTTACTTTTATTACATCCCCAAACAATTCGTTTACCGAGGCATACATGTCTTTTATTTCTTCAAACTTATCGCCCAAGCCCAACGCAATTGCTTGCGGCTTTAAATTAGAATATTGTCCTCCGGGAATTTCATTAATGAATACCTCTGCAGTGCTTGCTTTAAGTCCGCTTTCAAACGGATAATAATACTCACGCACATCCTCAAAATAGGTCGAGAATTTATTCAGCTTCTTGATGTCAATTTTGTTTTCGCGCTCATGAAACTTCATCATCTCTACAATGGAATTGAAGTTGGGCTGCGAAGTCAATCCGGATAATCCGCCTAGAGCTACATCAATTACATCTACCCCTGCCTCAATGGCTTTTAAATAGGTTGCAGGTTGCAACGAAGAAGTATCGTGCGTGTGCAAGTGTATTGGCAATTTCACCGTTGATTTCAGCGCAGTAATTAATTCTGTTGCGGCATACGGTTTCAGCAAGCCTGCCATGTCTTTAATAGCGAGAATATGGGCACCTGCATTTTCAATATCTTTTGCTAACTGCAGATAATACTCCAGCGTGTATTTGGTTTTACTTTTATCAAGAATATCGCCAGTATAACAAATTGCACCTTCTGCAATACCGCCTGTATTTTTGCGCACATACTCAATGCAGGGTGCCATACTTTTCATCCAGTTGAGCGAATCGAAAATGCGGAAAATATCCACTCCTGTTTCCCATGATTTTTCTACAAATTTTTCAATAAGATTATCGGGATAAGCGGCATATCCCACACCGTTTGAACCGCGAATAAGCATTTGCAGCAAAATATTAGGAATTGCTTTTCTCAACAATGAAAGTCGCTCCCATGGGTCGGCATACAAAAAGCGCATGCTTACATCAAAGGTTGCTCCGCCCCAAACTTCCATACTGAAAACCTCAGGATGATTTTTCGCATAACTCTCGGCCACTTTCAATAAGTCATACGTTCTCATGCGCGTTGCCAGCAAGCTCTGGTGAGCATCGCGGAAGGTAGTATCAGTATAGTGAATTACCTTTTCGTTCTTCAACCACTCTGCAAATTTCTCGGGACCTAAATCGGTAAGAATATCTTTTGTGCCTTTTTTATAAGGTTCAAAACGCTTGAATTCGGGCACAACAGGCGTTGGAAAAACCTTTTTCGTATCTTTA
This sequence comes from Bacteroidia bacterium, assembly GCA_050186075.1. Taxonomy (GTDB): domain Bacteria; phylum Bacteroidota; class Bacteroidia; order SXHM01; family SXHM01; genus SXHM01. The sequence goes on from JBFWYU010000063.1 coordinate 6,702, forward strand.
AATTTAACATCAGGATGACCATTTACTATCACATCACCAAGGTAGCGCATCAACTTAGTACCTCTGTCCTGCCCGCGTTTAAATTTGAAAAGTTCAGGTGTGTGTTTTATAAAATCAACATTAACCTTTCCTTTCGTAAAGTCAGGATGATTGATAATATTTTCAAGAAAACGAATGTTGGTACGAACACCACGAATGCGAAATTCCTGTAAACAGCGAGTCATTTTGCGAGCCGCACCATCCAATGTTCTCGAATGAGCACAAACCTTTGCCAGCAAGGAATCAAAGTAAGGACTAATTTGTACTCCAGGATAAACACTGCCTACATCTAATCTAATTCCAAATCCGGATGCCGTTCGGAAAGCAATCACTGTTCCGTAGTCTGGTTTAAAATCATTGCTCGGGTCTTCTGCCGTAATTCGACACTGAATGGCGTATCCGTTCAATGTTACGGCACTCTGATCAGGAATTGCAATTTCATCTTCATACAATTTATAACCCATTGCAATGCGCACCTGCAACTTCACAATATCAATACCTGTTACCATTTCAGTAACCGTATGCTCTACCTGAATACGCGGGTTTACTTCAATAAAATAGATGTTATTCTTTTCATCCACCAGAAACTCAACTGTGCCCACATTATTATACTTCACCGCTTTTGCAATGCGAATAGCGTATTCATAGAGTTTTGTTTTCACGGCCTGCGCTAATCCAAATGACGGGGCAACCTCCACCACCTTCTGAAATCTGCGCTGGACGGAGCAGTCACGCTCAAACATGTGAATTGTATTGCCCTCGTTATCAGCCACAATCTGAATTTCAATGTGGCGCGGATTCTCTACAAATTTTTCAATGAAAATAGTATCGTCACCAAAAGCGTTTTTTGCTTCACGCTTAGCTTCAGGAAAAGCTTTTTCTAATTCTTCTGAATTTCGAACCACACGCATTCCGCGGCCACCGCCTCCTGCAGCAGCTTTTACCATTAACGGAAAACCGATGCGTTTGGCTTCGCTTTGCGCAACTGCAGAATCTGTTAAATCAACTTTATTACTTTCTATTACTGGAATTTCAGCCTTAACAGCCACTTTTTTTGCTGAAACTTTATCACCCAATTTAAGCATTACTTCAGGTCGCGGGCCTATCCACACTATTCCATTCTCTTCGCATTTACGAGCAAACTCAGCATTTTCAGAAAGAAATCCGTAGCCCGGATGTATGGCATCTACATTTTTTTCCTTTGCCAGATTGATGATTTCATCAATGTCAAGATAGGGTTTCAGCGGGTCGTTATTTCCGCCAATCTGATAAGCCTCATCTGATTTAAAGCGGTGTTGAGAATAGCGGTCTTCGTAGGTATAAATAGCAACCGTACGCATTTTCAACTCTACCAGCGCACGCAAAATGCGGATGGCAATTTCGCCACGGTTGGCTACAAGAACTTTTTTAATCTGCATAATCTACCCGATGATTTGTTCGCGCAAAAGTATCTTTTTTGGGGTTGGTTTAAAACAAAAAACTCATCGGATGAGAGATGAGTTTTGTTGATTGATGTTTATTTAATCTTACTATTATTTTACCACCACAATTTTCTTATTAAATACTTTATCGTCTGTTGCTACTTTCACAAAATAAATCCCTGCATCAAAGTCTGCAACATCAACTATAATTCTTGATTGTCCAGCGGGCAAAATGCTTTGATACACTATACGCCCGTTAATATCCATAACAGAGGCTATAGCTGTTTTAAAATTACTATCGCTAAGATCTGCCGTAAAACTGTTTTTCGTTGGGTTAGGATAAATGAGTATATCCTGAAAAAGTTCGGGCGAATCAAATCCCGGGATTGTGTCTGGTATCCCCCAATGACCATCAAAACTTAATCGGTCAACTACCAGTTTACTGGCTCCCAAAGGACTTCCCATATTATTTGTTCGGATATTTATTATTGCACTGTCAGGCAACGAGGTTTCATCGTAATAATTAATCGAAATATCAAACGATGTAAATAAATTTACTGAATCGGCTCCTACAAAAAAACCATGCCCGATGGCTGCTGTATTTTTAAACATACTAACATCAATCATTAAGGAATCGCCTTCAGCCGGTAGGTATTTATAATAACCGTTTAAAAACTGATATCTTCTGCTTACGGGAGTTCCATGATAATTCCCTCCGAACATATCCTTATTGGGATTATTGGAAATATCGCCCGACAACCAAAGATTTGCATACGTGCTGTTTCTTAGCTCAACAGCCGAGCCTTCCGGCTCATAACCCTCCGTTTTCAAAACCCTCTGAGAACCTTCTATATCATCCGGGTCTATAAAAATTGACTTTACATAATGCCAATGTTTTAAATTATCAAATGGAAAATCAATCCAATTTTCAAAATTCACATTACAACCTGCATTTGTTACTGGTGGATAAAATGATATCTCATCCATTATCATAAAGTTATCACTATGATCTGGCTGAACAGAACTGAAAGGACTGAATGTAGTAAAGCCTACAACAATCGTATCAGGACTTTCAGCAGAAAGGTAATTAACCGGAAAAGAAAAGCGTTGAAAATTTCCACCTGAATTTCCTGTAATAGCTTTGAACTCGCCAGAAACTACAGTGCTACCATTGCGCAGGTGCAATAAAAACATTCCCGAATCCAATGGATTTAAGTAATAATTAAGATAAAAAATCACAGAATCGGGGCGTGAGGTAAACGGACAGCCTCCATAGAAAACGGGTAATCCTCCGCTTTCAGTTCCGTCACCCGGAAAACCCGACATTCCAAAATTGGTATCGCTTAACTTGAGTGCATAGCCCGAATATCCGAACACCCTTTCCATTGTACTATCGCTTAATATATTCCACTGCGCAGGTAATATCAATGTATCAGGTTCCCATTGCTCAAAATTCCAATTTGGTATTTCGGGCTCACCTGTATATAGTTGCCTGGTTTCGGTATAATAGGTATAAATACCTGAAACAGCTTTTAGTCTGAAATAATAGATTGTATCAGCTAATAGGTTTGAAATATCGGCTGAAATAAAATGCTGCAAGGTGTCATCAATAGCAGTGGGATTTGCCTGTACTTCATTTCCTAAATTTTCGGTCAACCCATATTCAAAACTCAAAGTAACCGGGAACGTGAATTGATTGAGCAGTCCGTTAAGTTTTGCTGATGTAGCTGATACCTCTGTAGCCGGCAGCGTTGAAAAATAATTTACCTGAAACGCAGTAGAAAATGTTTCGGTGTTACTGAAATAATAGCCGGATTGAAATTGGGCTATCATTTTATAATAATACTGGGTTCCGGGTTGAAGATTGGTAATTGCAGCCATAAATGAGTGTGGCAATGTATCATTCAAAACCGAAGGAGATGCAGTTACCGTAGTTCCGTAATTTGGTGAGGTTCCATACTGAAAACTGATCGTGGCATCAAAGGGAAAGTTCTCGGCAAAACCATTGAGGATGGCAGAATTTTGTCCCACAGAGGTAACAGCTCCTGCCTCAAAAGTAAAATCTATATCACCTGTATAAAAGGATTGAATGTTGCTGGAATGCGAGCCCATTGGGGTTTCGCCAATCAACCGGTAGTAATAAAATGTATTGGGCTGCAGGTTGCTTATTGAAACCGATGGAGTATGAGCAAGCGAATCGTTAATATAATTATGGTCTAATGACATATAACTGTTGGGCATATCGGGATCTGTTCCATATTGAAATGACATATAGCTCATCGGCATTCTCAGACCCTCAACAAAACCATTTAATGTTGCTGAATTCTCGGTAACATCGGTTGCTGCTGTTGCTTCAAAACTTGAATACAGGTTACCTGAATAAAACGAGATGGTATTGGAATAAAACGTATCACTTGGTGTGGTGGCTTTTAATCGATAATAATAAATAGTATCAGTTAAAAGTGTGCTGACTGTATCCATGATTGAATTGGATACTTGCTGAGTAATTTCAAAGGGATTTCCCTGAGTGGTATTTTCCATTGCAGGGCTTAGTCCATACTCAAAATAGGTATTCATAGCAACGGCAGGGTTACCAACATTGCCTGAAAACACGGTGTATAATGGTGTTGTTTGAGGGTTATAGGTATGCAAATCAACGTAAGGCACATTGCCGGTATAAAAGCTAACCGTGTCGCCAAACACTATTCCGTTAACCGATCGTGCAAAGGCATAATAGTAATAGGTGGTATTAGGTAAAAGATTGTGTACAGTTGCTTCAAGGGACTGTAGTGAGTAGCTGTTAAAAGTTGCGGGCCATACCGGCAGAAAAACAACGTTAGCATCAGAAAAGTCGGGCTGGGTAGCATATGCCATGTTATAGGTTACCGGATTTCCATGTGTATTCATAGCTGCCCTTAAAACCACATTTACGGCTGTATCCAATATCTGGGTAATGTTTACCGGCAAGGTCTCAACTTCGGGCAAAGGTTCGGTTGAGTAAATAAATACTTCGCCAAACAAACCTGAGATAATACCAAAGTCGTTATTCAAAAAATCCACTGAAGTAAAATGTGAATACCACTGGCTGTTGTTTACCGTAGTGCTAGTCCATAGATTACCGCCATTTGTTGTTTTGTACAAGGTAGATGCATCACCCACTATGTATCCGGTATTTGCATCCGAGAATTCAATATCATTGAGCCAGCCGCCATGTTCATTAATCAGTATTGACCATGAATTGCCTCCGTCAGTGGTTTTTAAAAGGGTGCGGGTGCTATTGAGTGTATCAAACTCAACGTAATTTCCTCCGGCAATAAATCCGGTGTTTGCGTTAATGAAATAAATTGCGTTAAAATCAACGGTGTCAATAGGTGAATTAATTTCTGCCCATGTAGTTCCACCATTTATAGTTTTTAAAATGGTGCCTTTGCCTCCAACGGCAAAACCGGTTGTTGAATTAATAAAATGAGCGTCTTTAATCCAGCGGCCTTGCTGGTCGCTAACTACACTCCAGGTATCGCCTGCATCAGCACTTTTAATAATTGTCTGCATGGTGTCGTTGCCGTTATTACGTCCTCCAAAGGCTAATACAGTTTGGGCATCTGTATAAAGGGTTTTTAAAAAATTGCGCTGATCCATATTGACGGGCGGTGTTATGCTATCCCAGTCATAGCCATAGGTTGTTGTTTTCAATATGGTTCCGCGCCAGCCAACAGCTATTCCTGTTTGTTCATCAATAAAGTCAAGAGAACGAACATACCCCCCCCCCGTATGATGACCAAAATTCCAGGCAATAGCACCCGCTGTTGATTTATAAATATCCTGCAAGGAGGCATTGGTTTCATTACCTCCGGCTATTATTACATGAGTACGGCTTATTATTTCAACCGAATACATATGGCGGCTGTGAAAAACCGGTGACAGGTACCACTGCTGGGAAAAACTGTTGAAAATATTTCCAAAAATTAAAATTATTAACAAAAAAATACGCAAGCATGCTTGCGTATTTTCAATGTGCTTTTTCCAATATTTATAAGGTGTCATTTCAAATTTGTAGAGTTAGTCTGTTACATTCAATTTGGTAGTTCCGTTTGCATTAATCATAAGTTTGGCATTATTGGGAACATCAATTTTTAAAAATTTAGTTGCTGCATTAGCCCCCCAATATCCTGCAACATTAGAATTGATATTAGCTGGGTTTGTAGCATTATACAGAATATAGGAGTTAGTAGCTGCATCAGGCACACAATGATCCCAGTTACGGTTATCATACCAACTGTCGTTTCCGGTAACCTGACTTGTGGGGTCAAGATATGCCGGCACCGGTGTTCCATAGTAAGTTGTTCCCACTGCACCATTTGACCAAATGCCACCGTTAACAACCGCTACATTCTGAGTAATGTTAACAGAACTGGTACCGTAACAAATGTTGGATGTGCCGGCAGGCCCTTGTGAAACAGTATAATTATACGTACCAAAAGTTGTTGGTGATGTTGATGTTAAAAACGTAGCCGGACTTTGTGTTCCCGATGGAGCAAGCAAAGTTCCCGCATTAACATAACCGCTTGGGCCTTCCCAGAAGTGAAGCAGCGTTCCGCAGGTAGCAGAAAGGCTACCCAAATCACCCTGCAAATCAATGCGAGAAGCCGGTTGGCCACCTACACAAATTGTAAAATCCGGACCCGCATCTATACCCGAAGTAAAGGTAAACTTAGGAAACGAATTATAATTAAAACTGTAATAGAACTGTGGCGCTGTTGATTTATATATACAATCATACCATTCTAAAATAGGGTACCAAGTGCCGGCAGTGCTGTAATTATTGCAACCCACGCCTCCTCCTGAATTTACTCCGGAACCATAATACGCAGCAGCAGGTGCCTGAATCTCTACCTTTTGCCTGATTTTGAAATTCTGTCCAGCCCGCATCACTATATGTCCCGAACTTGTATAATCCAAAGGTATCGCAGCGTTAGCCGGTGTTAATAATGTTAGTGTTACTCTTATATTAAGATTTGCCGAAAGCCATGAAGTGCAGGTAGTAGTTAAACAAAAACGGTTAGCTGGAGGGGCTACCGATGCTGTATAACAAACTACTCCATTAGCCAGATTAGTTGTGCTGTTGGGTTGCCCCTGTGCCAAATAACTCATGTTTGTGTTGGCTGATCCAAATCCTACCCTTGGTCCATATGTAGCATTTGAAGTTACAGGTAACCCCCAGTTTACACATCTGTCCCATGCACCTCCACCTGAGGCAGTAATGGCACTTGTTTCAGCTCCAACACCGGGACGACCATAAGCTGGACCTGTTGAGTTACCCGGTAAAACTACATTGACCGCATTACCGCTTCCGGCAGCTTCAAGAGCTACGGTATAGGCTCCGCCAAAGTCATTAATGGGAACTGCCGTACTTTGTATGCTGTTACAACCATTTGCAGAAGCAGTAACCTGCATGGATGAGGTTCCTGTAAGTGGTCCGCTTGTTTGAACTTCATTGGTACTTGGAGTCGGGTTTGAGCCGGATGGTACTGCTCCAGTCCATGTGTAGGTATAAAATGCAGGAGTAACTGATGCCGGTGCATTCACAGCCGTAAGATTATAGGTGACGTTATTCTGACAATTTGCATTTGCATTAAAATTATAACGTGCTACTAATCCTGTTGCAACTGTAGGAACTTCAAGATACATATCTGCCTGAATTTGGGCTTGCGTTCTTGCAACATTCCAAACCCTTACGTTGGCTATACTTCCTTCAAAATAACGTCCACCTGCCGGATCGGTACAACCTATTGTAATACGACCACTTGCTATCAAGTTGGTTAAAGCAGCATTATTAGTTGTTCCTGTTACTGCAAGATTACCGTTAATATAAAAACTGATATTATTAGCTCCGGTTCCGTTTAATACCATACATAAGTGCGACCACTGGCCCCATGGTAATGCTGCGCAATTTGCTGCTGTGGGAACAAAATCATTATTCCAATTAGCAAAACTTGGTACCCCATTACTCTGAATTGACATTAAAAATCTATTGTAATTTGTTGACGGGTTAGGGCCAAAAGAAACTATGCCATTATAAGTTAAATCAGCCTGACTATTTACAGGGTTAACCCAGGCTTCAACTGTTGCCACGCTTCCTGTTGGAAAACCTGCAATAGATGCGTTATAGTAATATTGATTAGTTCCATTATAACTATATGCTCCTCCTGAATTGTTGCCCCCGCTTCCTGGCTCAAGCCCCGAAGCCGTTAAAGTAGCTATATTACTACTACACAAGTTTGAGATATTACTTGCGGCTGTAGGAGCTGCTATGGGCTCATAGGGTTCTTGCAATGTAAACGAACCTACTGTTACGGGACAATTTGGACTTGTTGAATTACGAACCATTACTGTTCCTGATAGACCATCCGCCAAACCTGTAAAGCTGGCAGATGCCTGCCAACTTGCTCCGCCATTAATACTGTATTGATACGTTCCGGAACCGCCTGTTGCCCCGCTTACAGTTACTGTGCCATTGCTGGTGGTGCACGAGTAGGGGTTGGTATAGGTAAATGTTGCTCCGGTGATGTTAGATAATACCGTCCATTGAGCAACAGTAGCAAATGTTTCACCTGTTCCGTCACAATTGGTCCCGTCACAAGTTCTGCTTACCTGAATTTGAATTCTGTTAGTACCTGCAGTTACGGCTGTAATCGGGTTTCCGGGCGTATATGTTGCCCATGTTGTTGCTCCATCTATTGAATAACGATAATTATCTGTACAAGTCCCTGTGCCGTTAGATCCGGCATTAAATGTTGCGCTAACCTGATCACCAATACAAACATTCGTACCAGAGGTTGGCGATGCTGCCAATAATGTAGGTGCTGTCGGGTCGGCAGACACAGTCCACGAATATTGTGTTGCAGTACTGATATCACAACCTGTTCCGTTGCAATTTCTTCTTATTTCAATCAGATTAGTTCCTGCTACGGCCGCAAAACTCGATACAGTAGTACTCCAGGCTGTCCATGTTCCGCCATTATTGGTGGAATGCCTGTATTCAAAGTTACAAGTTCCGGTTCCGTTTGAACTTAGTGGTGAAGTAAGTGTAAGTGTTTGCCCTACACATACGTTTGTAGCAACCGGTGATTGGGTTGCAGTAGGGGGGCTTGGATCATTCACAACGGTCCATGAGTATTGTGTCGAAGGACTAATATCACACCCTAAACCGTTACAGTTTCGCCTGATTTGAATAAGATTGGTTCCCGTGACTGCAGCAAAACTGGAAACGGTTGTACTCCAGGCTGTCCAATTGGTTCCGTTATCTGTTGAGTGGCGGTATTCAAAATTACAAGTTCCTGTTCCACCGGTTCCTGCTGTAGGACCTGTTAGTGTAAGTGTAGCTCCTGCACAAACCGTTACTACGTTGGGCGACTTTGTAGCAGTTGGTGCTGTTGCATCTGCTACAACCGTCCATTGTGCTACAGTTGCGAATGTTTCACCAGCTCCGTCACAGCCATTGCCGCTACAAACTCTGCGACTTTGTATTCGTATCCAATTGGTGCCTGTAGCACCTGCTGTAAGATTAGTACCAGGGGTATATGCCAACCATGTTGTTCCATTATTAATAGTTGATTGGTATTCATCCGTACAGGTACCTGTTCCGTTGGAACTAACATTAAATGTTGCACTTACAGTTGCTCCTACACAAACAGTACTTCCTGTGGCAGGTGTAGCCACATTTAGTGTGGGTGCTGTTGGGTCGGCTACAACGGTAAGAGTTGTTCCGGCACTAAAGCCTTCACAACCGGATGCTGTCTGTGTAACCCTGAGCCTATACTGGTGTGTACCAGCTGTTGTTGGTGCTGTTGTAATGGTTAAAGTGGATGTGGGTGTTGTTCCTGCAACTGTATAAACTGCTCCCGTTGGTGTTCCGTTTGATGCAGTTACCCATGTTACACCATTAAAATATTGCCATTGAAAAGTATAAGCCCCTGTGCCGCCCGAAGCGGTGCTGCTTAATACAGTATAAGGCGATGTTAATGCTCCGACACAAACAGTAGCATTGGTAATTGTTGGAGTGGTTGCAGCAGGATCAGCTACAACTGTTACCAATGCAGAATTAGAAATAAGAGGTGTTGTACACCCGTTAGAACTGGAAGTAATGTACAACCTATAGTATATAGTAGATGTCAATGCAGGAGAAATATAACTTAATGTATTTACACCAGAGCCTCCAACAGCGGTTGCCCAAGGATCTGAGGATCCGTTATCATTAGATTCCTGCCATTCATAAGTATATACTGGACCTGTTACAGGTGTAACTATACTAGTTAATGATACCGTTCCTCCTGAGCATATTGTGCTGCTTGGTGTTGGATGTGTTGTTATTAAGGGGTCTGCTGCCACCGTCCATTGAGCAACTGTAGCGTAGGTTTC
>JBFWYU010000064.1:0-16501 GCA_050186075.1 Bacteroidia bacterium
GATGGAAAAGGATATCACCAGCCGTCTGGAACGCTGGACAGGGCAATCCAATGGCATTGCAAAGCAAGAAAGCAAGAGCATGATAGGTGTTAGTATTGTGAAGGATTTTTTTACGGAGGAAACTGATCCGAACACCGCTTTATCTCAAGTAACCTCCCTTGCTATGAGTGATTTGTACTATCTGCCTCCGGGAACCGTACCTCCAATGGTGATGCCATACGATCCCACAGCATCCACACCATTGGCTTTGCTGGCAGTGAGCAGCGATAGTTTGAATGAAAAACAGTTATACGACATTGCCTATTTCGATTTACGCAACCTTTTAGGTTCTGTAAAAGGAATCATTGCCCCGGCAGTTTATGGTGGGAAGCTGCGAAGGATTTTTATGTATGTATATCCTGATAAATTGCAGGCATATAATCTTTCACAAACCGATGTGATTGAAGCGGTGCAAAAAAACAATGTAATGATCCCCACAGGTGATGTGAACATCGGTAACCTCAATTATAGCGTAAATGCGAATGGGATGCTTCCCAAAGTGGATGACTTCAATAATATTGTGATAAAAATGAGTAAAGAAGGTTCGCCAATCTTTTTAAAAGATATTGGTTATGCTAAAGATGCGAGTGCCATTCAAACAAATATAGTTCACATAAAAGGGAAACGACAAGTGTACATCCCGGTTTATAAGCGAACAGGAGCAAACACCATTGCTTCAGTTGAATCAGTAAAATCGAAATTGACCGAATTAAAAGAACGTTTACCAAAATCTGTAAATCTCGATGTGATTCTTGACCAATCCACTTATGTACGAAATTCAATTGATGGGTTAACAAAAGAAGGAATCATTGGTTTAGTATTGGTGTCTTTAGCCTTGTTTTTATTTCTTGGAAACATTCGTTCCACATTTATTGTGGCATTAAGTATTCCCTTATCCGTCATGTTTGCTTTTATTGGATTATACTTTACGGGCGATACTATTAATAGCATGACGTTAGGTGGGCTTGCTTTAGCTATTGGTTTATTGGTGGATGACAGTATTGTAGTACTGGAGAATATTGATAAGCATTTAAAAATGGGCCAAGCCTCATCACAGGCAGCATTTGATGGGGCTAAAGAAGTTGCCTTGCCTGTATTGGTAACAACTTTAACAATTATTATCGTTTTTTTTCCTATCGTATTTCTCACTGGAATTTCAAAGTTCCTGTTCACGCCATTAGCAATAACTGTTTCGCTGGCAATGATTGGTTCACGTTTTATTTCAATGACATTGGTTCCGATCATGGCAGTAGCTTTCTTTAAAGGGCATAATGGAGAACACAAGCCTAAAGGATTTTTAGGAATGTTTGATAATGGGGTACATAAACTCACTAACAGATATGTAGGAACAATAGATAAAGTTCTTAAATACCGTTGGGCAATTTTAGGAAGCGTTATTATTCTGTTTGTTATTTCCATGTTTGGCTTTCAAAAAATAGGCAGAGAATTATTTCCGCAAATGGATGTAGGGCAGATTTCTATGGACGTGCGAATGGAAAGCGGAACACGGATTGAAAATGCCGAAAAAACAGTAACTCAGATTGAAAAATATTTGCAACAAGAAATTGGAGAAGATGTAAACATCATTGTTTCAAACATGGGAGTATTAAATGACTGGCCGGCTGCATACACTACCAATTCAGGGACACAGGATGCTACCATTAATGTTCAGTTAAAAGAAGGACATAAAACAAAAACGACTGAATATGTAAAAAGTCTTCGTAAGAATTTGAAGGAAAAATTTCCGGGTGTGCAATTTATTTTCAACACAGGCGGAATTGTTACCAGTGCTTTGAATTTTGGTTTGCCTTCGCCTATTGATGTTCAGATCATAGGAAATGACTTACATAAAGCACATGATATTGCTGTGAAAGTGAGAAACGTTGTTCAAAATGTGGAAGGAACAGAAGATGTGAGAATACACCAGCGTTATGATCACCCCGAAATAAAAGTAGAGATTGACCGGACAAAAGCAGCCATGCTTGGGATTGATGCCGACCATGTGGTAAAAAATACGGTTTCAGCACTCAATTCATCCGTGAATTTCAAACCTTCCTTTTGGATTGATGAGAAAAATGGAAATCACTATTTCGTTGGCGTAACCTATCCTGAAATAGAATTAGACAATCCGCAATCGGTTGAAAATATTGCGTTAACCGGAACTAATGGAAAAGTAACCCAACTGAAAAACATTGCCAAAACATCGCTTACTTCTGCACCTATTGAAATCAATCACCTAAACCTCCAAAGAGTAACCGATATATTTGCCAATGTAGAAGGGAGGGATATTGGCTCGGCAGCCAATGAAATAGAACAGCAGTTGGAAATTCTAAGGAAAGATTTGCCTGAAGGCTACAAAATTCAAATACGAGGGGAAATCCAAAGCATGAATGAAGGGTTTAGCAACCTGGGATTAGGGTTAGGCCTTGCAATCTTATTGGTCTATTTGATTATTGTCCCCTTACTGCGCTCATTTAAACTTCCTCTGATTATTATTACGGTAATTCCACTTGGGTTAATTGGTGTAACGGGAATGCTACTCGCAACCAATACCTATCTCAACATACAATCCATGATGGGAATAATTATGATGGTTGGAATTACGGTTGCTTATAGCAATCTTTTGGTTGACAAGATGAATAACCTGTTAAAAGAAGGAAAACCATTAGTAGATGCAATTAAAGAAGGTGTAGCCAATCGTTTCCGTCCAATTTTAATGACAGCCATTGTAGCCGTCCTTGCTTTGTTCCCAATGGCATTGGGATATGAAACAGGCGGAGAAGCCAATGTTCCTTTGGCAAGAGCGATTATTGGAGGTGTAACGGCAGCCACTTTCTTATCATTATTTGTAGTACCCATCCTGTTCTATTTATTCAATTCTAAATCACAAAGAAAAATGAAAACCAATCAGATATTAATTCTTGTTCCTCTTATCATGCTTATTGCATCCTGCGGAGGAAATAAAAACGAAGAACAACAAGCCAATCCCGAAGCATCAGGAGAAATCAGGAATGTGCCAACAGTGTTGGTTGCCAATCCTCAAGCGCATCAGTTTGATGCCTCTTTGCAAATAAGCGGGACAGCAAAACCGAACCAACAGGTAAAACTATTTGCAATGGCAAGCGGAATGTTACACGAAGTAAATGTTGACATAGGTGATTTTGTGAATCAGGGACAAACGCTTGCAGTTCTTGAAAACCCTGATCTAATTCAGCAAAAGATAAAGGCAGAAGCGGATATGAATGGAAAAAAATCCATTTATGAACGCTTGAAAAGTGTTTATGAAAAAACGCCACAGCTTACCACCATTGCGGAAGTGGAAAAAGCACAGACTGAATACGAAAGTGCAAAAGCAACCGTAAACGCACTTGCAGCGCAGGTTGGGTATTTACAGATACAAGCTCCGTTCGCAGGAGTAATTGTGAATCGCTATTTTGATAAAGGAGCAACTATTCAAAGCGGGTTAAATAATTCTAACGCAATGCCCGTGTTTGAAATTCAGGATTTGCAGCCTATTCGCCTGCAAATAGATGTTCCTGAAACGGATGCAGTGGTAATTGATAAAAATACAAAAGCTGATGTTGTTTTTCCTGAGCTGCCAAACGGAAAGTTTTCCGCAACAGTTTCACGCATTGCTTATGGCTTGGATGAAACAAGTAAAACAATGAAGGTAGAAATTGATTTGCCAAACAGCGATCTGAAAATTCGTCCCGGCATGTATGCCAAAGTGGAAATAAAACGAAGCGGGCACAAAGATGTTTTGTCGGTTCCTAATGAGTCAATAGGTAATGTGAAGGGACAATCATTCGTGTACGTAGTAAATGAGGGCAAGGTAAAAAAGATGGAAGTTAAAACAGGGATACGGGACGATAAGTTTACTGAATTGTTGAATGCGGACATTAAACCTACCGACAAGATAGTTGTTCAAGGAAAAGAATTTTGTTCGGATGGTGCGGTAGTAAATGCGAAAGAGCAAACCTCTAAAAACTAAGAGCTATGAAAAAAATAAACATCTTAAAATCAGCTACACTATTTGTGTTGATTTTATTTACACAAATTGTGTTCTCACAAAACAAAACTTATCCTGTCAATCTTGAGACCGTATTAAAACTGGCAGGAGCAGATAATCTCATCATCAAAGAATATGAACTAAAATATCAGCAGTCATTAGCCGATCAATCCAAAGCAAAGGAATGGTGGCTGCCATCAATCTATTTTGGGGCTACAACTCATTACCTGGATGGAGCTGCAATGAATGCGGATGGAAAAATATTTCAGCCAGTAAACAGGAACAATCTTTGGGCAGGCTTTGGGCTATCCGCAGAGTGGGATTTTAGCAAGGGTATTTACGGCACTCTCGCTGCCAAACAAAAGGCTGATGCCGTGAAATACCAAAGCCAGGCGGAACGAAATCGGGCTATCCTGAAAGCAATAGAGGCATATTATGACTTGCAGTTGGAGCAACTAAAATATGCTGCCTTACAATCTTTGGTCAATCAATCTGATTCGTTGACGCAACAAATAAAAATCCAGGTAGATGCGGGCTTACGTTACCAATCTGAGTACCTGTTAGCACAAAGCAATTATAATCACATTAAAATTTCTCTACTGCAAACCAAAGTTGAATGGCAGAAGAAATCCGCTGAGCTTGTTAACCTGTTAAACATGGACGGGAGTATTTCACTTGTCAGTTCTGATGATATTATAATACCGCTTAAACTTTCCATAAACATTCCTGATACTGCACAACAAAAAAAGGTATTTGAGAAGCGCTTGGAATATTTGAGTTTACAATCAAGCCTTTTTTCCTTGCAAACACAACGAAAAATAGTAACCACAGGATTACTAATGCCTAAGTTGAAATTAGGAACAGAAGATGCTTTGTTTGGTAAAATAGCATCACCCTATTACAATACTTACCAGCTCAATGCAGCTCTTGTGTGGCAGCTTTCACTTGGCAGATTCGTTTATAATGGAGATGTAAAAAAACAGGATGCGAATATCCTTGTTCAGCAAAATCAGATCGAGCAATTCAAGAACCAGTTTCAATTGGAATCAAACAAAGGTATCGCACAGCTTCAATCAGCCGAAGAACAGATGAAAATAGCAAATGAAGCTGTTAAACTTTCTGCTGAAGCATTGCAACAGAGTATCGAAAGGCAGAAACTCGGAACGGTAAAACCATTTGAGGTGTTTCAGGCGCAGCAGTTTTATATGCAGGCACAGGTGGATTATCTGAAATCTGCTTCAGAGTTTAATAAAGCTCAGTATGTATTACTGATTGTAACAGGAGGTAATTTGTAGTTACCAAAGCTAAATAAAACAATAATTGAACTAAATTGACAAATGATTTTTCATACTTGTACCTTTATTTGTTGAATGATAATATCACATAAACGATATGATCTGTTTGGGAAAATGATTTTTGAGAAGGCGATTATTAAACCGCCTTTTAAAAAACCTAACCCAATGCCGAACGAGGCTTGTTTTCTATTTGTAATTGAAGGGGAAGCCGTTTCTATTTCCGAAATTGAAAGACTGAATTTTCATGCGAAGGAATCGGTACTAATGAAATGCGGAAACTACATTTCGAGGATGTTGCCTTCAAAATCATCGAAAACATATCAGGCTGTGGCAATTCATTTTCATCCTGATGTTTTGAAAAAGGTATATGAAAATGATTTGCCCTCATTTTTAAAAAAATCTCAAAATAAAGAAGGCATAGGTCAGGGAATGGCGAAAATTAAGAGTAGTACCCTGCTGATAAAATATATAGATAGCCTTTTGTTTTATTTTGAAAACCCTGATTTGGTTAATGAGGAATTGTTGATTTTAAAATTGAGAGAATCCATACTATTACTGAATCAGACACAAGATGCACCTGCCATACAACAGATTCTTTCGAGTTTATTTTCACCAACTGTCTATTCGATAAAGCAGATAATTAATTCCCACATTTTTTCAGATTTAGCTATTGAAGATATTGCTCAACTATGTAATCTCAGCCTTTCCTCATTCAAACGGGAATTTAGAAAAATATATAACGATAGTCCGGCCAATTATATCAAGAACAGAAAACTTGAGCAGGCTTCAGAGTTGTTACTTATTTCAGATCAGAGAATAAGCGATATTGCTTATGACTGTGGCTTCAATGATTTAGCGCATTTTTCAAAATCCTTCCTGGCAAAATTCAAAATGTCTCCATCTAATTACAGGTTGAACCAAAATGACAAATCATTGGGCTAATACACAAAATGTCTAAAAGCTCTTACCCTCATCTTTGTATCATTATTTACTTAAAACAAAAAGAAGATGAAACAATCACAAGAAAAAGTAAGCATTTCCATCAGTACTTCTGCCGAAGCAGCATGGAAAGTAATTGGTGCAGTTGGAGGTGTAGATAAATGGTTTGCTCCTCTTATTCAATCATGCAGGGTTGAAGGAAACAAACGATATTGCACTACTGAAGCCGGGCCCCTTAATGAAGACGTGCTGGAAGTAAACCACCAGGCAAAGGTATTTCGTTACGGGATTCCCAAACAACAGTTAATACCGGTTGACAATATCATTGGAACTATTAAAGTTGTGGATAACGGAAATGGGGCATCTACTATTGAATGGTCAGCGACATTTGATGTTCTTCCTGAAAAAGAAGCCGAAGCTAAAGAAATGTTCAAAGGTGCATGGACAATGGGTATTCAAGGGCTTGAAAAATACGTTAGGTCGTTGAATTAATTTTTTTCATAATCTCCTGCTGTAAAAAGCAGGAGATTATAAAAACCCATACACAAATAGTCAAAACACCAATACTTTGTCGCTGTCCACCACCCAATTGGTAAGTTCGGCCATTGTGCTGATTTCTGCTCCTTCGATGAGCGTTGCATTTTTTAATCCCCTTGCATCGGCACAACTTCCACAGATTTTCACTTTTGCTCCTTTTGTGAGAGCAAGTTTTACCATTCGTTCAATGTTGTAATATCCATTGGGTGTATTTTGGTTGGCAATGGCGCAAGTCGCTGCATCTGCCATTAAGAAAATGCGTACTTCATCTGTTTCATGGTCTTTGCCAAGCTGGTTTGCTAAACGTAAAGCGTTGTATGCTCTTTCTGTTCCGTAAGGTGCATCATTGATTAAGATTAGGATTTTCATTGTTATTAGTTTTTATGGTTAATGTTTGATTGCCTTTATTACAACAAAACTTCCCTTGCCAAAACCTGACATTGGTTGTTCAATTTCATTTTCGTTATTTCTTGTAAGTGTTTGCCAATATTCAAATTTTTCAAAATGTGCTTGTTTCAGTAATTTCGTTATTTCCTCGGTGGAATGAAAATGAGCATCTTTATAAAATTTATTTTCAGATTTTTCTTTTTCATATTTCTTGCCAAGCTCACTGTTCTTGTCTATAATTCCGAGTATAATTTTACCCTTAGGTTTCAATATCCGGTGAACTTCGGAAAATGCCTTTGGAATATCAGAGAGAAAGCAAACCGTTGTTACCATTAAAGCAAAATCAAATGAATTGTTTTTTATGGGAAGATTTTCTGCAATTCCCTTCATAACCTTTATTCCTTTTTGTTCCGCCACTCTCGCCATATTTTCCGATAGCTCAATTCCGAATTTAATATTTAATGCTTGCGCAAAACGCCCCGTACCAACCCCGATTTCAATTCCCTTTTTATTGTTCGGGATAGCTTGCTTTAAGGCAATAATTTCCGACTGGTATGTATTAGAATGCTTATCATACCATTGGTCATACTCCAGTGTATTTTTATCAAATACCGATATATTTTTTTCTTCAATCATTCGTTCATTGGATAACCCTTATCAATCCAGTCCACCTTTAGATTTTTGGTAAGATTAAGAAGTTTATGATTTGTAAATTTCATTTCGTTGAGCAGATCAAATGAAGGGCGAATATTCGGGCAATGCTCAAAAGGACAGCAACCACAGAGGATCACTATTTCGGTATTTTTATCCAATTTACTGAGAGCCGCTTTTAACTTATCAAGATTTTCCTTTTCCTGTGCAGCGCCCATCTCAATACTTCCTTTAATGTTTGCTCCGGGACCAACACTGTATATAATTGGTTTCTTCGCTGATACGTCATTAATGATTTTTGCAAGGTCTGCCGGCTCCATTAGTTGCTCTTTGCTCCAGGGTTCTTTTCCATTTTGAAAAGAAATCGCTTTAAAAGCAAAAGCAATTATTGCGATTGCTATAATTGGTAAAATGATTTTTGTCTTCATATTATTTGTTTTGATATTCTGTAAACCACCATTCAAAAATTCGTTCAAATTCGTGTTTTGCTTTCCTGCTTTCTTTGGATGGCATTGCCAGTTTTACAACGGGGTCAGGATAAGCATAGAAATCCCCTGCACCTTCAGCAGCCATTCCGTCTCCAACATCCACATAACAAACTCCCTGGCCGTTAAATGCTGCCGTTGGCTTTTCACCTTTAATTAATGAAGCGATATTTCTTGCAACTACCTGCGCTTCTTCTTCGGCAAAAACTCCGCCTTTGGGCAGGTACTTTCCGTTTAATAGCATAATTCCCGCACTATCTCCAATCGCATAGATACCCGGAAAACGTGTGGTGAGTTCTTCCACGTTATCAAGTATTTCCATTGTTTGAGGGTGAACAGGAATGTATCCCGATGAATTGGTTAAGCCTGATTCAACAATCGCTTTAGGCGCACCGTGTGGCGGAACTCCAATAAGCAGATCGTAGCTCGCTTCTTTATTATTCGAGAAAAGAATTTTGTTTGACTGACCTTCGATTTTAGAAACGCTGTGTTCCGGTAAAAATTTAATGTTCTGTGCATTTAAAATTTGTTTGAATGCTTCGCCAACTTGTTCTCCGGCAGAAGGCATAGGAAATTTTTCGGGTGTGTAAACGGAAATTTCAACATCATTTCTTACTCCTTTTTCTCTTATAAACCACTCGGCTAACATGGCTGCTTCGTATGGTGCAGGAGGACAGCGGAACGGTGTACGGGTAATGAGAAATACAATTTTTCCTTTGGTAAATGTTTGAAGTTTTTCGTGAATATCAAATGCTCCTTTTGTGTCGTAAAGATTCAGGCAATGTTCACTAAATCCAGGAATTGTTTCAGGATACAATTCTGCCCCTGTTGCTATAATGATGTAATCTGCCCCAATAGTTTGTGCATTGGTGTAAACTGTTTTTGTTTCAGGATTGATACGGATTACTTCTTCATTAATTATTTCCAAATCTTTCCTTAAAAGATTTTTCAATGGACTTTCAATATATTTCAATCCGTTTGTTTCACCAATCATTGCCCGGAGGAAGGAAGGATAGAAAACAAATGATTGTCTTTTTTCAATCACTGCTATTCTATAATCGGCAGGTAATTTACCTTTTAAGGCATGGGCTGCGGTTAAACCACCCCATCCGCCACCTAATATTAAAATTGTTTTGCTCATTTTAAAATACTTTTATGAAGTTCTTGTTGCTTTTTAAGGTTTTCAATTAACACTTCCCGCATAAGTGAACAGGCTTTTGCCACTTTTGATGAAGAAAGGCTGTAATAATTACACCGGCTGTCTTTGCGGGCTTTTAGAATGCCGCTGCTCACCATTACTGATAAGTGCTGGGAAAGGTTTGATTTTAAACCTCCTGTTTCTTCCAGTATGTCGCTGAAGCATAATTCCCCTTTTTGAAGCAGGTCTATTACTTCAATTCTTAATGGATTCGCTAACGCTTTACATACTTCTGCATGCAACTTGTAAATTTTCTTGTCTCTCACGGTTTAATAGTTTAATTGTTCACAAATATATGAACTATTTTAATTTAAAAAACATGATAGATACAACTTCGATAGAAAGAGATTTGAATGTATTTAATTAGGAGAGCTTAGAGTAAATCATCTCCTGCGGATCAACTTTCGCTCCTGAAGGGTCAGTTAACGTAAAATGCAAATGTGGGCCTGTACTCTTTCCAGTATTCCCTGATAATCCAATAACGTCTCCCTGTTTTACTTTGTCTCCTTTCTTCACAAGTTGCTTGGACAAGTGTGCATAACCGGTTTTATATCCGTTATCATGTTTGAGAATTACTTGATTTCCTCCATCACCTCCTGAAGTAATTGCATCCACAATGCCGGGCATAGGGCTTTTAATTGGCGTATTTAACGCAACAGCCAAATCAATTCCGTTATGAAAGGCATTCTGTTTTCCTGTTTTAGGATCTGTCCGATATCCGAACTTGCTGGTAATTTTAGCTACTACCGGGCGAAGCCAGCTTTGGGCTTTTTCCGCTGCTTCTTCTGCAACCTCTTTGATTTTCTTCCTGTGCTTGTGAACCAATACGCCAATGGTAATTAACCCGGCTGTAATACCAAGTCCCCAATAAACTTGTTTGCGAGTAATTTTCATGTTATTTCAATTTATTTTTACAATCGCATTCCTTTTTTTCAACCTCTGTAAACCTGTCATAGAGGGAAACGCAAGTACGAATAGTAACCGCAATGAGGAATACTGTATATAGTGCTTTCATTAATTTGCTTTGGTCATTCATGTTCCTGTGTTTTTGAAATTTCTTTAAGCTGATTCCGCAGCTGCTCGTTTTCTTTCTCCACTTTTTCAACCTTATTCTCCAGTTCGCATATCCGGTTACGTTGGCTCTCGATTTGTTTTTTGAGTTCCTTGTTTTCCTCTGCAACAGCTTCCAGTTCCTTTACCCTTTTTTCAAGGGTTTGCGACCATTGAATCCAGTTCTCCGAAATTTGTTTCTCAGACAGCGCATTCAGGTTTCGGATTTCGGCAGCTTGTTTCTTGTTGTCTGACCGGAAGCGGATCACAAGTTCTACCAACTTCCAAAAGCCCGTTGCAGAAAATAATACAGCAATTAGTTTTATGTAATCCATATCCATTGTCTTTATGATTCGTAATCAATTTCTAATATCCAATGCCCGGAAATAAAAATGCTGTAAAAGTCAGATCGCATTGCAGCAAGTTTTGCCAGATAGGTTCCATTGCCAATTACCTTGTTTGTTACATTATCTTCCACAAAGCGATGAAACGTAATTTGAGCTGGATCAAGATGAATTTTACCAGCAACACTCACATAGTTGGAAAATAATCCACCGTCCTTGCTGAGCGAAAGATTTCCTGTTGCAAAGGCATTCTTAGATCCGCTGCTGTTCATTAAATTTCCTTCCCAAATTAAAGTGGCCTGTTTTATTGTTGCTCCTGCCGGAATACCACTTACTGCGATAATTCCAAAATGGTAGTCAACCGAACCTGCCCCGGCAACCTCTGATTCGGGCAATGATTCGGAATAAAAACGTAATTGTGTTCTCATTTTAGTTCTGCTGTTTAAATAGGTAATGAGCTTTAATGGAGTAATGAACTTCGTGTCGTCTGTTCCCGAAGTAACTTCCGCTTGTGTTGCAATACGGGCAATTCCGGCAATAAGAACTGTTGCCTGTACCAGGTTTCCCTGAATTACATTCCAGGAAGATCCAACGGCAGCTTCAGTTCCTCCGGGGTTATCCATAGTACAATAAATCACATCACGAACCTGTACATCTATTCCGTTGTTCCCTCCAATCTTACCGGGAAGACTGACTGTATAAGCATCCCCTTTTTGTCCCGGAGGGTAATCAGGATAATCTCCATTCATGGTACAATCCAGCAATCCTTTGTCTTCCCATAACCCCGTTATCTTATTAGCAATATATTGGGTGAGTTTTAATGGCGTTACGGCTCTCTGATTATCAGTTCCGGCATCGGTTTCTGCCTGTGTTGCTATTTCAATCAGTCCCCTCGAAGATTCGGTGGCAATAGGAAAGGCAATAAGAACTGGAGCATCGAGGTTAACGACCTGGAAAAACTGGCCATCAAAAACAAGTAAGTAAACCCTTCCGGGAGTAATGTCGCCCGCATCAATGTCTGTCAATCCATCCCCGTCTAATTCAAATTCACTTGCAATTTTCTTCAGTACAATTTCTCCCTGGTTATTTACATTCAGCGTTGCACTTCCGGTATTGGCAACTGCAAAAATGATGTGCAAGGGCATTCCAATACGGTATTGGGTAATAGCAGGATGAAGTGCAACAGTATATTTGTTTGCCTGCGGACTATTGGCAATACCATGTCCACCGAGAGAATGTTCTATCGGGAAATCTCCAATTAACTTAACGTTATTGAGATCGAGATCGCTTTCATAACCACCCCCTGCCATATTCCATTAGCTTAATCCGAATTTAGTTTGAGTGATATACACCGTTACACTTGCATGGAGACTTCTGTTGGCCATACCAATTACAAATGCGGTTATTTCACCGCCTCCCATTAAAAATCCGAGGGAGGGAGAAAAACCAGCATCCTGCCGGACTTCCCTTAAGGTAGGCGCACCACCCAGCCAGGAAAGTGTACCGGCTGTATTTTTAAGTACCCCCTCATAAATGCCTGTCCACGTTTCTCCGGGAGTACCAACTGCACCGGAGTTATGTGTTACGGTAAACTGTGCCATGAATTGCTGAATGCAATTAGCCGGAGGCAACCAACGAAATGAAGCATCCGCACCAGCGCCATTCGGAGTAACAGGATAAATACCTCCACCTGACGGAATAATATTTAATAAGTTAAGAATACTGTTTTGGGCACTACCTTTTGTATTGTAGAAACCACCTCCGGCTTTCGCCCATTCATTGTAAATAAGCGCATCTGCAAAGACACCCAATGCCGAGCTATAAGGGCTGTTTGCACGGTTATTCTGTCCGTTCAATACCGCAGCAAATGAACCGGGAGCCAGGTTTCCTGCTCCTTGTTTTGGAATGATGGAACTTGCTCCAGCTCCAGCCTGATATTTTAGCAGAGCATTGAGTAAGGTCATTAGCTTCAGGGAAGTTACCGCCCGGACATCATCCAATCCGGCATTTACTTCCGCCTGCGTTGCAAGTTCGATCAGTCCTGTCAAAAGCTCCGTGGAAATCCGTGCATCCAATAATGTTTTCAGTTTCAATGGACTTACTGCGGTTGCATTGTTTACACCTGCATTTACCTCTATCTGTGTTGCAATTCTTATATAACCTGCAATCAGTTCCGTTGCAGGCTCTAAATTGGCTTGTATGATTGTCCAGGCATAGCCTACTTCTTCATCCAGTCCTCCGGGGTTATCAGTGTTACAGTAAATAACATCTCTTACACCTACATTCTGTCCGAGCGCACCACCAATTTTACCACCAACACTAACCGTATAAGCATCTCCAACTTCGCCAGCCGGAAAATTTGGATTTCCGGCACAATTGAGAACTCCTTTATCTTCCCATAAACCGGTGATTTTATCTGCTATGTAATTAGCAAGTGTTAGCGGAGTAACAGCCTTGTTATTTATGATGCCTTCATCTACTTCTTCTTGTGTTGCAGCAAGGGCATTGATCAAGGTCATTAATTTTAATGGGGTGATAAAATTAAAATTATCAATCCCTAAGAATGTTTCAAGCTGAGTGGCTATCCTTGCAACTCCGGTAAAGCTCTCTGTGGCAATTGGAATCTGTTCCCTGAAGTTGGCAATCTGAAAATACTGTCCATCATAAACGAGTAGGTAGATTTTATCCTGAAGTAAATCATTAGCTGCAAGTGGTGCTAAAGCACCGAAAAGAATTTTTCGGATGGGGACAACACCTCTCTCATCTACATTTAAGGTCGCCTCACCCGTATTTGTTTCCGAAAAACGTACCGCTAACGGTAATCCCTGACGATACTGCAAAATTGCCGGGGTTAAGGCAAGCATATAATCATCTGCTCCGGTAGTTATTCCGAAACCTCCTATGGAATGGTCAATAGGAAAATCTCCGACAAAATTTATGTCGTTGAGATTTACATCACTTTGATATCCTCCGATAAAGCTCATGGTCATTAGGGTATTTGTGAATAGTTAATCTGTGAGTGAACCGCACCGTTATTATAAATCGTGATGCGTATATCGTCCCCGTTATCCTTCATAAGTATCTGCACTTTTGAAGCATCAAGCGCCTGCCCCTGGATGATCCCATTCACATAGGTTTTGATTGCCTGCTGCTTCATGTGATTGATTCCGGGAAGGTTTGGATTGGTCAGTAACCCGGATTGATTTAAAAGTTCTTCCAGTGTAGGAGCAGGAGGTATTCCACCGCCTCCACCACCTTCGTCTATTATTTCTAATGGCATGGTTATTTATTTTAAAATGGTTAATACTGTCATTACAAAAAATCCGGCAGCGAACAATCGCTTTTGCCATCGTTCATTTTTAAATTTCTTTTCTGTTTGCTCCAACTTTAAATTCAGATCCCCGATAACCGCATCCTGATTTACCATCATTGTTTGCTGGTTCTCTGTTTTCATTTTCATAATCAACAATGAGCTATCTTTTACCATTTGTAATTGGTTAAGCAGCTCTACTTCGTTTTCGGTTTGTATCAATACTGAATCACAATACCGGCTATTCTCTAAATGCTTTGCAATGACCTTGCTCTGCGGTATGGTGAAACAGAAAAGAGTGTCTTTATTCTCCAGTCTTACCTTCGGTGTTAAACTTTGAGAAGAAACCGAAAAGCTCATCGTTAGTGAGAGTATCAATGGCATTAACTTTTTCATGTTGCTTGTTTTTTAATTGAATTATTGTTTGTTTGGTACTGGTGAGCGTTTCCTGAAGGCTGTCCGCTTTTAGTTCAAGAACCTGGTATTTATTATCCAGCAGCTTATTATTTTGCCGGAGCGAATCATTCTGTGCTTCCAGTCGTTTTGTGTTTGCACCGCATTCTTTCTCCCTATTCTTGCATGGGATTTTCAGCTCTATCGCTACATACAGAGCGAAGCAGACGAACAAAAGAATGGAGGTAAAAATGTTATTGCTTTTCATCTTCTGTTTTTGTTTCTTTCACCGGAGATTGTTCTTTAACAGGTTGATCCTGCACAACTTTGTCGGTTGCCGTGATTGGCTCATCATCAAATTCCATTTGCTCCCTCAATTGTTCCTTCAGTTTTTCTTTCCTCATTTCATGCAAGTCATTTGCAATTTGATTGAGGATAAAAGCATTGAGTAGCAGAATGCCCACAACGGCAGCGCCTACCATAACCACATCACCTCTGAGAGCTGTTAGCTCGGATTCTATTCTAAGATTTTCCATTTTATTTTGATTGATTAAGTTTTTGTAATTGTTCTTCGTCTATTAAATGCTTGGAAATGGATTCCGGTAATGCGTGTTTCGCCAGCCAATACAGCAAGGCTTCCACAATAAATTTGTGAAACACCAGTGCGAAAATAAATGACTGAAATAAAATTTCAATCTGCTGTATTTTATATCCCCGCAGGAAGTACAATCCGGCTGCATATAATACACCGATGATAATAACACGGTAGCGTGTCCGGGTTTGTGTTCCGGTTGCTTTCTGCAATCCCTCTTTTACCTTGTAATGGTTGATGCCATAGCAAATAATAATGAAGGTGATAATGTATGACCAGTCCAAGGCGGTCATGTAGTTCTGAATGTGCGAGATGATTTCTGTTAATGTTTCCATGTGTTAGTCGTTAGTATATAGTCATTAGTTTATGCCCCGAAAAGAATAGTGTTCACGGGTTTTAAATCAGCTTTCTCCAAAATCTTTTTCTCTTTAAGTTTCGCAAGCAAAGGCTCTGTTTCTTCTGTGGGCGCATTCGCAAGCACTTTTGATGAATAGCTCATCAGATATTTTACTTCCCACAGATAGAGCTTGTCCAGTTCTTCTTTGACCTGCTTGATTATGTCTTCGCTTAATTCCTTCTTTTGTTTTTTAGCTTCTTCCATCCATGATTTCACAAGCTTGTTAATGAACATGGACTTCACCTGTGAGTAAGCCAGGTAAAGTGTTCCCGCTGTCAGCGATATTGAAAAAACTGCTATTAATGCCTTTTTCATTTGTGTTTCCTTTCTTAAGATCAGGCTGTGCCTGTAAACATTGATTTTATTACATAGTAAGTAGCTGTACTTAATCCGGTAGCGACCACTACCGCAGCAACAAACTTGAATATGGTCTCATTGGTGAGCGTAATTTTTACATCGGTGCGTAAGCCTTCATCGCCAAAGGTGTTATCGAGATACTTTTTCAGTAATCCCTTTTTCTGTTCTTTATCTTGTGTTGTTTCTGCCATTGTTTTATTTTTTTGGAGGTTCAGCCAAACGGTATTGAGGGAGCTTTTTCACGATTTCCAGCATTTCCCCAACTTCCTCTTTGCTTAACCTGCTTTTCAAATCGTCAATCAGGTTAATCTTATCGCCCTTCGGATCGTTGTAATATTGAAATGCTACCTGCGATACCTGCACCTGGTCTTTCAGGGCACGGAAGACACTTTTTATTTTGTCTTCATCATCATCAAATACTCCCCAGGAATCCCGGATGTCTTTGGCGTGGGATTTTGCGCTTGCAACCGTGAGCATATACATCGGCTTTTTAATTTTCTTGCCCACATTCTCCCAAT
>JBFWYU010000065.1:0-15672 GCA_050186075.1 Bacteroidia bacterium
CAATCATATAGAACCTCGCTTCCACTCATCAATCCCTCGCTTCCTGCCATCAATCCCTCGCTTCCACCCGTCATTTCATCACTCACTCCCGTCAAATCGTTGCTTCCGGTCATCAATCCCTCGCTTCACCCCGTCATTTCATTGCTCACTCCCCTCAAAGCCTTGCTTCCGGTCATCAATCCCTCGCTTCCAACCGTCATTTCATCGCTCACTCCCGTCAAAGCCTTGCTTCCGGTCGTCAAAGCCTCGCTCACGGTCATCATTCCATCGCTTCCAACCGTCAAACCCTCGCTCACCCTGCTAGGCGTAATGTTCAGCGCGTATGGCTGAGCGGCATTTGCAATGCCGCTCGGAACATCAACCAATTTATAATTGGTGTTAGAGATTTGGTAATCCATTCTCTCATTCAATTTTATGTACAATTTTACCCCCTTCATAGAAGAAATAGTATTCAGTCCCTTGCTGTGTTTTTAGGCACAGTTAAAGGTTATGTGGTTTAAATACCAAGGGGGGCACATGGTATTGGTCAGCAATATTAAAACTATTTTTTATAAATACAAATAGTAACAACACTTTTTATTTTCAGAAGCTATTGAGCCTTAACCCTTCATCACAGTTTCAAAACCTTTGCGCCCCTGCCTGCCCCGCCTCAGGCGGTGGCGGGCTGCCCCTCTGCTTCAATAGCCATCAACTCGGGCTGCCCCTCTGCTTCAATAGGCATCAACTCAATCTCGCGTGCATCGCCTGCCTCGTCCGCCTATGGCGGGTGGGTGGGTGTCCACGCTGTGCGCGTCCGCGTTCCCCCTCCTTTTTTCAAGGAGGGGGTTAGGGGGTGGTCGCTTATGGTTGGTCAGCGTGGTGCCTTTTCTTTTGTTACTTTTCGTGCCTGTCCCGCTTTTTAGCAGGGAGGCAAGCAAAGAACCGCGCAGCGCTCATGAACACCTTAAAAACAAACAACCCGTGAATAAAAGTAAAGATAAAATGCCACTTTTCCCCGTTCAGCGTAGCATCTCGCTACGCTGTCATTAACAAGGCTTCCGGCCTTAAGGCCCATTGCCTCCAAATTACACAGTTACACAGGTTAAACCGATATAATGATTATCGTCAGTATTACTCAATAATTAGTTTTTTAAAAACGTGGGCTTTGTTAGTATCAACTAACATTAGCAAGTACGTACCTTTTGCAAATCCTGAAATATCTATGCCGATGTTGTCAAGCCCGCTGTTTTCAAATGTTTGATGATAAATTTTCTTGCCGTTTACAGTCATAATAGTAGCCTCAAGAATAGGTGTTGTGCTTTTTACTGTTAACTGACCTGAAGATGGAACAGGATAAATAGAATAATTATCTGCCCCGTCATTCATTTCTTCCAGTGAGGATATAAGCCCTCCCTGTGTTGTGTGCAGTACAAGATCCCAACCCACAGCCCAACCATTATTTAAGTCATAAAAGAAGATATCATACAGTCCGTCCCAGCTTGCAGAAAAAGTGTTCCAATTAATTCCGCCATCAATCGTGTACATAATCTTACCGGGGCCTCCTGCACAAGCCCAGCCAATATCTGAATTGATAAAATGAAGCCCTTCAATATGTCCTGTGGCCGGAGTATTCTGAATTAGCCAGGTAGTTCCTCCATCTGTTGTATGAAGCATTGTTCCCTCAAATCCGGAAGCCCAACCCTTAAGTCTGTCGGTAAAAAATACTTCAGAGAGCCATCCTGTAGCTGTTGAATTCTCTTCTGTCCAGTTTATTCCACCATCAATGGTTTTAATAATAGTTCCGCTCTCACCAACCGCCCATCCATAATTAATATCTGTAAAATATATTTTTTGCAGCTCTGCGGTTACAGGCGTGTTATGTAATACCCAATTAGTTCCCCGATCAATAGTTTTCAAAATCTTTCCGTTTGAGCCTGATGCCCAACCTATGCTGTCATTTACAAAGTAAACAGATTTTATTAATGAAATTCCCGGAAAGGTATCTATGTCCCATGTGATTCCTCCGTCTGTTGTAGATAGTATCAATCCACCTTGCTGAATGCCTGCTGCTAAAAAACCTATTGTATCATTTATAAAATGCATGTCGTCAAACCAGGCGGAGGTGCCTGCATCCTGCTCTGTCCATGTAGTGCCGCCATCAGTAGTGTGAAATAGAGTACCGGCCATACCACCAAGCCAGCCTGTTGTCGGGCTGATAAATTGAATACAATATTTAGGATCTACGTTTCCGGGAGTGTTCTGATTTACCCACGTTTGCGAGTATAATGCGTTGAAGCAAACCATAAACATGGTTATTAAAAGTAAGTGTGCTTTTTTCATACGCTGTGTTTTTAGAAGCTTTATACTGTGTTGCTATTAACAAGACATCCTGCCTTTAATTTTTTTAATAAACAAATCCTCGCAAATGAAACGCTTGCCTCCCCTCCTCTATTCTCACCCTCTCAACAATTCTTTATAATTCACTTGCAAGCCTCTCATTGCTTATAAGGCAGACTATTCCTCAGCAATAATAAAACTATTTTTGATAACTACAAATAGTAACAACACTTTTTATTTATCCCTAGCCATCAACTCAATCTCGCGTGCATCGCCTGTGGGCGGGTGTCCACGCTGAGTGCGAACCATAAGTTTTGCGGCAAGCTGCGTAAGCCTGTGCGACAAGCAAAAGCTTATGGTTGGTCAGCGTGGTGCCTTTTCTTTTGTTACTTTTCGTGCCTGTCCCGCTTTTTAGCGGGAGGCAAGCAAAGAACCGCGCAGCGCTCATGAACACCTTAAAAACAAACAACCCGTGAATAAAAGTAAAGAAAATCCAATTCCTTACTGCGGGCTGCTTACCCTTAACGCTCTTAGCATCTTTGCTTGCCCCGCCTCAGGCGGTGGCGTTAAAAAATCGTTGCCGTTAAACAATCCGCCCATTCGTATATTCGTAAAAGATCCGCTATTCGTTGATACAATCAATAGATGTAACCTTGACTGAAAACTTAAAGTTTTCTATACTTTTCGGGTTAATCTTTAAGCAATTCAAAAAACCAACAAAAGAACACCAAATCCCTCTTATAAAGCTACAAAACAATCTTTTAGAACCTCTCTTCCACTCATCAATCCCTCGCTTCCGGCCATCAATCCCTCGCTTCCACCCGTCATTTCATCATTCACTCCCGTCAAATCGTTGCTTCCGCTCATCAATCCCTCGCTTCCACCCGTCATTTCATCGCTCACTCCCCTCAAAGCCTTGCTTCCGGTCATCAATCTCTCGCTTCCACCCGTCATTTCATCGCTCACTCCCGTCAAAGCCTTGCTTCCGGTCGTCAAAGCCTCGCTCACGGTCATCATTCCATCGCTTCCAACCGTCAAACCCTCGCTCACTCCCGTCCGGGCATCACTGTCACACAACAAATCATCACTGCCTCCTCTCTTTCTCGCATTATTCAATGAAAAACGCATACTCTCACACCCCTCTTTAAAACTAAAATTCCCCCTCCCATACTCAATACCTGTCAGATGCCCTGCTGCGGATGAGATATTCAGAGAGAAGGAAGCAGAACGCTGCATAGTAGGTGCCTGAAATAAAATGGCAGTTTGCGTCCTCGCGGTTGCAGTTTCCCCCTCTCTTCTGAGGAGAGGGGGTCAGGGGGTGAGGTCTTACTCGCGGTTGCAGTTCGGTCATATCTTATACCATAATCTCACCAACAATCAATAATTTCGCTTCCTCAATAAACCACCCGATATGAATCTTCAGCAAGTAGTATCCGTCACCCTCATCCTCTTCTCCATCATTGATATTCTCGGAAATATCCCTGTTGTAATAGGAATGAAACACCAGGGAAAAATTATTGAAACAGGAAAAGTAACACTTACCTCGGGCCTGCTGATGGTTGTATTTTTATTTGCCGGTGAATCCATTTTAAAACTATTGGGCGTAGATGTTGCCTCCTTTGCTATTGCAGGTGCCATTGTTATTTTCATCATCGGCATGGAAATGATTCTGGGCCGTAATTTTTTCAAACAATCCGAAGGCGTAAGCTCTGCATCCATTGTACCCATTGCCTTTCCCATGATAGCCGGTTCGGGAACCTTAACCACCATTTTATCATTGCGTGCCGAATACTCCGTTGAAACAATAGCAGTCGGCATCGGAATAAATCTGATTTTTATTTACCTCGCTCTTCACTCCTCCGATTGGATACACAAGAAATTAGGACAAGGCGGCACCGAAATTCTGCGCAAAGTTTTCGGTATCATTCTGCTCACCATTGCGGTAAAATTATTCCGCACCAATGTGGGGATTTAATCAAAGCCTAAATCCGATATTCCCGCCAATCCACATCTGCACGTTAGTTCCGCGCGTGTCCGAATCATAGAAGGTATAAGGAGCATAAACTTTACCCGTGCGATTGTTTTCCGTATCCGCTAACCGCGAAACCTGAACATTAAACTCAGGACCAACTACAAAATACACTCCTTTAAAAAGCTGAACACCCAAATTCAATCGTGCTTTGTTCAGCATATTTAAATGCGGTGTCCATGCAGTACCCTCATTTATTTGCGAACCGGTTAAATCAAGATTGATGCGCAGCTTCTCCCCGGCCCTGAAATCAGAACCAATACCATAACCAATGCTCCAACCGCCTTTGTTTGTTGATGAAGGAAAAAACGAACTGGTGAAAATAGTATAGAAGCGATGTGTTCCCGTTTTAAAAGATGCATTCAGAAAAAAAGTTTCGTTGGCCGTAACTTCCACTTCGTGATATCCCTTTCTTACAAAGCTGAAGAAACCAATAGTAGCTCCGCTCACACTATCCGCAAAATTCAGAAAACCGATTTGTGTTCCTTTTATTTTTCCGCCTATGTTCATAATTCCGGCAACCTGTGTTCCGGTCATTTCTTTCACATCCACATTCATGGCAAGGCTCAGTTGCACACCTTTTACAACCGTTCCGTAATTGAAAAAACCGCTGAGCTGTGTTCCGCTCATTTCATTCTTTGCAATGTTACCAAAGCCTGCCAATTGAATACCCCGCGCATTACCGGCATAGTTCATAAAACCGGCAAGCTGTGCTTTATTCAAATCTTTCAACGCAATGTTAGAAAAGCCTGCTATCTGAATTCCGTCTGAATTATTCGTTGCAATATTGCTGAATCCCGATGCCTGAATTCCTTCAAGTCTTCCAACAATAATGTTGTTGAAACCTGCCGCCTGCACCCCTTTCATCGTGTCCATCACAAAATTATTAAAGCCGGCAGCCTGCACGCCATACATACTTCCACGGTTGTTATTAAAGAAACCGGCCAGCTGTGTTCCGTTGGTTTTTCCTCCCGTAATGTTGGTAAAACCGGCCAGCTGCACACCTTTCACATCCTTGCGTACGATGTTAAAGAAACCACCAATCTCCAACCCGTTAACTCCACCCGAGTAGCCACCAAAAACATTTACCGAAACTTTATTTTCAATTACTCCGCTCATAAAAGCATTGGTTCCTATCATCGGCAACAGGGATACCTGCACCTGGCGTTGTTCCAGTTCTGTTACATTCTCAGCATGTATAGCTTGTGTTCCCGGAACCATGATTTTTACAAGTCCTGTTTCCTCTACAGTGTTGTCAACCGTTTCTGTTATCGGGTCTATCTTTTCAATATCGCGGATTTCTTCACGCATAAAAATATTAATGCGCATATCATCAACAGGTTTAATGATAATGATCGTGTCCAAATAATTTTTACGTGAATAGGTAAGTCCTGCAATATTTTTTTCTGATGGAAGTGTTAAAGAATAATAACCGAAATCATCGCTCACTGCTGCATAGCTCCTTGAATTGTCATACACACTGACATTGGCCATGCGGTTGCCGTTGCGGGCATCAATAATGTATCCGCTTACTGCATACTTGCTTTTGCGGTTGGGTTGTTGTGCAATCTTTTCTGTCTTTTTCAAAACCAGATGTTCGCCCTTTTGCTTTGCTTCTACCGAGTTGCCAAACAAGTGATGTAGCGCAGTTCGCACACTTTCATTTTTAAGCGACAGTGATACCGTTTTATCCGTTGCAATCTGTTCTGCATTGTACGAGAAATTAAAGCCTGCCTGTTTTTCTATTTCCGATAAAACTGCTTTAACACTGATGTTACTTGCAGTTATATTAACCGTTCGTTCAAGTAAAGGAGTTTGTGCAGCTGCACCATAACTAAAAAGCGAGAAACAAAAAATGAAAAAGCAAAAAAATCTATTCACAACCTTGTCCGCTGAGTTGAACGATTTCACCTTCTTTGTTCACATTCAGATTAAATGTTGCGGCAATTACTTCAAGAATGGAATTAATATCCTGCTCGCTGAAAGTAGCGGTGAGCTTGCAATTACCGATGTTTTCATTTTCAAGAATAATCTGTGTTGAATAAATGGAATTCAAAACCTCAATCACTTTTTTCAGTTCTGTATTCTCAAAAACCAGCGTCTGTGTTTTGTGCGAATAATAATCCGCTTCCACAGATCTTGATTTAGAAACAGTACCCGATGAATCCATGTTGCCTTTGTCGCCTTTTTCTAATTCTACTTTGTTTACCGCGCTGAACAACACTTTACCTGTTTCAACAGTCACTACCGTTTGTTCTTTCGAAAATGCTTTGATGTTAAACGAAGTTCCCAACACACGCACTTCTGCACCTTCAAGTGCAATGGTAAACGGGCGGCTTGCGTCTTTTGTAATTTCAAAAAATGCTTCACCTTTCAACTTTACGTTTCTTGCATCATCATCAAACTTTTCAGGGTATTCAAAACTTGAATGAGGTGCTAAATAAATAACCGATCCATCGGGCAAGGTCTGTTCTATCCTGCCTATTCCGCTTGATAATGCTAATTGCTTTACATCATTCTTCCCGTATTGCCACATCAGGAATGAAACCATAAGAGCAGGTATCATCACCGCAGCAATTCTCAATAACCAATTAGTTTTCGGTTGCACATAACCTGGCCCTTCATTAATGTTTCTTACAACGGTTTGTTTTGGTTCGTGCATTCGTTTCTGAACTTTTTTCCAGGCTGCATCTACATCAGCATCAGACATAGATTCCGTCTGTGCGCTCATGTCCCATGTCGCTTTCAGCTTTTCAAATTCCTTTCTGTTTTCAGGCAATTCAAGCCATGCAAGAACCTGTTGGCTCTCGTCAGCACTTGTTTCTCCCGCAAGGTATTTTACAAGTAAGTCGTTTATATTTTCCGGTTCATTTACCATTCATATATCATTATGACAATTTAAAAACTGTTTACCCTTACTCGTGTTTTAATTATTTCTGTTCATCCAATCTCCCATCAATAAAATTCCGGCAACAATCACCGGCAAATAATCTTTCAGATCTTCACGCAATGTTTTCAATGCTTTACTCATTTGCGCTTCCACCGTTTTTTCCGAAAGCTCCATCTGTTCAGCAATTTCACGGTATTTCAATCCCCGGAAACGACTGAGTTTAAAAATCTTTTGCCGCTGTTCAGGTAATCTATCAATAGCTTTCTGAATTTGCTGCTGCAATTCAAACTGATTAAAACTTTCTGTCAGATTTTCTTCTTCCGATTTTATCCTTGCCTCGTTATCGGCTTTATAATTTTCACGAATGTCAATATGCTTAACGGTATTCAGGCAACGGTTATGCACCGCACGGAATAAATAGGATTTCAGCGAAGAATTTATTTCCAGCGTTTCACGCTTTTCCCAGAGCTTGAAAAATATATCCTGCACAATTTCTTCCGCGCCTTCAGTTTCCTTCAAAAACTTTGTTGCATAACCGCACAATGCCTTGTAATGTTCACGGAACACCTGCTCAAAAACACGCTCATCACCCTGTTTTATCAGGGCAATAACATTCATTTCTGTTGCAGTTTCTGTTGACAATCTGAATAAATTTTCTGCGAAGTAAAGGATAATTGATGAGAGAATATTTCAACAAAGATTAAAAAGGGCAACCCCGATGGGGTTGAAGTAATACCCCGAGGATTTTGTTACCAAGCGGTAGTCCCTACGGGACAATAAACAAGACATTTGATCACATATTTGTTGAAAAGCTGCCGCGTAGCGGCTAAAGCTTGGTAACCAAAATATCAGAACATCTGTTTTGTCCCGAAGGGACTACCCTTTTATTCCAATTCTTTAAAAATATACTGTTCTTCAAAATCCACCTCAAATTTATTGAGCATATCTGTGTATTCCTCCAGAAAAGTCTTTTTACGATGATGTTCTTCCTGATTCAGAATATATTTTACAACAGCATCAGTATGCGATTTCGAATAAGAGAATGCTCCATAGCCTTCCTGCCACCTGAATTTACCTTTAACTAATCTTTCTTTATTGATCCATTCCGAAGAATCTCCCTTTACCAACCTCATCAGATCAGATAAAGACTGATTCGGGCGCATGCCAAAAAACATGTGCAAATGGTCTGGCATGCTGTTAATTGCTAATACCTTGTGGCCATTATTCTGAACAGTTGCTATAATGTATTTATGCAATCTGTCTTTCCAGGTATCATTGATAACACTATCACGGTATTTTACTGCAAAAACACATTGTAGATGTATTTGAGTGTATGTATTTGACATATAGAATGAGCTTTGAATTAATATACAGAGCCTAAAATTACATTCTCTATTTTATCTAATCCATAATTTTTTTTCTGCCCGAATAAGGGTAATCTCTTTTTCGCTTGTCATGGAATAAACCAAACAACAAATTCATTATGAAAATCCAACAAATAATAAAAACAGTATTCTTCTTATTTCTTCTGAGCTTCAGTGTTCAGGCGCAACAGGTAACACAAACCATTCGCGGAAAAATTATCGACAAAGATTCACGTGCAACATTGCCGGGAGCAAATGTGATGGTGGTAGGTTCCGACCCTGTTCTGGGTACCGCAACCGACTTTGACGGAAACTTCAGAATTGACAATGTTCCGGTTGGCCGCAGAGATTTAAAAGTAACATACATTGGTTATGAAGAACGTGTTCTCACCAACATAGTAGTAGGCTCTGCAAAAGAAATTGTCTTGGAAATTGAATTAGCCGAATCAGTAGTTAAGATTGAACAAGTAACAATTTCAGCAAAGAAAAACAAAGCTGAAGTGCTGAACGAAATGGCTGTGGTGAGTGCAAAAACATTCAGCGTGGAAGAAACCAGTCGCTATGCAGGTGCATTGGGCGACCCAGCCCGCATGGTTTCTGCTTATGCAGGTGTAACAGGTGATGCAACGGGCAACAATGATATTGTGGTGCGCGGAAATTCATCTAAAGGCATTCAATGGAAATTAGAAGGTGTTGAAATTCCCAACCCTAATCACTTCTCGGATGAAGGCTCTACAGGTGGCCCTATCAATGCACTGAACAGTGCCATGCTGGCAAATTCTGATTTTTTTACCGGAGCGTTTGCTCCCGAATACGGCAACGCCTATTCAGGTGTTTTTGATATGAAGCTGCGCACAGGTAATAATCAGAAACGCGAATATTCTTTTGGCTTAGGTGTTCTTGGAATCGACTTCACAGCAGAAGGTCCTTTTAAAAAAGGCGGTGGCTCTTCTTATCTTGCCAACTATCGCTATTCTTCGCTGGCATTGCTCGACAACATTGGCGTGGTGGATTTCAACGGTGTTCCTAAATATCAGGATTGCTCATTTAAGTTTTTATTCCCCACAAAAAATGCGGGGACGTTTTCGGTATTTGGATTGGGTGGACTAAGTAATATCAATCAGGAATTTTTAGACAGCACAGAACGGGTGAATTCCGTTTCCGACTTTAATTCTAAAATGGGCGTTGCCGGAATTAATCACACGTATCAGTTCAATGAAAAGACTTATCTGAAAAGCGGCATCTCCATGGCAGGAAACGGCAGCACTGTTGATTATCAGGAGCGCAAACCCGATGATGAGATGAACACGGAATATATTTCTGACCTGTCGAAATCCAGCGCCCGCATCATGACCACCCTGCATCATAAATTCAATGCAAAACACAAACTGCAAACCGGAGTTATTTATACGCAGCATTTCTTCAGTTACCAGTCGCATTACTTTGATGAAGATTTTCAGCGCCTTCAGCCTTTGCTGGATAATAAAGGCGATGCCGGAATGTTGCAAGCCTTTGCAAGCTGGAAATACCGCATTACCGAAAAGCTGACAATGGTAAGCGGAATGCACTACATGCAATTGCTCAGCAACAACAAAAATTCGGTAGAGCCACGTCTTGCTTTCAATTGGGAATTCCGTCCCGGACAATCCATCAATGCAGGTTTTGGTATGCACAGCCGCATGGAACCACTTACTTATTATTTTGCTTTGCAAACGCAGGATGATGGTTCTGTCATTCAACCCAATCAAGATCTGGGTTTATCAAAAGCGCGCCACTATACTATTGGCTACAGCAACATGCTCACCAAAAACCTCCACCTGAAACTGGAAGCATATTATCAGGATTTATATAATGTTCCTGTTGAGAACAGCGACACAAGCAATTACTCAGCTTTAAATCAATCGGAAGGTTGGACTGATAAAACGCTTGTAAATAAAGGAACAGGAAAAAACTACGGATTGGAATTAACACTCGAAAAATTCTTCACCAACCGTTATTTCTTTCTTGTAACAGGCTCCCTTTATAAATCGCGCTACACCCCTGCTGACGGCATGGAACGCAACAGCCGCTTTGACGGAAACTATGCAGCCAATGTTTTATTCGGAAAAGAATTTCGTCTAGGTAAAGCAGAGAAAAACCGCACACTGGGTATAAGCGGAAAGGTTCAGTTCATTGGTGGAAACTACTACACCCCAATTGACCTGGAGGCTTCCATTGCGCAGCGCGAAGAAGTGTTACAGGATGACAAGCCTTTCTCTGTAAAAGGCGATAACATCTTTCAGGCAAACCTTGCTTTAACTTATCGCAGAGATCGCAAAAAAACAACCCACGAAGTAAAGGCCGACATTCAAAACATCACCAACAACCAGGCGGTAACCGTTGAAGTGTATGACAGCGGCACACAAAAAGTTCAGAAAATTTATCAGTTAAGTTTGTTGCCTGTGCTGAGTTACAAGTTTACGTTTTGATTTTGGTTAGGCACCATTTTTGTAATTTCGCTCACCCGAAAATAAAACCAATACTAAACTATAAATCAAACTCAATGAAAAACAGTCTCTGCATCTTGTTGTTGTTAATTTCCGCAACACCTGTACTCGCTCAAAAAGAAAAGAAAGTTGACCCCAAACACGCCAACCATTTCAAGGTTGCCAAAGTGGAAACCGATGATTACATCGTGGAAGTGCAGGACATTTTTGTTCGCATGGAAGAAGCAAAATGCAAAGTAAAAATCACCAATAAAACCAACGATTATTTAATCTGGAATCCATCGGAATCGGTTTTCAAATTTGAGTTTGGCGAGTTTAAACCCAAAGAAAAAGAAGTAATCATTAAACCCAACGACAAAGAATCAAAAGTGCTGAACGTAACCGGTGATACCCGTTTTCATGTAGAGGCATTATCCATTGAAATAAAAGGTATGAGTAAAGTAGCAGCCACCGGAACAATGGTAATGGCTCCCGATTTTCAGTTGCCCGCTTCCATGAATGATTTTACTGCCGGACCTTTTAAAGTTTCCCTGCTTGCAGTTGACAAAAAAACCGACCTCACCGCAGGACAATTTCGTGTTACCTACACCGGTAACGACATTGGTCTGGTGGATGCCAACAAAATTGCCATCCGCACCGAAAAAGAACAGGAGTTTGCCAGCGCCCGCACCGACTATAAAATACAACTCCTAAAAAAAGGCGATGACGATAAATTCAATTTCTATTTCAAAGTTCCGGCAAGCCATGTAGACATGCAGTTTGCCACCATGTGGATTATTTTCCGCAATGCTTTTCAGGAAAGCAAAAAAGTGCCTATTGCCGGAACATCAATAGCACTTGAATTTGATCCGGTGCTTACTAAAGAAAAGAACTAGACCATTCGCGCAATAAAACAAAAGCCCCTCGCCAATGGCGAGGGGCTTTTGTTTTATTCTTTAAGATGATTTAAATATGTGCTTAACTATAACTTAAACGCAAACCCCACATTCACCAAACTTTTTCCGTAGCCCACTTCAGCATTCAAAGCTGTGCGCTCGGTAAAATACCAGCGAACACCTACGTGTGGACCACCAAAAGCAATGGGGACATTTCGTCTGTAATCATTATTGTAAGTTGTAATAGCAATACCGCCACCTGCGCTTATTCCTGCGTAGATATCCAGCTTGTCGGCATGAATATCTTTAGAAGCTTTATCGTCAATTAACTGATAGAAGTGAAAATTACAAAGTATACCAAAGGGAATATTTACCTCACCCTGATAATCGTTATTCCAGCCTCTGCGCAGACCTACTCCGGTGGTAAAACCAAGTCCCACATAGTTATGAATTCCAAATTCCATTTGTAAATTAAACTGTCCGGTTCTTGGATTGTAATAGCCATGATTTCTATTTCCATTGCGGTAGTAATAATCATCTACGTGAAAGAAGTCAGACAAACCGAAACCAATAGATAGCACTGTTGCATGTCTTTCCCAAGCTTGCGCCTGAGTTTTTTCGGCAGTAAATATGAGCACTGTAATCAGTGCAAAAAAAGATAGTATAGTTTTCATTTTGTAGTATTCTGGTTTTAAGCAAGTGTACTTTTGCCCCGTTTTGTTTATTTTTTATTATCAACTGTTAAGTCATTCAAAGCTTTGCCCAATTCATCCATGTCGTGATTAAATTCACGTTTGAATGTTTCCCAATCACTCTGGCTTTTTTCGTATGCATCCATTCTGCGTTTCAACGCTCTGTTTTTTTCTTCCAACGAATCAATTTTTTTAGCATACGCAGCATCCAGCAATTTTCCTGGCTTATTCATTTTCACTTTTAATTCAGCGATGTGCTTTTCATTTGCCCAGATTTTTTCCTGTGATTCGTTGCGGAATGTTGTCCATTCTTCTGAGGTTGCAGTTTTTTGTGCTTCTGCATTAGCGTCTTTGCGTGCTTCTTTCAAGTCTTCCTTTGCATCCTGTACTTTTTCTTCGGCAGCATCTTGTTTTTGTTCTGACGATTGACATGAAGTAAATATTATTCCTCCTAAGAGCGTGGCTATTGAGAGGGTATAAATTGTCTTTTTCATTATATGTAGTTTTTGGGGTTGTTTTTTTAACTAAAAAAGTGCTGTTTAGCGGATTACGCTGAACGGCACTTTTTTAGCTGCTTATTAAAGCGAAGAAAGAATTGTATGTAACTCTTCTTTTGTTTTGCCAAGTTTGATTTGCAACTTGCCCAGCATTTCTTCTTTCTTGCCTTCTGCGAACATTAAATCGTTATCGGTAAGTGTTGCAAATTTTTGTTTCAATTTTCCTTTTTGTTCGTTCCAGTTTCCTTTTGCTTCTGTAGTATTCATGACTTATATTTTTTAGTGTGAATTAATTTTCACGCTGCAAAGGTGGGGCTGCTGGTCACGGAAACTGTTACACAATTGCCGAAAAGACTTGCATCATTCACACATTTTATCTGATCATATTCATCGTAACCGTGTTAGTTGATGAATCATAAACAAACATACAATCGCTGAAGCTTGGGGCTTTTACTCTAGGCTTGTAGTTGTTTGAAAAAGCATAGCCTTCGGTTGGCACACCAATCATGTTCTTATTGATTTCGCCATTACTATCTTCATCCTGATAAATAGCCATTGCAAATTCTCCGTAGTCTAAATCGGTAATCTGAGTAGTTAATGTAGTTCCGCTTGGGGTGAATTTATATTCTTTAAGACGACCTTCCACTTTCAGGAAATTCTTCTTTGAATTATAAAGCCCAACAATGACAGGTGCTGTAGCTGAAGCCAGATTTTTAATAATTAATGTAAGCGGCTTATGCGCGGCAACAGTTTCTTTTTCAGATGTGCTTGTTTTTGTTTCGGTTTCATTTGTTTTCATGGTTGCAGTATCAGGTATAAGTGTATCGGTAGTTTCTTCCATTGATGTTGTTTCGTCTTTTTCTGCCGGAGAATTGCAATAGGTTAAACTGACTGCAATTGCAATAATTGAAAGCACGCGAATTGGATAATGTTGTGTTGTTTTCATTTCTTGTTCAGTATATTTTTGAGGTGAATTTGAATGGGTTCAGAAACCGTATCGCCTAAGAGAAATCCCCAGGGTTTTAATGGTTCAATGCGGTCCAGCACAAGTTTCAGAATGGCTGTGATGGGAATGGAGAGAAACATTCCGGGTATGCCCCACAAAGCTGCTCCCAGAATTACCGTAATTAAAGAAGTAAGTGCGTTGAGCTTAACTTTTGAACCTACTATTTTAGGAACGATGTAGTTGTTGTCGATGAACTGTATTACGGCATAAAGACCGATAACATACAGTGCAAAAACAGGTTCCTTTGTAACCAATGCAATAATGGCAAACAATGCCATTGCAATAATTCCGCCCAGGTAAGGAATCATGTTAAGTAAAGCTCCGAAAATGCCGAGAACAATGGCATAATCTATTCCCAGAATTAAGAGACCTGCTGAATTAAGAACTGCAACAATACCTGTTTCGGCAAACAAACCAACAAGGTAGCTTTGAATAATTGTTTTGGTTTCGGTAAGTATTTCGCTTACCCGTGTATCGTTGTTGGCACCAAAAACACTGTGAACAAATTTTACCAGATGCGGTTGGTAAAACAGTATCATAAAAATGTAAACCGGTGTGAGAAAAACAGCAGCCAATATGCCGCCCATTGTGCTGAGTGTTGAACCTATTGCAGCATTGGTGTTATTCAACATATCTGCTTTTGTTTCGGCCAGCCAGGTATTTATTGTTCGCTCGCTGATGTTGAATGAATCAGAGACCCAGACAACTGTTTGCTTTGTGAGTTCCTGAAATTTATCTTCCAACTCGGGCAATGCATCCGTAAAACGACTTACCTGCGATGACAACAATGCAATAACAGCAACGCCAACAGCAAGAAACAGAATTAATACAGATGCAATAGCAACTATACGGTTTAGCTTTTTGCGGACTAAAAAATCTACAACAGGACTAATTAATACGGCAATAATGGTTGCATAAAGTATTGGTAAAATAATATCCTGCGCGATGGACAGCATATTAATGGCAAGATACAGCCCGATGAGTAGCAGCGCTGCTTTTGCGTAAAAGGGGAGTTGGATTTGTGTATTCATTTATTTTGTCATTGTGAGATTGCTTCTCTCGCTTCTTGCCCGCAATGACGGTTATGAATTTGTCTTCTTTGTCTCCTCAGCTTCGGGTTCTTTGTCGGTGAACTTACTTTTGATAAAAACGAAAATGCCGTTTGTTACTGATTTAACAGCTTCGGGATTTCTGGTAATTACGTTGGTAATACCAAACATAAGTGCTGTGCCCAATAACTTGCGTAACGGGCTATGTGTTGCGCCCTCAAACAATGCTTTGGAGACATAACCCGCAGCAAGACCAACGCCTGTATTTACAAGGTTATTCTTTATATCCTGTGATTGCGCTACTTCTTTAAACGTGCTTTTAATCAGGTTGATGGGTTTCATGCTTTCATAAGCCTGATGAAACTCTTTTTTCATTAACAACCTTGCTTCTTCCTGCTTTACTTCCAGTACAAGAATGGCTGCTTTTACATCTGCTGCTGTGCTTATTTTTTCCATGTTAGCGGAGTG
>JBFWYU010000066.1:0-15404 GCA_050186075.1 Bacteroidia bacterium
CTGTAGAGGTTCGCCAAAGCAGATATGACCCTAAACAAACTCCCAAGAAAAACCTCTAAGCTTCAGATTGTTGCTACCCGTACCGCAAACCGACACAGGTAGTCAAGTAGAATATACTAAGGCGCTCGAGTGAATCATGGCTAAGGAACTCGGCAAATTAACCCTGTAACTTCGGGAAAAAGGGTGCCCATAGCAATATGGGCCGCAGAGAAATAGCGGTGGCGACTGTTTATCAAAAACACATGGCTTTGCAAAATCGAAAGATGAAGTATAAGGCCTGACACCTGCCCAATGCTGGAAGGTTAAGAGGAGAGGTTAGTAGCAATACAAAGCTTTGAATCGAAGCCCCAGTGAATGGCGGCCGTAACTATAACGGTCCTAAGGTAGCGAAATTCCTTGTCGGGTAAGTTCCGACCTGCACGAATGGTGTAACGATCTCCGCTCTGTCTCAGCCATGAGCTCGGTGAAATTGTAGTATCGGTGAAGATGCCGATTACCCGCAACGGGACGGAAAGACCCCGTGCACCTTTACTATAGCTTAACATTGACTTTGGATAACTAATGTGTAGGATAGGTGGGAGACTTTGAAGCAGTGGCGCCAGCCATTGTGGAGTCGTCCTTGAAATACCACCCTTTGGTTATTTGAATTCTAATCCCTCAAAAGGGGAGACATTGTTTGGTGGGTAGTTTGACTGGGGTGGTCGCCTCCAAAATTGTATCGGAGGCTTTCAAAGGTACCCTCAGTACGCTTGGTAACCGTACGTAGAGTGCAATAGCATAAGGGTGCTTGACTGTGAGACCTACAAGTCGAGCAGGGTCGAAAGACGGATATAGTGATCCGGTGGTTCCGCATGGAAGGGCCATCGCTCAAAGGATAAAAGGTACGCCGGGGATAACAGGCTGATCACCCCCAAGAGCTCATATCGACGGGGTGGTTTGGCACCTCGATGTCGGCTCGTCACATCCTGGGGCTGGAGAAGGTCCCAAGGGTTGAGCTGTTCGCTCATTAAAGTGGCACGCGAGCTGGGTTCAGAACGTCGTGAGACAGTTCGGTCCCTATCTGTTGTGGGCGTTAGAAATTTGAGAGGACCTGACTCTAGTACGAGAGGACCGAGTCGGACAGACCGCTAGTGTACCTGTTGTGGCGCCAGCTGCATTGCAGGGTAGCTATGTTTGGTTGAGATAAGCGCTGAAAGCATCTAAGCGCGAAACTCGCCTCAAGATAAGATTTCTTTTAAGGGTCGTAATAGACTATTACGTTGATAGGTTGCAAGTGTAAAGACAGTAATGTCAAAGCTGAGCAATACTAATTACCCGTAGCTTTCTTAGCGCTGAGTAATTTTTATTACTTATCTAACTTATGTATTTTCTTTCTTTTATGTCACAGTATAAATCCGCCTCAGGCGGATGACAGCTTAGGGTGACTATTGCGTCAGGGTCCACCTCTTCCCATTCCGAACAGAGAAGTTAAGCCTGACTGCGCAGATGGTACTGGAGTTATATCTGGGAGAGTATGTCGTTGCCACCTTTATTAAAACCCCTTCAAGAAATTGAAGGGGTTTTTTTATTTATAAGATTTTTATTTCTCACTCAAAGCGCAAAGTTTAATCTATTTTTGCAGCCCTGAAATGAAGCGCTTTTCTCTACTTTTTTATTTCCTGTTTTTATTTAGTTCTGTTTGCATCTCGCAAAACAAGGATACTATTCCTGTTTTGGAGAATGATACCATGAGGGTTAGTATTTTCAGAGGGATTGAGAAGTTTTATCTCTACCGCTATGACAGTGTTAACATGGTGAGAACGATGGATAGCCTTGTTATCTATAATCCGGTAATAAAAAAACATAATCTGAATACATCGCTTG
Organism: Bacteroidia bacterium; assembly: GCA_050186075.1. Classification (GTDB taxonomy): domain Bacteria; phylum Bacteroidota; class Bacteroidia; order SXHM01; family SXHM01; genus SXHM01. Next base: position 1,864 of record JBFWYU010000066.1, read on the forward strand.
GGAATATCGGAGCGAGTGTTTTTGCTCCATTTTATAATCCTACAGTTGAGCTTGGCTTCATAGCAGGGATTGACAGCAGAAGACTTTTTATTTGGGAGAGTTCGGATTTAAGATTTGTGAATTCGCATAAACGGTATTCGCGGGTGAATTATGTGAATGGCTCGAAGAAGGAGAATTATATTGAGGTGGAGCACTCGCAGAGTTTTGGGAAGAATCTGGATATTGGTTTCAGATATGGGCGGATTAATTCGCTAGGGTATTATAGCGGGCAGCAGACGTTTCTTTCGAAATTGAATTTTTACGGGCGGCTTAGCTCGCGCAACCAACGTTATCTGGTGCTTTTTAATGTTGCTCTGAACAGTAACAAAAATCAAGAGAATGGCAGCATTACTGCTGATTCATTGTTTGAGGATGATCTGGTAAGCAACGTGAAATTTTTGCCGGTGAATCTTTCGGATGCGCAGAGCCAAGTGAAGGATAATAGTTTTATGGTGCATCAGCATTATGATTTAGGAAAGAGAGTCCATAGTCCACAGTCGATAGACGATAGTTTAAAAATGGATAGCTCTACTATTTTTATTCCGAGGTTTCGAATAGGGCATGAAATCAGTTTCCGGAAAAACTTTTTTCTTTACACCGATGGTTTATCTGCTTCAGGGTTTTATGCTGATACTATTTTAGATCCGGCTTCTACCCGCGATTCTATAGGGGTTAAGAATTTAGAGAATACTGTTAGCTTTTCGTTTTTCGGAGGGCAGGATTACAAGAATTATCTGAGTTTTTCGGTGCGCCATCAATTAACGCAAGTAAATTATGGTGCTAATATTCCTGATACTGCTGACGGAAGTGTGTTTGTACAAACGGATTGGTTTAACAATAATAATGTTTTTGTGCAGGGTAATGCCGGTATCAGCAATAAGATATTTAATAAGATTTGGGTTGATGCGGCCTACTGTGTTGTGGGTTATAATCTGAATGATTTTAGTTTAAGTGGCGGATTTAAGACTACTTATTTTGAAGCGAACGCTTCGCTTACGGCCAAAGAGCCTGATTATTTTGCGCAGCGCTATGTTTCTAATCATTTTCAGTGGACTAATAATTTCGGAAAGGTTTTTAATGCCGGGGCCGAGGGTGCTTTTATTTTGCAGAAGTGGAAACTTCGCGCGGGTGCTGCTTATAATCTGGTGAATAATCTTGTTTATTTCGGGCAGGATGCCAAACCTGCTCAATATGGCGGGTCTATAACTATTTTAAAAGCATTTGTGCAGAAGCGTTTTACTGTGGGCAAGTTTAGTCTGGATAATGATGTTACGTATCAATATGTAAAGGACTATATGCCGGTGCGCCTGCCGGCTGTGGTTTTGCGCAGTTCGTTCTTTTTTGAAGATAAGCTGTTTAAAAAGGCGTTGCACTCGCGCTTTGGGGTTGATGTTTATTACAACACCGCCTGGCACGCTTATAATTATATGCCTGCCACCGGCCAGTTTTATCTGCAGGACAGTAAACGCTATGGCAATTATCCTTACATAGATGTGTATGCTGCCTTCAGGGTGAAAGGGGCGAGGTTCTTTTTTAAATTAGATCATGCCTTTGCTGGTTTACTCGGTAATACCTATTACGGAGCTGCGCACTATCCGCTGAACGGAAGGACGTTTAAGTTTGGGGTGGACTGGACGTTTTTGGATTAGTTTTTTACCACTAAGTTCACTAAGGGCACAGAGGTTTTTTACCGCAGAGTTCGCAAAGTTTTTATTCTGTTTACTGAATAACGCGAAACTCAACCCTGCGGTTTTTTTCTCTTCCCTGTTCGGTATCGTTATTAAAGAGTGGGCGGGTGCTGCCGAAACCTTTGCAGGTCATGCGTGAGGCATCAATTTCGAGCATTTGCATAAAGTTTGAAACGGCTTGGGCACGGGCCATGGAAAGTATTTTATTCATTTCTTCGTCACCGCTTTCATCGGTGTGGCCGGCAATTTCGATGCGCATTGTGGGGTTGCTGAGCATGAGGTCTTGCAGCATAATGAGCTCGTCTTCGGATTCGGGGAGGATGGTGGCTGAATTTTTTTCGAAGAAGAGCTGACGCAGGATAGTGGGTTTTGATTTGGTTTGAGCAGGAGGTTGTGGCTCCGGTTTTTTCTGTGTTTCTTTCTCTGCAAGCATGCGCTCTACCTGTTCTTCGGGCGATTCTTTATCAAGGGCTGCAAGTTTTTCTTCTACAGTTTGTTCGGTTTGGGCTTTTTCTTTTTCGGCTAATTGTTTTTCAATAGCCGCTTCCATGTCGGCAGCTTCTTTTTGTTTTTGTTTTTCTTCAGCCAGTTGTTTTTCTTCAACTGCTTTTTTCTCTGCAGCTATTTGTTGTTCGGTTTTTTGAGCAGCAGCAAGAGTTGGGGCAGGTTTGTTTTCGGTGAGGACAGGTTTTACCGGTTGGGCTTTAGCCTCGGCTGCAGCAGGTTGTTTGTTTACTGGAAGTGAGTTTTCTTTTTTGAGTGTTTCCTTTTTTATGCGGGTGTTTACTACTTCACCGCTGCGGGTTATACCTTCTTCGGGAATAAAGCCTGCGCTGGGGAAGGGTTCGGGTTTTGTGCCGCTCTGATAGACGGCCACATCGTCAATATAATAGTAGGCATTAGGGTTTTTGCCGTCCATGTCCATTGCTTTGGTGCCATCACTGGTGTAGAAATTTCCGATGATGATGTATTTTTCGCCACCGCGGGCTTTGAAACTTCCGGAAATGGTGATCCATTCTTCGGTATCGCTGATGAAGCTGGAAGAGGGATTGCGCAACTGCGGTTTACAGAGGCCGGCAATGACTTGTTTGGTGCCGCGGTCGTCAAAGGTTTCGAAGCATTCGAGTACGCCATCGCTTTTGTTTTCGAGTTTGGCGGCAGAGAAATAGGCTCCGATATTTCCGATGGCGTATTTTGATTTTTCGCTGAGGGAAACGGAGAACTCTACATTATAGGTGTTGCCTGCGATAAGTGGTTGCTTTAGTTCTGTTTGTGCGTAGGCACGGTGTTTTTCGTGGAAGAGGGTGAGGCCGATGCAGGCATCACCGTTTTTGGGTTCCTGTTTTCCAAAGGTATTGAGGGGCACGCCTGCGGTGGAGCTGCAGCGGTTGAAATAATCCAATGCTCCGGCTGTGGGCTGTGTCCAGCTAATGAGGTTGGTTTGGCGTTTGCCGGTTTCTTTGGGGCAGGTGATGTATTCTTCGAAGCCGGGGTTGGGCACAAGGTTTTGTGCTTCGGCCTGGATGCAGGCGAGGAGGCAGATACAAAACGTTGTGTTGTTTTTAAGCATGATTTAGGGGTGTGATTACTTTTTTGTAATCGTGAACTCAACGCGTCTGTTGAGTTTTCGTCCTTCCTCGGTATCGTTTTTAGCTAATGGTTTGGTGCTTCCAAATCCGTTGTAGGTCATGCGGGTTGCATCAACATCGAACATGACGAGGAAGTTTACGACTGCCTGTGCCCGTTCAACGGAAAGTTTTTTATTGAGGTCTTCGGCACCTGATTCATCGGTGTGGCCGTCAATGCGTATTTGCATGGCGGGGTTGTTATTCATCATGTTTACGAGTTTAATCAACTCGCCCTCAGACTGCGGAAGTATTTCGGCTTTGTTTTTTGCGAAGTACAGTTTTTCGAGGATAACGGGTTTGGCATCGGGCTGTGCTTTTGCCTGAACGATTGCTTTTTGCTGGGTAAGTGCTTCGTTGATTTGTTTCAATTCGTTGAGCTTCTGGCGGACTTCAGCAATTTTTTTGTCTATTTCCTGCTCGTTCATCATTTGTTTGATGGAGAGGGGGTCTATCATGGCTTCTTCTACAGGTGCAGGCTTGGGAGCTTCGGCTTCTTTCCATGCTGGATTTTTTTGTGCCTGATTGAGGGAGGCCACAGGGCTTATGTTGGTGGATGTGAAGAAGGGTTCGACCTTGGTTCCGGATTCATAAACGGCTACATCGTCAATGAAATAGTAGGCGTAGAGACCTTTGCCCACGGAGGGTGAGGCGGTGGTAGGTGTTTTGGTATTACCGTAGAAGTTTCCGATGGTGATGTATTTTTCACCGCCTTTGGCTGTGAAGGTTCCGGAGATTTTTTTCCAGGATTTGTTGTCTTTAAGAAAGTTTTCGGCAGGGTTGTTAATCTGGGGGCGGCAGGGACCGGGTACTAATTTGTAGTCGCCTTCGGGTGATTTAACGCTTTCCATGCACTCGAAAACGGTTTCTACCAGTCCGGTGATTTTATCGGTTGAGATATAGGCGCTGAGGGCTGCTGCTGCATATTTTGAGTTTTCGGCAAGGCAAACGTTGTATTCAACGGTGTAGATTTTGCCGGCAGTGAGGGGAGTTTTGAGGGGGGCCTGAGCATATACGCGGTAGCGCTCGTGGTAAACGGTGATACCTATATAGGCATCGCCACTGAGGGCTTCCTGATAGCCCACGACATTGTCGGGAACACCGCAGGTATTGCTGCAACGGTGGAAATAATCGATGGAACCGGCTGTGGGTTGTATCCAATTCTCGATGTAGAGCTGGCGTTTACCAAGCTCTTTGGGGCAAACGGTGTGGGCTTCGAAGCTTGGGTTGGGAACAAGGTTTTGGGCTTGCAGCGCAGAAAAGCCAATGCTTAGTATTAAAACAATGATGTAGTTTTTTGCCATTTGCTTATTTTAAAGCAAGGGCTCTTACGCAGTTCGACTAAATAAGGTTATTGGGCGATGGAAGGGGTGGGCGTGTCAGTAAACTAAATCAACGAAAATGCTTTATTGTATCCCGTGTTTTAGGGATTGGGTACAAGAACTGTTTTACTGTATCCCGCGTTTCAGGGATTGAGTACAAGAACTGTTTTACTGTATCCCGTGTTTCAGGGATTAAGTACAAGAAATGTTTTACTCTATCCCGTGTTTCAGGGATTAAGTACAAAAACTGTTTTACTGTACCCCGTGTTTTAGGGATTGAGTACAAGAACTGTTTTGCTGTACCCCGTGTTTCAGGGATTAAGTACAAGAAATGTTTTACTGTATCCCGTGTTTTATGGGTTATAGCCTACCCCAGCGCCACATCCAGCACCATCATTACAATAAAGCCCAGAATAAAACCTATGGTAGATGAGTCAGTAAAGCGGTCGCGCTGGGTTTCAGGTACAACTTCTTCGATAACCACATAAATCATAGCACCTGCTGCAAAGGCAAGGGCATAGGGGAGAACGGGCATGGCATATACTACGGCTAATGCGCCCAAGACACCTGCAACGGGTTCGACCACGGCAGAGAGCTGACCGTACCAGAAACTTTTAATGCGGCTAACTCCGCTTCTGCGCAGGGGCATGGCCACGGCAATACCTTCGGGAAAATTTTGCAGTCCGATACCGATGGCTAAAGCAATGGCAGCACCGAGGTTGGCACCTTCGACACCGTGTGCTACGGCTCCAAAGGCAACACCCACTGCCAGACCTTCGGGAATATTATGGAGCGTTATGGCCAGTACTAATAAGATGGTGCGGTTCCAGTTGGTTTTTATTCCTTCTTTTTCTTCGGTTTCGAAATTGATGTGCAGATGGGGCATAACCTTATCTAAGCCATAAAGAAAAAATGCACCCGAAAGAAATCCTACAGCAGCCGGAAACCAATTAGGCACTCCGGGATTGGAGATGGGGCTTATTTCGATGGCGGGAGCGAGGAGGCTCCAATAGCTGGCGGCAATCATTACACCGCCTGTGAAGCCGAGCATGCCGTCAAAAAACTGGCGGTTCATGGTTTTGAAGAAAAAAACGAAGGAGGCGCCCAAGGCGGTTAAAAACCAGGTGAAGGTGGTGGCGGCTAAGGCTTGTTGTATGGGGCTGTACTGCGAAACAAAGTTTTCTATGTCTTGTAAATTCATGTTGTTTTTATTTAGTGGTTACTAAAATATTTTTGGCCACCTCGTTGCTTATAAAAATGGCGGCACCTTTATTTACGGTTATCTGTTGCGAGCGGTCGAAATCATTGATGTCTTTAATTTTTATTTCGCAACCCAGCGTGAGCGATGCTTTGGCAAGGTATTGCAGAAAAGCCGGGCTGTGGTCTACCACACCGGTCATGAGGCAGTTGTCGTTTTTCCTGAAGGTTGAAAGCAGTTGTGATTTCTGAACTAGGAGTTTTCCGTTGGAGTCGGGTATGGGGTCGCCATGGGGATCTACTTTAGGGTAGTTGAGAAATTTATCAATCTGCGCCACTAATTTTTCGGAATCGATGTGTTCTAATTGTTCGGCCACATCGTGTACTTCGTCCCACCCGAACTCTAATTTCTCTACCAGAAACATTTCCCACAGGCGGTGTTTGCGGATAATGTTAAGGGCGATTTTTTCGCCTTTTGCGGTGAGTTTTACCCCGTAATACTTTTCGTAATTAATGAATTTTTTGTCCGAAAGCTTTTTCAGCATATCGGTAACGGAAGCCGCTTTGGTATTCATTTTTTCGGCAATGGCGTTGGTGGTAACCGCATCCCTGCTTCCCGATACCAGTTTGTAAATAGACTTGAGATAGTTTTCTTCAGTAAGTGAATTCATGGCAAAAATATTTCGGCACAAATGTAAGGAATGTTTAAATAAAACAAAAAATAATTTTAGGGCTGTCTAAAAATTATTTACATTTGTGGCGTAATTAATTTTCAATTGAAAAGAATAATTCATCTTCTGTTATTGGTTTTGGTTGCATCGCTCAACGCATTTTCGCAGGTGGGAACACTTAGGGGAACAGTAAGAGATGGCAAGGCTGTAGTGCCTTTTGCCAACATTGGCATTAAGGGGACTAATCTTGGCGCAGCTTCGGATATTGACGGAAATTTTGTGCTAAACAACGTGCCGGCAGGTGAGCAGCAGTTGCAGGTTTCGGTGCTTGGCTATGAAAAATACACGCAGAAGATTATTGTTGACCGTGATAAAACGCAGGAAGTTACTATTGTATTGATACCCTCAACGGTTTCATTAGAGCAGGTGGTGGTAACGGGCACTATGAAGGAGACTTTTATCTCGGCTTCGCCTGTAAAGGTTGAAGTTATTACGCAGAAGTTTTTGCAAACCAATCCTACCAACAATATAATAGAAGCGGTGCAAACGGTTAACGGTGTGCAGGAGCAAATTAATTGCGGAGTGTGTGGCACCAATGATATTCACATCAACGGAATGGAAGGGCCTTATACCCTGGTGCTGATAGATGGAATGCCGATTATGAGCGCACTGGCAACGGTTTACGGTTTTAACGGAATACCCACTTCATTGGTTGACAGGGTGGAGATTATCAAAGGACCGTCTTCAACCCTGTATGGCACTGAAGCCGTTGGCGGTGTAATCAATATTATTACCACCAAGCCCGAGAAAATGCCAATCATTGGGTTTAACACTTACTATACTTCGCACCGCGAATGGAATGCTGATTTTGCTTTTACTCCGCGAATTGGGAAAAAGGTAACCACCACACTTAGCGGTAATTATTACCGCAATCAATATCGTATGGATTTTAATGACGATAATTTTACGGACATCCCCCTGAATAATCGGTTTACACTGTTTAATAAGTGGAGCATAACGCGAAAAGAACACCGCATTGCCAATATCGCATTGCGCTATTATACCGAAAACCGCTTTGGCGGTGTGATGCAGTGGCAGCCCGAAGACCGGGGCAGTCATACTGTTTACGGTGAATCCATTTACACCAATCGCGCTGAAGTAATCGGTTCGTATCAGTTGCCGGTGAGTAATCATCACCTGCGCATTGATTACTCTTATAATTTTCACGATCAGGATAGCTATTACGGAAAAACATCATACAAAGCCCGTCAGCAGGTATTTTTCAGCAACCTGTTGTGGAACCGGAAATTCGGAAAACACGATGTTCTTACAGGGGTAACACTGCGTTATCAAACTTATTCCGATAATTCGGCAGCCAATACAAACGAACGCAAATTTATTCCGGGACTATTTGTGCAGGACGAATACAGTATCGGCAAAAGCTCTGTATTACTGGCAGGAATACGATTTGATCATCACGAAAATCACGGATTGATTTTTTCACCGCGTCTTAGTTTCAAACAAAAAATAGGAACCTATACTACGGTAAGGCTGAACAGCGGCACCGGTTTCCGCTTAGTGCATTTGTTTACCGAAGACCATGCAGCCCTGACTGGAGCAAGGCAAGTGGTAATTAAAAACAACCTGAATCCCGAACGTTCTTACAATGTTACACTGAATGTGAATCATGTATACACGTTGGGCAATGGCACGGGAACCCTGGACTTTGATGCATTTTACACATACTTCACCAACAAAATTATTCCTGATTACACAAGCGACCCCAACCTGATTATTTATGATAATCTTACCGGTTTTGGTGTTACCAGAGGTTTTGCTGCAAGTATTAATCATCAGTTTAAGTTTCCGCTGAAAGTGAATGTGGGCGGAACCTTTCAGGATGTATATCAGGTCGCTGAAAATGCAGATGGGAGAAAAGTAAAAGAAAAACAGTTGTTTACTCCTGCATTTTCTGGCACCTTTGTTATAGGCTATAAATTCCGAAAACTCAAGTTGTCGGTTGATTACACGGGAAGAGTGATGGGGCCACAAAAACTGCCGCATTACGATGCTCCATTTACCCGGCCCGAAACATCTCCGTGGTTTACTATACAGAATGTTCAGGTTACTAAGGAGATTAAGTCGTTCAGTGTATATGCTGGAGTGAAAAATATTTTCAATTGGACACAAAGTTCACCGCTTATAAATCCCGAAAATCCTTTTGGTAAAGATTTTGATACAGCCTATGCCTGGGGGCCTTTGCAGACACGCAGATTTTTTGTTGGTGTGCGCTGGAGCCTTCAACGGAAATAAATTGTCATTTTTGTATTATGAATAAATACCTGCTCACTATAGTTTTACTGTCAATTGTATTCAGTGTTTCTGCACAAGGAAATAAAAAGACTGAAACGGTTACTATTAAAACCAATATCTATTGCGATCACTGTAAACAGTGTGAAAGCTGCGGAGGCAGGTTTGAACGGGAGATACCTTTTATAAAAGGCATTAAAGATTACAGCTTTGATGAAAAAGCAATGATGCTTTTGCTCACTTATAACCCCAAACAAACTACCCCTGAAAAATTACGCGAAGCCATCAGCAAAATAGGGTTTGATGCGGATGATGTAAAGGCCGACCCAAAAGCCGTTGCAAAGCTCGATGATTGTTGCAAAAAAGTAAATTAAACGGTTGTAAGTTTTCTTTTACTTTTGCGGCAAATACTATACTATGAAAAAATCACTTTTCCTTTTTGCCTCAGGCTTGCTTATTTCAATTGCTGCCTGCAAATCAACCAAAGAAACAACTGCTGCGAAAGAAACGCTTAATTGCGGAACAACAGCCTACACACTTGCTGCCGATATTCAGCCGCTTATTACTTCTAACTGTGGTGGATGTCATGGTATAAAAGGCAAAAAAGCAGGACTTGATTTAACGCAGAACGAAACCGTTAAAGCAGTGGCTGCTGACGGCCGATTGGTTTGCGTTATGCGTGCCGGAAAAGGCTGCGCTGTTATGCCTCCCGGACAACCGCTTTCTAAAATAGATGTAGATAAAGTGGAGTGCTGGGTGAATAACGGAATGAAATAATGTATAAACTTCTTATACGTCCTTTTTTATTTCTTTTTTCACCTGAAAGCATACACCATTTCACCTTTCGATTTATAAAGATTGCTTTTTCATTTCCTTTTGTAAAAAGTATTGTAGCAGTATTACATAAACCTAAGGGAAACAACTTAGAGCGCGAAGTTTTCGGGATAAAATTTCTTAACCCTGTTGGACTGGCAGCGGGTTTTGATAAAGATGCCAAACTGTTTGATGAGCTTTCGGCCTTTGGTTTTGGCTTTATTGAAATTGGTACGCTTACTCCCAAGCCGCAGCCGGGTAATGATAAACCCCGTTTGTTTCGTTTGCCAGAAGACAGCGGATTAATTAATCGCATGGGCTTTAATAACGAGGGAGTAGATGCAGCAGTTGAGCGTTTGAAGCACAATAAAAACAATGTTATAATCGGAGGAAACATCGGCAAGAATAAAGTAACACCTAATGAAAATGCCCTTGATGATTATGTTTATTGCTTCAATGCATTATTTGAGTATGTGCATTATTTTGTGGTGAACGTTAGCTCGCCTAACACACCCGGCCTGCGCGATTTGCAGGAGAAAGAACCTTTAACAAGATTGCTTACTGAATTGCAGAAGCTGAATAACGCTAAAACGAAGCCTAAGCCAATACTTTTAAAAATTGCGCCCGATTTAACCAATTCACAATTAGACGACATCATTGACATTGTGCGCGATACCAAAATTGCAGGGGTTATTGCAACCAACACCACTATCAGTCGTGAGCAACTAAAAACTACTAACGATGAACTAAAAACTATTGGTGCAGGTGGTTTAAGCGGCTTACCTGTTCGCGACCGCAGCACCGAAGTAATAAAATACCTTTCTGAAAAATCAGGAAAAGCATTTCCTGTTATTGGCGTAGGAGGCATACACTCGCCTGATGATGCTCTGGAAAAACTGAATGCAGGTGCAAGTCTGGTACAGCTTTATACCGGTTTTATTTATGAAGGGCCGGGGTTGGTTAAGAGGATTTGTAAAACAATTGACTGAATTTTGCTTGTATTTTAGCTGCTTTTTTTGCCATAACCTGATTGCCAAAAGTAGCGTAAATTAAATTCTTATGTTTGCCTTTCAATTATATGGCAACTAAACTAAAAGATTTTTACCGTTTTCTCAGCCCGAGATTTCAAACCGTTCATCTGGATTATCCTGTTGATGCGGTTCCGCGTTACAGCAAACAACATCCTATTCCTGTTTTAAACGAAGCCGTTATTTCGGGAAACGAGCGATATGCTTCATTGCTGGAGAAATTTAAAAATTATGCAGACGATTTTGCTGCATGGAAATACGAGCTGGAAAATCCACAGACACCTTACTGGAATAATTCATTTTTTCCGGGACTGGATATCATCAGTCTGTATTCCATTATTGCTGAGTACAAGCCCAAACGCTATATAGAAGTGGGTAGCGGCAACTCCACCAAAGTAGCATTCAGTGCCAAGAAGAAACACAGCCCGCAAACAAAAATCACTTCTGTTGACCCGATGCCAAGGGCAGAGATAGATCAACTTGCCGATGAAGTAATCCGTCAGCCATTAGAAAAAACTAATCTTTCGGTTTTCTCATCGTTGGAAAAAGGCGATATACTTTTTATTGATAATTCGCACCGTTGTCTCCCTAATTCAGATGTAACAGTTGTATTTCTTGAAATACTCCCGCTGCTGAAACAGGGTGTTATGGTGCATGTTCATGATATTTATCTGCCTTATGATTATCCTCAGTTTATGACCGAGCGTTTTTATAATGAGCAGTATGTACTTGGAGCAATGATTGCAGCTAATCCGCAACGCTATAAAACATTGATGCCTTGTTTTTATGTTTCTGAAACGGCTGAACTGGCAGCAATACTAAAGCCCGTGTGGCAGAAATTAGATAACCGGATTGAAAAGCACGGAGGCTCTTACTGGTTAGAGATAGGATGAAGATAGCGGTCAATACACGACTACTGCTGCATAACAAACTCGAAGGTATCGGGCGTTTTAGTTTTGAAACGCTGAAAAGAATTACCCAAAATCATCCTGAACATCAGTTCATCTTTTTCTTCGATCGTCACTGGCACGAAGAGTTTATTTTCTCCGATAACATCACACCCGTTGCATTGTTTCCTCCATCGCGCCACCCATTTTTGTGGTACTGGTGGTTTGAGTTTTCCGTTGCTGCAGCTTTGAAAAAACACAAAGCAGATATATTCCTCTCGCCTGATGGTTATCTTTCGCTTTCAACCAATGTGCCGCAAATTCCCGTTATTCATGATTTGAATTTCGAGCATTATCCGCAAGACTTGCCCTTTTTATACAGTAAGTATTACCGCCACTATTTTCCAAAGTATGCAAAGAAGGCTGCACGGATAGCCACGGTTTCTGAGTTTTCTAAAAAAGATATTGTACAGCAGTACGGAATTAAATCTGATAAGATTGATGTCGTATATAACGGTTGTAATGAGAATTTTAAACCTCTTACAGCTGAAGTAAAAGAGGAAACAAAAAAGAGGTTTAGCAATGCATGTCCGTATTTTGTTTACGTTGGAGCGCAGCACCAGCGTAAAAATCTGCAAAACCTTTTTCGTGCTTTTGATGAATATAAAAGGGATGGCAGTAATTTTAAGTTGCTCATCTCAGGACATAAGAAATGGTGGACTTTGGAAATGGAAGAAGCTTATGCAGCTATGAACTATAAGGACGATGTTATTTTTACCGGAAGACTTTCGGAAGAAGATCTGGTAAACGTGTTGGCTTCATCTGAAGCGTTGGTTTATGTATCTTATTTTGAAGGCTTCGGTATTCCGCTTGTGGAAGCCATGCGCTGCAACGTTCCTGTTATTTGTGCCAATACCACTTCATTGCCTGAAGTTGCAGGAAAGGCTGCATTATTGGTTAATCCATTTGAAGTAAATGAGATTGTGCTTGCTATGAAAAAACTGACAACAGATAATCAATTGAGAGCGCAATTAATAGCGGAAGGGCAGCAGCAGAGCAAACAGTTTACCTGGGATATAACCGCACAAAAACTCTGGCAGAGTGTTCTGAAAATTCAGCGTTGAGTTAATACTTACTCCACAACATCAAAATATCCGGTGTTAATATACTCATCGTCCTGTGAGTAAAAATCAACATAGTATGAGCCTGGTTTTGTAACTGTGATGGGAACGGTTATATAATTCCAGTCTGTGCTGGGGATGTCATATACATCTTCTGCTATGATTTCCTCACCAAGATATACTGTTACATACAGTTTAGTCAGCAGCAAGGCTTCGTCCTGTTCAAGCTTAGCCGTAATTTTACGGGTGCCGTTTTCAAGGTTAAAGGTAGAACTCTCTCCGTTTACAATACCGCCATCGTCAACACTTTCGCCAAAGGTTACGAATGAGTTTTCATAGTAATAGGTATCTACATAGTCTCCGTCAGATACGTCAGCTATATCGGTTTCTTCGGGCAGGAAATAAATAGTTGTATTGGTTGAAGCCAACACAGCACCTGATTTGCCTAAAACATTCAGCCTGTAATCGCCTTCTTCGGTAAAGTGCATATCGTACATTGCCCATGTTTGTCCGGCTTTTACATCATTGCCGAAATAAAAGGTGCCATAGGTTTCGTAAAGACCACTGTAGTTTTTCTTCTCAACCCGCAGGCTTAATTCGTCTTTTATCTTCTTATCCTGTGTGTAAACCACATACACATAGCCACCTCCATCGGCTTTTACATCCCAGGATGTGTAAATATCAATGGGTGCTCCGGTTGTTTTATCGTAATCACTGCAAAGCACTACCTGTGGTAAGGTTGACTGTGCATTTGCCGAAAACAAAACAGCAATAAATGCTGAGAGAATGAGGAGTGTTTTTTTCATGGTAATAACTATCAGTGTTGTTTGTAATGCAAAT
>JBFWYU010000067.1:0-15350 GCA_050186075.1 Bacteroidia bacterium
CAGTGCAGCTTTTATATCATCAATCGCCAATCCCTGAACATATCCGGTAAGCACAGCAGGCAATACATTCTGTATCATAAATGCTGCCTTTCCGCCAAAGGTAAGCGGAACATTCACCGCTTTTGTCACACGAATTTTCCACTCTCCTTTTGAAATAGTACTGTAACCGATTTCGTACAATGCTGAAAGGCCGCCATTCTTAGCGTGCTTCTTTATTCGTGCACTGTTTTCGTCCATCGAGAATAAGGCAACTTTACTCGTTACGGTTTTGCGCATTTCATACACTCGGTCGTCATCGGCATTAAGAATAGCATAACCTTCGGGCAACACCGATTCAGGAATAACGCCTTTCACTTTTGCAAGTTGGTCAATGGTTTGAATACCTTTTAATCCAAGATGGTCGGCAGCTACGTTGGTAACAATGCCCACATCGCATTTTTTAAAACCTAAACCTGCGCGAAGTAAACCACCACGGGCACATTCCAACACTGCAAAATCAACCGTAGGATCTTTCAATACAAACTCAGCACTGTTGGGTCCGGTGCAGTCACCCGCCATCAGCATTTTATTCTGGATGTAAACACCATCGGTAGTAGTATAGCCCACTTTGTAACCACGCATTTTCATAATGTGAGCAATCAAACGGGTAGTAGTTGTTTTTCCATTGGTGCCTGTTACAGCAACAATAGGTATGCGCGAAGTAGAACCGGGAGGATACAGCATATCAATCACATGCCCTGCAACGTTGCGCGGCAATCCCTCGGCAGGTGCCAGGTGCATACGGAAACCCGGCCCTGCATTTACTTCTAACACTGCACCCCCGGTTTCAGGAAGCGGTGTGCTGATATCGGTAGTCATAATGTCAATACCGCAAATATCAAGACCGATGATGCGGGCAATACGCTCGCACATAAACACATTATACGGGTGCACGATGTCGGTAACATCTTCGGCAGTGCCGCCTGTACTAAGATTGGCAGTGTCTTTCAACTTAATGATTTCTCCTTTTTTAGGAATTGATTCCAAGGTCAGTCCTTTATCTTTCAGAATGCTGAGGGTTAAATCGTTCACATCAATGCGTGTCAGCACTTTCTCGTGTCCGTAGCCTCTGCGTGGATCTTCATTCACTTTGTCTATCAGTTCCTGAATAGTGGATTTCCCATCGCCTTTTACATGAGCAGCTGTGCGTTTTGCAGCAGCTACTAATTTGTAGTTGATAACCAACAAACGGAAATCTTCGCCCACAATGTATTTCTCTACTATCACTGAATTCGATACTTTTTTAGCGGCTGCAAAAGCCACAACGGCATCGTCCCAGTTATTGATATTGGCAGTAATTCCGCGCCCGTGATTTCCGTTGATGGGTTTTATAACCAAAGGATATTTAACACGTGCAACGGCATCTTTCAATCCTTCTTCGCTTCTAACTATATCGCCTTTTGGAACGGGCACTTCGGCTTGTTCCAGCAAAAATTTAGTATCTTCTTTATCACCCGCGAGCTCCACTCCTATACTTCCGGTCTGACTGGTAACAGTGGCCTGTATGCGTTTCTGATTGGCGCCATACCCCAACTGACACAGTGAATATTTATTCAAACGAATCCATGGAATACCGCGGTGTTCCGCTTCTTCAATGATAGAGCCTGTGCTGGGTCCAAGGCGTTGGCCTTCGCGCAGCTCACGCATTTCCTGGATATCTGCATCAAGATCGTATGAAGTGCCATCAACCAAAGCCTGCGCAATGCGTGTTGCAGAAGCTGCTGCAAAGCGTCCCACTTTTTCTTCCATGTAATCAAACACTACATTGTAAACGCCTTTTGTTCCGTAATCGCGTGTGCGCCCGAAACCAACATTCATTCCCGCAAGGGTTTGTATCTCCAATGCTATGTGTTCAATCACATGTCCCATCCAGGTGCCTTCATTCACGCGTTCCAGAAAACCGCCTTCCGTTCCTACCGAGCAGCGGTGCGACATCAGCGATGGAAACATATCCATCATGCGCTTGGCAAAACCATCAATGGTGTTTGTGGGGCGCTCTTCCAGTTCTTCCAGATCCAGCACCATCACAATCAGTTTATGACGGTTAACAGACCAGTAGTTAGGTCCGCGCATGGCATTTATTTCAATAATTTTCATAGGGTATCGTTTGTTGAATAGTGTTAATAGTGCCGTCATTGCGAGGGTTTTTCACCCGAAGCAATCCCAAATTGAGATTGCTTCGCTTTTGCTCGCAATGACGTTAATGTCTTGATAACTTTACTAAATTGTTAATAGGCTTAAATGAATAATCCACAATTTTGCCGCCTAAAGTAAAAGTAATTATGCTTGGCAAAACGGAAATTAAAGGAACATTGATTCCAATCGGGGGGCATGAAGATAAGGGGGAAAACGAGTATAAGGGTATTGACTTCATTGAAAAAGGAATACTGGCGCACGTTGTCAGAGAAAGCGGAGGCAACAATGCGAAGATAGTGGTGATACCCACCGCATCCAGCATTCCTGTTGAAGTTGGCGAGATTTACCGCAACGCTTTTACTACACTAGGCTGCAAAGAAGTGGTGGTGTTAAACATACTTGAACGCAGTCAGGCAGAAGATCCTGAATATTTACAACACATCCGCGAGGCTCACTGCATCATGTTTTCGGGTGGCGACCAGAGCCGAATTGTTACCTACATTGGTGACTCAACCATGCACAAAATTATTCAGCAGCGTTACGAGAACGAAGAAGGTTTTGTGGTTGCCGGAACCAGTGCCGGAGCCATGGCCATGGCCAGCGAAATGATTGGTGGCGGAAGCAGTTCAGAAGCTTTACAGAAAGGTGCTGTAATCATGAAAAAGGGAATGGGCTTTATTCCCGAACTTATTATTGATACCCACTTTGTAAAGCGCGGAAGATTTGGCCGCATGGCCGAAGCTGTTGCCATGTTTCCTCACCTGATTGGCGTTGGTTTGGCAGACGATACAGGTCTTATTATAAAACACTGCAACGAGTTTAAAGTAATAGGCTCGGGAATGGTGGTGCTGTTCGATCCCAGTCATTTAACGCACAACAATCACGCGATACTAAAAGTGGGTACGCCCATGTCTATGTCAAACTTAGTTACGCACATTCTTGCCAATGGCGACCGGTTTAATATACACGACCGTAAAATTGATGTGCTTCCGGTGAAGGAAAAATTTGTGTAATACTTTGTTGAAAGGGTTTATGCTTTGGGCACTAACCTGAATGGCATGTTTACCATCAGGTGAAAGTCTTTTCCGGCTTCTTCCATGTCGTCATCATCCGACTCATAAATCCAGTTGACTTCCACATCCTTTCCTCTCTCTTTAAGATGCTCAAGCCTTTTCATCATATTGAGCAAACATTTTGAAGAACTGGTATTGATGTATTCCAGGTCAATGTTCAGCAAGGTTTTATCCGGAGCTTCCAACTCGTATTCTTTCAGCCAGTTATTGATAGGCTCAAAAAAATCAGGAGCATCTTCGCACATAATTCTGCCCATAAATGTTATGGTGCTGTCTGCAGCATTAAACTCTACTTTGGGTGTTTGCGGTGTTTCGTTTATTTTAAGAATACGCATAATCGAACAATTAATTCGACTACAATAATAACGTATTTGGAGACAAAAAACAAGTGTTCGTCTATAGAATTACGACAAACTACTGTCAAATCAGACAAACAACACCATTTCTAAAGGGATTGAGAGCTCAGAACGAGTTAAACTTCACCACCCGCATCGATTCAATTTTATCAGCCATTTTAAAAACAGCTATGTAAGGGCGGGTAATCGTTTTCTTAGGAATAAACTGAAAGCTGTGCGAACCGGCAGGCAGTTCACCCATAAAAAGGTATTCAACATTTTCGCCTTTTGAATCATATAGCTCAAGGCTAAGGGAGTCGGTGGTTTCGGCAAGTTCAATATTAATCATGGCAGTAGCAGCAGATGTATTGCTTTTAATACCGATGTCGTATGGCTTCACATATTTTACAGTCATTGATTTATTTTTTTCGGCCGCTGCCAATGCAGCACGTTTTTCTTCACCTGCTTTTTTTGCGTCAAAGGCAAGATAGTTCTGTGCCTGCATAGCTGGTGAAATCAAGACAAATAAAATCAAGAACACAATTCTCATAAATTATAAATTTTGCATGTAAAACGCAGATTGGCAACAAAGGTTGTTGTAGTTTATCGTTAAATTGTATTTAAAACTTTTTTAGATTTGATATTGATTTTAGTATTCACAAACAAACAAAGTATATGAAGCTCTACCTCTACATCCTTTTGTTTTTAATGCCTTTTCAGGCTTTTACACAACAAAAGCCCATGATTATTTCAGAAGAAAATCGCGAAATTGACGTTACGCAGCAAAAAACCAAGAATAGATCATTCCGTAACTACACCTACAAGCGCGATGTAAAAGGCAATGTACTTGAAAGCATTCAAACATATCATTCAGATGCCTTTCCGGAAGTAAAAAACAACAAAAGGGAAACCTATACCTATGATGAGAATGGAAACGACTTAAGCAATATTTATGAAAGCTGGATGTCAAGCACCAATTCATGGTGCTGTAAATTGATTCATGAATATACTTATGAAGGAAAAAAAATGACTACCCATCTATTCAGCAGAGAAGAGAAAGGTAAAATAGTTCCTCAGTTGAAGGACATTTTCAAGTATGATGCTGCTGGAAACAGAATTGAAAAATTATATCAGGAATACGATACCTTGTTTAATAAATATGTAGATGCTACAAAATTCAATATCACTTACAATTCAAAAAATCAAATTCAGAAAGAAGTTGTTTATTACTGGAAAAACAACAAATGGATTGAAGGCTACATAACAGACTATACTTACAACGCTAACGACTCACTTGAACTTGAAATCCAAAAAATAAATCATTTAAAAGTATTGAATAATATGCCGGAAAACATAACTACCGAAGGTTGGAAAACAGACCATGAAAGAAAATGGTTTTACAATCCACAGGGCATTGACATAGGAAATACAAAATCAATTCCACACCCTGTAACCGGAGCTCTTGCAATTGTGGAAACAAAAGAATACCAACACGATGCAAGTGGCAATCTTTTAGCTTATGCTGAAGTAAAAGCAAATTTTGACAAAGAAAATAATTTAAAGCCCTCAAGTTTAACACGCGAGAACTACACCTATTCGAGCGATGGCACAACCATTACCAAAAATGTTTACAGCGAGAACGATTACACCTATCTCAACCTTGGTATTGTTAGTTCGTTACACATTTACACATTACAATATGACGGCATAGTTCAAAAAGGCTTTGTTGACCCCTACAATAAAAAATACGGCAAATAGTTTTTTCCTACATTTGCCCCGTCTCAAGGGGTGCTTCTCCAATTTATCGGAGGGCTGAGATTATACCCGAATAACCTGCTCAGGATAATGCCTGCGAAGGGAAGAGGAATTAAAAAATTTTATAAAAAGAAAGCCTGCTCCTGGTTTTCTTAAATGTTTAAACCATTTAAAAACCGGGACATGAAATCATTTGCCTTTCTTACTTCTTGCTTCTTACTTCTTGCTGCTTCTGCTACCGCGCAACTCAAAATCAGCGGAACGGTTTCAGATGAAACACAAACCCTTGCGGGTGCAAATGTTGTTCTCAAAAACACGTATAAAGCCACTACAACGGATGTAAACGGAAGTTATGCTTTAAAAAATCTTCCTGCAGGTGAATATACACTTGTTATCAGTTTTATAGGTTACGAAACAAAGGATATTACTTTTCAGCTAAGTGCAGATATTGAACAAAACATAACACTTAACAAGCGAACTGTTGTTTCCGATGAAGTAGTGGTATCATCAACCCGCGCAGCAAAAACAACTGCAAGTACTTATTCCGAAATGAACAAAGAAGAAATTGCTAAAAACAACCTTGGTCAGGACATTCCTTTTCTGCTGCAAAACACTCCTTCGGTAATTGTAACCAGCGATGCCGGTGCAGGTGTAGGCTACACGGGCATTAACATTCGCGGCAGTGATGCCACACGCATCAACGTTACGGTAAACGGAATACCAATCAATGATTCCGAATCACATGGGATGTATTGGGTCAATATGCCCGACCTTGCCTCATCGGTTGAGAATATGCAGGTGCAGCGCGGAGTGGGAACTTCTACCAACGGTGCTGCTGCTTTTGGTGCCAGCATTAATATTCAAACGGCACAACTGAATGTAAAGCCCTATGCTGAAACCAGCAATTCCTATGGCTCATTCAATACCTGGAAACATACCG
Organism: Bacteroidia bacterium; assembly: GCA_050186075.1. Taxonomy (GTDB): domain Bacteria; phylum Bacteroidota; class Bacteroidia; order SXHM01; family SXHM01; genus SXHM01. The sequence continues at coordinate 6,279 of JBFWYU010000067.1, forward strand.
TTAAAGCAGGTTCCGGCTTGCTTGCCGATCACTTTACAGTAGATGCCCGTTTATCAAAAGTAAGCTCCGATGGCTATATGGACCGGGCAACCTCTGATTTAAAATCCTATTACCTCTCGGCAGGCTATTATGGTAAAAACACCATGTTACGTTTTGTCAATTTTTCTGGAAAAGAAAAGACCTATCAGAGCTGGTGGGGCGTTCCCGAAGATTCATTAGCCACCAACCGCACCTATAATTATTATACCTACGAAAATGAAACCGATAACTATCAGCAAGACCATTATCAGCTATTATTCTCGCAGGAGTTTCACCGCACCTTTCGTATGAATGCTGCCTTGCATTACACACGCGGGCGGGGATATTACGAACAGTTCCGTGATGATGATTCATTTTCGGACTACGGACTGAACGATGTTATCACCGGCAGCGATACCATCACCACTTCCGATTTTATCCGTCAGCGCTGGCTGGATAATCACTTTTACGGACTTACCTACTCCTTTGAATACAACACCGGCAAACGCTTCTCAGCTATTATTGGCGGTGGAGCCAATAAATACGAAGGCGCACATTTCGGAACAGTGATCTGGGCACAATATGCTTCCAACTCCAATATCAATCACCGCTATTATGATAATGCTGCCGATAAAACCGATGTGAATGTTTATGCCAAAGCCAATTACCGTATCGGCAAAAAACTGAATGCCTTTGTGGATTTGCAATACCGCAGCATCAGCTATTCCTTCCTTGGGTATAACAACCTGCTCGAAAATGTGGAACAGGATGTAACGTTCAACTTCTTCAATCCTAAAGCCGGACTGGTATATGAACTAAACGGAAGTCAGCACATCTATGCTTCTTACAGTCGCGGCAACCGCGAACCCGTGCGCGATGATTTTACACAATCCACACCCGACAGCCGCCCGAAGCATGAAACACTAAACAATGTGGAAGCAGGCTATAAACTGAACGGAAAAAAATTCAGATTCGGAATTACGTATTACCTGATGGCTTATCAGAATCAATTGGTACTTTCCGGGCAAATTAATGATGTAGGTGCATACACCCGCACCAATATTGACAACAGTTACCGCACCGGAATTGAACCCGAATTTGAAGTGCGCTTTGCTAAGATTATAACCGTGGGCGGCAACTTTACTTACAGCATGAACAAGATAAAATCATTCACCGAATTTGTGGATGATTACGATACAGGAGTGCAGCAAGAGCTGGTGCATAAAAACACCGATATTGCCTTTTCACCCAACATCATTGCATCGGGTGTGATTGGTGTTCAGCCTCTGAAAGGGCTTGACATCAGCCTAATCAGCAAATATGTGGGCAAGCAATACCTCGATAACACATCTAATATCAACCGCAGCATTGATGCCTACTTTGCTCAAAACGTAAGAATAAATTATAGTATTAAAACAAAGGTAATCCGCGAAATAGGAATAAACCTGTTGCTGAACAATGTATTCAACTCACTCTACGAAGCCAATGGTTATACCTTCAGCTATATCTATGGTGGCGAAAAAAGAACGGAGAATTATTATTATCCGATGGCCGGATTTAATTTTCTGGCGGGGCTTAATCTGAAGTTTTAGAAAAAAAAGAATCCGGAATTTATTTTATGTCTTCCTTTTTCCAATACATGCGCACAGCAAAAACACCTGTTATTATAAACGGCAAAGACGAAACCAGTATCTTCCAGTTAAAACTGATGATTCCTATAAATAACAACAGCAGCATCAGTAAACTCAATGCAGACAATCCTGCCAGTGATACTACCCTTCCCGGTGTTTTCTGAAAAAGTGTGAACAACAACAGCAGTTGTCCGAACAAAGGCAGCAACACAAATGGATGCAGCACATCAAGCGGGTTTATAAAAAACTTCCGGAATACTTCCAGCTCTGCCTGAAAGAGAAAGGTACTGCTTTCAGTTCCCCACTCTAAATAACCAATAAGTGAGGTAAGTATAAGACCGATATTGATTAATCGTTTCATTTATTAAAATTCAATGTCAAGTATACAATTTGTTTCTTTAAGTTTGGTACTCAAAATCTATAAATCAAAAAACTCTCAATTATGAAAAAGTATCTACTTCTTGCTGCTATTGCAGTTATGTTTACATCAACTCCTTCTTACGCTTTAAACCCCGGAAATGAAAATGCCGAAACAGTATTCAATACTATAAAAGAATGTTATTGCAAAGAAGTATTAATCATCAGCGGAGGAGTTGAGAAAGCCTACTCACGCGACTGGCTGCAGGGCATGAAACAGGAAAACAGTTACATTGTTTTTGCTAAAGGCGATGTAAAGCACTACTGGAATGTAGAAAGTGTTGTGTTTATTGACTGGAGCGGAGATGTACTGCGCGTATATCTTGAAGCGAAAGCCCGGTAAGAACGTGATATAAATCATGTATTGTATTGACCGGCCTCATCTGAGCAAGGCTAATTTGTAATCATCTTTGTTGTAACCAAAAAACAAATACATCATGGAAAATAAAACCATCTCCAACTTTGCCGATACATTAATCGGCAACATGAAAAAAGCAGTAACGGAACTGGAAGAGTTTCGTGTACAGGCCAACCTTGGCGCTGCTGAAGCAAAAGAAAAATACGAAGAAGCTAAAAGCCTCTTCAACTCTTACCTGAGCGAAGCACGCCAGCAGGTTGAAAAGGGAAAAGAAAAAACAGATGAACTGAAAACTGCTTTTGAAATTCTGCAGCTTCAGCTGGCTTTAGGCAAGGCCGAAACAAAAGAGATATTTGAAGAACAAAGCAAAAAAATTACTGCTGCGCTTGCTGAAGTGGAGCGCATTATCCGCAAAAACGAAACAGCAAATGAAGTGTATCTGAAACTGTTGCCTGAAGTAGAAAAATTCAAGATAAAACTGGAAATCATGCGCCTGCGTTTTGAACTGAACAAGCTGGACAAGAAAATGGATTTTGAGGAAAAGAAAAAAGAATTTGCCGATAAGCTGAACGAGATAAAATCACGCTTTTCAGGCGAAGAGAAAAAGGCAGAAGAGCGTTGGGATAATTTCCGTGAGGTGAGTGATGCGTTTGTGCATCTGAAAAATTCGTTCACTAAGTAACAAGTAATAGAACGCAGATTTTTATGATATTTATGATTAATTAAGATTTTTAATCAGAGAAAATCTTAATCATCATAAAAATCTGCGTTCTGTTTTTCTAATCCTTTTTCCAGCCGCTCCACTCATCGCGGTCGCCTTTGCGGAGGTCATTAATCATGCCGTAGGCAAGTATTGCAGCTACGGTGAAACCAAAGATACCGAAGGCTGATGTTTCGCCCCAAAGCGGTTTTACATTGTGTATGACCATTTGAGCCGAACCCACAAAAAATCCGGCTATGATAATTCCTGTAACAATGTGCTTGGTTACACGGTTGATGGTATGCACCAGCGGATCAATTCCCTGATGACGCAAATCCACTTTTACCTCGCCTGTATTGATTTTACGGATGGCTGTTTTTATATCACGCGGCAGTTCTTCCATGTAAATACCCATATCGTAAACAGAGTTGGCAATACTGCTTACAAATTTCATAGGGTCGTAATGTTTCCAGATGGTGCGCACAAGGTAAGGACGCATCATTTTTTCAAGATCCAGTTCCGGGTCGAGCTGACGGATAACACCTTCAACCGAAACGAGTGAACGGGCTAACAGATAAAAATGCGTAGGCACTTTCATACCGTGTTTTACAATAATATCTTTCAGTGAAATAAGCAATGAACTTACTTCGCTCTCATTGATGTCGCGCACGGCATAATTCTGTACAAACTCGGTAAGGTCGGTTTCCAGCGCACGAAAATCCTTGATGGTAGGATTATCGGAAAGCAACTGAAAGGCGCGGATTATTTTGCGCACATCCATGGAAGTAACCGACAGAAAAAGATTGCCCAACTGCTCCACATCTTTGTGCAGAATGTTGCCCATTAATCCAAAATCGAGGAAGCAGATGATGTTATCGCGAAGAATGAAAATATTTCCGGGATGCGGGTCGGCATGAAAGAAACCGTAGTTAAACACCTGTTTAAAATACGATGCAGCCAGCCTGCGTGCAATCAGTTTACGGTTAAGTCCTGCTGCTTCCAGTTTAGCGATGTCCGAAATTTTTATACCGTCAATAAATTCCAGTGTAAGCACACGCGAAGTGGTAAACTTGCGGTAAACAACCGGTGCGTGGATGTAGCCTTTGTTGGTAGGGTCGCTTACAAAATTGTTGTTGAAGCGCTGAATGTTTACCGATTCATGAACAAAGTCAAGTTCTTTTAAAATACTTTCTTCAAAGTTGCGCACCAGACCCACCGGGTCAAATGATTTAAGTGAAGGAATACGCCTGCTGAACAGATCGGCCAGGTAATACATCACTTTTATGTCTTCTTCAATTATTTGCTGAATACCCGGACGCTGAACTTTGATTACTACTTTTTCGCCTGTTTTCAATGTTGCCTTGTGAACCTGCGCCATAGATGCAGAAGCGAACGCATGAACATCAAACTCCTGAAAAAGGTCGGCCACTTTTCCTTTCAGTTCCGATTCAATAACCTGTATGGCCTGCTCACCGGGAACAGGAGGAACGCTGTCCTGCAGCTTCTCCAGCTCCGCAATAAGCTGCGCGGGAAGCAGGTCGGGACGATTGGATAGTATCTGTCCGAATTTTACAAACGTGGGCCCGAGCTCTACACACACCATGCGCATCTTTTCCCACTTGGTAAGATTCATGGCATGTACATAGGTTGACTTGGGAATCAACTTTTTCAGGAAGGTAAAACGTTTGTTTTCTTCCATGTACGCCACTGCATCTTCAAAGCCGTATTTAAGCAATACGCTGATGATGCGGTTGTAGCGCTGAAGATGCTTGTAACGTTTTTCTATGATTGAAAAAAGACCCATGTCGGGAGTTATGAATTTGTTTTGGGTGTTTCAAGATTTACAATGCGTGCTTCAGCTAAAGAAAGTGCCGTTTGCAGTTCATTTATCTGCTCCTGTAGTTTTGCTATTTCATCGGTGTGGGCAATGTGCATTTTGCCGTAAACGGCTATGGCCACTTCCTCCATCTTTTTTTCAATTTCTTCTTTTGCCTGTCCTGCTTTTTCAATCAGTTTCTGAATAATCTGTGTTTCGCCTTCTTCGTCTTCTTCCGAAAATTCGTCCATGAATTCTTTTCCTTTTTCGGCCATGGAATGCAGGCGCTCAAAAAACTCTTTGTCTTTGGCAATGCTGTAAAGGGTAGCCGAAAGTGATGCCAGTTCTATAATTGTTTTTGCTCTCATGGTGATAAAATTATTGATTGTTTTTTAACTTTTCTTTTTCCTGTTTTTTAAAATATTTTCGCAACAGGCTGCTGTGTTTCAGTGCTTCCATATTCTGGTTAAAGCCATCTGCACCATCGCGTATATTTTCAAGGCTCTGGTTCAGGTTGTGTACAAAATTGGTATCCATCAACAAAGTACCCACTGCACCTTTACCGCTTTTGATCTGATCCGAAAGCCCTTTTAAATCGCCCGAAACCAGCGCAAGGTTATTGGACACCACGTTGATGTCAATAACTGCCTGATTAAGATTAGTGGAGAACGATGAATCGGTAAGCAGCGCACCGATAGAACCTTTGCCGTCTTTAACATCCTGCAGGATCTGACTAAGGTCGCCTGTGATAACAGCTGTGCGGTTGCCCGTAAGTTTTATGTTTACAATGGCCTGACGGATGTTGTCGGCTGCCACGGTATCTGCCAGCAAGGTCCACAGCGCATTGCTGTTGTTTATTTTTCCGGTTATCTGTTTCAGGTCGGCTGAAATGATTTCAATGTTTTCGTTGGTAGTATTCAGCGTGCGCAGCATTTCATCGGTTTCAATGGGTGCAAGTGTTTTAAGCACATCGCCATCGTCAACGGGCGATGAATGGTCTTTTACTGAATTGATGTTGATGAGTTTATTGCCCATCAGTCCGTCTGTACCGATACTTGCCAGTGCGTTTTTATGAATAAAGTCGCGTGATTTATCTTCAATGCGCATCACCACTTTCACACTTGAATCGTTGATGATTTCCACACTTTCAACAGTGCCCACATCAATGCCTGCAAAGCGCACGTTGTTGCCGGCCATCAAACCGTTTACATTGCGGAATTCGGCACTGATATTAAAGGTAGAGCCAAAGAGGCTTTGCTTGTCGCCAATGAGGTAGAGCGCGGCAATAAAGGCAATGGTACCTATTACCACAAACAATCCTAGTTTTATATTTCTTAAACCTGAGTTAGCCATTTTTTATTCAAAAAACTGTTTTACTTTTTTATCCGTTGAGTTTTTAAGTTCGTCATAAGTGCCCACTGCATAGCAGGTGCCGTCAACCAATACCACTATTCGGTTGGCAACAATTTTTACGCAATTCATATCGTGCGAAATTACAATAGCAGAAGTATTGTATTTCTTCTGCACATCCAGCATCAGGTTGCTTATTTCTTTTCCGGTAATGGGGTCAAGGCCGGTGGTAGGCTCATCGTACAAAATGATTTCGGGCTTGAGAATAAGCGTGCGTGCCAGCGCTATGCGTTTGCGCATACCACCCGAAAGTTCGGCCGGCATCATGTCAACGGTGTGGGCAAGTCCTACGTTTTCCAGCGCTTCCATCACCATGCCGTCCACATCGTCCAGCGTAGATTTCATCCAGTGTCTGCGCAGGGGAAACTCCAGATTTTCGCGCACCGTCATGGAGTCATACAAAGCGTTGCTCTGAAAAAGAAAACCCACTTTCACCCGCATGCGGTCCAGCTCTTCCTGATTCAGGTCGGGAACATTTTGTCCCAATACGTTGATGGTTCCCTTGTCGGGACTAAGCAAACCGATGATGCACTTAATGAGCACCGATTTGCCGGAACCCGATTTTCCGAGCACTACGGCATTCTCGCCCTGCTTCAGATCAAAACTGAAATCGCGCAACACATGGTTTTCGCCAAACGATTTGGAGAGGTGCTGAATGCTGATAACGGTATCAGCGTTTGCAGCAGGTATTTTCTTTTCAACTGTTGCAGTCTGCGTGCTCATGTGAGTTGAAAAATATCGGTTATCTGAACGGCAACCAGGTCAATAATAAATACCAGCAGCGATGCCACCACCACGGCTGAGTTGGCGCTCTGCCCTACTCCCTCGGTGCCTTTGCTGCTGTAATAGCCTTTGTAACAACCTACCACACCAATGGCATAGCCGAAGAAAAATGTCTTAACAACAGCCGGCAATAAATCACTGAACGAAAGCGCATCAAAAGCCTGATACCAGTATAAATCCCAGCTTACCACCCCACGGATATTAGCACCCATGTAGCCGCCATACAACGAAATGATATCGGCAAGAATAGCCAGCACCGGTATCATCAGTGTGCAGGCCATAACGCGGGTAACTACCAGAAATTTAAAAGGGTTGGTGCCCGATACTTCCATGGCATCAATCTGTTCGGTAACCTTCATGGAGCCCAGCTCCGCTCCTATTCCCGAACCTATTTTTCCGGCACAGATAAGGGCTGAAATAACGGGTGCTATTTCGCGCACCAGCGAAACCGAAACCATGCCGGGCAGCCATGCTTCGGCACCAAACTCAACCAGCGTGGGACGGCTCTGTATGGTAAGCACCAGTCCCATGATAAAGGCAGTGATACCCACCAGCGGCAATGATTTATAACCGATGAAATAGCACTGACGCAGCAGTTCATTAAATTCATAGCGCGGCTTAAAACCTTCGGTAAAAAAGCGCCATCCGAAAGCAGAGATATCACCCACTTCGGCAAGAAAATTTTTAAAGGCGCTGTTTTTCAATTGTAAAATATTTTTGTGTAAAGGTGATTAAGTTCGTTCCTTGCAGGGCTGAAGTTTGTCATACAACAAGGTGATGAATGTCATATTTTTGATTTCAGATGCACCAATAGTTTTACAGCCACTAAAGATATATTTTTAAGATGAAACAAGCCGCAAAAGTTCTTTTTCTGTTGGTGTGTGTGCTGTCGGCTTGTGTAAACAAACAGCCCGAAAACACAAGGCCTGCGCCTGTGCGCGATACCGCTGTTGGCGATACCCTTGCCGCAAAAGCAGAAGTAAAGAAACAGGTTTATACACTGCCCTTTCCCGCTGATGTAAAAGTGAAAGACTACTTTAAAACGGTGGACAGCATTGTGGATTTTTATTGCCAAACCATTGGCCACAATTTAACCGAACATGTATTGATCAACGCCAACCCGCGCATTATTGACACGCTGGCAAGCTTCGATTACTACCTGAACATGCAGGACAGCATTTTTATTTACGACCAGAAAGAGCTGGTTGTTTTTCACCGGGGCGACAGCCTTTTAATTCCCGACAGCAGCCAGACGCGGGCTATTGAGCAAAAACTGAAGAGCATTGTCATCGATGTAAACATTCCCGAATACAGACTGCGCATTATTGAAGGCACGGACACGGTTTACACCTTTCGCGTAAGGGTTGGCGCCAACAAACAAAAATACCTGGAAACGGCAGGACGCATTGTGAACCTGAAAACCAAAACTGGCGTGGGCGAAATTGTAAGGCTGGAACGCAATCCGTATTACCTGAACCCTGCCACGGGCAAACGTTATTACGGCACCAACCGTGACGACCAACGCTATACCATGATGCCCCTGATACCCTGGATAGAACCCAGCCTGAACGGAATACGACACGGTGATTTAATACATCCCACCACTAATCCCGAAACACTGGGCAAACCCTATTCACATGGCTGCATAGGCTTGAACGAGAGCGATGCATGGCGCGTGTATTACAGCGCACCGCTGGGAACCAAAGTAATTTTCAGGTATGATTTAAAAGTGCCTGTAAGGGGCGGTGATACGATTGTGCTGGAGGATATTTACGGGGATACGACCACCCCCTAACCTCATCCTTGAAAAAGAAACCGCAACCGCGTAGGTACCACCCCCTAACCCCCTCCTTGAAGGAAGGAGGGGGAACAGAGTGCCAGCATACAAACGCAAGTTTTTTTTTGCAGTTTATTAAATATGCAGCTGCCCGATTGGCTT
>JBFWYU010000068.1:0-14725 GCA_050186075.1 Bacteroidia bacterium
GTCTTTTGAGAATTGTCTGCAGTGTTATTGTCGCAAGAAATTGCAAGCAAAGTTAACATTGAAAATAGGATTGTTCTAGTCATGTCGTTAATGGCTGCTAACATTTATTATCCTCACAAACCTACTAAATCTTTCCCTTTTTCATTCCCCCTCCCCCTCAAAATCCCCCCTCCCTCCATTTCCACCATCCTGCTTCCACTTTTTGCAAACCACATGCAGCAATTTGCATGCGCCTGCATTTTTTTCGGTAGTAGTATGCAAAAGTTTGCAGGTGCCTTCTGAACGTTCAGAACCTATATACACAAGTGTGTATGTATATCCTGAATGTTCAGAACTTATATACATAAGTGTGTAGGTATATCCTGAACATTCAGAACTTATATACACAAGTGTGTAGGTATATCCTGAACATTCAGAACCTATATACATAAGTGTGTAAGTATATCCTGAAGCTTCAGAACCTATATACACAAGTGTGTAAGTATATCCTGAACGTTCAGAACCTATATACACAGTTGTGTAATGTCTTTTTGTCATATTTTTTGTCAGTTTTTAAAAATTGCATTTCAGTCATATAGTGTTAATAACTAAATAGTTAATTAACATTTTTTAACAAAATAAATTTTTATCTCACTTTTTTTGTGTCATACATTTGACCCTCAAATTTTTTTAAATTCATTATTGTTTAACCTAAAAACCTAAAAAAATGATCAATTTAAACAGATGGTTTGCCAACCCTTTTGGCGTAACCCGAATCAGCTATGAAAAAATGCGGCTGTTTGCCGCAGATGTTATCTCACGTTTAACCAACAACAATGGCAGCGGCCTGTTTACGGCTATCCTTGCCCAGTTGGTGGCGGCTTATCAGGCCTATTTTGGCGATATTACCGATGTGGACCTTGCCAAGGCCATCCAGAAATCGTTTACGGCCAGCAAAGACAATCTTTTCAGAACTTTTCAGGATGCAGTAAGCCGGCAGGAGGGGTTGGTGCGCAGCAAATTCGGCAAAAACGACCCGCGTTACCTTGAGTTTTTTCCGCTTGGACTAACCGAGTTTTCAAACGCCACGCTTGCCAATGTTGAAACCCTGATGATGCGCATGGTAAACCGCGGTCAGTTTTATGTTGCTGATTTGGGAACCGATTTTGTAAATGAGTTTACCAATATTTTAACCAATTATCAGGCGGCCCGCACAGCGCAACTGAGCAAAAAATCAACCACCGCTGATCAGCGCACCGAGCGTCATCAGACACGTGCCAATATTGAAACAGAATTGTTTCGTGCCATGTTTGTGGTGGGGCAAAACTATCCGGGCAACGTTGACCGTTGCCTCGATTTTTTTGACCAAAGCATTATACGCCCTGATAAAAATTCAATCGAGTCGTTTGAGATAGAAGGTAACACCGTAATTAACCTGCTTGACGATGTGCAGCCGGGCAGCTTTAACGGAATGAAAATTAAAAACACATCGTCTGCATCAAGCGGGGTGGTGCTCTATATTTATACCACCAGCACCCCCAATGGCGGCTGGACCGGAAACGGTATTTTCCTGAACCCGGGCGAAGAAAAAACACTGGACGAAAATGATTTTGGTGCCTTGCAGGCTTATTTAAATGTACAAAACCAAAGTCCCAACACCGGCAGCTTTGATGTTAAGTTTTAAAAAACGTTGAACCACCCGCGTGGTGGTTGTTACAAAACCCCTTCTCCTTATTTTGGGAGGAGGGGTTTTTTGTTTGGGTGTCTATGGACTATGGTTCACCGACCACGGTCTTCCCAACCCATCGAAAACCCCTTGAAGTCCAATTGATTTTTTAATACATTGCGCACATTAAATATTAAAACTCTACTTTAAAAAATGAAAAGATTATTACTCGTAATTATTGCTGCTTCTGTTTTTTTCAATTCAAATGCACAAATCAGTGCCGGTGGTGTGCCCGAATCATTTTCAAGGCCCGGCATAAGCACCGCATTTATGGTTAAAACCATGCCCGCGCTTGATATACCTGCCATTATTGCCGAAGAAGAAGCGCGTGGCGATGAACCCCGTCCTTATAAATTCGGGCAACACATACCTGTTCACTACACCCTGAATAATTCAGGAACATGGGAGCAACTGAAGAAAGGGCGCTTATGGAGATTAGCAATAACATCCGAGGGAGCCTTTACGCTTAACTTTATCTTCAATCATTTTTACCTGCCTGCGGGAGCAAAACTGTTTATCTATAATCCCGAAAAAGACTATATACTGGGCGCTTTTACCAATGCCAACAATCAATCAGACCGACTTTTTTCTACCGATATACTAAAAGGAGAAACAGCAATACTTGAATACTATGAACCAAACGAAGTTCTTGGACAAGGCATTATTGAACTCGGAACAGTTTCGCACGGGTACAAAAATTTGTTTCAGATTTTAGGTGAATTTTCAACTGCCGGTTCAGGCTCCTGCAACAATGATATTAATTGTCCGGGCTGGGAAGACTGGCAAGATGATAAACGTTCAGTTGGTGTTATGATGACCAACAGTAATATCGGTTCTGCTTTTTGTACCGGAACCATGGTGGTGGATGTACCTCAATCAGGCACCCCCTATTTTTTAACAGCCAACCATTGCATGGGCGGCAATACAAGCACATGGGTTTTCCGTTTCAACTGGGAACACACTACCTGCAACCAAAGCGCAACACCAACGGCACAAACACTAACAGGCGCAACACAACGGTCAACATGGGCAACTTCAGATTTTGCATTACTCGAACTTACTACAACACCCCCGGCCAACTACAACGTATATTATGCCGGTTGGACAAATGATGGTGTGGCGGCAACGCAGGCAACAGGCATTCACCACCCAAGCGGAGACGTGAAAAAGATTTCGCGTGATGAAAGTGATCTTACCTCAACAGGTTGGGGTGGTCCCGGAACAAGCCATTGGAATGTTCCAAGCTGGGACGATGGTGTTACTGAACCCGGTTCGTCAGGTTCAGGTTTATGGGATCAGAATCACCGCCTTGTAGGACAGTTGCACGGTGGTGCTTCTGCCTGCGGAAATCCTGCAAACCAGATGAATGACCAATACGGAAAATTTTCGGTTTCATGGACAGGTAACAATACCAATGCAACACGCCTGAGCAACTGGCTTGATCCGCAGGGAACAGGAACAACTGCTATGGATGGCTGGGACCCTAATGCTCCTACTGTTGCTTATGATGCAAAAATAAACGCAATCACCTCACCTGCTGAAGATGAAAGCTATTGTTCGGGCGATGTAACACCTGTTGTGGTTATTAAAAACGTAGGAACAACCACGCTCACTGCAATTGATATTAATTACAATTTTGATGGAGGAACATCAGCCGTTTACAACTGGACAGGTTCATTGGCTACAAATGCAACGGCTTCTGTTACCCTGCCTCAGGCTACATTAGCTTCAGGTACACATACCTTCAATGCCTCAACTACTATTGTAGGCAATGCAGATGAGAATACAAGTAATGATGCACTGTCATCTACCTTTGCAATTGTAGCAAACGGTAATACACTAAGCCTTACTGTTACATCGGATGGCTATGGCGAAGAAAATACATGGGAACTGGAAGATGCTAACGGTACTGTTATTTTCACTGGAGGACCATTCGGAAATGACGAAACTACTACTACCGAAATTTGTGTTGCAGGAACAGGATGCTACACCTTTACTATGTTAGATTCTTATGGTGACGGAATGTGCTGCACACAAGGCAATGGCTCATTCCTGCTCGAAGACGAAAATGGTTTTGAATTAGCTTCAGGCGGAAGTTTCACATCTTCTGATGCAACTAATTTCTGTTTGCCAATAAGCAGCGAACCACCAAACTCAGGATTTGCTTCCAACAATCAGCAGGTATGCGAAGGAATGATTGTAACCTATACCAACCAAACCGTTTCCGGTTTGCAGGCTACTTACGCATGGGTATTCCAGGGCGGCTCACCTGCAACAAGCACAGCTACAAACCCAACCGTTACCTACACCAATCAGGGTACTTACGATGTGCGTCTGATTGCTACCAACCAGTTTGGAAGCGACACCACCTTGTTAGTGGATTACATTACCGTAATTGATGCGCCCGAAATTACCACAACATCAACCGTTGACCACATCGGTTCACCCAATGACGGTACTGCAACGGTGCAGGTGTTTGGCGGTGCATCGCCTTATACTTATGTTTGGAGTAATGGTCAGTCAACAGCAAATTCAACTAATTCAACCAACACCATCACCGGACTTGCAGCAGGCAATTACAATGTGCAGGTAACAGACGGAAATGGTTGTGTAGTTTCAGAATCAATTCTGGTAAGCACCAACACCGGACTGGAAGAACAATCAATCGAAGCATTGGTTAGTGTATATCCTAACCCTGCAAAAGATATGATTACTGTTGAACTTCCTGCCGGCAAAACCGCTGATATGTGCGACCTGTTCAATGTTATCGGTTCAAGAATTGAATCATTCACTGTTGCCGGAAAACAGAAATTCACAGTTGATCTCAAAACGTTTGCAAAAGGAGTTTACTTCCTGCGCATGAATGTTGACGGACAACTGATCACCAAAAAAATCATCATCACTAAATAAGTGCATCATTCATCTAAGAGTCCCGCACTGTTGCGGGACTCTTTTTTTTACACCTAATGAAAAAACTACTTTTCTTTTCCACCGCAGTTCTTTTTTTTGCATGCCAAACAAAGCAAACTGAAGAAACAAATAAAAGCATCGATTCTATTGTTGTTGCTTCAGTGAGTAAAATAGATTCAATGGCTGCAATTGCAAAAATTGATTCTCCCAAATTAGAAGTAGAAGTAGAAGTTGCTCAGCCGGCAGAAGAAAAAACTCCTGTTACTAAAAAAGAAACAAAACCCGCTGACAAAAAGAAAGAAACCAAAGCCGCTGACGGAACAAAGAAAGTTATAGTTGACCCCAACCGCGAAATACCACAAGCAAAAGGTAAAACCTACCGCATTAAATCCTACTCAATCGAAGGGAATATTTTATCACTGGATGTTACCTACCGCGGAGGTTGCGGACAACATATCTTTGAACTGTATAGTAATGGTCTCCTGAAAAAAAGCTTACCACCCCAGATTGATGTGTACCTCGAACACAAGAATGAATATGAAACCTGCTCAGAAGAAGTGAAACAAACATTGAAGTTTGATATCTCTTCACTCAAAAATTCCAACTACGATTTAATTGTGCTGAATATTAACAGCGCTGATAATAAAGTGGACTGGAAGATTCAATAGCTCTTGCTGGCAAATTTTTCCAGTGCTTTTAATTCGAGCTCAATTCTTTCTTCCCACATTTTTTGCTGTGCATCATTTAAGCTATGCTCACTCTCGCGGTCATACTCATCCTGTCTGCCGGCACACGCTTTAAAAATGTTGGAATAAGCTTTATCCAGTTCCTTAATATCCTTTCCGCATGGGTCACTTAGCTCACTCACCTTCTTCCGCAGCATACGTGTATAAAGTTCCGTAATGTCAAAGTGAACCTGCTCGTGGCGCAGCAATTCCTCCGAATCGTTTTCCTTCGTCCATGATTTATGCACATTGAAGTAGCAATAGATTTTCAGCTTCAGTTCCCCGTTGTTGCAGGCAACCTCATAACCAATTCCGGCCTGTGTCATCGCAAGCAGGTTAGTTGTTTTGTCGGGGTGGCCTTTAAAATCCTCCCACGTCAGTTTCCGGTTGGCGTTCCAGTAAATGGTGTCTTTGCTTTGGGCAAAAGAGTTAAGCCCTGTGAATAATAAAAAAGATACAAGCAAACTTGATTTCATAGAATTATAAACGCAGACTTTCATAATTTGTTGTAACCCCCTGAATAAAAAAAGTCACGCTGTTGGCGTGACTTTTTTTACTGTAAAAAGGTAGAATTCTTATGCTTTCTTTACGTTAACCGCGTTCGGTCCTTTTTTGCCTTCCTGAACCTCGAAAGTTACTTTATCGTCCTGACGAACCTGATCTACTAATCCGGTTGCGTGAACAAATACTTCCTGGTTGGTTTCATCTACTTTAATAAATCCGTAGCCTTTTGATGTGTTAAAAAATTTTACTGTTCCTGTTGACATTGTGTGTTTTGATAAATGATTAATAATTGGCGCAAAATAAATATTTATTTCCATACGCCCGACAATAAAGTTGTTTCGTCCTGCTAATTACTCATTCTGTTCAGATTAAAATGGTGTTTAATCAATTTATACAATAAGATTTGTATTATTGAACCATAAACCCAAATCCTTAAACTATGCAAGACAATTCACTTTTAACGATCATAATGCCCATTGCATTGGGCGTAATTATGCTTGGCCTTGGTCTCTCACTTACGCTCGATGATTTTAAAAGAGTAGTAGTGTACCCCAAAGCCGTTTTAGTTGGACTCGCTTGCCAGATGCTGCTCCTGCCATTGGTTTGTTTTGGCGTAGCAAAAGGCTTTGGTCTTTCACCCGAGCTGGCTGTTGGCCTCATGCTTTTGTCAGCTTCGCCCGGTGGTGCAACGGCTAATCTTTACAGCCATCTTTCCAAAGGCGATGTAGCGCTCAACATCACGCTTACTGCGGTTAACAGCGTGCTCACACTCTTTACCCTTCCTTTTATAGTAGAACTTTCCTCAGCCTACTTCTTTACCGAGCAGGAATTGAAAATGCCCTTTGAAGAGGTATCAAAAGTTTTTGCAATCGTGTTAATCCCTGTTGCAATAGGCATGATTATTAAATCAAAAGCACCTGCAATTACCCTCAAACTGGATAAGCCTGTGAAAATTTTGTCGGCAGTGTTTCTGGCATTGGTAATTGTTGGCGCAGTTTTAAAAGAAAAAGCCCACATGGTTGAATATTTTCAGCAGGTAGGTATTCCCGCATTGGTTTTTAATGTGTTGAGCATGATTACAGGTTATTTTGTTCCCCGCCTCATTAACCTCGAGAAAAAACAAGCCATAGCCATAGGCATGGAAATAGGAATTCACAACGGAACCCTTGCAATTTTTATTGCCATAAACGTTTTACACAGTTCGGCAATGGGTATTCCTGCTGCTATTTACAGCCTCATCATGTTTTTTACCGCAGCCATATTCGGCTACTTGGTTAATCTTAAAAAAGACTAATGTCCGATAAAACCATTCTCATCACCGGAGCAACCTCAGGCATTGGCGAAGCCGCTGCCCGTATTTTTGCTGCCAATAAGTACAACCTCATTATCACAGGCCGGAGAAAAGAGCGCCTTGAAAAACTGGCCGAAGAATTAAGAAAGCAAAACGTTGAAGTTCTTACCCTGTGTTTTGATGTGCGCAAGAGTAGTGAAGTGGAAAAAAGTATTTCCTCTTTACAAGGCAACTGGAAAAACATTGATGTGCTTATTAATAATGCAGGTCTTGCCTCAGGACTTGGCCCAATTCAAAACGGTGAACTGGATGACTGGGAAAAAATGATTGACACCAACATCAAAGGTCTGCTCTATGTTACACGTGCCGTAACGCCTTTAATGACTGCACGCAACAGCGGGCACATCATTAACATTGCATCGCTTGCGGGCAAAGATGTTTACCCCAACGGAAATGTGTATTGCGCCACCAAGCACGCAGTAGATGCGCTTTCGCGCTCCATGCGCATTGACTTATTGCCCCACGGAATTAAAGTAACCAACATAGCACCAGGTTTAGTGGAAACCGAATTTTCTGTTGTCCGCTTTCATGGTGACAAAGAAAGAGCAGACAATGTTTACAAAGGTTTTCAGCCTTTAACAGCAACAGATATAGCAGATGCAATCTGGTATGCAGCCTCGCGGCCTGCTCACTTTTGTGTAAACGATATGGTGCTTACTCCCTTGGCCCAGGCAAATGCGTATGTGGTGAAGAAAGATTAATACCCAAAAACATCTTCCAGCGTCAGGTATTTCACTTCACCGTATTTCTGTAAAGTAGGAATATCCAGTTTCTTCTTATCACCCAGCACAAGAATGTTAAAGTTTTTGTTTTTGAAATAACCGTTGTGAAATGCTTTCACTTCTTCCAGCTTCATCGGCTGCACTTTCTCGAAAATATCTTTGCGCAGGTCGTAGTCTATTCCCCAACGTCTTGCCCGTTCGTAGTTGAACAGTACATTGGATTTAGTAATGCGCTCTGTTCTTATTTTCTGGATTACCGCATTTTTAGCGGCATTAAACAGGTTTTCCGATTCAGGCATTTCGTTCAGTAAATCGTTCATGCCTTTCATGGCTTCGGGCAATTTATCTGCTTGTGTGCCTATGTAAGCCAATACATAATGCGCTTTTTCTTTTTCGCCCGGAATGCGGAAGGATGCGAATACCGAATAAGCCAACGCTTTCGATTCGCGCATATCCTGAAAAACCACTGACGACATGCCGCCACCGAAATACTCGTTAAAGAGGTTTGCCTGTGGCATAATATTCTTGTTGAAGTTTTCGCTTTTCGAAAGCATCAATACCTCGGCCTGTTGCATGTCATAATTTATAACATACACCTGCGTTTTTTCAACGCCTAATTCAGTGAAAGATAATTGCGCAGGAACCGGTTTTAACGTTTCAGGAGTTTTGTGCTGTTGGTTAAGTTGTATTGCAAGTTTATCTGCATCTTCCGAGCCGTAATACAATACTCTGTGCTCATAAGAAGTAAGTTCTTTAATCAGTTGAACCGCTTCTTCGGGTTTTAATTCACTCAACTCTTTTTCCGATAAAATATTGGTGAATGGTGATTTATTTCCGTAAACACCATAAGCATACATGGCATTCCAGAGGATTTCGTCTTTCGAAAGTTTTGCATCGGCACGCCTTTTCAGAATGTCTGCGCTGAGGTTCTTCAGTGCTTCAGGATTTGGTTGTGCATCGGCAAGCAGGTCTTCAAATAAGGCAAGACCTTTCTCAAAATTTTCGGTAAGTCCGCTCAGGCTTACCCACACCTGATCGCTGGAGTTGAATACATCAAACGAACAGCCGATTTTGTAGAACTCTTGTTTTACTTCGGCAGGTTTCAGCTTTGATGTTCCCAGAAATGGCAGATATTGAATGGCAACCGACAATTTTTTGTTATGGTTGCTGCCCATATCAAGAATATAATAGAGTTCAAAAGTCTTGTTCTCATCATTCTTTTTATAAAGCAGAGGAATGTTGTTTTTCAGTGTTACGGTTTTTATGTCTTCTTTGTAATTCAGAAAAACAGGCTCAATATCAGGAACACTTTGTTCTAAAATATTTTTTACAAATTCACTTTGTGAATCACGGTTTACTTCAACAGGCGTGATTTGTGGTTTCTCTACTTTCTGTTGGTTCTTGTCTTCACCTGTTCGTTTGTAAACCACTATGTAATTGTTTTTATAGTTTGCGTTGGCAAAATCAACTATCTCCTTTTTTGTGATTTTTGAAAGTTTCTCTGTTCTGGTAATATAATCCTTCCAGGGAACTCCAAGAATAAATGACTCAACATATTTGTCAGCACGGCTTCCGTTTCGTTCATAAGATTTTAGTTCCTGTAATTTCATGTCGTTGATAACCGCTTCCAGCAGCCAGTCAGGAAAATCGCCTTTTTTAATCAGTTCCAGTTGTGAGAGCAAAAGGTCTTTTGCTTCTTCCAGCGTTTGTCCTTGTTTTACTTCCGCTCCCATAATGTGGGCCGAGTAATCTTTCATAATCAATGGATAAGTCCAGCCACTCAAAACTTTCTGTTGTTGATTTAAATTCAGGTCAATTAAGCCTGCTGTATTGTTGTAAAGTAATTTGTCAATAACCGTAACTAGTTCTGCATCGCGACTGGCAAAACCACCAAAGCGGAAGCCTAATGCCATCACTGCCGCATCCGGACCAAACACTTCTTTTACGATTGGTTCTTTTATTTCGTCTTCAACAGGAGGAATAAACTCCTGTTTTGGTCTTTGTTCATAAGAACCAAACATATTTTTAATCCACACAATGGCTGAATCAGGATTGAAATCTCCCGACAGGCAAATGGCCATATTGTTGGGGATATAATTGTTCGCAAAATATTTTTTTATTTCGGTCAATGAAGGGTTTTTAAGGTGTTCAATTGTTCCGATAGTGGTTTGTGTCCCATAGGTGTGTTTCTGAAAAAGTCCTTCCAGCATGGCATCCCACAATTTGCTGTCATCACTGTCCAGATTTCGGTTTTTCTCTTCATACACCGCTTCCAGCTCGGTGTGAAATAAACGCATCACCGGTTTGCGGAAACGTTCAGCTTCAATCTCCAGCCATTTTTTCATCTGGTTGGATGGAATATCATTTACATAAACTGTTTGTTCCACCCAGGTGTAAGCATTCGTTCCTTTTGCTCCGATTGCCGACATGAGTTTGTCATATTCATTGGCAATAGCAAATTGTGCTGCCACACCTGAAACACTGTCAATAATGTGATACAGTTTTTTGCGTTGTTCGGTGTCCGTTGTTTTGCGGTAAACCTCAAAAAGACTGTCAATAGCGTTTACAAGCGGCTCTTCTTTTGCAAAATCTTTTGTTCCGAATTTATCGGTTCCTTTGAACAACATATGTTCTAGATAGTGCGCTAACCCTGTTGCATCATGCGGATCGTTTTTACTTCCGGCACCAACTGCAATGTAGGTCTGAATGCGGGGGGCATCTTTGTAAACCGACATATACACTTTCAATCCGTTGTCAAGCGTATAAATGCGCGTATTCAGCGGGTCGTTGGCAACGCTTTCATAGTCTGCTGTTGGTTTTTTATCGTTGCAGGTGCACGAGGTTAAAAGCAGGGAAATGATTGTGAAGCTGAGGAAAATTAATTTGAATTGTTTCATGTTGTTATTGTGTTTAATGATCAGTCTATTTCTAAATCCAGTTGTTGGCGAAGTTTATTAATGCTCGGATTCTTCTCCGCCATATGCATGAATTTTTCGCGTTGAGTATAGAGTTTTTTTACATCGGCAACATAGTTAATTACCGTTGTCAATTGTATTTCCGTGTTCAGAAGTTCTTTTCGCAGCATTTCAAGGAAATCAAGTTTCTCAACATCCAGTGCTTTTTCAGCGGCTTCATTGTCAATTTCCAGTTCAATCAGGAAATTTTCTTTCAAAACAGGATTGCTCTTGGTCAATGCTGTGTAAGCAAAACTGCTCAACTTATTTTGTTGTTGAAGTTGCTGAACTGATTTTTTCCAGGCAAGATTCAACTCTTCTTGCGTGAAGTTTTTCTGCGCTGCTTTTCGCTCGGCAATTGCATTTTCGGATTCAACTTCAGTTGGTTTTACTTCTGCTTTCGCTGCGCCTGAAGTATTAATGGATGTTGTTCCTGAAATTATTCTTTTTGTATAAACCTGTTGTGCAGGCTCTTTTACACCGGGCGTTTCAGCAATAGGAGGTTCAGCCTTTTTCTCAACCGTTGCAGCTAAAACAGGAGATGTTTCTTGAGGTTTAGCAGTTGGCGAAACTGAACTAGGATTATTAATTAAGTTTTTTTTTTCAGGTTCGCCTTGTTGCGGGCTTCCTGTAAGTGAGCAGATTTGCATCAGTGCAAGTTCTACCTGCAACCGCTGGTTCTTACTCGTCTTATAATTTATATCGCACTTGTTGGTGATATTGATAGCGCGCAGCAGGGTTTCCATACTATAGCGCTGCGACTGATCCATGTATTTGTCTTTGATATTTTGTCCCACTTCGAGTAATTGAATAGTTGAAATATCCTTACACACCAAGAGGTTTCTGAAGTGTGAACCCAAGCCGTTGATGAAATTATGTCCGTCAAAACCATTGTCTAATATTTCATTGAATATGACCAATGCTTCAGGAATATTGTTTTCCAGAGCAGCAGCTGAAATTCTGAAATAGTAATCGTAATCAAGAATATTCAGGTTTTCAATTACGGCTTTATAAGTGAGTTTATTTCCTGCAAAACTTACAATCTGGTCAAACATCGAAAGCGAATCGCGCATAGCGCCATCAGCCTTCTGGGCAATAATATGCAGTGCATCATGTTCTGCTTCTATGTTTTCACTTTTAGCAACATAAAGAAGATGTTCCACCATGTCTTCAATCTGTATCCGCTTAAAATCAAAGATCTGGCAACGCGATAAAATGGTAGGAATTATTTTATGTCTTTCCGTTGTAGCAAGAATAAAAATAGCGTGTTTGGGTGGTTCTTCCAACGTTTTCAGAAAAGCGTTAAAAGCCGCTGTGCTGAGCATGTGAACCTCGTCAATAATATAGATGCTGTATTTTCCAACCTGCGGAGCAAATCGTACCTGATCTACAAGGTTGCGGATGTCATCTACCGAATTGTTAGAAGCCGCATCTAATTCATGAATATTGAATGAAGCATTTTCGTTAAACGAAACACATGATTCACATTGGTCGCAGGCCTCGGTCGCATCCGTAATATTAAAGCAGTTAATAGTCTTTGCAAGAATTCGGGCACAGGTTGTTTTACCTACTCCGCGTGGACCGCAAAATAAAAAAGCCTGCGCAAGGTGATTATTCCTTATCGCATTTTTCAGCGTGGAAGTAATTGATTTTTGTCCCACCACTGTATTAAACGTGGAAGGACGATATTTACGTGCCGATACTACAAATTCGCTCATTTTTTTCGAATGGGACGACAAATATAAAATTTAAAAATACCCGTTAGTAAATTTTAGGATTTGTTGTGATTCCGAAAAACACAGCATTCTAATTTTCATACTTTTGCGCCTCAAATTTTTAAAGGAATATGAAAGTTGTAAAATTCGGTGGAACATCAGTAGGCTCAGCGGAGCGCATGTTCTCGGTTGCAAAATTAATTAAGAGCAGCGAGCCTCGTATTGTGGTGTTGTCTGCTGTTTCGGGAACTACCAATAGTCTGGTAGAAATCAGTGCAAGTCTTTATAAAGGTGATAAAGATGGAGCAAACAAACTTATTGATGCACTGCACGACAAATATAAAGTGCTGGTAAAAGAATTGCTCAAAACTGCAGATGGCCTGAAGAAAGGAAACGAACTGATTGATGAGCATTTTGAATACATCCGTAATTTCACGAAAGACCTTTTTACTATTCACGAAGAGAAAGCAATTCTGGCGCAAGGTGAATTGATTTCAACGGCTTTGTTTCATTATTATCTGGAAGAGAATGGTGAGAAATCAGTATTACTGCCTGCTTTAAATTTTATGCGCACCGATGAAGAGGGCGAACCTGATTTAAATTTCATTTCAGAAAATCTTAAAAGAGAATTGAAGAATTACCCGGGCGATAAATTATTTATCACGCAGGGTTATATCTGCCGCAATGCTTTTGGTGAGATTGACAACCTTAAACGCGGTGGAAGTGATTACACCGCTTCGCTTGTTGGCGCAGCCATTGAAGCAGAAGAAATTCAGATATGGACCGACATTGACGGAATGCACAACAACGACCCGCGTATCGTAAAAAAGACATTCCCGATTGAAGAGCTTTCGTTTGATGAAGCAGCCGAGTTGGCTTACTTTGGTGCAAAAATCTTGCATCCTTCAAGCGTGCTTCCAGCGCGTTTGAAAAACATTCCTGTGCGTTTGCTTAACACCATGCAGCCCGAAGCAAAAGGAACATTGATTTCTCAGAAATCATCAGGGGGTAACATCAAAGCAGTTGCTGCCAAAGACGGAATCTATGCGATTAAGATCCGCTCGGGACGAATGCTCATGGCTTACGGTTTCTTGCGTTCTGTGTTCGAGATTTTTGAGCGGTACAAAACTCCGATTGATATGATCACTACTTCGGAAGTAGCGGTTTCATTGACAATTGATGAGCCAAAGAACTTAGATGCAATTGTTGCCGAACTGAAAAACTTTGCAACAGTTGAAGTAGATAAAGATCAAACCATCGTTTGTGTGGTTGGTGATTTTCTTGGCGAGCGAAAAGGTTATGCGGTGAAAATATTTGAAGCATTGAGAAACATTCCTATCCGCATGATTTCTTATGGAGGCAGCCCGAACAACGTTTCGGTGTTAGTTGAAACGAAATACAAGAATGAAGCATTAACAGCCTTGAATGACGGACTTTTTAACAGCGGAAACAAATGATGAACTTTCCTCTGAATAAATTCTCAAGCCTTGCAACACCTTTCTATTACTACGATTTGTCGTTGCTGGAAGCGAACATCGCTGCACTTAAACAAGCTGTAAATCCTGAGTATGTGGTCCATTATGCTTTGAAAGCAAATGCCAACAACCGCATTCTCGAAGTCATCAAAAACAACGGAATTGGTGCTGACTGTGTAAGCGGTAACGAAGTAAAAAAAGCTGTTGAAGTTGGTTTTAAAGCTTCTGAAATTGCATTTGCCGGAGTTGGTAAATCAGACGATGAGATTCTTGTTGCACTGCAAAACGATATTTTCTGTTTTAATTCTGAATCTGGTGAAGAGATAAAAGTCATTAACGAGCTTGCAGGTAAATCAGGAAAGACGGCACGCATTGCATTGCGCATTAACCCGAATGTTCATGCCAATACGCACAAATACATTACAACAGGACTGGAAGAAAATAAATTCGGGATCAATCTGTGGGAATTGGATTCGGTGATGGAATTATTGAAAACCTGTAAGAACATAAAATTGCTCGGTATTCATTTTCACATCGGTTCACAGATCAATGACCTGAGCAATTTCAAAAATCTTTGCACTAAATCAAACGAAATACAGCAATGGTTTGAAGAACGCAATTATAAGTTGGAGCATATTAATGTAGGAGGAGGTCTTGGGGTAGA
>JBFWYU010000069.1:0-14240 GCA_050186075.1 Bacteroidia bacterium
ACTTCTGATGAAAACTTGTTGAATAAAAACGATAAGAAAATAATAGTAGCCGGAGGTTCAGTAAGCAACGATGCGAACCATATTTCAGGACCATCGCGCACAGGTGAAGAACTTGCTTTGGCTGTAACCAATGCTACAAAAGAAGCGCAGTGCGGAACAGCAATTGACTTTATCTCGGCCCACGGAACAGCAACAGCTTTTAATGACGAAATGGAGTCGAAAGCATTCTCTGTTGCTGGCTTGAAAGATGTTCCGCTTAACAGTATGAAAGGTTTTTTCGGACACACATTAGGAGCTGCCGGTGTTATTGAAGCTGTTATTACATTAGAAACGATGAAGCGAAATATCTTGCTTCCTTCTCTTGGTTTTGAAAATTCAGGAGTTTCAGAGCCTTTAAATATTATCACACAAACTGAAGCCAGAGCAGTTGATACAAGTTTAAAAACAGCATCCGGTTTTGGAGGTTGCAATGCTGCAATAATCTTTAAAAGTATATGAGCGTTCGTATTTCATCCTATTGCTTAATCCGTAATAATCAGATTATTCTGAATGGAGAAACTTTGCTCGTAAAAGATACACAGGTTCTTTTTAATGAGTTTATTAAATCAGTTTATGATTTGAATGCTTCGTCCTATCTCAAATTTTTCAAGATGGACAACTTGTGTAAGCTGGCCTTTCTTGCTTCGGAGTTCTTGTTAAAAAACAGAAAATTATCAGAACAATACGGTGCCGAAAATGTTTCTCTTTTGTTTGCCAATACATCATCTTCATTGGATACGGATATCAACTACTATAATACGGTAAAAGACTTCGCAAGCCCTTCATTGTTTGTTTACACGCTTCCCAATATTATGCTGGGCGAAATCAGTATCCGCAATAAATTCAAGGGCGAAAATGCTTTTTTTGTTTTTGAGCATTTTCAAGCAGATTTTTTGTGTAATTATGCGACTCAATTAATACATGAACAAAAAGCAAAAGCGGTTGTTATTGGTTGGGTTGAATTGCTGAATGAAAATTATGAAGCTTTTCTTTGCCTGGCAGAAGAAACAAATGAAGGAACAGAACTGACAAAAGAGAATTTAACTACATATTATAACGGAAAATAAACAAGCAATGGATGCATTAATAGCAAAACTGAAAACACAGATTATTGAACAACTAAACCTTGAAGGTGTTTCGCCTGAAGATATAAGCCCTGACGATTCGCTGTTTGGCGATGGTTTGGGTTTGGACTCTATTGATGCGCTTGAACTCATTGTTCTGCTTGAGAAAAACTACGGACTTAAAATTGAAAATCCTGCCGAAGGCAAAAAGATTTTCTCCACTATCCGCAGCATTGCTGAATACATTACGGCCAACGGGAAAGCCTGAGACTAAATGTCTGAAAGGATTGCAATAACAGGGCTGGGAATTATTTCTGCCATTGGCGACAATGTGCAGCAAAACCTGGATTCACTGCGTGCAAAACGTTCGGGTATCGGACAAATTAATTATTTAAATACTATACACAAAGGTATTTTGCCTGTTGCTGAAGTAAAACACAGCGATGAAGAATTACTGAAACTGGCAGGTATTAAAGAAGATACCGGCTATACACGCACTGCTCTTTTGGGTATGATAGCTGCAAGAGAAGCTTTTGAAAATTCGGGCGGCAATAAAAACGGCAACAAAAGAACAGCGCTTATTTCGGCTACTACAGTCGGAGGAATGGGTAGTACCGAAAAATATTATCTCGATTATATTGACCTTGATAAATCAGGTTTTTTTGAAAAATATGTGGATGCCCACGATTGTGGCGACAGCGCAGAAAAAATTGCAGACAGTCTTGGTATCAAAGATTTTATCACTTCCATCAATACAGCTTGTTCTTCATCAGCTAATGCGCTGATGCTGGGAGCACGTTTAATAAGGCATGGAATTGTAGACAGAGTTGTTGCCGGTGGTGTTGATCCGCTCACAAAGTTTACCATAAACGGCTTTAATACACTAATGATTCTTGATAAAGAGTATTGTAAGCCTTTTGATAAAAACCGCACAGGGCTTACACTTGGTGAAGGTGCAGGCTTTGTTGTGTTAGAAAAATTTAGTGAAGCTCAACGCGAAGGCAAACAAATATATTGCGAACTTACCGGTTATGCCAACACCTGTGATGCTTATCATCAGACAGCTTCATCGCCCGAAGGCACCGGAGCGTTTCTTTCCATGAGCAAAGCATTAACTTTGAGTGGTCTGAAAGTGAGCGATATTGATTATGTAAATGTTCATGGAACAGCAACTCAAATCAACGATTTGTCGGAAGGTAATGCCATGCTTCGTTTTTTTGAAGGCAAGGTCCCAAAATTCAGTTCTACCAAAGGATATACAGGACATACACTGGGTGCTGCAGGTGGAATAGAAGCAGTTTTTTCTTCACTTACTATTCATACCAATACCATTTTTCCCAATCTCAATTTTAAAGAAAAAATGGATGAGATTGACTTAATTCCAGTAACGGATGTACTAGAAAATGCAGGAGTAAGAAATGTGCTTTCCAACTCCTTTGGTTTCGGAGGAAACAACACTTCGTTATTATTCTCTAAAGTATGAAAGCGTATATCAAAGGTATAGGAAACATTTCACCACAGAAAACTTTCAGCAATGATGAGTTTTTAGAAAATGTTGTTTCTTATAACAGCAACAATATGCTTTTTTGTATTGACCCGGTTTACAAAGATTACATCAATCCATTGCAGTTGCGCAGAATGAGCCGTACGCTGCGCATGGGCGTTAGTGCGGCAAAAATTTGCCTTTCTGATTCAGGAGTTGAAATGCCTGATGCGGTTATTACCGGAACAGGTTTTGGCTGCATTGAAGACACCGAGAAGTTTTTGCTTGCACTTTTAAATAACAACGAGCAGCAACTTACACCAACAGCTTTTATGCAAAGCACGCACAACACCATAAGCGGGCAGGTTGCTATTATGCTGAAATGCAAAGAATACAACAGCACTTATGTAAACCGTGGCTTTTCATTTGAAACCGCATTGTTGGACAGTTTGATGTTGATTGATGAAGGTAATGCGCAAAATGTTCTGCTGGGAGGTTTTGATGAAAATACGTTGAATTTGCACGCAACAACAGCGCGTCTCGGACATTGGAAAAAAGAGCCTGTTAATACACTTGATTTACTTGCAAGCAAAACTCCCGGATCCGTTTCCGGTGAAGGTGCTACATTTTTTATGCTTAGTAACAAGCCGGATGAAAGGAATTATGCCTTACTTAAATCGCTATCCACGCTATATAAACCTGAAAATGATGAACAGGTTGAACAACACTTGAGTGATTTTTTGAAAAGGAATGATCTTGCTGCAAGCGATATTGATTTGATTGTTTACGGATTAAACGGTGATGTGCGCACAGACGGAATATACTATTACCTGCGCGATAAATTATTCAGTAATAATCCCGGAGCATATTACAAGCATTTATGCGGTGATTATTACACATCATCAGCATTTGCATTATGGCTTTCGGCAAATATTCTGAAAAGACAAGTTGTTCCTGAAGCTGTGAAGCTTGGAAATTCAAGTTCATCGAACCTGAGAAACATCCTTATCATTAATCACTACCGAAACAAAAATTATTCGTTCATGCTGGTTTCGCAATGTTGAATCACCGAAGCGTTAACTTAATTTTTCCTCTCTTATTTATTCTGTTGCTTACCCTTGATTTAAGGATAGGTATCAGCAATTGGTTTTATCCTGCACTCGTTTTAGTAAAGCTAGGAATCATGTTCTGGGGTTCCTATTTCATTAATTCCAACTACCACATTAAGACACTCTGTGAAGTTAAGACGGATAAAAAAGAAATTGCCATTACGTTTGATGACGGACCCGATAAAAACGTTACTCCTGCTTTACTGGAAGTGCTGAATAAGCACAGTGCAAAAGCAGCTTTTTTCTGTATTGGCAGGAAAATTGAAGGCAACGAAGCCGTGCTAAAGAAAATTGATTCAGAAGGACATGTTATCGGCAATCATAGTTTCTCGCATTCTAATTTCTTTGATTTTTTTACTGCAGGAAAAATGAAACGTGAATTTGAACAGTCAGATAAACTTGTTTTTGATGCAATTGGTAAGCAAATGAATTTTTATCGTCCGCCTTACGGAATTACTACTCCTGCAATGAAAAAGGCAGTTAAGGAAAAACAATATGAAACCATCGGATGGAGTGTGCGCTCAATGGATTCAATGCAGAAGAACGAACAGAAACTGATGAATAAACTGACAAAACAATTAAAACCCGGAGCTGTGTTTTTGTTTCACGATACATGGACAGGTGTTGTACCTTTGATGGATAAATTCTTAACAGAAGCAAAAGCGCAGGGATATACAATTGTAAGGCCTGATGAATTGTTTAATGTAAAGGCATATAAATAGAGTCGATAGTCCACAGACGATAGTTATTATGAAGATATTCAAGTTTCGAGTTTCAAGTTTTAAATTACACATGCTAACTGCCTGCTGCCTGATGCTGACTGCTTACTCTTTTGCACAACATCCCGGCTACAAAACACTTGCAGATGCAACCACATTCAGAAAGAGAGCACAGGAATACACCAAGAAAACCAATTCGCTGGAGAGTGATTTTAAACAAGTGAAACATCTTTCGATGCTTACGGAAAACAGCGTGAGCAAAGGAAAGTTCTGGTTTAAGAAAGATAACCTGTTGCGCTGGGAATACAAAGAACCGGTTCAGTATTTAATTGTGCTGAACAGCGGCAAAGCCTACATTAAAGACAACGGAAAGGTCAGGAAGTTTGATATGAACAGCAACCGTATTTTCAAACAGGTAAATGACTTGATGCTGGCTGCGGTAAAAGGTGATATTCTGGAAAGCGCGGATTATAAAATTACTTATTTTGAAGGCAATGATTCATTTCTTGCAGAGCTTTCGCCCTTGCAGAAAAACATGAAAGAATACGTGAAGAACATTCTTATTTATTTTGACAAGAAAGATTTCTCGGTTTCAAAATTCAGGATGACAGAATTATCGGGTGACTATACGGAGGTGGAGTTCAGTAATAAAAAAACTAACGTTTCGTTAGAAAGCAGCATCTTTACAGGTAATTAATTCCAGGATATGCTTAAGCAGATTGATTTTTACACTTTAAATAATTTCAGCGTCCCCGAAGCAGGAAAGGTTCAGGCTCAAATTAAGTTGAATGCATCACACGCTATTTTTAAAGGTCATTTTCCAGAAAGCCCCGTTGTTCCCGGTGTTTGTTTGATTCAGATTTCAAAAGAAATGCTTGAGAAATCACTGGACGCTACAACACAGTTAGTGCAATCTTCGCAGGTTAAATTTCTTGCAGTTGTTGACCCGACAGTTAATGCTGTTTTGCAAATTGCTTTAGACACTAAAGAGCAGGACGGATTGATTTCTGCAAACGCTGCAATCTCAGCCGGAGAAAAAGTATTCTTTAAGTTCAAAGGAGTTTTCAGAAGAGATAATGGCTAAGAATTTTTCTTTGCGCTTTCTTCTTCTTTGCGCGCTTTACGTAAACGTATTTCACGCACATGCAGATGAAGGCATGTGGGTTCCTCTGTTTCTTGCCAAGTATAACGAGGCTGATATGCAGAGCAAAGGATTAAAACTGTCTGCTGAAGATATTTACAGTGTTAATCATACAAGTCTTAAAGATGCGGTGGTGCAGTTTGGTGGCGGCTGCTCGGGCGAAATTATTTCAGCGCAAGGTCTGTTGCTTACTAATTATCATTGCGGGCGCAGCAGAGTTCAGTCGCACAGCACGCTGGCGAATAATTACATTGATCAGGGCTATTGGTCAATGAGCAGGAGCGAAGAACTTTCCAATCCCGGCCTGACAGCTACATTTCTGGTGCGTATGAAAGATGTTACTTCGGAGGTGTTAAAGAATGTTACTCCCGAAATGACCGAAGTGGAACGTTACACTGCAATTGACAAAGCCTCAAAAGCATTGGAGAAAAAAATGACGGAAGGCACACATTATGAAGCCAAGGTGAAAGAATTTTTTGGTGGTAATGAATACTATATTTTTATCACCGAAACATTTAAAGATGTGCGTTTGGTTGGTGCACCTCCTTATTCCATCGGCAACTTTGGAGCTGATACGGATAACTGGATGTGGCCACGCCACACGGGCGATTTTGCCTTGTTCCGCATATATGCCGATAGTCTGAACCATCCGGCAGAATATTCACCGAACAATGTTCCTTATAAACCGAAGAAGCATTTTGAGATTTCAATGAAAGAACTGAAAGAAGGCGACTTTACCATGGTGTATGGTTTTCCAGGGAGAACGCAGGAATACCTGACTTCCTTTGCTGTTAAGCAATTGGTGGAAGAGGAAGATCCTCTGAAAATTTCCATTCGTGAAAAACGCCTTGCTGTGATGGAAAAAGCAATGGATGCCGACCCGCAGGTGAAACTGAACCTTACTTCAAAATATGCAAGCATCAAAAACTATTACAAGAAGTTTATAGGCGAAAGCATTGGTCTGAAGAAAGTTGATGCAGTACAGAGAAAACAGGAGTTGGAAAAACGATTTACAGAATGGGTGAATGCAGATGAGAACAGGAAAGTGAAGTATGGAAATCTGTTACCTGAATTAGAAACGACTTACAATGAATTTGGACCTTACAACAAAGGTCTGGTGTTGTATAATGAAGCGTTTACTACAATGGACTTTGTCAGCTATGTAAATAGTTTTACCAAACTTTCGGATTTGCTGAGGAATGGGGTAAAGCGTGAAGCATTAAGCATAGAAGTAGAAAAACAGACCAAGTACATTCGTTCATTCTTTAAAAATTATAATCGCGCTATTGATTTGGATTGTGCCAATCACCAGATTAAGGCTATCATTGATTACATGCCCGAAGTGTTGACTGAAAAACAAAGAAAGAAATACAAGAAAAATAATGATGAATATATATCAACATTATTTTCAGGTGATTTACTTGACTCGTTAAAATCTATTGCAAATCTTAATGCTTTAATTGAAAGAGAAGGGAAGAAAAACATACCTGATACAATAAAATCAGAAAACGGATTTGGAGCAAATGATTTAGCATTTCAATTTGTATCAACTGTTACTCAAAACTTCAAGGAAAGCATCTACCCCAACTATGTTAAACTTGATATAAAACTCGACAGCCTCAACCGTATTTATACCCAGGCCTTACGTGAGTTTCAAACTGATAAATTGTTTTATCCCGATGCAAATTCAACGCTTAGGTTAAGCTACGGAAAGATTGAAGGCTATGCCCCCAACGACAGCGTTGTTTTCACTCCTTTTACCACTGTTGACGAAGTGATTGCAAAAGAAAAGCCGGGAGATAAAGAGTTTTCTGTTCCGGCAAAACTGAAAGAATTGTATGAGAAGAAAGATTATGGTGAATATGCCGTAAACGGAACGGTGCCCGTTTGCTTTATTGCTTCTAATCATTCAACGGGTGGCAATTCGGGTGCTCCGGTGCTGAACGCACAAGGACAATTAATCGGCACTAATTTCGACCGCAACTGGGAAGGCACTGCTGCCGATGTGATGTATGACCCCGCTATGGCAAGAAATATTTCGGTTGATATACGCTATACACTGTTTATCATTGATAAATTTGCGGGCGCAAAGCATCTGATTGATGAAATGACGATAGTGAGATAATTCAGTGTGGAAATGCCGAATATCGAACAATAAAATGTCGAATAATGAACAATAGAATATCGAACAATAGGTTGAGTTAATGAATGAGAATAAAAAATATGATCTTGAAGACAGACTGATAGATTTTTCTATTACGGCAAGTGAAATAGCAGAAGCCTTACCCAACACTAAGTTTGCCTCACATATTTCAGGGCAAATGATTCGTTCATCCTCTTCGCCTGCTTTAAATTATGGTGAAGTTCAATCAGCAGAATCGAGGAATGAATTTATTCATAAAGTTAAAATTATTCTCAAAGAACTACGTGAAACCAGAATTGCACTGAAGATTATCGACAAGAAGAAATTATTTGCTAATCAAACAGAAAAACTAAAGTCTGTTACAGATGAGTGCAATCAGTTGATTGCAATTTTTGTAAAAAGTGTAGATACTGCTAACAAAAACAGAAGTGAAAAAAAGTAGTTTATTAATTTCTATTCTTTTTCTTTATTCATTTACTGCAGCAATAGCAGGTTCTATTCATCATTCCACATTCCACATTCGACATTCTATTGTTCGACATTCGACATTCGACATTCATTATTCAATATTTTCAAAGGGCCCCCTCGACAAAGCTTTTGAAGCTTTAAAGCGTTTCGACTACTTCACCGCAAAAGAGTTATTTGAAAAGTCAACCAAGAAAGAGCCGGCAGGGGCATATTACGGACTGAGTTTGATTTTTGCCAATGATAAAAACCCTTTTCATAATCTTGATTCTGCATTGGCCTCCATCGTAAAAGCTAATCAGGCTTTTGGTTTGCTGGAAGAAAAGGATAAGAAGAAGCTTGCAGAAATAGCTGTTACGGCCACTACAATTGAAGCACAGAAACAGGAAGTTTATACGCTGGCTTTTGAGGATGTGAAAAAGCTGAACACCGTTGAGCGCTGCGAATGGTTTATTGCGGGTTTTAGAGATGCACCGCAACTGAATGAGGTAATTAAACTCCGCAACCACCTTGCCTATCTTAACGCGGAGAAGGAGGGAACCTATCAGGCTTTCAAGGCTTATATGGATAAGTATCCTGCCGCAGATGATTTTAAAGTTGCAACGGAAAAGTATGAAACTACTTTGTATGAAACACTCACCGCTTCCAAGAGCATCCAGACCTACATTGATTTTCTGAAACAGTATCCCAAGACCACTTACCGCAAAGAAGCGGAGAATAAGATTTACGAATTGTCGGTTGTGAAAGGCAAAATAAAAGAGTACCATGATTTTATAAAGAAGTATCCCGACAACCATAATGTGCCTGAGGCATGGCGCAAAATCTATTCTATTTATACTGCTGATTCAAATCCTGAATCGTTTGCCGATTTCAGATTGGAATATCCCGACTATCCTTATAAAGACGAAGTGCTGAAAGATCTGGAGATTGCTAAAAGCCGCTACTATCCTGCGGTGCGCGACAAAAAATGGGGCTATGTAAACGGCAACGGAAAGGTGATTATTGCTTTTGAATACGATTGGTGCGAACCTTTTAACGAAGGCATTGCCGAAGTGGGCAAGGCGGATAAGGCGGGTTTCATCAACAAGAAAGGTGAAGCGATTGTCCCTCTGCAGTATTCGGAGGTGGAGCCCTTTCACGATGGTTTTGCAGTGGTGGGTAACGAAGAGTTTTATGGCATGGTGGATTATACCGGCAAGGTGGTTGTGCCCTTGAAGTATGAGGAAGTATTCGACTTTTCGGAAGGACTGGCGCGGGTAATGCTTGGTGATAAATATGGTTTTGTAAATAAATCAGGAGTGCTTGCTATTCCCTTGCTGTTTGATGATGCCGAAGATTTTTCGGAGAGCAGGGCGGTGGTTGAGTTCAATAATAAAAAGGGCTTTATTGATAAATCAGGCAACATTGTTATACCGTATGATTTTGACGATGCCGAATCATTTAAAGACGGATTGGCGCGGGTTGAAAAGGATGGTTTTTACGGACTGATTTCAAAAGTGGGTGAGCCTATTGTGCAGTGCGAATACGATGAGATAGGTGCCTTCAGCGAAGGACTGGCCGTAGTGGTTAAAGCCGAGAAATACGGATATGTGGATAAAAACGGGCAGGTTGTTATTCCCGTGATGTATGATTTTGCTTTTGATCAGGCTTTGCCCGAACTGGCATTTAAAAACGGAAAAGCTCCCGTAACACTGAAAGGTAAAATGGGGGTGATTGACAGAACAGGCAAGGAGCTAATTCCACCGCAGTTCGAAGACATCGGCACCTTTTCGGAAGGCTTGCTTGCCGCAAAGAAGAAAGGGAAATGGGGATACATTGACTCCACACAAAAGACCATCATCAAGTTTGAGTTTGAGTTTGCCGGTAATTTTTCGGATGGACTGGCACGGGTAAAACGCAGCGACAAATTCGGTTACATTGATGCAAAAGGATTAACGCAAACGCCCAGCATTTTTGACGAAGCCGGTGATTTTACTAACGGCATTGCCAAAGTAAGCGAAGCCGGTAAACTGGGCTTTATCAATAAAAGCAATGCCTATGTTGTGCCCTGCGAAATTGATGAAGCAGGCAGCATGATGGAAGGTGATGTGGTATTGCTGAAGAAAAACCGCAGGATGGCCTACTTCAATTTAAAAACCGGCAACTACATCTGGCGTGAGGCAGGGTATATTGCAGAGTAGTTATTCCTTCACCACTTTCTCCACCCTAATCAACGCTCCCTTATTATCAAACACCTGCAACAGGTATAAGCCTTGCGGCAAATTACCGAGCCATAGTTTGTTGGTGTTGCTTGCCTCGGCTACGGTTTGCCCCAAGGTATTGCAGAGTTTAAGTGCGGCAGGGTTGTAACCAACAACAGTTAGTTCTGTAGTGGCGGGGTTGGGGTAGATTAGCATGTTAATAGTTGCTTCATCAGGTATAGACAGAGAACTTACAATTGTGTTTACTGTTGTATTTGTAACAATGGGGGCATTGAAATCAAAATAAATATAGGCGGTGTTTTCGATTACAGAGCCAAGTGGTGTATTGTCTTTTACTTTAACTCTGTAGTTGAAATAGCCATGACTTTCCGGTTCATTTATATTGCTGTCAGGTAGCATTATCTGGTCAAATCTAAATGTCATTATTCCTTGTCCCGATAAATCAAAGGTATAAGGATGGCTTGATGCTCCGGGCATTATGGTAGCGGGATTAAGAAATGGAGAAAGGGTGTCTTTTATAACAACGGTAACGGCTGTATCGTTTCCTGTATTTTGAAAGTGTACAGTATAAAATAATATTGAATCGGTGGGTAAAATATAGCCCTCGTCCCATTTACCTTTTGGAATAACTGATTTTGCATTCGGGTCAAAAGGTGCTGTAATTGTTCCTTGTAAAAAGAGTGTGTTATCGAAAGGGAAATCATCTCCTGT
This sequence comes from Bacteroidia bacterium, assembly GCA_050186075.1. Taxonomy (GTDB): domain Bacteria; phylum Bacteroidota; class Bacteroidia; order SXHM01; family SXHM01; genus SXHM01. The sequence continues at coordinate 11,076 of JBFWYU010000069.1, forward strand.
TATAGGTTCAATTTCAAAGTAGTTGGAAATTGTATCATTGATTGTTACCCATGTAGGAACATTGAATGTGGCATTTAATGGTTGATACCAATTGCCATAAAACCCGGGAATATTAGTAAGTGTCCACTCTATTTTATGATCGCTCGGGAAATGAATCCCTCCCATTGTAGACCCTGTGTATTCCAACACACTATCGTAGACAAACCGCACTAATGCGTTTTGTGGTGAATAGCTGTTATTGTAAGATTGTATTTCATAATTAATAGGAAAGCCCGGACTACTACCTGTCCACCATGCACCAACACCTAAATCAAAAGATGTGTTGCTTGCATAATTACCAAAATTATTGTTTAAAGAAGTATCGCCTAATTGAGTGAAATTTACAGTAAGATAACCGTTTGGCGGGCAAGTAATAGCGTAGTAAGTAAATGAGAAATCACTTACTTCTACTGTATTGTTCATATTGGGTGTTTCAATAGAATAATCACCGTTTGCATCGGTATAACCGAAATCGCCACTTGGGTTTGCTACTACTATTCTGCCTGCAAATCCATTTTCACCAAAATCCTGAATGCAGTTTTGATTGGTGTCGTGAAAAACTCTTCCGCGTATGATATTCATGCAACCCGATGGAACATAAGTGTACCCCATAACAGAACATCCTTGTGCATCTGTTACAAGTACATTGTAATTACCTTCAGACAAATTTGTTGCTGTTTCTCCGGTTTGCTGTAAATCATCGTTCCACAAATAGGTAAACGGTGGATTTACTCCTTGTGCCGTAACTGTAGCGGTACCATTATCTCCGCAATTGGCATCGGTAGTTGTTACAGCTGCATAAATGTTGTAACTGTTTATGACTTGTATTTCCATTGAGTCTACACAATAGTTTTCATCCCACGCAAATACTTCATAAATACCGGTCTGAACATTGGTAATAGTTGATGTAGTATCATCTGTTGGCTGCCACCAGTATTGATAATTTCCTGTTGTGCCTTCGGCATGCACGCTGATTGTGCCTGATGAATTGCCGTTGCAATCTAAATTAATAAGCGTGTCTAAAACTATGTGAGGCGATGGCAGTGTGCCGATATAAATGGTTTCAGAATAAAGACAACCGTTGGCATCGGTGGCATTAATAAAGTAGGTTGATTCGGTACAGGCATTTATTGTTTGATTAGTCTGATTGCCTGTCCAGATATAACTGATTGGCTGAGTTCCACCTGTAAAACCATTAACTGTAAGTGTTCCGTCACAACTGTTACACATGATGGGTTCAACTATAGAAATATCTGCTGCGGTAATTCCTCCGTTATCACTCAATGTTGTTATTGTATTATTCAACTGACAATAGTTATTGTCATTAACAATTAAACGATAAGCCCCTGCGCAGACATTAGTAGGCGAAGGCACAGAATTATAATTGGAGGTATACCAAATATATTGGTAGGGTGGCGTTCCACCGCTTGCTGTTGCGCTAAGTATGCCATCACATTGCCCGCATCCTGATGTATTCGTATTATTAAAAGTGGCAGTAATAGGTGCGCTTTCGGTTATGGTAAAGAAAACAGCATCTGATTCAGACATATCAAGACTATCAATAGCCACTACACTGTATGTACCTGCGCAAAGTGCCGGCACATATTCATCATTATAGCCAACATATCCGTTGGGATAAGTCCAGCGGAAGATAAAAGGTCCTGCACCTCCGCTTACACTTGCAGTAGCACTGCCATAGCATTGTCCCGGGCAGGTAGTGGTAGTAGTGCTTATTGAAACAGTATGTCCTGATGAATAGGTTTCTGAAATAGACAGAAAGAATACAAACAGTAACAGATAATATTTTCTCATGGCTTCTTAATTTACTTTCAGATTAATAAACAACTTCATAACTTCTTTATTCCTTCAACACTTTCTCCACCCTCAGCAACGCTCCCTTATTATCAAACACCTGCAACAGGTAGATGCCCTGCGGCAAATTACCTAGCCATAGCTTGTTGGTGTTGTTTGCTTCGGCTATGGTTTGGCCTAAGGTGTTGCAGAGTTTTAGGCTGGCAGGGTTGTAGCCAACTATGGTCAGTTCGGTGGTGGCGGGGTTGGGGTATACAAGAATACTATTGTTTTGAGGCTTTACAATTTCTTCATTTACTGAGGAAATAACATTTACATAAACCATTTGTGCATCGGTTTTGAATGTCAAATCGCTGCAATAAGTATTGCTGCATCCGGAATTGTCTGTAATAGAAAGACAGATAGTATAAGTTCCGGTATCTGCGTAGATGTGGGATGGATATGGTGTAAAATCAAAATTGCCGTCTCCCCAATCCCACGAATAGGTGAGCGGTTGTTCACCGCTGGACATGTTTATTGCTGTGTAGTGATAAGGAATAGAATCGGGGGTAAGTGTAAAATATGCTGAGCAGTCTAAATGTAGTTTTGCAAGAAAAACAGAGTACAATGCATAGCTTGTTAGAAAATTGTTGTCAAAAGATGCATTTTCATAGAAGTTGCCCATTCCATAAATAGCTCCATTGTAGTATGCAATATCATTAACACTCTCACAACAGAATCCTCCCCTGTGAGATGAATAAGCATCTTTAATCCATTGAATAGTTCCGCTTGTATCAGACTTTAAAATATTAATAAAATTGATAGATGTATCATTGCTGAAGATGCAACTGTCTGCTGTTCCAAAAGCAACATAAATATTACCGGACGGGTCGGATAAAATACTTTCTCCCCAACTCCAATTTGATTGTTGCGGAGTTTTAATCCATAGCATATTTCCTGCTGAATCGTATTTACCCCAAAATAAATAGGAGCCCCAGTCTGAACTACCAATTCCCATTGTTGTATAATTATCAAAAGTTGCAGTGTCGCCACATTCTCCGGTTATGTAAACATTACCATAATTATCTGCCGTTATAGCATTGCCGTATTCATAATCATAAGATCCGCCTGCTTGCTTAGCCCACATAAGTGTGCCTGATAAATCATATTTAGCTATGAAAATATCATATTCATTTCCTGCACTTGCGTTGAGAGCAGTACCTGCAAATGTGGCTGCTTCATAAAAACTGCCTGTTAAATAAATATTGCTTGAGTTAATGAAAATTGAATTTGATGATACATAGGTTGGACTTGTTGCATTTTGACCAAGTAATA
>JBFWYU010000070.1:0-14177 GCA_050186075.1 Bacteroidia bacterium
TTCCCACCCCTCCCTCTAACAACCATGAGTCTGTCATTCCGAACCCGCTTTTCGCGGGTGAGGAATCTCATTATCAGCAGCAATCTTCTACAAACAATGTATTGAGTAGTATTTATGTCATTTCTCATTTTTTACGGGATGTGAAATCTCATAAAATGAAAGAAGAATATTTTTTATTTTTACTGCAAGACAGCATGAAAATTCATATCTATTACATATACATTCTTACAAATAAAAATCACACCGTTCTCTATACAGGAGTTACTAATGATTTGGCAAGGCGATGCCATGAGCATAAAAATAAATTAGTAAAAGGTTTTACTGAAAAGTATAATGTTGAGAATCTGGTTTATTATGAAGTGTATGATTTTATTGATCTTGCCATAAACCGCGAGAAACAGATAAAAGGATATTCAAGAGCAAAAAAAGAGGCTCTCATTAATAAGCGTAATCCTGAATGGCGTGATTTATATGATAATGGAAAAATACAAAAGCCTTCTCATGAAAAAGAAATACCTGATTCATAATAAGAGATTCCTCGCTGAAACGCTCGGAATGACAGCGTGAGTGAACATTGGAGAGGGGTGTGTTGTATTCGAGCCGAGCGCGGCGCGCAGAGCGCGCCTTCAACACACCCCTCTCTTTCACACCCATGCATCTGTCATTCCGAACCCCGCTTTTCGCGGGTGAGGAATCTCATAAAAGGAAGCACCTTATTTGTAGGATACTATTCCTCGCTGAAATGTTTAGAATGAGGTTAAGTGGAAAAACATTTTTAAAAAGAAACACCTGATTCATAATAAGAGATTCCTCGCTGAAACGCTCGGAATGACAGCGTGAATATGTGCAGGAAAGAGGGAGGGGGGAAAAGAGGCGCGCGAAGCGCGCCTCTTTTCCCCCCTCCCTCCCACACTTGCTGCGCCTGTCATTCCGAAGCGCAGCGAGGAATCTCATTATCAGCAGCAGTTAATCTCATTATCAGTAGCGAGGAATCTAATTATCAGGAGTAGTAGTTTTCTTTATCGTTTACGAAGAATCTCATTATCAGCAGCAGTTAATCTCATTATCAGTAGCGAGGAATCTAATTATCAGGAGTAGTAGTTTTCTTTATCGTTTACGAAGAATCTCATTATCAGCAGCAGTTAATTTCTTTATCAGGAGCGAGGAATCTCATTATCAGGAGTAGTAGTTTTCTTTATCTTTTACGAGGAATCTCATTATCAGCAGCAGTTAATTTCATTATCAGTAGCGAGGAATCTAATTATCAGGAGTAGTAGTTTTCTTTATCGTTTACGAAGAATCGCATTATCAGCAGCAGTGATTTTCTGTATCAGCAGCAGTATTTTTCTTTACAGTTAGCGAGGAATCTAATTACAGCAACAGTAATTTATTATTAATAGAGAAGATTTCGTCAGGCTTGCACCCGCCATTTACCCGGACTATAGCCCGTATGATTTTTAATGGCATTGCTGAACTGTGAGGCCGTTGAAAAGCCGCAGATATCGCTGATAACCGACACGGGCTCTTTGGAAGTTTTTAAAAGTGCGGCTCCCTGCTCTACCCTTTTCTGAAAACTGAATTTTTTTAAAGAAATGCCATGCGCTTCTTTAAATGCACGTGAAACAGAGTTGGGGTGAAGCCCTGTTTTTTCGGCCAGCTGATCACGCAGTCTGGTATCGTTCAATCCAGCGTTCAGCAATTCCGCAGCCATAGCCGCAAGATTATGTTTCAGCGCTTTGGGTTGATAGAGTTTGCAAACCAGTGCAGCTACCAGATGCCTGTATTCGCCATCCATATCAATATGCGACCATGCCGTGTTAAATTTAAAATGGCGGTAAATAGTTTTAACATACAGATACAGCGGCATGTTGCTGCTGATGGCATGCGGGGGCAGCTGAGCCAGCTCAACACCGTAAGCGCTGCACATACCGGCACATACAGGAAAAGAAAAAAGCTGTGTGCCGGGCATTGCCTTTTCATAATAGGCATTGCAATCCCGTATAAACAGCATATCGCCCTCCTTGCAGTTAAAGAGCTGCCCCTGCGCTGTAACACTGTATATACCCTTTAATACATAACAGATAGTGCCGCAATACGGTGGTAAATTACTTCTGTAAAACGGAATATGATTTTCTTTTTTATAATGGATAAGCGCAAAAGAAAGTCCGTTTACTTCATAAACTGTTGAAGTATAAACATCAGTTGTGCGGGTGTGTTTTACACCCCTGAAATCGCTGTGCCCACGTGACATGACAGAACGAGGTTTTGGTTGCTGAGGCTAAGATATAAAATGTTTTTTAATCAGGAAATAAATTTTAGGTTTGTGGAAGTGTGAATTTAAATGCGAACTAGATTTATTACATTTACAAAGCCTGACATTTATCAGGCTTATCCACCCAAAAAAAGAGGGATAAGCCTGATAGCGTCAGGGGTATATACAAGTTGGCGGCAAGGCTGGACAACACGACAATGATGAAACAAATCCTGACAATTATAAGTTTGTTGCTATTGTTTAGCTGTGGACTTACAACAAAAAAGACTGACACAAACTGCACTGCGACAAAAGACTTGACAATCGGACAAGTTGTAGTTGCTTTACCTATTTGTTACACTTTACATTACCCCGACAGTTTAGACCCTAATCATTTGTATCTAATGAAGGGAGACACTATTAAACTTGAAATATCTATTGGGGCACTTGCTTCATTAGAACCTTTTGAGGACTTAAAAGCAAACGATTTAACTATAACCGCAGACACAATAGAAAACTGTTTACGAATAATATATAACCAATCTGACTTTTCTGTATTAATTGTTGACCTGACTAGACAGGATACAGTAATTTCTGACTTATTTGAAAGCACTAAGCAATTCCCAAACGAGCATAGACATGATGTAAAGCTAAATGCAAATACTCCGCGTGGCTGCACACTATCAATAAATGAGGTTGACTTGCTGACAAAGGCTTTTAGGACAAGTAAAATAATTAGCAATGAAAAGCCCAGCCGCTAACATCGGCTTGCCGAAAGCGGGGCTGCCGATGGAACTTCAAACTGTATTGCTTTCTATTTACCTTTGTGCTTGGCGATCCGCCTGAGGCGGATAGTGTTTAAACCCCGCCTACGGCAAGCCGTCAAACGTTATAGCCCATTTTGAATGACACGACATCGCTTTATCATACTGACGTTTTTAGCACTGACTTCTTTGGTTCTTTTAAGTTGTCACTCAAACAAAGACTCGGGAAAAAATCGCGAACTCTTTAAAGACAGTTTGACCACTCCATCAAAACACTCTGACGACCAACCGTTAATTGCCCGACTAATTAAAAATACCGACAGCGACTTTTTTTATGGTGACACAACACCGACACGTAAAATCTGTTCTCAGCGGGTGGACTACTTAGGCGACTTTCAAAATCAAAAAGATGAAACAACTTTTAAAATAATGACTATTCAGACTGAATGGGGATTCAATTGCAGATTGACTACAATAATTTTAGTTTACTCAAAGACAGAGGAGTATTTAGGCTACTATTATACAAACGGCATTTTACCTACACATATAATGAGCAATGGACTAGTGTTTGACGGTGTAACAATTGGTGACTTTTCAAATGGTGTTCCTGACAGTTTACAAATTGATGTCAACTATTGGACAACATTTCAAAAGAAAAACGGGCCTCTGCTACAACCGCGCCAACTCTTTGACGACTATTAATTTTGAATACACTGAATATTGAAATCATGAAATTACTTAGTTTTAAAATTCGTTTAGTTATTGTGGTTTTTCTAATATTCATTTTTGGGGCACTTTTCCTGATGTTTAAATTTGGTCATTTTACTTCAGATGATAAAGCCATTATGCAAATGACCGAAATGATTAATGGTAAAAAAAAATCATTTGATGCTTTCCTAAATGGCCCATTGCAATATGACAGTCTTTCAGTTGAATACGACCACAAAAACAACAGACTATATTTTACAAACCATTTCACAGATGGTAATGAGGTCTTTAAAATTCCTGATTGTGATTATTCAACATGTCCAGAGCTTTTAGACTATGCAGAGGACTTAAAACTAAGAAGTGCTTTTAATTGTGGTTCAGGTAAGTATTTTGAGTTTTTCAATGCACGCTCAAATAGTTGCTTGAAATTATATGTTGTATTTGGAACTTATAATCCTAATGCAGGGTGTTTAACAAATGTAACAAACGTGACAACAGTTACTGACAACATTTTTGTGCTTTGTGTTGACATTTAATAATAGAAAAACTGCCACTAACATGGCCTTGGCGAAAATGCGGGCAGCAGTGCTATATTTACCCGTTGAGTGTAGCGTGTATGCGTTAAGCCTAGCGTCCCGCTACGCTTACATTAACCCCGTTGAGCGTAGCCTGCATGCGTTAAGCGTAGCGTCTCGCTACGCTTACATTAACCGGCATCCTGCCGAAATAGATTAATGATATTTTTTTGCAAATACCGCCAGAGGCGTGATTAAACTGAGCATAGCGAGACGCTATGCTCAACAGGGTTACACAACCTGTGAATAATGTAACTCTTTTCTGCAATTATGTAATACGTTCGTTTTTTAAGCACCGCACCTTTGCGGCATGTTAAAAACCATACAACTAATTTTCATCACCCTTTGCAGCACTATTTCATTTGCACAGCAGCCCGAGTGGCTATGGGCCGATGGCGGAAGCGGAACTTCACAGGATTATGCAACCGGCATATCGGTTGATTACAACAGTAATCTCTACATAACAGGATGGTTCACCAGCGACTCGGTTACCTTTGGCAGCACAACACTTTACAATAGCGGAGCTATTGAAACAAGCGATATTTTTATTGTAAAATACGATGCTTCGGGTATGTTGTTATGGGCCAAAAGTTTTGGTGGCTCAGGTAATGACAACAGTACCGGAATTAAAGTAAACAGCGAAGGAGGCTTTTTTATTACCGGTTTCTATAGCAGCACCAGCCTGATGATTGATAACACCGTGTTAACCAATGCCGGTGGCAGCGATGTATTTATTGCACGCTTTAATAAGGAAGGAACTATGGTATGGGCAAAAAGTGCGGGAAGCACTGCCGATGATGAAGGCAACAGCATCAGTTGCGATGCAAAAAATTACGTGTACCTCACCGGTATGTTTGAAAGTTCGTCCATCACCTTTGGCACTACTGTTTTAACCAACACAGGCGAACACGATATTTTCTTAACCTGCTATGACCCCACAGGTAAAGTAGTGTGGGCAAAAAACATAGGCGGAAAAAACGATGACAGCGGCAGCATACTTACTGCAGATGACAGCGGAAACAGTTATGTAACCGGCAAATTCAGCAGCCCTGTCATCAGCCTGGGCGATACCCTGCTTACCAATGCCACTTCGGGCAGCAACGGAGGCGATATTTTTCTGGCAAAATACAATCGCGCAGGAACTTTGTTATGGGGCAAAAGTCTGGGAGGCACCTACGCTGATGAAGGATACAGCATTACTTCCGATAAAGCAGGCAATGTGTACATGACCGGATGGTTTAAAAACGATACCGTTATTTTTGGTTGCGATACCTTAATGCAATGCACCATTCTTACCCGCGAACAGGGAACGGATTACGGTGATATATTTATTGCAAAATACGATACAGAGGGCAATCCTCTTTGGGCACAACGGGCAGGCGGAATGGCAAAAGATTATGGCTTCGGCATTACAGCCGATCCTTCAGGCAGTATTTATTTATCCGGTGTGTTCGACAGCAATTTTACTTCCATCCACGGAGTTGATTTAAAGAACGCGGGAGGCAGTGATATTTTTATTGCCAAGTATAACGCTACCGGAAATCTGATGTGGGCCAAAAGTATTTTCGGCAGTGCCATGAGCCGTTGCATTACCTCTGATTTAAATGGCGACATCTACATAGCCGGAGTTTATGACGGTCTTCAAATGCGATTTGGAAATACCCGCCTTACCAATGGAGGTAAAGGTGATGTGTTTGTTGCCAGGCTCAAATAATTAATCACCAGAATAAAACACAACTAAAACCAACAACTATGACAGCAGCAAAACGATTAGGCATCTGGATGGACCATTCAAGTGCTCATTTAATGGAATTCACCGCAGGTGAAATTGAAACAAAATTCATTGAATCGGAATTTACCCACAATGAAAAAGCAGAAAGCATGGAAAAGAGCGAAAACCTGATGCACAATAAAGAACAGCAAAAGCAGGGAGCATTTTACAAAAAGCTGGAAGCGGTTATCCGCAATTACGATGAGGTTCTTTTATTTGGTCCTACCACCGCAAAAAACGAACTGGCAAATCTTCTGAAAGAAGACCATCATTTTGCAGCAATCAAAATAATTGTAGAGCATGGCGGCAAAATGACCACCAATCAGGAACATGCTTTTGTGAAAGAATATTTTTCTAAAGCTGTTTATGCAGCATAAAACAGGTGTGTGAATAATGTAACTCTTTTGCACAATTGTGTAATAACACACTACTTATTTGCCTGCACCTTTGCCCCACTTTAAACAAATAACTAAAAAACTAAAAACTATGAAACTAAATCAACTGTTCCTTGCCGTTCTGCTTATTGCAGCCATGGGAGCCTGCACCAACAACAAAAAAACTGCTTCTGCAGAATTAAATCACTATGTAGATTCAATGAACAAAGCAAACCCCAATTACACCGAAGAAAACTGGATAGCCATAGACAACGGGTATCAGGAAAGAGCGGTAAGAGCAGAAGCAGAACTGGCCAACATGAGCGAAGCCGATAAAAAAGACCTGGAAGCAAGCCGCGCACGTTATGCCGAGCTTAAAGCAAAGTATGAAGTTGAATTGCAAAAAAACCAACCGGTTATTGATTCTAAAACAGCACTGCGCAACACCTTATTTGGTGTAGGTAATGTAGGTGACGATATGTCATTTAGTTTTGTAAATGCAACAAACATGCTTTCTGTTTATCAATCATTTGTAGATGCAGTAGATGCCAACAAAGCTTACTATTCACGCGAAGATTGGGACGAGATAAAATTGCTTTACGAAGCATTGGACACGCACAAAAACGAAGATGAAAAAGATCTTCCTGAAGGTGACAACATGAAAATTGCCGGCTTGAAAATTAAAATGGCAGGTATGTACACTGCAAACCGTCCGGGTTCTAAAGGAAAAGAAAACGAACAGGCTAAAAACTAATTAAGCAGTTAACGAATAAAAGCGCACGGGTCGGGGAGATCCGTGCGCTTTTTTAGTTTAATATACTACAAAGTAAAAGCGGCTTGTTTTAAAGTGTGAATTGTGTAAATTTTAAACACAATTATGTAAACGGGCATTCCCTTTATCTCATCATTTTTGCCAATAATTAAACCACTAGCAAATTAATATGATACTCTACATCAAATACATGGTCTCGCTCTGTTGCAAAAAAATGGTAAAAACAGAACTGGACAAACTCGATATTTCACACGGCATTGTTGAGCTGGGTGAAGTGGATATAAAAGAAGCAATAACCGATGAGCAGCGCGCTCAATTAAGCAAGGTACTTGCAAAATCAGGTTTTGAATTAATGGATGATCCCAAATCCATACTGATTGAAAAAATTAAAAACCTTATCATCGACTCCATTCACTATTCAGAAGAACCTATTACCGTTAACTACTCAGTTTACCTCAGCGAAAATCTGGATAAGGATTATACCTACATGGCTAATATATTTTCAGAAGCCAAAGGCATCACCATTGAAAATTTTATCATTGCACATAAAGTTGAAAAGGTAAAAGAATTGCTATTGTACAACGAACTCAGCATAACCGAAATATCCTACAAACTTAACTACAGCAGCGTTGCGCATCTTTCCAGTCAGTTTAAAAAAGTAACAGGTTTAACGCCTACTTACTTTAAATCCATGAAGAAGAAAAAGCGCATTGCCATTGAACAGGTGGGAATTGTATAAATCGTTTTGTTTTTACTAAAACGAATTAAACTTTACAACCCGCATGGATACAACTTTAGTTGCTATGCTGAGAACAGCAATAAACGGCCGGTTTACACCTGATACAGGACTAAAAATAAACGGATGTTTTCCTGAATGAAGACTGCCCTCAAATAAGAGTTCCATCGTTTCACCTTGCGAATTAAATAATTCAAACCGTATGGAATCGGTGTCTTCTTCAAACTGAAGATGGAGCAATGAGGAGTTACTCAGCACACTGCTTTTAATAAGTATATCAAAAGGTTTGGTGTGTATTAAGGGGGTGACTGTAGTAGTATGCAGCGTATTTGCTTTAACCGAATCCGGTTGCGCAAAAGCAAATTGAACAGAAAAGAATACAGGCAGCAGAACAGTTAATTTCTTCATCAGGCGCGGAATACTGAATTTAGGAAAGCAATACCTTTTTAAAAGCTTTTTCGAAAACTTTACCTATAGGAACAAGGTATTGATAACCTTTGCCTGCAAGCAAAATGATAGAACCATCAACCGTTTTTATGTTTTGCATATTCACTATAAACGAACGGTGTGTTCTTGCAAAAATATTGGACGGTAAACTGGCAAACATTTCTTTCATCGTGCTTTTTATCACATACTTTTCGGTAAGGGTTTTAAGTATAACATAGTCTGCCAGTCCTTTTATCAGAATAATATCTGCGGTTTTTATGCAAATCAGTTTTCGGTCTGTTCTTATTATAAGGCTGCCCGACTGTTGTCTTATCTGGCTGGGTGTGGGACTGTAATCAATTATAGTTGCTCTCATTTCTTTGTATTAATATCAGAGAGCAAAAGTAGAGCGGGCGTTCACCATATGTGTTACATGCTCGTATAAATGAATTACATTATTCACACCTGTGAATGATGTAATTCTTTCCGGCAATTCTGTAACAGCAAGAGATTGAGTCGGCCTCACCTTTGTCCCGTTGTGAAAATTCATTCACACTTTATCTAAATCAACATGGGAAATAATCAGAATTATCAGCCAGATCAAAAACCTGAACAAAAGGAACAACAACCCGAAACCAATCAGGATAAAAAAATAGTAAACAAGGAAGAGCATAACGGCAAACAAGAAGAGGAACCGCGTAGGGATTCAACCTCGCCTGAACATGAAGTTGACCAGAAAGTAAGCAAGCCTGAAATAGGCAGGCAAACTCCAGGTGAAAAGCAGGAGAAAGGCGAAACAGAAGAAGAAAAATCAACAGAGAAAAGAAGAGTTGGTGATTCAGATTCTGCTAACGAAGAAATTCCCGGCAGCCGAATGTAATCCTGTTTTGTATAAGCCTTCCGCAATTGCGGAAGGCTTATTTTAAACCAATTCCTGATTTACCTGTATGTCAAACGCATCTGTTACAACTCCTGATGAAGAAAACTGGAGCAAACAACTACAAAAGTTGAAAGAAAAATTTTCAACTCTTACCCACGAAGAAAAGCATAACGAAGAATCTGAAAAAGATGAAAAGCTCAAAAAGCTCGACATAAAACCGGATGAAACAACTGAATAAATGAATAATCTCAACCTCCCCGTTGCCTTAATCCTGTTCATTTTTTGGGCAGTGGAATATTTTGCATTTGGTGCAGGTTCAATTATTCACATTCTGCTTTTGGGTTCGCTGATTTCGTTAGCACTCAGGAATTCATATACTAATAAAGTGCATCATTCCAAAAACACATAGTGCATTGTGCAATGTGTGAATGATGCAATTCTTTCAGGCAATTGTGTAACGCCTGAGCTAATAATCAGGCACACCTTTGTCCCAGTAATTACTAACTATTCATTTATACTAAAAACAAAAACATGAAAACTTTTACGCTATCAATAAAAAAATCACTAAGCCTTGCGCTGGTGTCGCTCGTTCTTTCGAGTGTCAGTTATGCAACAACATTTACGGCAGTTTCTTCCGGAGATTTCAGTAACACAACAACATGGGTAGGTGGAGTTGCTCCATCTGTTACAACTATTCTTGACCAGATTATTATTCCTTCGGGAATTACTGTAAACCTTGATAATAACCTTGTTATTAACGGAGCATTGGCTCAACTAACAGTAGAAGGAATGCTGAACACAACTACCAGTTCAAGTCTTACACTTACGCTGGGAACTTTAAGCGGTGCAGGAACCATTATCTTAAATGCAGTGGATATTAATCCGGGTTCTTCATTTTCGTTTACAGGGTCGCTGGCAGCTAATGCTATTAATGCAGCAACAGGTTTTTCTTCATCGGCTGATATTATTGCCGGTCAGAGTTTAAATCTTACATCAGGTACATTATTACTTGTTACAGGCGGAAGTCTGGATGTTGGTGCTAACGCAACCATTGTTGTATCTGGCGGATTATTGTCAGTAGGCACAGGTGGTTCGGTAGGTCTTTCAGGTAATTATAATGTTACCTATTCAGGTGTTTCCTCTGTTGCAGGTGTTGAGTTAAGTGGCACAGGATTACAGAATGTTACAGTAAATCTTACTGCAGGAAGTACAGTTACGCTTACCTCTGATTTAACAGTTGCCGGAACATTATCACTTAATGGTGGCACATTGGTTCTTGCCGGAAATGATTTAACAGTTAATGGTACAGTTGCCAATCTGGGTGTGGGTACAGTTATGTCAACATCAGCTTCTGATATCAGCATCAATACTTCGGGCGGAACTATCGGAAGCATTACATTTGCTACCGGTGCAGCAGTTAATAATCTTACTGTAAACGTTGGTGCAGGCAGTCACGCAGACATTGACGGAAGTCTTACTGTTAGCGGCACAGTGCAGCTTAACACAGGTACACTTAATTTCAGTAACGGAGATTTAACAGTTACAGGTACTATAAGCGGTCCCGGGTATTTAAGCGCAAACAGTTCTTCAAATCTAACAATCAATACACTGCTTGGAGCAGCATCAATACTTAATTTTGATTTGGGCGGTCAGTTGCTGAATGATTTATCAATCACTGTTGGTGTTTCCAACGCACCTTCATTAGGTTCTGATTTAACTGTAAACGGAACACTTACACTAGCAGGTGCAAGCACATTGGAACTTAACGGTAACAGTCTTACACTGGGTGCTGCAAGTAATGTTGCGGGTTCGGGTTCTTTTGTTGCAAATTCTGTATCTGATTTAATTATCAACTCAACTGCAGGAGTTTCTTCATTGAAAATTACAGGAGCAATTGGCGACCTTACCATCAATAGTGGTGGAACAACAATGGTAACACTGGCAAACAGCATTACCATTGACGGTACACTTTCATTAGAAACAGGTATTCTGGTTTTAAATGGCAATGATGTAACGTTAAACGGAGGCATTGCAGCAGCCGGAGCAGGAACAATTTCTGCAACTTCTGCTTCTGATATTACTCTTGCTTCCTTTTCCTCACCATTGGGTTCACTTGATTTCACAGTTGGTGCAGCCACCATCGGAAATCTTACCGTTAGTGTTGGCAACAGTGGAGCAGTTAGTATAGGAACTGACTTACAGGTAAATGGTGTTATGCTTTTCACACAAGGAAAAATAAACATCATGGATAATGCCTTGTTAATTGGCTCATCAGGTTCTATTACCGGAACTGACAGTGCATCTTATATCATTACAGAAACTGCAGGGTATCTTCAAAGAAACATAACTGCAGGCGGAAGTTCTTCAGTTAGTTTTCCGGTTGGAACTACTACACACTTTGCTCCTGCAAGTATTCATTTGAATACAGGCTCTTCAAGCGGACAGGTTCAGGTAGGTGTTGACCACAACGTGTGGACAGATGGAACAACAGGAACTGATCTTTCAATTGACCAGCCTGTAGTAGATGCTACATGGAATGTTGCATCAGGCATCGTTGATCTGGATATGAACTTAATGCTAATGTGGTCAGCAGCAATGGAAGTAAATAGTTTTAATCCTAATGCTTCACACATTACACACTTTACTAACGCAAGTTGGGATGTAACAGCAGATGCTGTTGCAGTAGATGAATCAGGTGGTATGTTCAGTTTACAAAGAACAGGTATTACATCACTTAGCCCGTTTGCTGTATTTGATAATAACACAGAAACAGCAATTACTGAAATCAGCAACGACAACAGATTTGAGATTTATCCAAATCCTGCTGCTTATACTATCACCATTCAGAACAGCACAGCTTCAACTGAGCCAATGAATATGGATATTTATAATTCAGCCGGACAATTAGTTCTGGCAACTCAATTGGCTAACGTAACTTCAACTGTTTCGGTAGAGAATTTAGTAAGCGGAAATTATTATATTAAATTTTACAATACTCAGGTGAGCAGCTCAAAGAAGTTCATTAAAATGTAAAATCATTTAACACTAGAAATCCGTCACGCCTGAGGCGTGGCGGATTTTTTTTGATTGAAAGCGCAACCTGTGAATAATGTAAGTCTTTCCCGCAATTGTGTAACACACTGCCAACGCAATAACCTCACCTTTGTTGCCATAAACAGCGCAAGCCGAAAAGCTGAAAACAAAGAGTAGGCAACCAAACAAAACAAAAATGAAAACGAGTATAGTATTGGCTGCAGCACTTGCAGTAGTTACCTTATCAACACAGAATGCAAAAGCACAGGGTCCATATCTTAACCTGGGTGCAGGCTATGGAATTGGTATGGCAGGTCAGAATCTGGGAACCAATGAATCGGCTAATTCCATTGAAGTAGTAAAAGGCAGCCTTGGAAAGGGATTTAATACCGGAATTGGTTTCGGTTACATGTTTACTCCTAATGTTGGAATGGAGTTGAATCTGAACTATCTGTTGGGTGGCAAAACCACCTTCACCGATAATTCAAGTGATAACAATCCTGAAGATGTGCGTGTTATCAGCGCAAACATGTTGCGCATTAACCCTGCCATGAAATTCACTGCCGGTGAAAACATAAAACCGTATGCTAAAATAGGTATGGTAATTGGCGTTGCAGGCAAAATAACGGTAACCAATGAAGACAATTCTGGTGCACCATTGTTTCCAACCAAGGTTGAAACTACCGAAGAATACACCGGTGGTGTTTCCTTAGGTCTTTCAGGTGCATTAGGTGTTGACATCATGTTCAGCGATATGATTGGCATGTATGTGGAACTGGGCGCAATTGCTCAGTCTTATGCACCAACAAAATCGGTTATAACACAATATGATATTAACGGGGCGCAACACATCACGGACTTAACCACCCATGATAAAGAAACCGAATACCTGAACAGTTATGACCCTTCAGCACCGGATAATGACGACAGCAAACCGGATCAACGCCTGAAGGCATATTCACCCTTCAGCAGCATAGGTCTTAATGTAGGTGTACACTTTGCATTTGGAGGAAGTAACTAATTAAAGCAATTCAGTTAGGTTAGAGTGGTTTTGAGTTTAACTGAAGCAACAGCCCTTCTGCAGCAATGCAGAGGGGCTTTGCAATTTCCCCCTCCTTATTTAAGGAGGGGTTAGGGGGTGGTTCAATGTGTGAATTATACAACTCTTTCCCAATATTATGTAACAACATTCGCTCTGTCTTGACTCACCTTTGTTGCTCACAATCAAAACAAAAAAATCATGAGCAGCAACAATGGAAAAGTATTATTAGGCGTATTGGCAGGAGTAGCTGTTGGCGCAACACTGGGTATTTTATTTGCACCCGATAAAGGTTCAAACACCCGCAAAAAAATATCTAAAAAAGGCGAAGATTATGCTGAAGGACTGGAAGAACAATTCAATGCTTTTATTGAAAGTGTTACCCAAAAGTTTGAACACCTGAAGGAGGAAGCAGCCATTGCCGCCCAAAACGGACAGGCAACGGTGGAAGAAGCAACAGAGGCAGTGAAAAGCGCAGTAAAATAATCACATGGAAACAACAGCAAGCATAGTTGAATCATTGTACGAGCGGGTTGAAACCTATAGCAAAACAACTATAGAGCTTTCAAAACTCAAGGCCTTGAATACTACAACACATGTAGTAACTACCCTTATCTCGCGACTTAGTGTTATCATTATGCTTGCCTTGTTTGCTTTAGTCATGAACATCGGCATTGCCCTTTGGCTGGGCGAGTTGCTGGGCAAAAACTATTACGGTTTTTTTATTGTAGCAGCATTTTACCTCATAGCGGGGATAGTCTTACATTTCTTTCTCCACAACTGGATTAAAAAACCGGTAAGCGATTTAATCATCACACAGGCACTCCGCTAACATGGAAAAAATAAGC
>JBFWYU010000071.1:0-14118 GCA_050186075.1 Bacteroidia bacterium
TTAAACAATCTAACTAACATGGACACACATTCACAGAAATTCAAAATACGATTAGGACTATTTGTAGCCGGAGGGCTTGCACTATTTGTACTTACCGTTTTCATTATCGGCAAACAGAAAAACCTGTTTGACCCGGTGTTTAAACTTACCACTACCTTTTACAATGTAAGCGGTTTGCAGGTAGGTAACAATGTACGCTTTTCGGGTATAGCAGTGGGCACAGTTGATAACATCAGTATCATCAATGACTCAACGGTAAGGATTGAAATGCTGATTAAAAAATCGGTGCAGCAATTTATTAAAGCCGATTGCGGAGTAGCTATTGGTTCGGAAGGTTTGATAGGCGACCGCCTTGTAATTATTACACAGGGAACAGCAGATGCACCGCTGGCAAAAGAGGGACAAGAGCTTGTTTCATCAGAACCGGTGGAGACCGATGCTATTATGGCAAGTCTGGAAATAACTGCGGGCAACGCTGAAATAATTACTGACCAGTTAGCTGAAATAATGATAAAAATAAACAGCGGTGAAGGAACATTGGGCAGACTGATTTCCGACTCAACTATTGCGGAAAATCTGAACCAGACTATGAAAAATCTGAAGTCAAGTACCAAAGGACTGGATGAAAATATGGATGCTGCAAAAGAAAACTTTTTGCTGAAGGGCTACTTCAACAAGAAAGAAAAGGAAGCAGCAAAACTTAAGAAAGAAGCTGAAAAGCAAGAGAAACAAAGAGAGAAAAAGAACCAGTAATGAGTGAAACAGGAGCAATGCATGCAGCAGGGAGAGATATTCTGATTAGTCTGAACGGACTTTCAGTATGCTATGATGATTTCGGAAAGAGTGATATTCCTGTAATTTTTATTCATGGTTTTCCGTTTAATAAATCATCGTGGGAGCCACAACTTGATTTTCTGAGCCGGACACAGCGGGTGATTGCTTATGATATTCGCGGCTTTGGTAAATCTTCTGCGGGAGATGAAGAACAAACCATTTCTTTATTTGCGGGCGATTTAATACGATTGATGGATGCGCTGCAAATACCTCAGGCCATTGTTTGCGGTTTATCAATGGGCGGATATATTGTATTGAATGCCCTTACCCGACATCCCGAACGATTTAAAGCCGTTATACTATGCGATACACAATGTATTGCCGACACGCCTGATGTAAAAGCTAAACGCTACAAAACGGCAGATGAAATAAATGAACAGGGATCAAAAGGCTTTAGTGAGGCTTTTATCAAAAACCTTTTTGCTGAAAAAACATATTCAACCAAAGCAAACCTGGTGGAAAAGATAAGAACGGTTATTCTTTCCAACTCGGCAAAGTCGCTTACAGCAACGCTGGCAGCTATTGCAGAGCGTGAAGAAAGCTGTTCTTTATTGATTAATAACAGTATGCCAACGCTTATACTCTGTGGCACGGAAGATAAACTAACACCTTTAGTTCAGTCTGAGTTTTTGTCAGTTACCTTAAAAAATTCAACGCTACACAGCATTGAGAATGCGGGCCATCTGTCTAATCTGGAACAGCCAGATGAATTTAATCAACGCATTTCTGATTTTATTTCAGGTTTGGCGCAATGAAAATTCTGAATGTTTTTTCAACGGATTTTATTGGGTTTAATTTGCTTCTTCCTAAGCAGTATTGTTTACGCACAGGAAGTTCCCGCTAAAAAAGATTCTACCAAAATTTATAAGGACATTGAGAACTATTCCAAGCGAAGCAAGTTCACTCAATTTGTTTACAAGATTTTTTTCAAGCCTGTTTCAACCACTTCACCGCCCAAGCGAAAGGGATACAAAAAACTGATACAAAAGCCTTACAGTGCTTTTGAAGGCAAAGTGGTGAGGCACATTACTATTGAAACGCTTGACCCCTTTGGCAATTCCATAATTGATACGATTACCGGAAGTCAGAATTTTATTGTTCGTGCAGGAAATAAGATGCACGTTAAATCACATAAATCAACTATCCGTAACCTGCTGCTTATTCACCCCAATCAGGTGTTTGATTCATTGCTGGTAAAGGAATCGGAGCGTTTGGTGCGTAATCAGAGTTATGTCAACGATGTTTCATTTTATGTTTCGTCTGTTTCAAAAAATTCAGATTCGGTAGATATTGTTATCCGTGAGCTGGATAAGTGGAGCATTATTCCCAATGTATCTTATTCTAATTCGCGTTTTACCTTTCAGGTGCTGGAGAAAAACTTTCTTGGTCTCGGACATGAGTTTACCAATGCATATACCTGGAATGTGAGCGGACGTGATGGTTTTAACACCAATTATTTTGTTCCCAATATCCGCACTACCTACGTTAGTGCCAATGTGCATTACGGCAAAGACGAATACCGCATTTTTACCAAAAGCATAGCTGTTGACCGTCCTTTCTTTTCGCCTTTTGCCAAGTGGGCCGGTGGTATAAACTTCATGCAGCAAAACCGCAATGATACCGTTCCTCCCAAAGATTCGCTTATTGTTTTAAAGCAGTTTAAATTTAATTCGCAGGATTACTGGGCAGGCAGCGCCATCCAGATTGTAAAAGGTAATACCGAAAATCAGCGTACCACCAATTTTATTTCTGCATTCAGGTTTTATCGTTTACGGTTTGTTGAACGACCGCCTGAAAGCATTGACACGCTTCATGTTTTTGCTGACCAGAATTTTTACCTCACCAGCATTGGTATTTCTACGCGAAAATATGTGCAGGATAAATTTATTTTCAACTACGGTATAACCGAAAACGTTCCCATCGGAAGGGTTTACAGCATAACCGCAGGTTATCAGGAACGGGATAATGCAGGGCGCGTATATCTGGGAGCACGCGCTGCATTGGGCAACTATTATACCTGGGGATACCTGAGTGCAACTCTGGAGTACGGTACTTTTTTGCGAAAATCAAAAGCCGAACAGGGAGTTCTTTCGGCAGGTATTATTTATTTCACCGGTCTTCTGGAGATAGGAAAATGGAAATTCAGGCAATTTGTAAAGCCGCAGATTACCATTGGTATTAACCGCTATGCTTACGACAGTCTTACTGTTAATGAAACATACGGCATTGACGGTTTCAGAAGTAACAACGTATCGGGTGTACACCGTATTTTATTTACGCTGCAATCGCAATCGTATGCGCCCTGGAATTTTATCGGCTTCAGGTTTGGGCCTTATCTCACCTATACGTTGGGTATGCTGGGCACATCCGACAGGGGTTTTAACAGGCAGCGCGTGTACTCGCAATTTGGCTTTGGTGTATTGATTAAGAATCTGAATCTGGTGTTCAGCACCTTTCAGATTTCGCTGGCTTATTACCCTTCCATTCCCGGTAACGGTGATAATATTTTCAAGTTTAATCCTTACAAAACCACTGATTTTATTCTGCGTGATTTTGAGGTTGGCAAACCGGCAACGGTGGTGTTTCAATAAAGTGTGAATAGTGTAACTTTTTCAATAAATTATGTAATGCTTTACACTGCGGGGAGTTACACCTTTGTAAGTGAAAAACCACCATTTTATCCATGAAACGGATTTACAGAAAAACAAAAATCACAGCAAAAATAATCGGGTATCTCTTTAAAGAAACGTATCATGAGTTTATTTCAGACAATGGATTAAAGTTAAGTGCATCGTTATCGTATTTTACCATTTTCTCATTGCCCCCGCTGCTCATCATCATTATAAGTTTATCAGGGTTCTTTTTTGGTGAAGAAGCAGTGAGGGGCGAATTATTCGGGCAGATAAACGGATTGGTGGGCAACGAAGCCGCGCTGCAGATACAGGAGGCCATTAAGAATGTAAAACTTTCTGAGAGCAACACCTTTGCAACGGTGTTAGGCATACTGGTTCTACTGATTGGTGCATCGGGCGTATTTTCTGAAATACAGGGTTCGCTTAATTCCATCTGGGGCATACAGGTAAAACCCAAACGCGGATGGGTGAAATTTCTGAAGAACAGGTTGATGTCGTTTTCCATGATTGGCTCGGTGGGCTTTTTGCTGATGGTAGGATTGATTGTGAACTCTGTTATGGACTTAATGAATAACAAGCTGGCTGCATTTTTTCCTAAGGATTCGGTGTATTTGTTTTATGCTGTAAATCTGTTGCTTGTTTTTGGCATTATCACATTGTTATTTACCGTTATTTTTAAAACCCTGCCTGACGGAAATATTGTTCTTCGCGACTGTATTATAGGTGCTTCCTTTACTTCCTTTCTGTTTATGATCGGCAAATTTGTAATCGGTGCTTACCTGGGAAGTTCGGCCGCTACCTCGCTTTACGGTGCTGCCGGTTCGGTAATTTTAATTCTGGTGTGGGTTTATTATTCAGCTATCATTCTTTATTTCGGGGCTGAGTTTACCAAGGTATATGCACTCATGCACGGGAAAAAAATAGTTCCCAATGAATACTCGGTGCAGGTAAAAAAACAGATTGTTGAAGTAAAGGAATAAGGGGCTTCGACTACGTTCAGCGTAAGAGCAGTTACCTCTTTTCTTTTTTCCGCTCTGCCTTTCTGGCTTGCTTTTCAGCTTTGCTCTTCACGTTGGTAACGGTGTTTTTAATTCCCGACAGAATGGATTTAACACAGTAGTTGAACAAAAACTTTTCTGCATCACGTTCGTGTTCTATTTTTCCGTTTCGCACTTCGTGCCCGGGCATTGGGTTTGAGTTAATGACTAATGTATTGGCAATAGCAGAAATAAACCGTTCTTTTAATGCCGTGGTATCATCGGTGCGTTTGTTTTTAACGGTAATATCTAAATCATGGTAGAGCATAGTCAACACACCTGATGATTTGGTGTTGTTCGCTGTGAAGCTGAAATTCATGGCGTCAATTTTTCCGTTTGTTACATAGATAAAACCGTTTTTTTCCAGAATGGGATTCAGTTCGCTTGCCTGCATGGCTGCCAGACTTCCGCTTACGGTAAATGTATTTTCGGGCTCATACAATTTTGCTTTTAACAAAATATCAATTTTGCTTTTTCCCATGAGCAGGGCATTGCTTCGCAGTTCTGTAAACGCATTTTTTGATTTGTAAATTGTATCGTTGGTGATGTTGTAAATTTTAGCATGGATACTGTTAAAGCTGATGTATCCTGCCTCATTGGCGCCTTCGGCATGTTCAGTATACGTTACATTGCCGTTGATTAGACCGATTGAATCAATTTGCAAAAGCTGCGGATAGTTATACATCATTTCCTGAAAGGTTGGCTTAAGTACATGCTTAAATTCTTTTCGTTTATCACGAAAAACCTGCAGGTCCAGTTTTTCTATTTCAATATAAGAGCTGATGATATCAAGTGATTTTAAATACGTTGCTATGGAAAAATCATGAACAGCAATAGTGTTGCCGCTGGCTTCAATGCGGTCGGTCTGATAGTTAAAGCGCGAGGTAAAATCATGATTGGTGTAGTTGGGATGGATGGAAAATTTCTGTATTTCTAACATTGCGCTGCTGTCGGAATAGCTGATGCCTTGTGCAGAAAAGGTGTGCAGGCTGTCGCCCGAAACAAGCTGTAATTCTTCTGCTTTAAAATCAAACTGGCGGAGAATGTTTACTCCCAGTGTATCTTGTTTTTGAATGTGTATGTTAAAAATTTTTGCAACACCTTCTTTTATGGAATAAGCCAGTGCGCTGGCTGTGTCTGCTATGGTAAGGTTCAGTTTATCAAAAGTAAGTTTGCCTATCGTGATAGCTGCAGGTGAAAGATTAGGTGTGTTTTCAGGTGTAGAAACAGAGCCGTTTTTTTCGGGTGAGGAAAGATTTCCGCTGAGATGACCATCAGCAATGCAAACTTCGCGTATGTCAATATCCTTATTCCAAAGGGCTTTAAGGTTAATGCCTTTGGCTTTTATGGATCTTATGTTTCCTGTTAAACCGTTTTGTTTTTTTGAAATGAGGGTAATGCGTTTTAACTCTATTCCCGGTGAGAAAAAGAGAATATCAACACCGTGTATTTCTACAAGGTATTCTTTGTTTTTATCGTTGATGGCCGTTTCTACTTTAGCGGCAATCCAGGGTTCAACTAACAGAACAATGGAAACATATAACAATATGCTGAAAGCCAGCAGCGGAAGCAGAAATTTTAAAAACAGTTTCATAATTAACGATTAACTTGAAGATAGGCCTGTAAAAACAAATAAGCCCCTCGCCCGGGGGCGAGAGGTTTATTTGTATCAGAAATCAGTGCCTGTTTAAAGCGCTACTATTCCTAAGTTGGTTGCAGCTCCGTTTGCAATTACTACAGACGAAATTGAAACCGGTAAATACGGAAGCTCGGGCATAACTACCACTACATAGGTACCTGCAGGAATACCTGCAACTACAAACTCACCGTTTGCATTGGCTATTGAAGAATATGAATCAGTTCCGTTGGTTGCTGTAATGGTTGCAGCAGTTCCTACGGGAGTGATGCTTCCTTTTACCGAACCGTTCAGTGTTACATCAATGGTTCTCAACACGGGTTTTAGTTTGTAATCACCGTTGCCCTGCAACACAATAGATTGTTGTGCATCAAAGTCAATAAGAACAGTGAATGCCGAACCACCTTCAAAGGTTTTGTTCACCTGCACTTTCAATCCTGATTGTTCAGCACTTGGTGTGCTCAGGGGATGCGATACATTGTCAACAATTACCGAGTTGTTGGTTCCCAGTATTAAACGCACGTGCGTAATTGTTCCTGCATCCAGATCATCCGAAGCAATCAAGGTATCCAGCCCGTTTGAAAAATCAAGCAGGTTGTAGATACCTGCAGTGGTGTTCAATATCAGGGTTGTTCCGCCTGTGTAGGTAACTTCCACGCTTTGTATATCAATTAATACGGCATTGAAGTTGGCCGGTGCATCGGTCATGCGCACATTCATGTGTGCTTTGTCATCATCGTTTTTATCGCAGCTTGTAACCAATATACCCATTACTGCAACAGCCATTACAGCCGCCATTGTATTTTTTACAATGGAAAATTTGCTTGTCTTCTTTTCTTGTGTGTTCATTTTACTTTGTTTTTTAGTTTAAATAATTATGGGCACAAAGGTGAGGACATTCAGCAGGGCAGGTGTTACATAATCCTTTATTTGTGTTGCATAATTCACAGGTTGGTGACCTCACCCTCGGTCCCTCTCCTTGAAATAAGGAGAGGGAGGCGAGCCGCGAGTTGTCAAGATGTCTATGCAGCAACTGCCAATACCAGCAGAGAAATAAACCCCGCAATGGTTAAAACACCATGTGAGTAGCATAGCCACTGTGTATGTTCTTTACCCTTTATATCCTGATAGAGCAACACAAGTCCGCAGCAGGTGGCAATGGAAAGAAGTATCAGAGCGGTTAATGTTTCGGGGAGACTTTTTGTCAGCAACACAAAGCCTGATACACTAAACAGGCCATGAAAAAGTATAACCGGTTTTGATGAGGGCTTACCTCTCAGTACAAGTGCTGATAGATAAATGCCCAATATTCCGGTAATACCAAAGAGCAGGGTTGCAATGTTCAAGGCCATGAAGCAAAGGTCTTTTATTTTAACAGATGCCGCTTATACAATTAAAGCGCAGTGTTATATTATTCACCCGTTCACACTTTTTAAAGCACTTGTTATTTTGCTGAACAGCACATCTTCGTCAATGGGTTTTGAGATGTAGTCATTCATGCCGGCTGCTATGCACTTGCTGTCGTCCATGGTAGTAACATCTGCGGTAAGTGCTATAATAGGAATTTGTGAATTCAGTTTGTTACGGATATAGCTTGTGGCTTCAAAGCCGCCCATCACAGGCATTTGCAGATCCATCAGAATAAGGTCGTATTTATTCTTTTCAACCAGTTCGGTGGCAATTTTTCCGTTTGCTGCAATGTCAAACTTAAAACCAAAATCCATCAGTATTATTTTTATAAGAAGCTGGTTAAGTGCTACATCTTCTGCCACCAGAATATTTATAGTTTCAGATTCGGGGAGCTGTTTTGTTGGAGTTTTTTCTTTTGCAACACTTGCATTCTGTTTCGGATTTGTTTTTCCGAAGTTAAGTATGAATGTAAAGGTGGAGCCGCTGTTTACTTTGCTTTCAACAGTAATTGTTCCGCCCTGCAACTCTACTAATTGCTTAACAATGGCAAGCCCCAGACCCGAGCCGCCAAAGGAGCGTGTGGTTTCGCGCGATGCCTGCTCAAAGCTGTTGAAGATGTGTTTTATATTCTCTTCAGAAATGCCAATTCCTGTATCGGTGAGCACAAATTGCAGGGTTATGTTTTCCGCATCTTCTTTTATTCTGCTGATGTGCAGGGTTATTTTTCCATGGCGGGTAAACTTTACGGCATTGCTTACCAGGTTTAGGATTATCTGACGCAAACGCATAGGGTCGCCTGTTACAATGAGAGGAATAGTGCTGTCGTAGTTGACAGTTAACGACACATTCATCTCCTTTGTTTTGGGTTCAAACAATTGCAGCATGGCCGAAACGGAATCTGTTAAACTGAACGGAATATTTTCAAAGGTCATTTTGCCTGCATCTACTTTGGCAAGGTCAAGAATATCGTTGATTAAAATAATCAGTGCATCGCCCGATACCTTAATGGCATTGAGGTATTCGCGTTGTGTTTCATCCAAACCGGTTTTCAGCACTACGTTTGTAAAGCCGATGATGGCATTCATGGGCGTGCGTATCTCGTGGCTCATGTTACTTAAAAACTGCTGCTTTGCTTTAACGGCATCTTCGGCTATTTGTGTTTTAAGTTTTGCATTGTTATTTGCCAGCGTCAGCTCCGCATTGCTTTGTTCAATTTTTATAAATGCTTTTTTCTTTCCTTCCATCAGCACTTCCAGCATTTTGTTTTCTTTTTGCTGCACTTCTGTTGCCAGACGTTTTACTTCTGTAACATCTGAAATGGTAAGCACTATCAGTTCTTCGTCCTGCTGTTTGATCTGATGTGCATTCAGCAGCATGGATTTATTTCCTATTTCGGGGAATTCCTGTTCCACTTCAAAATTCTGAAAGTGATTGTTGCGGGAAATAATGTCTTCCAGCATTTCACGCAGGCGGGGAATATTCCATTGGTTGCTGCCTAATCTGAATAACGATAAGCCGATGCTGTCGGTTTCTGTTACGCGAAACATTTTGCAAAATGCCTTGTTCACCGATTTGATGCGCATGTTTTTATAGAGCACAAGCATAGGCTCGTGTATGGTTGACAAAATCGTTTCGTAATAGGTGTATAATTCTTCAACCTGCAGGATGCGCGCCTGCAATTCCTGATTGGTTGTTATCAGTTCTTCGTTGGTAGATTCAATTTCTTCCTTTGATGTTTCCAGTTCTTCGTTCAGGCTTTGCAACTCTTCGTTGCTGGAAACAATTTCTTCATTTGCACTCTGCAATTCTTCGTTGGCGGCTTCCTGGTCCTGTGTTATGGAAGCCATGTCGTGGCGCGAGGCTGTAATTTCTTCTTCCAGTTTTTTTATTCTGCGGTCTTTGGCAAGGCTGTTGTTTTTTCCGCTTCTGGCTGTTTGTTCGGGCAGTTCGGTTTGCGGTTGTCCGGTAAAAACAATTACCAGCAAATCGTCTTCGCCTTCCAGTTTAAGCGGTGTTACTTCCAGATTAATCAGGCGCAAGGCAATGCCTTGTTTATCGCGGTTCATTTCAATCCCCGTTTTGCATACCGTTTGCTTTGTTTTTATGGCATGGTGAATGGCATTGCGCAATTCAAACGTAATTTCGGGATGCGCCATTTTTAAAATATTTAAACTGGCTTTGCCTGCTGAGTTTTGCAGATACATGGAAGTAGCTCCTCTGAACTGCAGTATTTCTAAATCATGATTGATAACCACACTGGCGGGCACGTAGTGTGTTACTAAAAATGCATCAAATGAGCTGCCCAGATTGCCGTTAAGCAAAACCTGTTTTTTTGGCTGCGCATGATTTGCAGGGTGTTTTGCTGCAACTGCTTTTTGTAAAATGCGCGGTGTTATATCGGAGATGGTGTTTTTTCCCGTGTTGTTTTTGCGGGTGTATATTTTTATTTTTTTGTCGGCAGCGGGTGTAAATAAGTTTAGGGAGCTGCCGATAGTTTCGGATTTTCCTAACATTAAACACCCGTTTTCATTGAGTGCATAATGAAAAGTGGCAATGGCTTTTTTCTGTGCCGGTGTATCCAGGTAAATGAGCAGGTTGCGGCAACTGATAAAATCCATGCGCGAAAACGGAGGATCATTCAGCAAATTATGTTGCGCAAAAATGCAAACATCGCGCAGGGTTTTAGATATGCGGTAGTTGTCTTTTGAGCGGGTAAAAAAACGTTGCAATCGTTTTGGCGAAACATTCTTAAGTTGTTGTCTGGTATACTCACCGTTGCGGGCATCGTTGATGGCCTGCGGACTAAGGTCTGATGCAAAAATCTGAAATGGGGTATTGACTTTTTTAGTGTCCTGCAACTCAAACAGCAGCATGGCAATGGAATACACTTCTTCGCCCGTAGCACAGGCTGCCACCCAAATGCGCAGCGTATCGCTCTGTGCTTTTTGTTTAAGCAAACGTGGAAGCACTGTTTTTTTAAGACTTATAAATGCTTCGGGGTCTCTAAAAAATTCGGTAACATTGATAAGCAAATCCTGATAAAGTAAATCTACTTCCTCGTTTTTATGTTGCAGCAGCTTGCTGTATTCACTCAGGCTGGTTATTTTATGAATAATCATTCTGCGCAACATGCGCCTTTTAATGGTATTCATTTTATACACACTGAAGTCAACCTGTTTGTGCTTGAACACTAACTGAATAATATTTTTCAGGTCGGGATTGTTATTGTCAATTTCATCTTCGGGTGTGCTTTTTACTCCTTTGCGTTTCAGCAGCGGATGCTTGCTCATCCAGTTTAATTTTTTTGCAATTTCAGCAGGCGACAAAATAAAATCCACCACACCTTCGGCAATGGCCGACTTAGGCATGGAGCTGAATTTTGCGGTATCGTTTTGCGCAAAGGTCATTCCTCCGGCTGCTTTTATTTCTTTCAAGCCCATAGAGCCATCGCTTGCACTGCCTGATAATACAATGCCTATTACGTTTTCTTTGTGTGTTTCGGCCAGTG
Organism: Bacteroidia bacterium; assembly: GCA_050186075.1. GTDB lineage: Bacteria > Bacteroidota > Bacteroidia > SXHM01 > SXHM01 > SXHM01. The sequence continues at coordinate 11,059 of JBFWYU010000071.1, forward strand.
AGGTAAAAAGCACATCAATGGATTTGAGGCTCTGTTTATTTTCGGAACGCGGCAATAATTTTATGTGGCCGTTGGTTACTTCAATGCCTTTGTTATAAGGTATAATGTAAACATTGTTTGGCTGCATTTTATCCATGTTTTCCACATCCTGCACTTTCATTTTAGTTGTTTTTGAAAGCAGATCGGTAAGCATACTTTTATGGTCGGGGCTCAGGTGCTGCACATAAATAAAAGCCATGCCTGTATCGGGCGAAAGATTTTTAAACAGCTGGGTAACTGCTTCTAATCCGCCTGCCGATGCACCAATGGCTACTACGGTAAACGAGTTCCAGCCGTCATGCCCTTTGGTATGCGCAAGCAGATTGCCTTTTGTTCTTACGGGGGCCGATGCTTTTCTCTTTGTGGAGTTTGATGCTTTCATTTTTAATACTGATGTGGTAATGGCAATTACAACGAACACTCATTTTCACAGGAAAAGCATCCAAGGGATAGTGGTAAAGGTAATTTTATATTGACATAAAAGTGTTACATCGGAGACATGAACAATGGAATAGGACGGTGAATGCACTTGCCATTCACACACTTATAAAGTAATAAGAAAGAAAACAAATGCTACCAGCAGTAGCACACCCAGCAACACAAGGGGCACCCGCTCCAGTTGTTTTTGCTTTTTCTGATGTTGTTTCCAGGGGTTTTGTTGCATGGGTAAAAAGTTCAGAACTTTTTTGCAAAGGTGAGGTGCATTTTTTCAGTACGTATTATATAATTAAAGGCAATAGTTACATTATTCACAGGTAGTAATAAATTAAGGGTATTGTTATAACTGTGTGAATGATGTAACTCTTTTCCGAAATTGTGTAACACCTTGCGGCCTGTGCAGCATCACCTTTGTTGTAGAAATAAACCCAACAGTTATTAAACCTGTTTTGAATACTAATTTTAAATTGTAAGCACTAAATTCAGCACTATGAAAACTACCGCACTACCCATGAAAACGAACAAACGTAAATTGCTTCAGCAAAAACTGTTTGCTGCAATTATTACGGTAATGAAAGATAATGATGCTATGTTTACCTTTAAAACAAAAAGGGCAATTAACAAAACCCTTAAAAGAATTGCAAAGAAAACCTTAGAAGAAAAAGTAATTAGTTCAAAAAAATAATCATGGAGACTATTTCAGAGCATGTTATCTTAATTATCATTTCAGTTGTTGCCATTGGTGCTCTTATAGGCTGGCTTGTCTGGCGCAACATAAAGGATAAAGAAGATTTTGAAGAAACTATGAATGACCCTAAGCGCATTGTTGAAAAGCATCCTGAGGAAAAGATGTAGGGTGTTACGGACTGGTTTACCAATCATTTCATAAGATTTTTGTAAATAAAAAAGGGGCATTCCGCAGTACTACGGAATGCCCCTTTTAAGTTTGTTACCCTTTTAAAATATAACAAACTGTTACCACTCCACCATCTTTTTACTTACCACATCACTCATAGGACTTACGCCACCTGCATTAGATGCCCAGTAATACAGGTAATACGTTGTGCCGATAGTCAGGCCGGTGAATGTTTTCTTGCGTGATTTGTTAAAATCAACAATGTATTTAATTCCCGGTACTGACGATGCAGCAGAACCTCCTGTTACAGGCTCTGTATCGTCATTCATTTCTACTAACTGCCCAAGTCCGTTCATGCTCACATTATCAGGTATCGGATTATCGGCTACCAGCGCGGCAGTGTAGTTAGTAGCTCCGGGAATAAGATTACACTCCGTAATAAACTGTCCGGTAATACCTTTTGCAAACGTAACACCTGTTGGCTGCACGGGTGCATTGCTGTTACTGTTACTTCCCTTGGTAGGCTCATATCCTCCCAGGCTGATGATGATGGGATCGCCCAGGGCAACGCTGTCTACGTAAACACGCAGTGTATCCAGCGCATTAATGAGCGCGGTCTTACTCAGGTCAAAATCTGCCTTACTGAGTGACCGTGCCTGATATAAAGCCAGCTTGTTTACATAATCGTTTACAATTGCCGCAAATGCTGCCTGCATCAGTGGCGGTGCCATGAAAATTGCTACGTTGTTATAGATGCCCGCCAGCACCAGTAGTGCGAATGCTTCCAGCAATTCAAGTTTCATCTGGCGGTAGTTTAGTTTTGCTCTTATTTGTGCCATTTTATTTATTATTTAATTGTTTGACTTTTTTTTGATTGTTTTGATTGTTTAATGATTTTGCGCCCTTTTCTGTATAAAAATGTGCAAATGATTATTTTTTCTGCACAGGTTATTACAAATCCTCGGCAGGTAATTACTTTTCCTGCACAGGTTATTACAAATCCTCCGCAGGTAATTACTTTTTCTGCACAGGTTATTACAAATCCTCGGCAGGTAATTACTTTTTCTGCACAGGTTATTACAAATCCTCGGCAGGTAATTACTTTTTCTGCACAGGTTATTACAAATCCTCCGCAGGTAATTACTTTTTCTGCACAGGTTATTACAAATCCTCCGCAGGTAATTATTTTTCCTGCACAGATTATTACAAATCCTCCGCAGGTAATTACTTTTTCTGCACAGGTTATTACAAATCCTGCGCAGGTAATTACTTTTTCTGAAAAGGTAATAATGGGCGCTGTTTTTAAAGAAACGTACACCTTATATAAGGTATAGTTTGTTTCTTAATTGTGTTTTTGTGTGGACCAATATGTCAAAGAACCTCGCCTGAAACGAGACAGGCCTTTGTGCTGCTGCTGTCAGTAAAGCACTGCACAAAGGTGAGGCACATTGAAAACAAGGTATTGCATCCAGATAACGGCTTGCATCAGGATAACGCGGTCAGGCAATGTATTGAGTAGTATTTATGTCATTTTCTGCTTTTATGCAGGTGAGGAATAGTATAAAAGGAAGCACATGTATAGGATACTATTCTTTGCTGAAACGTTTAGAATGAGGCTAAGTAGTAAAACATTAAAAATAAGAAACACCTGATTCATAAGATGAGATTCCTCGCTGAAACGCTCGGAATGACAAGAGGAATGTATGTAGGAAAGAGGGAGGGGTGGG
>JBFWYU010000072.1:0-12953 GCA_050186075.1 Bacteroidia bacterium
TGTCAATCCCAACGGTCCGATTGATGTTGTGGCGGCCACAGAAAGATTCCGACCTTGGGGATTTACGTTGTGGCGGCCACTGAGCTATTCCTACCTTTCCTAAAGTCGTTGTGATAGCCACAGAAGCATTCCGACCTTTGGGATTTACGTTGTGGCGACCACAGAGCTATTCCTACCTTTCCTAAAGTCGTTGTGATAGCCACAGAAGCATTCCGACCTTTGGGATTTACGTTGTGGCGACCACAGAGCTGTTCATACCTTTCCTAAAGTCGTTGTGGTGGCCACAGAAGCATTCCGACCTTTAGGATTGACGTTGTGGCGGCCACAGAAGCATTTCTACCTTTCATAAAGTGGTTGTGGTAGCCACAGAGCTAATCCCAACGTTCCGATTTACGTTGTGGCTATTAGAATGGGTATTTTTTTACCCAGATGCTGATTTGAAATTTAAACCTAAAAGCAGGAACGTTTTAAACTCCTAAATCACCACCAACCCCTAATCAAACGTCCCCCTCCTATCCAAAAACTGCTGCCACATCTGTAAGAATTTTTCAGAAGCACGTTTTACCGGTTCAATATCTACCCCTTCTTTTACCATCAGTTTCCAATGCGAATCCATCAAACCCGGGTGTGCCAATCCCTCCACTTCAATGTCTTCATAACTCATACCGGGAACAAGCTCATAGCAACCATCTTTGCCATAGCGCGGGCGGTGGTGGTTTACCCATCCGTTAAAATCACTCTGGAAACCGATGCTGATATTGACCAATTCTTTTTCGTCAAGGTCTTTCAGTTTAAGATTGCTATTACCGGAAATAGCAGCAAGATTATTTTCAATAAACTCCTTCAACGCAAGGTAGCTGAAGATATACGAATCAATAGAGCCATTGCAATAACGGGTAAGGCTGTCAATCTTTGCTTTGTATTTCTCAGAGGGTTTAAAGGCCATCAATGATTCACCGCTCAGCGGCAGCGACATTAATCCGTTGTTGCGGTATATCTTTATAACATCCTCCTCCTCCACTCCGCGCGGATGATTTTGTATGGGTTTAAACATATCGTGAGTAACCAAAGGCGGAATACCTTTTTCTTCCATAAAAGCAAGTGCATCTTTACGGGTTAAATCACTCATGTGAGTTAGGTCGGTCATTACGCCTGCATTGGCAAGCCATTGAATAGCCTGCTTTCCTTTTTCGGTTAATCGCCTATTTTTCTCTCTGCGAAAAACACCTTTCGAATTCAGCATGGTGGTTCCCAATCCGGGACGTATAGCAGAAGCACCGTATTTGGAATCAACCAAATGAACCAGTGTAATAAACGAAACACCTTTTTCTGCCCAGAAGTTGGCATCCTCCTGACTGTCCACTAAGTTTCTGCCGCCTTCAATGGAAAATACAATAATGATTTTATCGGTGGTATGAACTAAATCTCTTACCTCCTGCGGTGTTTTGGCTATTGCAAAGTTGTCGGAATTATTCATTACAAACTCATCGTAATACTTCAGTTGCTTTACAAGAATTCTGCGTGCTTTTTTTCTGCTCCACATATTTTCACGCGTAAGCACACCTGCTACCATTATCCGCAAACCCTTATTATGATTGAAATAATTTGCATAGCTGATGTTTTTCAGAAAATGTTTGTACTTCAGTTTAGGTGGATGTGCTTCATCAAACCAGGTCATGCCTTTCCCGAAAAACGAATAAGGTACATGCATGGTAGGATGCACCTGTAAGTCCATGTATTCACGGATTTCCTGTGCCGGTGCATTAAAACATGCTACTGAAGTAATCACAAGCGCAAGAAGATGTTTGCAACGAAGCATGGATAAAAATTAGTCGGTTAAAATAATGCTAAATGAATTAGGTACTACGAAGTATATTCGCACCATCGGATTATACGAATGAAGCACAGCAAGATTATTTTCCTATTTATCTTCATCACCTCACACATTGGGTTTACCCAAACCTGGGTTGATTCGTTGGATGCTTATGCCCGCGAAAAATACCTGCCTGCCAATCACTATAAATGGAACTGGCAAAATGCGTCCTTATTAAAGGTAATGGTGATGGAATATGAATTAAGTCCTGAACCGCAAAAACAAATCTATTTCAACTACATCAAAAAAGCCATGGACAAAAACTATGGCATTGCAAACGGCAAAACACCCAATGCAGTTGCTTCTGCTTTAGGAATGGCCTTTTTGTATAAGACAACAGGAGAATTAAAGTATTTAAGAAAGTGCGAAGAGATATACCGCGATTATCAGAACATCCGCAGAACAAAAGAAGGTGGCGTTTCGCACCTGATGCTTTTTACCGAGCTGTGGGACGATACCGGTTTTATGGTGGGTCAGTTTTTACTGGCTATGTACGAAGCAACCAATGATGAAGAGTATTTAGATGAACTGGTGCTTCAATTAAGAGTTCATCGCGAGAAACTGCGTGATGAGCAATGGGGCTTATGGCGACATGGCTGGGATGCCGACACTAAAAACCATTTGTGTCTTTGCAGTAAACCGCATTGGCAAACAAATGATGATAGGAAAAGTGCAGAGATCTGGGGACGCGGAAACGGCTGGATTGTAGTAACCCTTTCCGATATTTTAGAAACTCTTCCACGCAGCAATCCGCACTGGAACGAGTTTTCTGAGTATCTGAAAGAAATGATTGTGCATCTGCCCGAATTACAGGATGCAATAACAGGACACTGGTTTCAGTTGCCTGTAAGAAAAGACGACCCTGATAATTTCATTGAAAGTTCCGGCACTGCAATGTTTGCTTATGGTATTGGTGCAGCACTGCGTTTGGGCTTGGTTACAGGAAACAACTATTCAGATGCAGTTGATAAAGCCTACAACGGACTGAGAACACACAGCATTGTTACAAAAGGCAAAAACTACCTCACTACTAAAAATATTTGCATCGGCACCTGCATTGGCGATAAAGACTATTACCTGAAAAGAGGCGTGCAACAGGGCCGTCCTTTTGGCCTTGGAAGTTTTATTCAATTCGGCTTACGCTATGAAATGGACAAAGGAATGCGTCCTGATTATGGAATAAAGAAAGCAATACCTGTTGCTACTATATTAGAAGGTGTTTATCCCGAAATGGTATTTGTTGAAGGTGGTGAATACGAAATGGGAAGCGATAATAAAGTAAGAGGTGGCAGCCCCCGACACAGTGTTATATTGAACAGTTTCCACATTGGCAAATACGAAGTAAAACAGGAGCTGTGGCAGGCTGTGATGGGAAGCAATCCCAGCTTTTTCAAATGCGAAGACTGTCCGGTTGAAGAAATAACACTGAAAGAAATAGATGCCTTTATGGTCAAGCTATTTCAGTTGACCGGCAAACACTTTCGTTTGCCTACCGAGGCAGAATGGGAATACGCTGCCTTAGGCGGAAAGCTAAGTAAAGGTTATAAATATAGTGGCAGCAATAATGTGGATGAAGTAGCATGGTTTGCAGATAATGCCGAAAACAAAACGCATCCCGTTGGACAAAAGAAACCAAATGAATTAGGATTGTACGACATGAGCGGGAACGCATGGGAAGTGTGCAGTGATGATTTCAAACTTGGGTTTTACAAACACAGTCCGAAACTAAATCCACGAAATACTAAGAAAGGAATGTTTCGTGTTGCCAGAGGCGGCTCGTGGCGCAGTGATGAGTTGCGTTGCCAGAGCAAAGCGCGCAATCGTTTTGCACCCGACCATCATAAAGAGAATGGTTGCTTTCGTCTGGTGCTGGATAAATAAGTCTTAGTGTTTAGCAAAACTCGCAAAGAGTTCCGTCTTCTCTTCCTCTGTTAAGTGTCGCCACTCCCCTACCTTTAATTTTCCTAGGTTAATGTTCATAATGCGCACCCGCTGCAATTTCAAAACCTGATAGCCAAACACATTGCACATTCTGCGTATCTGACGGTTAATGCCTTGTTTAAGCACAATGTTAAAGATGCGTCTGCTGACCTTATCAGGCGTTATTTTACAAGGCATTGTTATGCCAATGCCAATATCCATTCCTTCTGTAACAGCCTGTATAAATTGTTTGCGCAAAGGGAGATTAAGCGTTACCACATATTCCTTTTCATGCTCAAATTCAGGATGCGTTATCTTGTTCATAATGGCTCCGTCATTGGTCATCAGTATCAAACCTTCCGATGCTTTATCTAGTCGGCCAACCGGCAAAATGCGTTCAGGATACTTGATGGCATCAATGATATTGCCTTCAATCTTTTCGGTAGTACAAACAATGCCAACAGGTTTGTTGTAGGCTAAGTAGATAAAGTTCTTGGGGGCTTTCATGCTTTGGCACAAAGGTATCTGTATCTTTGCACTGCCAAACAACGCATTATTAAAATCCTACAGCCTTCCATGTTTCGAATTATAAACGTTATCGTTTTTATGCTGCTGTCAGCCTATTGTTTTTCGCAAACAGCAACACAATCAAAACGGGTAACCAAATCTGTTACCGTTGATGGCAGCTATCAGGAATGGATTACGCCATTTAATTTATATGAGGCAAAAACAAAACTGATGTTTGCCATTGCCAATGACGACAGTACGCTCTATTTCTGCTTTCAATGTCCCGACCCGGTAAATCAGGATAAAATAATGCAGGCCGGAATGCAGTTGAACATCAGCACCAAAGGAAAAAACAAACTGGATGCCTCCATTCAGTTTCCGCTTAAAAAAGACAAGAACAATAAAGAAGAAGAACTCATTCTTGAAAACCAAAACGGAATAGAAGGAATAAAAGCCGGCTTTCTGTTAAATAATTATGTGATGCTTTCTGAAGGCTTCGCTAATCAAAACGGAATTACTCCGGTAAAAGAAAGCCGGAATATACTTATAGCCATAAACTGGGACAGCCTGAATACATTGGTATATGAACTGGCCATACCTTTTAAAGAATTATTCGGCAGTGCATATACACCCGCAGACCTTGCAAAAGAACTAACACTTGGTGTTGTGCTGTTTGCTGTTGAACTGCCTGATGATATGGAAAATGCCAACCTAAACAGTTTAAATACAAATGCCGGTGGCAGCGTAGTAAACGGTGGCGGCATGCAAACATACGGAGGCATGGGCAACGGAACAGGTGGCGGCATGCAGAATACCGGTTCTATGGGCGGCCTGAACGGGATGAACAGTATGAATGGGATGAACGGCATGAACGGATATACCAACAACAGTATGGCAGGTATGATGGGGATGCAGAACAATGGTGCAGGATGGGATGGCAGCACCGCTCCTCAATACTACGACATCAGCGGCATGTTTGAAAAAACAGAAATGAAACAGAAATTTCTGCTTACACTAACTCCGTAAGATAACAAACAAGGGTAAGACTTTTCATACCCGACACCTATTTTTCTACTTTTGCCGCAAACGAACTTATTGCGGTAATGATATTAATTGACGGGAAACAAACAGCAGAGCAGATTAAAACAGAATTAGCTCTTGAAGTAGAAAACATTGTTAGAAATGGCGGAAAAAGACCCCACCTTGCTGCAATTCTGGTAGGTAATGATGGTGCAAGCGAAACCTATATTGCCTCAAAAGTAAAAGCCTGTAAAAAAGTTGGTTTTAATAGTACACTAATACGTTTTCCGGCTGATGTAACTGAAACAGAACTGCTGCAGGAAGTCATTAAAATCAATACCAATGAAGATATTGACGGACTTATTGTTCAACTTCCGCTTCCTAAACACATTTCAGAGAAGAAAGTAACAGAAACCATTCTGCCTGAAAAGGATGTGGATGGTTTTCATCCTTTGAATGTGGGAAAACTGGCACTTAACCTGCCCACCTTTGTTTCGGCTACGCCTTATGGCATTATGCAATTGCTGGAACGCTATAAAATTGAAACAGCAGGCAAACACTGCGTTGTTCTGGGCAGAAGCAACATTGTAGGTTCGCCTGTAAGTATTTTATTATCAAGAAATACCTACCCCGGAAACTGTACGGTTACACTTTGTCACAGCCGCACCCAAGATATTGAAAAATATACCCGCGAGGCAGATGTTTTAGTGGTAGCTTTGGGTAAGCCCGGTTTTGTAAAAGCCGCTATGGTAAAGCCCGGAGTGGTGGTTATTGATGTGGGTATCACCCGGGTAGATGCCCCCGGTACAGATAAAGGTTACCGCATTATGGGTGATGTGGATTTTGATGAAGTGGCACCTGTGAGCAGTTACATTACTCCGGTGCCAGGTGGGGTGGGCCCGATGACAATAGTTGCATTATTGAAAAATACTTTATTATCTTTGAGCAACAAATTGAATATTAACCACTAACACCCCCACAACATGAGTTACAAAATCAAACTTAAAAACACCAAGAGTGAAAGCGTTGTTCTTGATGACAAAGGTTACAAAGCCGTTAAGGGCGACAAAAAACTTTCATCTATTAATTTTCTGGAGAACCTCCGCGCACATTCCAGTGGCTACGGCATCTTTCAGCGTTGCATAACAACCAAAAAGGGACCTGTGTATGAAACAATTTACCTTCATCGCTGGCTGGCAGAAAAGTTTGTAAAAAAACCAAAGACCAGCAGAAAATTATTCCTGAGTTTTAAGAACGGAAACGTTCAGGATTGCCGGATTGATAATCTGGAATATGTAACAATGAGCGAGTTGCGCAGATCAAATTCCAACACAACCAACAAAAGTGGTTACCGCGGAGTTACAAAAGAAAACAAACGTTACAGAGCCAATCTGTATCATAAAAAGGTAAACCACCACTTGGGCTTTTTCAAAACCGCTGAGGAAGCAGCAAGGGCTTACAACAAGAAATCACGCGAATTGTTTGGCGAAACCAGAAGTCTGAATAAAATCAAACCTGCCGGTGCAAAAGCTAAACCTGAAGTAAAAGCTAAGGCTAAAGCTAAACCTAAAAAGAAAAAATAAATTTATACTATTTTAATCCGAAAAGGCTAAAACTGAAAATGGTTTTAGCCTTTTTTGTTTGCTTCAGCATGCACTTCAACTCCGGGAAGTTCAAATGCGATATTAACCTTAAAGGAAAAATACGAGAAATGCTCATCTACAGGACGAAAATCATATTCCAGTTTCCTTCCACTTCTGCGAGCCATATCAAGCAAACCAAGACCCGCACCACCTTTATCTGAGAACTCTGAAATTCTCATCTTTTCTGTGTAATAATCCCGGATAACTTCCGGACTTAATCCGTTAATCAGGTCAATAATTTCTTTAAGATTTTCTATTCGTTCGTTGCGTATCAGATTACCCGTTATAACAAAGTAGTGATCAATTCCTTTTCCTATTACAAGTATGGCAGCTTTGTTTAATTTTTTAACTGGCGATATATCAGCGTGATTGGCAATATTCTGTACACACTCTACAAGTATATTGAATACTCTGCGAATGAGTTTTTTCTCACCACTGTCGCCATTCATTTTTATTTCAGCAATGCTTAAAAGATCATGAACAGTGTCATGGGTCATTTCATCACGAAAAACAAGCAACAACTCTTTTTCAGTCATTATCCGGTCAAAGCCGAACAGCTTGTAAATTAAATCTAAGTGTTTCGAGTCGTCAAACAGTCGGGCTTCAGTCATTCTGCGGTTAATTAATTGCCTGTTTATACAGGAGGGAATCGGATAATGTTCATAAGTCTCGACCAACGACACTGCCGCATAGCTAAAAGAATTAATTTTGAAGCCATATTGAAAAAACACGATTTTGCAGGCAACAGATGATACATTGTTAAAGAACGGCAAAAATCTTCCGTTGATGGAAGAATTTTACACGATTCAGGGTGAAGGTTTTCACAGCGGAAAGCCGGCCTGGTTTATTCGCGTGGGAGGTTGCGATGTAGGTTGCCACTGGTGCGATGTTAAGGAATCGTGGGATGCATCGCTGCACCCGCTTACCCCTACCGACACGATTGTTGCTAATGCACTTAACAATCCATCTAAAGCAGTGGTGGTTACAGGAGGCGAACCGCTGACTTATAACCTTGATTACCTCTGTGCCGAACTGAAGAAAAAAAGTATAACAATCTACCTCGAAACTTCGGGGGCTTATCCCTTGAGCGGTGATTTTGACTGGATTTGTCTTTCACCTAAAAAAACGGCATCACCTTTGCCTGAGGTATTTGCAAAAGCACACGAACTGAAAGTGATTATCCACAACAAAAACGACTTTGACTGGGCCGAAAAAAATGCAGCACAAACCAACGAAAACTGTATTCTTTTTCTGCAGCCCGAATGGAGCAAGGCAAAAGAAATGATGCCACTGATTACAGAATACGTTATGCAGAATCCGAAGTGGAACATTTCGCTGCAAACACACAAATACATGAATATACCGTAAGTCAAACTGACAATAGACAATGAAAAATTGAAAATGAAAAAGAACATCTTCTTACTTCTGACTTTTAACTTATTTCTTTTGACTTGTATTGCACAACCAAAGAAATACACGACTGAGTCAAAACGCGCCATTAACCTGTACGAAACGGCACTGGAATACTACAACGCACGGCAGGATGAACAGGCCAGAACCACGTTGTTAAAAGCGCTTGATTCTGATGATCAGTTTCTGGAAGCACGCATTATGCTTGCCGATATTTATGTAGAAATGGATGAATACGAACAGGCTGTTGCGCAATACCGGAAAGTAGTTTCCATTAACCCAACCTTTTTCCCGAATGCCTACTACATACTTGGAAATATTCAGATGCAGGTGGGTAAATACGATGATGCAAAAGCCAGTCTTGAAAATTTTCTGCAACTAAAAAACACCAAAGGCGAAACACGTGAAAAAGCAAAACTGGCAATACGCACAGCAGAGTTTGGCAGCGAAGCCATGAAAAAACCTGTTCCTTTTGACCCTAAAAATTTAGGACCCGGTGTAAACACAGCCGATGCCGAATATTTTCCGGCACTTACTGCCGATGAACAAACCTTAGTGATAACCCGCAACAGCCGCCCAGCAGGTGGCGGACACGGACAAGAGGATTTTTATGAAAGTCGTTTGGCAGACGGAGAATGGACTACCGCACGCAACTTAGGCGCACCGCTGAACACGCCTGATAATGAAGGCGCACAAACCATTTCGCCAGACGGACAACTGATGTTTTTTACAGGTTGCAACCGTCCGGAAGGATTGGGCGGATGCGATATTTATTTTTCGCGCAAAGCAGGAAATGCATGGACCGAACCGCAAAACATCCGCAACCCTATTAACAGCAGCAAATGGGAATCGCAGCCATCGCTTTCGCCTGATAAAAAGACCGTTTATTTTGCCAGCAGCCGTGCAGGCGGAAAAGGTGATAAAGATTTATGGAGCAGCACACTTACCGACCAGGGTGTGTGGGGTGTTCCCGTTAACTTAGGCGATGTTATCAATACGCCCGATGCGGAAGAAAGTCCGTTTATTCACCCCGATAATCAAACGCTTTATTTCTCGTCTGACGGGCATGTGGGCATGGGACGAAAAGATATTTATTACTCACGCAAAGATGCGCTGGGCAACTGGCAAAAGCCTGTAAACCTTGGCTATCCTATTAATACCTGGAATAATGACGACAGCTTTATTGTAGGCGCTTCGGGCAAAATTGCCTACTTCGCCAGCGACCGAAAAGGCGGTTTCGGCAGCCTTGATTTATATTCGTTTGAGTTGTATGAATCGGCTCGCCCAACCATGGTAACCTATGTGAAAGGAAGTGTATTTGCCAGCGATACCAAGAAGCCTTTGGTTGCAAAATTTGAGTTGATTGATCTGGAAACTAACAAAGTGGTGGTGGAATCAAGTTCCAACAGCGAGAAGGGCGAATTTCTGGTGAGCCTTCCGGTAAATAAAAACTATGCGCTTAACGTTTCAAAAGAAGGCTACCTGTTTTATTCCGAGAATTTTTCGCTGAAAGATATTAAGGATATTACCAAGCCCTATCAACTGAATGTGGGCCTGCAGCCTGTGAAAACAGGAGAGAAAGTGATTCTGAAAAATATTTTCTTTGAAACCAACTCCTTTCAGTTGAAAGAAGAATCAACTGCCGAGTTGCAGAAGCTGCTTGGATTATTGCAGAAAAACAAAAACCTGAAAATTGAGATTGGCGGGCATACCGACAATGTGGGTGATGACAAAAGCAATCAACTGCTTTCGGAGAACCGCGCTAAATCGGTTTATGAATACCTGACCACCAACGGTATTCCTGCTGAAAGACTAAGCTACAAAGGCTTTGGCGAAACCGCTCCCCTTGCTACCAACGATACAGAAGAAGGCAGGGCGGAGAACAGGAGGACGGAGTTTACGGTGTTAGGAAACTAATTTTCTCGCAAAGGCGCAAAGACGCAGAGAGTATTTTACAATTTTCTTAGCGCCTTCGCGCCTTTGCGAGCTAATCTTACGCCAACGCACTTCCCTCCGGCAACTGTTTCCTGTACTCATCAATCTGCTTGTGCATAACCGAGAACCACAGAGGCGGAACCAAAGCCATCAACACCATAGCGGGATAGCCCAAGGGCATTTGCGGTGCTTCTTCAAAATGGCGTAACACCTGGTATTTACGGCTTGCTTTATAGTGATGATCACTGTGGCGGGTAAGTTCAAAAAGCACAATGCGGCCAATGGGATGGTTGGAGTTCCAGGAATGAACAGGCAATACTTTTTCAAAACTATCGGGGCCGGTTTTCTTTCTGCGCAAACCGTAATGTTCTACATAGTTGATGGTTTCTAATAACAATATGCCGATAAGTGATGCCACCAGAAAATAAATCATCGGCATAAGGCCGAAAACAAAATAAATAACAGCCAGCAAAGCCAGTTGTATCAACTGAAAACGTATCATCTCATTGTGGATAGAAAAAAAGCTGTGTCCGTTTTTTTTCAGCTTCTCCATTTCTAAGTGCCATGCAGAAATATAGCTGAAGATTATGGACTTGAACCAGAAGAAATACACCACTTCTCCCCTGTCGGCTGAGGCAGGATCTTTTTCGGTTGACACATTTTTATGGTGCCCGCGGTTGTGCTCAATATAAAAATGCATATACATTGTTGTAAGCAACAGTGCTTTTGACATAAAACGCTCGTAGCCTTTGATGCGGTGGCCTAATTCGTGTGCCAGATTAATGCCTACTACTCCGCAGCCGATGCCCATGGTTATTACCCTTCCGGCAATTTCAAAACTGCTGAGGCCGGGTTCTTTTACCTGAAAAAGAAAGATAACCAGAAAAATATATTGCAGGGGAACAAGGGCATATAACATCCAATCGTAATACGGATCGTTGAGCGCCATTTCTTCTTCGGCTTCGCTCATGTTGGCTTTGCTTTGTTTGCCAAACGCATCGCCAAGGGGTATCATAACAAAGGCATAAATAACCAGCGACCAGGTCCACCAGCCGTGGCCGTAGAATGCAAGAAGACTTACTAAAGGTGCAGTAAAAACGGTGAGGTATTTCAGTTGCCTTGTTTTCATGTTGCGTTGTTTTTAGGATTATTATGCTGACAAAAATAAGAAATAATTTCAAAAGTAAACTATTTTTCAATAAATAGTTTACATACTTATCAACATTAATTTTATTAACATATGGTTGAAAACTTTCATAACAATTTATTGATATTTCGGAAATCCACGCCCGGTTAAAATTAGCGTAACAGCTTTGTTATTAACACATAGTGTTAATTTTTTGTTTTAAAAAACACGAATAAATCGGGAAATTATGACTATAACTTTGGGGGTAAGAATTTCAACTAAATGTTAAACCAAAAAAACTAAACGCCTATGCCAATGCCAAATGAAATGGGAGTGAGTTTCAGTGCTGCCGAAAAAGCACTTATCATTTCCGGAATTCAACAAGCCATAAGCACTATTGTGGCAAAAAAAGTAGTGCAGCTCACCGCCAACGAAAGGCAGGGAGCACAATCGGTAGCCGAAACACGGCAGCCTTATGTACACAAAGCGATTGACAACCTGGCGCCAACACACACCGCGTTGCAGCCCGGTTTTCTTTCGCTGGCTACAGCTACTAATGACCTGCACACCTCTGAAGATATGAATGAGGTGTATTTGCTGGCAGAAGAGCTGGTTGACCGCATATTGGACATGGGGCTGGCTGCCGAGCATCATGCTTACCTGTACACCCGTAAGTTTTACGCTAACGCAAAAGAAGCGCAGGACACCAACACTCCGGGTGCCGATACGGTGGTAAGTGAGTTGGCTCCGTTGTTTGAGGGACAAGGAACAGTAAACCCTACTCCTCAGCCCTGAGCTAACGTGATGAAAAAAAGACCGCTCATTTGGGCGGTCTTTTTTTACGAAACGAATAATTTAACTGTAGCTGTAACTGTAGTTAAGTTAGTTCTGAACGTAACTAAGTTACTTCAAACTGTATCTAAGTTACTTCTAAACGTAACCAGGTTAGTTTAAAGTGTAACGAGGTTACTCAAAAACGTAACTGAGTTAGTTTATACTGCATCTAAGTTAGTTTAGAATGTAACTAAGCTAGTCAGGAATGTATCAGAGTTGGTTTAAACTGTAAGTAAGTTAGTTTAAAGTGTAACTGAGTTAGTTTAAAACACATCTAAGTCACAACTAAACTGTAATTAAACAACCAATAACCATGATAAAAATCTATAGCAAAGAAGAAGCACCGGAGGTATTACCCGTAAGCCACGGGCGAAACACGCTGCTGCGGGTAAAGTTGCTGCAACTCAAAGTAGGCGAATACCTCGAGTTACCTAAAGAAGACTGGAAAACCAAAAACTCTCCACGTTATATTGTAGCAGCCATAAAAAAGAAGTTTGGCTTTGAATACGAGTGGGGAAAGAAAATTGATGGTACGGGATGGGCGTTTAGGAGGGTGAAATAGGCAGGTTGTTAAATTGATTTATATTTGGGGGGATAAACAATGTCGCTTAGAAATTTTAAATTTACGTTAGAATGAAAAACCTATTATTATTTGGATTTTTTCTGTTGGTTGTATCTTGCAATA
>JBFWYU010000073.1:0-8254 GCA_050186075.1 Bacteroidia bacterium
ATTGGTTGTCTTTAACCGCCAGTCTTATTTTTTTGGTAGATGTTCCAATGGTTTGACAGTTGTAGTTATACCATTGTCCGTTCCAGTTATGTCCGCCTATAATGTAGGTGGTTGCAGCGGTTGAACCATATTCATAAACATTGATTTCCATGTGCAGCATACCGTAGTTTGCGGTAGTGCCCGGAAGTTTTATAATTACTGCACCGGTGCTTCCCCCTGCAACCGACCATGTTGCTTTCGGGCGCACTACCAGAGGGCCTTGCTCCAGGTGAACAGCATTAACGTTGCCGATTACATCCAGCTTATCGTTGGGAACTGTTGTGCCTAAACCTACGTTTGTTCCGTTATCAAATAGCTGGCTGCTGCCAA
Source organism: Bacteroidia bacterium (assembly GCA_050186075.1). Taxonomy (GTDB): domain Bacteria; phylum Bacteroidota; class Bacteroidia; order SXHM01; family SXHM01; genus SXHM01. Next base: position 370 of record JBFWYU010000073.1, read on the forward strand.
GTGTTGTTCCGTCAGGTGTCCATTTGGTAACATAGTTTAACGTTCCGCTTCCGGTAGGGAAGTTTCCGTTTCCGTTAATTAAACGCTGCCATGTAGTTCCGTTCCAGTAATAAAAACCCGGGGTTACTCCACCCGCTGTTGCTGTATTGTAAACCAGCAAACCATTGGGCTCGGTTCCGGTTACCGTTGTTGCATCAGTAGTTCCGGTAAGTGCTATGCGTGGCGTTAAAAATCCCTGATTGGTTGAATAAACCTCTAAGGCTGCCGAACTCTGGCGTGTTTGTGAGTTGGTGGGGTCAACCAAAGTTCCGTCCTGGGCAAACAAATTACCGGTGAGCAGAGACAATACTGAAAAGATTAATAAAGCCTTGAAAGCTAATTTACTGAAAATGTAATTCATTTTATTTATTTAAGAGCACGCGAATATATTATAATTACTCCTGCGCAGACCTGGCAGGTAAAGAGAACTCTGCAATCTTTTGCAATTAATTAAGTTTCCAGATGGAAAAGATGCCGGATTTACGGGAAGAGATTATGCCTTTTTATCCAGCGCCTCAAACTCTGAGTTATTACTGATAAACTCAGGTACCATTTGCTTCATTTTTGTAACAATGCGCTGGTTGTCCTGTGTCTCCATCAGTTGAATAAGTTCGTCCACATCTTTTGAAACCTGCGCAAATTCATACTCTTTTACCTTGCCGATAAGAATCTGCGGATGATGGGTAGGCAGTGTATTTTCTTCGTTGTTCAGCAGTTCTTCATACAGTTTTTCGCCCGGGCGAAGGCCGGTGTAAACTATTTTTATGTCCTTGTCAATGGTGAGTTTATAGAGCTGAATCATTTTGCGGGCAAGGTCTGCTATCTTCACCGACTGGCCCATGTCAAACACAAATATCTCACCGCCTTTGCCCATGGCGCTGGCTTCCAGCACCAGTTGCACCGCTTCGGGTATGGTCATAAAAAAGCGCGTAATATCGGGGTGGGTAACGGTGATCGGTCCACCGCTTTCAATCTGTTTTTTAAAGAAGGGTATTACCGAGCCGTTGGAACCCAGTACGTTTCCGAAACGGGTTGTTACAAAAAGGGTTTTATTGTCTGCTTTGTGCGAAAGGCTGCGGGTATAAATCTCGGCAATGCGTTTGGATGCACCCATTACGTTGGTAGGGTTCACTGCCTTGTCGGTTGAAATCATCACAAACTCATTCACCCCGTATTTAACGGCAAGGTCGGCAGCAATTTTAGTTCCCTGAATATTCACGGACACTGCTTCAGCCGGATTTTTTTCCATCATGGGAACATGCTTATAGGCGGCAGCATGAAACACCATGTCAATCTTAAAACTGCTGAATACTTTTTCCATGCGTTGTTGCTCGCGCACATCGCACAGTATCACCTCAAAGTTTTCTACCTTCAGTTTTTCTTTCAGTTCAACCTCCAGTTCGTATAAAGGCGATTCGGCATTATCAAGCAGCAAGAGTTGTTTGGGCGCGTAGCTGCTGATTTGTTTGGCCAGTTCACTGCCTATGGAGCCTGCAGCCCCTGTAACCAACACCGTTTTGCCTTTTATTTTTTTGCTGATGCTTTCGGCATTCAGATTAATGGGTTCGCGTCCCAACAGGTCGTCAATGTTAATGCCTTTCATCTGGCGGTAGCTCAGTTCTCCGTTAATCCAGTCGCTTACGGGCGGCACGTTCAGTATTTTTATATCGTAACCCAGGCAGTCTTCAATGATTTCGCTCTTGCGCTTTGCCGATAATTTCTGGGGCGAAAGAATAAGGCGTGCAATCCGGTTTTCTTTCAAAAGTTTAGGCAATTCCGATGAGTGATAAATGGTAACACCTTCCAGCCGTGTGTTCACCTTTTTGCGGTCGTCATCAATAAAGGCAATTACCTGGTAGCGTGTTCCGGCATCGCGGTCAAGGGTGCGCTTGGTAATAATTCCCGATTCGCCTGCACCGAAAATAACCACATTTACTTTTGCTTTTGATTTGTTGCTCAGCCAGAAATAAAAGGTTTTGGCGCCCAGCCTCACTCCGGTAAGCAGAATGCTTAACACAAAAAAATCAATGATAATTACCGAAGTAGGAATAATGAAGCGTTCGTTGATGAAAAGCAGCGAAACCCAGTTGGCTGCATACAGAAACACACTGCCGAAAAAGGTAACCGAAAAAATACGGGCGGCATCACTGGCACTGGTATAGCGTATAATGCCCGCATAAATTTTTGCAATTCCGAAGCTGAGTGCGCGAACCGCCAGCGCAAACGGAAAAACATAAATAAACGTGTCTATTTCGCGGTTGGGAATATGAAAGTTAAAACGCAGCGTATAGGCAAAGTAGAGCGAAAGCGTGCAGTACAGCAGGTCGGTAAAGAAAATAATCCAGCGCGGAGTTCGCTTATCGGGAAAGAAAATCATCGGGTGTCAAATATAAGGTAAATGAATAAGGCACCATGCGTGATTACTAATTGCTAATTAGTATTTTCGCACGCAAACACCCTTACCTATGATGCTTATTGCCGAGAGCGGCTCCACTAAAACCGACTGGAGAGCGGTTGATAAAACCGGAAAAATTGAACAGTTCAGTACACTTGGTTTTAATCCATTTCATCAGAACAGCGAGTCCATTGAGCTGGAAATAAAAACCAATCTGCTGCCAAAGCTCACCGGCTCTGTTTCGCAGGTACATTTTTATGGTGCAGGATGCTCAAGCAAGGTCATGTGTGCGGTGGTAGAAACAGCATTGAACGGGTGTTTTCCTGCATCTGAAATTTTTGTTAATCACGATTTGCTTGCAGCTGCCCGCGGGCTTTGCGGACACGAGAAAGGGATTGCATGCATCATCGGCACAGGTTCCAACTCCTGTGTTTTTGACGGAAAAGATATAACCGCCAACATTCCGGCCCTGGGCTATATTTTAGGTGACGAAGGCAGCGGAGCCTACATGGGCAAACGCTTTCTTGCCGATTACATCATAGGCCTGTTGCCCGAAAAACTGGCCAATGATTTTGCCTTAAAATCAGGATTGGATAAGGATAAAATTTTTGAAGCGGTTTATCAGAAGCCTTTGCCTAACCGTTTTCTGGCTTCGTTTGGCAAATTTCTCTTTCAGCGTTTAGACGATCCGTATGTGATGAATTTAGTGCGCAACTCCTTTGCCGATTTTTTTGACCGCTACATTTGCCGCTACGAAGGATATGCTGCATTGCCGGTGCATTTCACCGGCTCCATTGCTTTTTACTTCAGCAAAGTACTGCACGATGTAGCCAGCGAAAAAGGGGTGCGCATCGGAAGAATAGTGGAGACACCTGCGGCTGCTCTGGTGTTGTATCATACAAATAAAGCGTAGGGTGCTGATACTTGTTTTAAATTTCTTCTTTTTTCTTTTTCCTGCCGAACCAGTTGAGGAAGTTACATTAGAACAGCTTCAGTCCAAAGTTATTCAGAGCACTAACGATACCTTGTACGTTGTTAACTTCTGGGCTACCTGGTGCAAGCCCTGTGTTGCCGAATTGCCTTACTTTGAGCAGGCAGGAGAGACGTATAAAGCACAGAACGTGAAAGTGCTGCTGGTAAGCCTTGACTTTTTGCGCGATAAACAAAAGGTAGATAAATTTGTTACAGACAGAAGTCTGAAAAGCGAAGTAGTGCTGCTGAATGCCGGAAATCCGAATAGCTGGATAGATAAAATTGAACCGCAATGGGGAGGTGCAATACCAGCCACAATACTTTACCGCAAGGGCGAAAAAGTATTTTTCCGCGAAGGGGAATTTGAACAGACAGAACTCGATTCATTAATACAAACTAAACTAAACAAACAATGAACAAACTTATTTTAGCAGTAACAGCCTTTTTCCTTTTTTCATCCTTTAAGCCCGATGGAGGCTATAAAGTGGGCGATGTTGCCACCGACTTTAAACTAAAGAATGTAACTGGCAGCATGATTGAGTTGGGCGATAATAAAGTTGCTCAGGGGTTCATTGTTATATTTACCTGCAACCATTGTCCGTTTTCGGTGAAATACGAAGACCGTATCAACGAGCTGAATAAAAAATATGCGCAAAAAGGTTATCCCGTTGTGGCCATCAACTCTAATGATGCCGCGCAATACGAGGAAGACAATTTTGAAGGAATGGTGAAACGTGCAAAAGAGAAGGATTTTTCTTTTCCTTACCTGCATGACGAAACACAGGCTATTGCCCGCAGCTACGGTGCTACCCGCACACCGCACGTTTACATTGTGCAGAAAGAGAAAGACAATTTAATCGTAAAATACATCGGAGCCATTGACGATAATGCTGATGATGCTTCGGCCGTAAAAGAGAAATATGTAGAAAATGCTGTTGATGCTTTACTGGCTTCTAAACCCGTAAATCCTGATTTTACCAAAGCAATCGGCTGTACCATCAAGTGGAAGAAATAAGATGCGCATAGTAGGCAACATACCGCACCCCGATATACTGATCACAGTTTTTGCCATGAACGAAAAGTATGTGGTTAAAATGGAAGCAGGCCCCATGGAACAGACTTACAAAATTCCGATGGATATCGTTGCCGGCTTAGAAGGTGTGCAGCAGTTTTTTGATGAAGCCTTTATGCAAAAGGTATTGCAGCGCTTTAACGAAATGTTTCTGGATTTGAAGGCTGCAACCAAAAAGGCAGCGGAAGAATTGTAGCTTTTTACAGCGGCTTAGTCACAATTACTTTCAGCGAAGCGGGTACTATTTCTACCTCAATATCTTTTGTGGTTTTGAAAGGACTGCCGTCTAAATGAATAGCATTATTCTTTTCGCGTATTACTTTTATTTTGGTGCAGGTAAATGTTTCGGCATACCTTGATTTGTCAAGATTATTCAGGAACAGACGCAGCACGAGCAGTATTGTTTTATACTTAGGGAAGTCTTTAATAACGGTAATGTGGAGCAAGCCATCTTTTACACTTGCCTGAGGCGCAACCACTGCGCCATTTCCAAACTGTTTGGAGTTGCAGAAAATAAAAACCCAGGCAAAATAGTTTTTTACTTCACCGTTAACGTGTACTTCGTAGTGACGTGAAGGATAGCGCAGATATTCACGGGCTGTAACCATTACATATCTCAGGAAACCGCGCTTTTCGCCCTGCGCAAACATATTGGCTACGTGTGCATCAAAGCCGCTGCCGGCAGTGCTTACAAAGGTATTGCCGTTGAGCAGTGCAGTGTCAATCGTTTCAATGTGTCCGTTGTTAATGATGTCAAATGCTTTTTCAACGTTGTTGGGAATACCCAGTTCACGCGCCATTCCGTTGCCCGAGCCGGCAGGGATAACAGCCATTGCCGTATTGGTATGCAAAATGCCCGAAGCTACTTCGCCCAGCGTGCCGTCACCGCCAACGGCAACAATCACATCAAAGCCTTCTTTGGCGCCTTGTGCCGAAATTTCTTTGGCGTGGTTTACGTGTTCGGTGTAGCGTATCTCGTGTTCGTACTTGGTTTTGTCAAGTAATTTCGGCAGCGCATTCTCTATTTTTTGTTGTCTGCCAATTCCCGAAACGGGATTGATGATGAACAATATTCTCTTCTTCTTTTCCAATTTTCTATTGTTTTGCGGATACGCCTTGGCGTATCCCTACGGTTTTATTTTATCTCCGTCATGTTATTAATCAGCCGGTGATTGTAATCCTGAATAAATGCTTTCAGTCTGTTTTCAAGCTGTTGCTGCTTCTCTGTTTCTTTGCCTGCAAGGTTATTGGTAAGCAAACTATCGTTTTTAAAATCGTACAAGTTTATCGTTTTATTTCCATCAAACTGTAAAACGTGGCTATCTTCTATAATCTGATACAACTGATCGTAGCGGGTAAACGCACTGTGTGTGGTAGTGCTGTCAAAAGGTGATTTTCCGAAAGCAATGTAAGGTTCATCGTAGTTCAGTAAATCAAGCAGAGCCGGCATAATGTCGGTTTGCTGGGTTACCACATTGCTCTTGCCTTTGATGCCAAGCGCAGGCGAATAGATGATAACAGGAACCGACATTGCACCCACACAATTCTGATAAAACGGTCGCAGGGCCAATGAGGTATGGTCGGCAGTAATTACAAATACGGTGTTTTTAAACCAGTCTGTTTTTGAGGCCGTGGCAAAGAATTGTTTCAGCGAGTAATCGGCATACAGAACACTTTTATGAATAGGCAAATCGCCTTCCGTAAATTTGCCTTTGTATTTATCGGGTATCGGGTAGGGGTGATGCGAGGATAGCGTGAAGATAGCACCCACAAATGGTTGCGGTGTTTTGGTTAATCCGTTGGCAAAGTATTGCAGAAATTCTTCGTCATAAATTCCCCAGTTGCCATCGTAATCCGCATCGTTGTTATATTCATCGCGACCGTAGTAATTTTGAAAGCCTGCTTTTTCGGCAAAGGCATTAAAGGCCATGCTGCCGTTTTTTGCTCCGTGATAAAAGGCGGTGGTATAGCCTTTCTTTTGCAGCAGACTTCCGATGCTGTTGATCTGATTACCGTTGTATTTAGAGGTAATAAACGGGTCGTGCATCAGTGTGGGCAAACTTGCCAGCACAGCCGGAACGCCTTCAATGGATTTTTTACCATTGGAGTAAGCATTTGTAAACACAAAGCTTTCGGCACATAACGAATCAAGAAAAGGGGTATAGCCCTTGAAGTTATTCAGGTAGCCAACGTATTCTTTTGAAAGGCTTTCAACAATAATAACCACCACATTAATATCGTTGCGGAAAGGTTCGGTTTCTTTTGGTCGGGTAACAGCGCTGAAGAAACGCTCTCCGGTTTTCCCCGGAAAATAGTCCACACTTTTTACGCCCGTCATGCCAACAGTGTTAATCAATGTATAGGGTGTGTTGAGCCTTAGTGCTGATGTTTGTTGTCCGCCTGCGTCCAGCATATTCAGGGGCTTATATTGCAATCCGCCTCTTACACCTATAACAGATGCACCGCCAAACAGCAGCAGGAAAATAATGCTGTAGATGTAGTGCTTGGTTTCGCCTTCTGTTTGTTTAATCAGCTTTTCTGTTTTAAGAAACAGTTTGTATGAAAGATAGATAAGCATCATCCATCCCGCAATAATGTACCAAAAGTCTATAATAATAGAAGGACCAACAATGGCCATATCGTTGCTGACAAATACGAGTTTAAAGATATCGGCCGTGGAGCGCGTAAAGGTGAATTTGAAATAAACTGTATCCACCAGATTAAAGAAGAACATGAGCGTAAGCAGTATCACATAGAAGTATTGCAATACCTTTTTTGGCTTCGGCTGCTGATGAAAGACGGGAATAAAATGCAGCACTATAAAAGGCGAGAGGCAAATGAGCATGGCCGAAAGATCAAAGCGTAGTCCGTATAGAAATGCCTGCGCTACTTCTGTGCGCGGTACTTTATAGTAGAAGTCAAAGTTATTGAGCAGAAACAGAAAGCGGCATACCGTAAGCAGCAACATACCTGCCAGCAGGCGAAGCAGCAACAGCCAAACTGTATTCAAAACGAATCTCATGCCGCCAAATTAGGAATTAAAGATGTATCACCACAGAGACACAAAGCCACGGAGAAGATCGATTGCCACAGATTCACAGATTAAATACTTTAAAGACAGGCGTAAAAAATCTGTGAATCTGTGGCTATACTTTTTTAAATAAATTCTCTGTGGCTTTGTGTCTCTGTGGTTAATAGTGTCGTTTATCGAAATAAAGGAACTTAAAAAATAGGGGTGGCGTTATGTTGGGTGTATTTCAAAAACAAAATACTATGAAAATCTTCTTCTACAATCCCGCAAACACCAACACACGCTTAGCTGTTCTTATTTCGGTAATGGCTTTAATGATGTTTGTTTCCATGCAGGTGAATGCGCAAAATACCAACCTGTATGTTACTACCGAAAC
>JBFWYU010000074.1:0-5827 GCA_050186075.1 Bacteroidia bacterium
ATTGTTGCTTTTCGTAAATACTTTGAAGAAAATCCCAAGGAACCTAAGTATTTTCATTCCATAAGAGGTGTTGGGTATAGGTTTACGCCTTAACGCCTTTTTCTATACCACATAGGCACATAGGGCACAATAGAAAAGCACATAGACTTCTATGTGAAACCCTATGTTTCTATGTGCCTATGTGGTTAAAATAAAAATATCTTTGCTCGCTTTTTAAAATTAAACAATGAACTTAGAATTCAATAAGAACGAAGACGTGATGCGCAGAATGATTTCTGCGATGAACAAACGATTAGAAAAAATTCACGAAGGCGGTGGCAAAGCCCGCGCTGAAAAGGAACACGAAAAGGGCAAGCTTACGGCTCGCGAGCGCATTGCCAAGCTTATTGATAAAGACAGCAAGACGATTGAAATTGGTGCCTTTGCAGGCGAGGGTATGTATGCCGAGCACGGTGGTTGCCCTGCCGGTGGTGTGGTGATTGTGATTGGTTATGTTTCGGGAAGGCAGTGTGTAATTGTTGCCAACGATGCAACAGTTAAGGCAGGTGCATGGTTTCCCATTACAGGTAAAAAGAATTTGCGCGCACAGGAAATTGCCATGGAAAACCGTTTGCCCATTATTTACTTAGTGGACAGCGCAGGGGTTTACCTTCCCATGCAGGACGAGATTTTTCCTGATAAAGAACACTTCGGGCGCATCTTCCGCAACAACGCGGTGATGAGCGGAATGGGGATTGTGCAGGTTTCGGCTATTATGGGCAGTTGCGTTGCCGGTGGCGCTTATCTTCCTATTATGAGTGATGAGGCATTGATTGTAAACAAAACAGGTACTATATTTTTGGCAGGATCTTACTTAGTAAAAGCTGCTATTGGCGAAGACATAGACAACGAAACGCTGGGCGGTGCTACTACACACTGCGAGATTTCGGGAGTTACCGATTATAAATGCGAGAACGATGAAGCCTGCCTGAAAGAAATCCGCAAAATATTCAGCAAAATAGGCGATTACGACAAAGCCGGTTTCGACCGCATAAAACCTTCCGCGCCTAAAAAAGACCCGAAAGAGATGTACGGCATTTTTCCTGATTCAAAGGAGAAGCCTTACGATATGCTGGAGATTATTCACCGTTTGGTGGACGACAGCGAATTTGACGAATACAAAGCCGGTTATGGCAAAAGCATTCTCTGCGGCTTAGCGCGCATTGACGGCTGGGCAGTGGGCATTGTTGCCAACCAGCGCAAGGTGGTGAAAAGCAAAAAAGGTGAGATGCAGTTTGGCGGTGTTATCTATTCCGACTCGGCTGATAAGGCTGCCCGCTTTATTATGAACTGCAATCAGAAAAAGATACCTCTTGTTTTCATGCACGATGTAACGGGCTTTATGGTAGGCTCGCGCAGCGAACACGGAGGCATTATTAAAGACGGAGCTAAAATGGTGAATGCCATGAGTAACTCGGTTGTTCCCAAATTCACCATCATTATTGGCAACTCCTACGGTGCAGGCAACTACGCCATGTGCGGAAAAGCATACGACCCGCGCCTGATCGTTGCATGGCCTACGGCTAACATAGCCGTAATGGGTGGTGCACAAGCTGCAAAAGTGTTGCTGCAAATTCAAGTAGCTTCACTAAAAGCCAAAGGTGAAAAAATTACGCCCGAAGACGAAGCAAAGCACCTGAAACTGATTACCGAGCGTTACGAAAGTCAAACTACCCCGTACTACAATGCAGCCCGCTTAATAGTGGATGCCATCATTGACCCTTTGGATACCCGCACCTGGATTACCATGGGTATTGAAGCGGCCAACCATGCGCCTATTACCAAGGCGTATAATGTGGGGGTGATACAGGCGTAATTTTCAAAAAACGCAAGTAAGTTTCATTCAGAATTGAACAAGTATCATTCAGAGTTGAACAAGTTTCATTCAGAATTAAGCAGGTTTTACTCCACCACCACCCTCTTCACCGCATTCCCTTTCTCCGTCCTCAAAGCCAGCGAATAAACCCCTGCTGAAAAGCCGGAAGCATCAAGGGTGATGTTCTGCAATCCTGCCGCCTGTGTTCCGTAGTTTTTAGAATAAACAAGCTGACCGGTTGTGGTGTAAATATCAACACTTACAGCGCTTTGGCTTTCCAGTGCATAAGAGATATTCAGTATTCCTGAAGTCGGGTTAGGAAAAAGACTTAACCCAACCACACCCGCATCATTGATACCAACCGTAGTATTCAACTCGACTGTACCAAAATAAGGCATGGTGTTAAAAGCAGTAACCGTAACATCAATTGTTCCGGGTTCATCAACAGCAGTAAAGGAAATAACAGCCTGTCCGCCAACCACCGTTCCGGTTCCTATAATTTCACCGTTCAGCATCAGCGAAACAGTAGCACCTTCTTCATCGCAGTAAACAGTTAGTTCTGTAAGTCCAACGTTTTCATACAATACATGGGTAACAACCATATCCTTTGGTGCTGCCGTGCGCACCATAAACGATGGGTCGCCAAAGCAGGTCCAGGTATCGGTCATTTCATCACCTGCAGTTCCGTATTCATCATTCATCAGCATGCAACCATTCATACCTATACCACCAAAGGTGCGTTTGATGTTATTCTGGTGCGCTTCGGTAAGCAGGTCGTTCATCTCGTCTTGTCCGGCCATTGGCGGACTCCAGCTTTGGTTAATGGTAGCCATATAAGTACCTATTGCTCCTGTCGGCTCGCCCGATGTGCTGTGCGTTGCACGCAACCAACTTTCGCCAAAGCAGGTTTGTCCCACAAAGTTTCCGTTAACGCAGGCCACCGAGAAGAAAAACGGATGTGCATCCACATTGTTCAGCGCATCTACCTCAGTGCTGCTCAGACCTGAAGTGGCACAACCGTTATCCCAGCCATGTCCGCAATAATTCATTATACTTACTCCGGCTTCAATAGCATCGGCTACCATTTGCGGGTTAGGATCACCGGCTGCATCCTGCACACCCTGCGAGCCATCATAATATTCATTAACCGCAGTATAACCATAACTGGTAAGCTTGCCGCGAATATTGCGGATATGCTCAAAGTCCATTTCGTTATCATCACCCGGACCTTCAGCAGAACCAATGCCCAGACCTGTTCCATACCATGCAGCACCCGGCTGCGGATATTTTTCATACTTGATAGTACGGTTAACCTGCGTGGTTACATCGGCAACACTTTCAGCAGAAAATCTTCCTACAAATAATTCGGGGTATGAATCATCGCCAGAAATGTATCCGTAGCAATTATCGCAATCACCGTAAGGCGAAGCATACGGAGTAATATGCTGGGCATCACCCACCAGTAATAAAAAAGTAAGTCCTTTTGTAGTATAATAGTTGGCAACGTAGTTTTTAATGGCCTCCTGTGTAGTTCCTACGGTTGCAATGTCAACCATCTCAACAGAAATACCTCTTTGCTTTTTCCATTGAATAAAAGGCTGCATAGCACTCATGTAAGCGGTGTTGGCTATAATCAGCATGTTGCCTTCTTCGGCTACTGCAGTATATTTTTCCTGAAAAGAGGCGTAGTTCAAGAATTGTTTTTTATAAATCTCTTTGTATTCGCTTTGTACTTTATCAGCTGCTTTTTCACGAATAAAAGGATTAACAACCGCTGCATTTTCGTCCACACTTAGTTTAATTAACAACTCGTTGCAAAGGCGCAGTGTTTTTGTTGCCGCATTGTATTGAACAGGATTTATAATAATGGTTTGCGCTCTGTAATCGCGAAGGATAAAAGGGGTTCTTAGTTGGGCAGTTGCAGCAGGAAAAAATTCATTGCCGCTGAATTCTTCACCATACGTATAAGCAACATTATCCATGTTTACAGTACGGTATTGATTGCCTTTTGAAGGAGCAATCACCATATTCTCAAAATCAGTAAAACTAACCACTGTTGATTTCACTTTCATTCCCGCTAAATCAGGAACAATAACAGAAGTGGTAAGCTTGGGAAGGTCGGGCGCACCGGCTTTTAAAATGGGTGTTCCGTTTTCAAGGGTTATTACTTTGGCTTCGCCTTGCGGGGTTTGCACCGTTTTCCATCCATAACCGCTTACGGTTACTTTAATTACAGTCTCATCCGGTGTGGAAGAAATAAGTTCAATTTTACTTTGTTGGGCAAAAGCGCTGAGGCTGAAGAAGGTGATTACAACTGAGGTAAGCGTAGATTTTAGTGTCATGCTTTGTTGTTTAAGTTTTGCTAAAGGTATAATTAATTGTTCATCCAGAAAAATAAGACTCCTCTTTCCTGATAAAATAAAAGCCGCATAATTCTGCGGCTTTTATTTTTGTGATTGCTGTCGTTTATTCCACCACTACCCTCTTCACCGTAGTTCCTTTATCAGTCCGCAGTGCCAGCGAATACATGCCCGGAGCAAAATCCGAAACATCAAGCGTAGTTGTTTGCAGGCAAGCTGCCTGAGTCCCCTTGTTTTTAGAATAAACCGTTTGTCCCGCAAGGTTGTAAACATCTAATGAAACCGTGCTTTGGCTTTCTAATTCATAGCTAACGGTTAATATGTCTAAAGAAGGATTGGGGTAAACGGTGAGTTCAGTTGCTGCTGTTTCAGGAACAGAAACTACCTGTGCCGTAGTATTGGGAGTTATGGTAATAACCAATTCGTTCCAGAGGCGCACCGTTTTAGTGGCACCATTGTATTGCACCGGACGAATAGCCAGCAAGAGCGAACCATCATTTAAAAACTTCTGTTTCTTTTTGCGCACTACTCTGCGCGGAAAAAACTCATCAGAACTGTAATTTTCATGTTTTCTAAAATCAGAATTATCATCATCGACATCAACGGTTTTAGGGGCTGTAAGTGCAACGTTCATATTATCAAAATCGGTATAGCTTACAAACTCGGTTTCAATCTTAACATCCGGTGAAGCAAAGGGAACCATGGTCATCAGCTTAGGCAAATCAGGAGCACCGGGTTTATTCATCTGCACACCGTTCTCCAGCGAAATAACTTTGGCTGTACCTTCAGCGGTTTGCACCGTTTTCCAGTCAAACCCTGTAACCGAAACCTTCAAAACAGTTTTTTCGGGCGAAGAAGAAATAATTTGTATGCGGCTTTGCTGCGCAACAGCGCTGAAACAAATGACACTTAAAATTCCTGTGGTAATAAATTTCATCCTTATTATCTGTTGGGTTTATAAAAAACTTCCCGCAGCGTTGCCCTTTGTGGGAATTTCTACGGGAAGCACTCCATGGAAGAGCTATGTGTTATTTAACCGCTGCCTGCTGCACTTTAGAGTCAACCAGTGGTTTGAAAGCAAAGTTTTGTTCCTCATCATTGAACGTTACCATTTCAATGGTGTTGGGATATTCGTTTACATCTAATTTGCTGAAGTCAACATCAATTTCAAAATCGCGGTCTTCAGAGGTTTTAGCAGTGTGTGTATCAAACTGCACCGTGTAGTGCAAATCTGCAGGAGTTGCAAAGTCAATCATGTAAGCCGAGTTGTATTTCATATCAAAACGGTTTTTGCTCGATGTAGCCATAAACTGGTCAATAGGCGAGAAATCACCATTGCCCAACAGGTCTTCATAAACCGTAACCATGTAGCCTTTATAAGCCTTACCGTTAATATGTGTTTCGGTAGTAACATACAGGTTGGTATTTTGCGCATTCACCTGCATGGAAACAAACATCATTAAAGCCATTACCGAAATAAGAACAGCTAAGCGTGTGTTGGTGTTTGCGGGATTGTAGAAGAAGTTTTTCATAGTATTTTGTTTTTGAAATACACCCATCTTAACGCCACCCCTATTTTTTAAGTTCCATTATTTCGATAAACGACACTATT
>JBFWYU010000075.1:0-5634 GCA_050186075.1 Bacteroidia bacterium
GATTTTTTAAATATGTGTTCAAATTCTTTTTTGTTTTCATTAATATTTTTTTCAAGTAGACATTCAATTAATTCTTCTTTATTCTTAAAAAATAAGTAAAGAGTTTTTTTCGACATCCCTATATGCCGACAAATATCATCTACAGTTACTCTCTTTAATCCATACATAAAGAAAAGTTCCTTGGCGCCTTCAAGAATTTTATTTTGATGTCCTTTTTCCATATAAGAGCGACAAAACTATGAAAACTATTTTACATTACATAGTTTCCGTTTAGTATAATTGCACATTCATAAATTTATAATATTGTATATCAGCATTATACAATTATATTTTTTATATATGTTTAAACAATATTCGTTTAACAATTTGAGTAATAACCAAAATATTGCGGTAAATTGAGTTTTTTTGCTTGGATATGTTTTCAATTGTTGAAAGCCTTTCTATCCGTGGAAATAGATTTTTATTAAAATAAACCGAGAGCTGCTCAGGGACGCAAATAGCATAAAACCAAGAAAATCAATAATTTATTTAGTAGTCGATTTTGATTTTTTGGTAGCTTTGTATTTTGAAACAAATAAATATGACTAAAGAAGGATTAGAGTTTTATAGCTTTGTAAATGACCGGCAAAAAGCATTAGTAAATATCTATTTCACAAATAACTGGCTGCATAATAGGTACCATGCAATTTTAAAAACCTACAATGTCACCGCTCAACAATTTAATATTCTTAAAATTTTAAACGAAAATTATCCTAAGTCAATGATGATTTCTACTATTAAGCAACAAATGCTTGATAAAAGTTCGGATGTGACAAGATTGGTCGAAAGGCTTTTAGAGAAAAATTTTATAGTTCGCAGGCCAGACCCTAAGAACAAGCGAAAAATTAATATAAAATTGAATATTATTGGTCATAGCCTTGTTACCAAAATGGATAAGGATATCAGGAATTTTGAGGAACTTGTGGAACATTTATCTGATAAAGAAATTAAGCAACTTAATTTACTATTGAATAAAATTAGAATGAAGTAATTGGTTTATTCAAAACTTGAAAGAAAAAAAGAGATCAATAAAATTGATATTGTAGTGATGGGTAAGTGAGTTAATTCCAAGCTAAAAATTACTTATAATAATAAGATTTATTACCACTCCTGGTAAATTATTTTTCGTGGATCAACCTTTGTACCTGAAGGGGTAGTGAGTATCAAATGCAAATTAGTACTAGAACTTACTCAGAGTTCCTTTAGGCAAACAGATATTTCAGAGATAAAGACTATACAACATTTGAATAAATCATCTTCTGCGGATCAACTTTTGCACCTGAAGGATCAGTAAGGGTAAAATGTAAATGTGGCCCTGTACTCTTTCCGGTACTGCCTGATAAGCCAATAACATCACCTTGTTTTATTTTATCGCCTTTCTTAACCAGCTGCTTGGAAAGGTGTGCGTAGCCGGTTTTATAGCCATTATCATGCTTAATGATAACCTGGTTTCCACCATCACCTACTGAAGTAACTGCATCCACAATACCCGGCATTGGACTTTTAATAGGAGTATTTAACGCAACAGCTAAGTCAATTCCATTGTGAAAGGCATTTTGCTTGCCTGTTTTGGGATCGGTACGATATCCGAACTTGCTTGTAATCTTAGCAACTACCGGGCGAAGCCAGCTTTGGGCTTTTTCTGCGGCATCTTCAGCAAGCTCTTTTATTTTTTTCCTGTTCCTGTGAACGAGGACACCAATGGTAATTAAACTGGCTGTTATCCCAAGTCCCCAATAAATTTGTTTGCGAGTAATCTTCATCGTAAATTTCATTTTTTTACATGCTTAGTAGCAAGCGACTTCTTTTTTACCAAATGTCTTATCAGAAAAAAAGCTCCTATTCCCAAAGCAATCACTGTTATTCCTATCACAACTCCACCTTTATGTTCCTTTACTACTTCTTCCGCATCAGAGAAAAATCCTGTTGAATACATGGCAACTATTTTCGCCATCCGGTTTAAATAGCCTTTTTCATAAGTAAGCCCTTTGAAAAAACTCTTTCTGATATCCGATAAGACGGTAAAGAATTTATTATCTGGAAGACTGTTTATCTTTTCGACCTCGTTATCCGACAGCTCAAAGGACTTGTATTCCTGAACAGTACCAGCGCCCATCAATTTATTAATGGCCTGACGAGTATGAAGTGGCCCGTAACTACCGGAACCATATACGCTGTCAAATACCAAGTGTGCAACAGGCTGGCTTTTAATTTTATCTCCCTGAACAGCATCCCAAAATTTTGTTTTTGCAATCTTCTGTGCAAGTTCAGGAGTGAGATTTTTAATTTCTTCAACAGTCGGGCATCGCTGAAAATAGTCGCCATAGGCAATAGCCGAAATACCAAACTTTGTTCCGATTAGTTTGCTGCCAGGCTTTCCTTTGGCAGGACAATAATTAGCAGAATCATTTGCTAACTGCTGATACCCACCTTCAAACCCTTTTGTACCCTTCCATATTGGAGTGAAGCTACCCATTGTCCTTTTCTTTACACTTGCATTCTTTTTCTTTAGGAGCAAAGCGATCATATAAATTAAGGATCGTGCTTGCAGTTATGGCAAGCAGAAATAATGTGTAAAGGACTTTCATCCCTTTGCTTTGGTCATTCATGCTCTTGTGTTTTTGATAGTTCCTTTAATTGATTGCGTAGCTGTTCGTTTTCTTTCTCTACGTGATCTACTTTCTTTTCCAGCTCAACAATTCGTTCACGCTGGCTCTCGATCTGTTTCTCCAGCTCTTTGTTTTCTTCAGCAACGGCTTCCAGTTCTTTTACTCTTTTTTCAAGCGTTTGCGACCATTGAATCCAGTTCTCAGAGATTTGTTTTTCCGATTGTGCATTCAGGTTTCTGATCTCAGCGGATTGTTTTCTATTATCCGAGCGGAAACGGATCAGCAGTTCTACCAATTTCCAAAAACCGGTTGCGCTGAATAGTATGGCTATTAGTTTTATATAATCCATTTTATTAAGGTTTAAGGCGTTTCATAATCAATTTCGAGTGTCCAGTGTCCGGCAATAGCGATACTGCTTCCCAATGCGCTTAAATTGGTGAATTTGGTAAGGTAAGTTCCGTTGCCAATGGTGAGGTTCTTTACATCATCTTCCACATATCGGAAGAAGGTGATCTGACCTGGTCCTAACTGGAGTTTGGTTGTTACGTTCAGATAATTGCTGAAGGGACTGCCGTCCCGCTGCATGGCGAAATTTCCGCTGTCAAAGCTGTTTGGATTATTTACATCCAAATTCCTGATATATCCTTCCCAGGACAACGAGGCCTGCCGTATAGTAGATCCTGCCGGAATACCGGTTACAGGTATAATACCGAAATGATACTCTGCTGCCCCGGCTGACAATACCTCTGATTCAGGAAGTGAATCGGATTGAAAACGAATTTGTGTTCTCATCTTGGTTCTGCTGTTTAAAAATGTTATGAGCTTTAATGGCGTAATGAATTTGGTATCATCTAATCCTGATGTTACTTCTGCTTGTGTCGCTATCCGGGCAATTCCTGCAAGCGCAGTTGTTGCTTGTACCAGGTTTCCTTGTATCACATTCCATGATGCTCCTGTTGTGAGTTCATTGCCTCCGAGATTATCCGCTCTGCAATAGATCACATCACGCACCTGTACATCTGTTCCGCCTGGACCTCCAATTTTTCCTGCAATGCTTGCAGTGTAGGCATCTCCTTTTTGTCCTGCGGGATAATTTGGATTAAGAGAACAATCAATTAATCCTTTGTCTTCCCAAAGTCCGGTAACCTTATCGGCTACATACTGTGCGAGTTTTTGAGGCGTAACTGCTCTTTGATTGTCCACGCCCTCATTGACTTCGGCCTGTGTAGCAATTTCAATCCTTCCCATTACTGTTTCCGAAGCAATGGGAAAAACGATCAGCGGAGGCGTTACATGATTAGCGAGTTGGAAAAATTGACCATCATACACCAGCAGGTAAACTTTTCCAACGACAAGATCCTTGGAAGAAAGATTAACTAACGTGTCTTCAACGATCTTTTTGATGATAACTTCTCCCTTGTTATTTACATTCAGTGTTGCACTGTCTTCATTGGTAATATTGAAAATAACATTCAAGGGCATTCCGGTACGGTATTGCGTAATAGGAGGGGTAAGCGTTACAGTGTACTTATTTGCTTCCTGACTATCCGCAATACCATGTCCACCGAGAGAATGTTCAATCGGGAAATCTCCTAATAGCTTAACATTATTGAGATTAAGATCGCTGTCATATCCGCCACCTGCCATTGTTTTTCAATTTTTTAGGATGGTGGTTGCGTTGGGTGAAACTCTAATGGGAATTTTGCAACGTAAGGATTGATATTGAAAAGCAACTCATCATTCGCATCATTGAATGTTCCAAACAATGATACCCTGCCATTGCTATCAATACTATACATAAACCGTTGTCCCTGGTTGCTCAGTAATATCCCAGAAAAGCCCGGACCTCCATTCACAGGTTTTGGAAAATTCAATACATGGGTTGCAACTACCGCAGGAACAATACTCGGTTTAAACCTGAAATCTCTTACCACAACAAGGTTTCCGTTTATGATGGCAATTTGATTTCTTCCCGGAGTAAAATTGAAATTGGGATTAACGTTTGCTACCGGGAGCAAAAAGATAGATTCACGATTGATATAATTATTTAATCTTACTTGTAATTTCAGAGGTGTGATAATACGGGTGTCGTCCACACCTGCATCAGCTTCGGCTTGTGTAGCAATTTCTGCTATACCTTTGATAACTTCAGTAGCCTGTTGTACAACTGCATTTAACAGCGTGGTCAATTTGAGCGGAGATACATAGCTTGTATCATCTGCTCCTGCATTTACTTCCGCCTGAGTTGCACGTTCTGAAATTCCTGCTTGAACTTCGGTAGCAAGCTGTGATGCAAACCAGGTAACTAATTTTAAAGGAGTGATATGTCTTAGATCATCCACACCTGCATTTACTTCAGCTTGTGTTGCCCGTTCGGAAATACCGGCCTGTGCTTCGGTTGCAAGTTGAGCAGCAAACCATGTTATAAGTTTTAATGGAGTAAGAAATTTGGTATTATTTACTCCAGCCGTAATTTCTGCCTGTGAAGCAATTTGAGCAAAACCCGCAATGGATTCAGTCGCCTGAACTAAATTCGATTGAATAATATTCCATGCAAAGCCTGCTGTTTCTTTATCGCCTCCGGGATTGTTCTGAGTACAATAAATAACATCCCTTACCTGTACATCGTCTCCAAATAAACCACCTATTTTACCAGCTACGCTGATCGTGTAAGCATCCCCAACCTGACCAGCCGGATAGTTTGGATTGGTTGAAGCATTTATCAATCCCTTATCTTCCCATAAGCCAGTGAGCTTATCGGCAACGTATGCTGAGAGTTTGGCTGGGGTAACGAATTTTGAATTATCCTCACCGTCATTTACTTCAGCCTGGCTTGCGATCATGGATATCCCCGGAACAGCTTCGGTAGCAACTTTGGTTAAGAACCAATTTGTAAGTTTTAAAGCGGTGATGTGTCTTTCATCATCCACTCCAGCATTCATTTCTCCCTGCGTAACCCTCTCTGATACACCGGGAGCAATTTCGC